>NVUH01000033.1 GCA_002401855.1 Hyphomicrobiales bacterium
AGCGGGATTGACGCTCCACAACAGTTGCAATATAGCTATTTTTAGAGCCGCAAATCAAATCACCCTCCCAGTGCCCGGGTATCGCTCGATCTTCAACTATGGCAGGTCTTTTACTGATAGAAATTCCATCAAGAATTCTACTAGCTGAGCCCGCTTTGTGGTTCTTTGCATGCCTAAACTTACGCTTTGTCCTCAAATGATTACGCATTTCCTTTCGAAACAGGCCGCGCGTTTGAATAAATAAGCTTTTGTATATTGTTTCATGTGACACTCTCATGCTCCCATTATCTGGAAATGTTAGTTTTAACCACCCAGATATTTGTTTTGGAGACCAATTCTTTGTCAACTTACATACAATCAAGTCTTTAAGTTTAACATTTCTGGTAAGCAAACATTGTTTTGGTCATTTCCCACGTTTCCATGAGTTTTTATTGGCTATTGAAGCTCGGTATAGGGTAGAGCCGCCATTCTTTTTTATTTCTCTGCTAATCGTAGAAGCGTGACGTCCAAGAGATCTAAAAATGGACCGTATACTGTAAATTAGCACGCGAAAGTAAACCACTTAGGGGGGTATTTGGCGTTTGAAACTACCCACCTATTTATTTCATAATTCGCGCTCATATGCGAAGAGCAGCCCACCAACTGCCCTTGTCCTTTGAATACGACGGGTCAGTTTTAAACGCCAATACTGGTTCACTTTCACGTGCCAATTCACAGCCTTAAAGAATGCTTCCATACAGGTGTCGAAAAACAGCAGCGTGGTGCTGGACGCCAGTTTAGCTATATCTTTATGTCAAAATTCCTAAAATAATGGGTCTTAATTAAGTTTCATTCATGATTAAACAACCCATATGACACAGGCAGATTGCTCCATTGAATTAAAAACACCGTATCACATTACTGTTACAAAACAATTTTATAGAGGTGTGGCTACAAAACACTAACCGTATTTGATTACACTTTAAGGCCCTACTCTCATGAAATTAAAACTATCAACCTCTATACTTGCTCTTTGCCTCAGCGTTTCCGCTGCTCAAGCATACGACTTAACTATTGCTGTGGCTCACCTACCCAACACACTTGATCCAGTGATGGAAAACTCCAATGTGAGCCAACGGATTATTTACAACCTATTTGATACACTGGTAAAAGTCGATTACCGCGATGGCGGCAAACTGGTTTCTGGCTTAGCCGACAGTTGGGAAATTATTGATGCGAAAACAATAGAATTTACGCTCAAAAAAGGCGTCCATTTTCATGATGGCACCGAAATGACTGCCAAAGACATCTTGTTCACATTTTCACCTCTACGTCTTGGCCATGACAATGTAGCCATTGGTGGTTCTGGCACCGTGGTTTCTAAACCATTTATAGGCGGCATTGAAAAAGTCGAAGCCATTGATGAATATACAGTGCGCATCTCAATGAAAGACGATGATGCATTGATTATCCATCGTTTTGCTAATTATCCATCACAAATTGTTTCTAAATCTGCATTTGAAGCTGCAGGTTCTTATGAAGAATTTGCTCTACATATTGTTGGAACTGGCCCTTATAAATTCTCAAACCTCACCTTAGATGATCATGTTATTATTGAAAAATTTGATAACTATTATGGCGATAACAAAGCCGCTGCAGACAAAGTGACTTTCACAGTGGTGCCTGAAATTTCAACTCGTATTGCTGGTTTGCGCGCAGGCCAATTTGACATGATTACCGAAGTCACTCCTGATCATATCGAAGAAATCGACAAAGCAGAAAACGCATCTATTGCAGGCGGTCCTATATTAAACATTCGTGGTTTGGTTTATGACAGCACCAATGAAATTATCGGTGACCCGCGCATTCGTGAAGCGCTTAATTTAGCAATTGACCGTGAAACACTGGCCCAAGCCCTTTATCAAAACCATACTTCAGTACCACATGGCTGGCAAATGCAAGTGTTTGGTAAAATGTATTTAGCCGATCGTCCCATCCCAGAGTTCAACATCGAAAAAGCCCAAAAGCTACTTAAAGAAGCTGGTTATAACGGCGAAGAAATCGTTTATCGCACCCAAAATAGCTATTATACCAGCCAAATTGAAACGGCTCAAATTTTAGTGGCAATGTGGAAAAAAGCTGGTTTAAACGTGAAACTAGCGGTTAAAGAAAATTGGGGTCAAGTGACTGAAGATAATGAGACCCGCCATATTTTCGACGCTTCATTCACAGCTTATTATCCTGACCCAATGGGTCAATTCTGGCGTCGTTTTGGCCCTACAGGTGGTTGGGCACAGAATGATGTTTATATAAATACTGAAGAGATGATCGTGTTGGGCAAAACTCTGGCAACAGAAACCGACACAGCCATACGTAGAGACGTTTTCACCACTATGTTAGATAAGTTCGAAACCAACCCACGTGGCGCAGTGCTGCATGAATTAACCCAAATTTATGGCGTTAGAAAAGGCCTGACTTACAGCCCATTATCAACCTCATATATGGACTTTACGACTGCTGGTGTGAGTGTGGAAAAATAAATGACCCAACAGATTATATCCAATATATCTGATCTTGAGATGGCAAAGCCCCGCTTTGCTGTCTCGGATTTATGCATTTCATTTGACGGCAAAACCAATATTGTCGATCAGGTTAATTTTAGCCTGAATAAAGGTGAAATTTTTGGCATTGTTGGCGAAAGCGGCAGTGGCAAAAGCTTAACTTGTCGCGCCATTATGGGTTTATTGCCAAATAAAGCCACTGCTTCGGGCAGTTTGCATATCGATGGTCAAGATTATGAATTATCCAACCAAGCCCAATTGCATAAAATCCGCGGCTCTATATGCTCGATGATTTTTCAAGACCCTATGAGTGCGCTTAACCCGCTAATGACGGTCGAAAAGCATTTGAAACTTCATCTGTCTATTAACAATCAACAATCCAGCCGTAATGCTTGCATTCATTTGCTTAAAACCGCTGGTATGAGCAACCCAAAACAATATTTAGATGCCTATCCGCATCAATTATCTGGCGGCCAGTGTCAACGCGTTGCCATCGCTTTGGCTATGGCAGGCAAGCCCGATATTCTCATTGCCGATGAGCCAACAACTGCGCTTGATGTCATCCTACAAGCTGAAATTCTAGATAAATTAACCCAGATTGCCAAAAACACAGGTATGAGCGTCATTCTTATTTCTCATGACATTGGCGTTATTTCGCAATATTGCAGCCGAGTTGCCGTTATGTATAAAGGCAAAATCGTCGAACAAGGCGATGTCGACACCGTATTCAACCACGCACAACACAGCTATACACAAGAATTAATCGCCTCATTATCATTGTCAACCTTAACCCATTTGGGTCGTTGCGATGGCGCGCCAGTGCTGAATTACCAATCGGTCAATGTATCCTACACCCGCCCCGATGGCAGTATTGTTAAGGCCATGCAAAATGTTTCGGTCAATTTGCACAAAGGCGAAATACTCGGCATTGTTGGCGAAAGCGGCAGCGGCAAAACCACCTTTGCCAAAATAGCCGTTGGCCTTGTTAAACCTAGCTCTGGCGGCATTCAATTCGAAGACAAGCCACTTAGTTTTTCTGGTCAGCGTGGTAAAAAATTACGCCAACGCATTCAATATGTGTTGCAAGATTCGCTCGGCAGCCTCGACCCGCGCATTGATGTATTGTCACAAGTCATTGAACCATTGACCATTCACAATGTTGGCGCACCAAACCAACGTCGCGACAAAGCCATCAAATTGCTCGAACGTATGGGCATCACCGCGTCGTTATTCTCGCGCTATCCACGGTCTTTATCTGGCGGGCAGCGGCAACGTATTTCGTTGGCCAGATCGCTTATCTTGCAACCTGAAATTCTGATTTGTGATGAATCGGTCTCAGCGCTTGATGTAGCAGTGCAAGCGCAAACGCTTAATCTATTGGTCGAATTACAACGCGAGTTAAACCTATCCATTCTGTTCATCAGTCATGACCTATCGGTGATACGTCATATATCTGACCGTGTGGTGGTGATGCGCTTTGGCGAAATTGTCGAACTGGCTGATACCCATTCATTATTCAACACACCAAAGCACGAATATACCAAAAGCCTGATCGCTTCGTTGCCTGAATTTAACCGGCCCACAGAACCAACAACACCCTTTGACACCCCCGATTTGATGGTTGGAGAATGATATGCAATGGACTTTAAGCCGCATTCTGCGCTCTTTACTGACCTTATTACTATTGGCCAGTTTCACCTTTTTCGCGCTGTCACTCAGTGCCGACCCTGCTCTGCAAATACTCGGCCCCGATGCCCAACCCGAAATCGTCCAAGCGTTTAAGGAACGCTGGCATTTAAACGATTCATTATGGCAACGCTATGTCACCTATATCATGGGCATCATTCAGCTAGATTTCGGTCTGTCTTACCGCACAGGCGCACCCGCCATCGACATTGTGATGACCCGCCTACCCGCCACATTGGCGCTAATGATCCCAACAGGCATCGCCTCATTACTCATCGGCATCCCCGTCGGCATTTATGCCGCCCTAAGACAAGGCACCCGCACCGATCGTCTCATCATGACCGCATCAGTGGTTGGTTTTGCAGTGCCCAATTTTTTAGTCGGCATTCTGCTCATGTATTTATTTTCAGTTTGGCTCGGCTGGCTCACGCCGAGCGGCATCATCTCTTGGATGTCATGGATCATGCCGATGATCACCATGGTATCAGCCGAAGCAGGAATATTCGCCCGCTTCACCCGCTCGGCAATGGTCGAAATTCTCAGCCACCCGATGCTAGATACATCATTAGCTGGCGGCTTAAATGAGCACCAAGGCTTGCGCCATCACGTATTGCCCAATGCTTTAATCCCGCTGCTCACTTTGGTAGGCTTATTTGCGGGCAACCTGATTGGCGGCGCAGTGATTACGGAAAATATTTTTGCTTGGCCTGGCCTTGGCCGTTTGCTGGTCGAAAGCGTTGCGGCGCGTGATTTTGCCGTGGTGCAAATCATTGTTTTATTGATTGGCGCCAGCATGATTTTAATCAACCTATTGGTCGATCTGTCTTATGGCTTCATCGACCCACGCATTCGCGATACCCGCAGAATCTCCATTAAACGTAATAAGGTAGCCACAGCATGAGCCTAAACCTCGCAACCGATCCTGATTTCAAGCAAGATAACGCCATCGACCCACAAAATGAACAACGCGTTTTAACCTGGAAAATGCGCATTAGCGGCGCGCCATTTATGGTTAAAATATCATTTACTTTCATTTGCCTGATGGTATTTTTGGCCATCTTCGCCCAAGCCATATCACCGCATGACATTGCTGAGCTGGATCTGCTCAACCGTTTCGCGCCTCCTGTATTTATGGGCGGCAGTTGGAGCAATATATTGGGCACCGACAATCTCGGTCATGATGTTTTTTCTTTGTGTTTGCGCGGCATTCAAATCAGCTTGGCAATTGCCGCCATTGGTACATTGGTGGGGGCTATATTTGGCACCTCTTTAGGCTTCATCGCCGCTTGGGCAGGTGGTTGGATCGATGATTTCATCGGCATATTAATTGACTTTCAGGCAGCCATTCCATTTCTTGTTATGGCATTGGCATTGCTTGCCGTCATGCCGCAAGCCGACATCACCCTGTTCATTCTCATTATGTGTATTTATGGGTGGGAACGTTATGCGCGGCTTGCCCGCTCTGTGGCGCTTAGCGCTAAGAATGATGGCTATGTCACGGCTCAGACCATTTTGGGTGCCAGCGCGTTTCGCACTTATTTGCGCCATGTATTGCCCAACACTATGGCAGTGATCGTGGTCAACATGACCATTAATTTTCCCTCAACAATCTTGGCTGAATCCTCACTTAACTTTTTGGGCATTGGCATTCAACCACCCGACACCAGTTTAGGCGTACTCATCGGCATTGGCCGCGATTATCTTTACAAAGCCCCTTGGCTGGCCCTTACCCCTGGTTTCATCATTCTATTCATCACCCTCGCAATTAGCATTGTCGGTGATTGGACACGCGATCAACTTGATGTTGATTGATAATTTTTAAGGAAAAAATATGCTAAAATTAGTCATAATGAGCGACATTCACATTCTGCCGCCACAAGAAGTTAAATTCGGTTTAGACACCGCTGAACGGTTCGAAAAAGCCATTGCCGATGTTAATGAGTTTTATGATGATGCTGATCTTTGCGTTTATGCAGGTGACATTGCCGATAAGGGCAAAATTGAATCATACCAATTATTTGACAAAATCCGCCAAAACAACCCCGTAAAATCCCTTGTCATGATGGGCAATCATGATGATAGAGATGTTTATTTAGACTATGATAAGGACGCTATGGCTGATGAGAATGGTTTTGTACAGGGTGCGGTTGAAATTAAAGGCTATCGCATCATTATGCTAGACAGTAGCGAGCCTGGTCGTGTTGAAGGCATCCTCTGTGCTACGCGCCTTAAATGGTTGGCTAACCAATTGGCGCTTGCCAAAGCAGCGCAAACCCCTGTCATTCTTATTTTGCATCACAATGCCAATCGCCTGCATATGCCCGTCGATACCTATCGCCTAACCGAGTCTGAAAATCTTGCCATCACTTTAAAACAAAGCGGCGCACAGATTGCGCAAATCATCGCGGGTCATTGCCACATAACCACTGCGGGTAGTTGGCACGGTTTCCCCATCGCCACATTATCGGGCAATCAACATAGAGTGGGGCAATATTTTAAAAATATGATCAATCATCAACAACCTTGCTATGAAGGCCCTGCACAATTTGCCGTCATCATCGCCGATGAAACCAACCTCACGGTGCATTTTCACAATTATGTCGATCGCAATATACAATTGCCCAATGCCATGTTCCCATGGAAACGCAATGCAGTTTTTGAAACAAAAGAATAAAGACGAACTTTGCCCAAGCCCCCATGCCTATTTAGGTGTAGGAGTTCGGGTGAAAATGAGCCGTGTTAATTTGTTAAAATCCAACTAAACATATAATTTTTAGGTTTAGTGTTTCTGGTCGCCTAGCTAAATTTTGCACAGAATTGCTTGGTAACGTCGTTAATATTATTTCACCACTACAAATGACCGCAAGCCTATGCGTGAAACGCCCCTAGATTAGTAGACACCTTGCAGGCTACAATGGAAGCAAGGAGAGTGCGTATGTCCAACAGTCATTACACAGAAAAATTTAAACGCGATGCCGTGGTTCAGATCACGGACCGAGGCTATTCATACCTCAAGATTAATGAGTAGTATTTTCAGTTGTTCTGTGAGATTTTTTGACATATCAGAAAAATACATGAGCCATATAGGAACCATGAGATTTCTTTAAATCAAATTAGTCCTATAAATCAAATAATTGGCATTCTCACCCATCCGATCGATCATTGGACAGACCATTTTAAAGTCCTGAATAGTCAAACGTTAAATCTTAAAATAGGTAATTTGAAAAATGCTAATTTTGTTACATAGTTTACTACATAAATAGTTACATAGGTTTTAGCGAATTATCCCATAATCTATTGAAATATAAAGATATTAATAGGAATTCCAAACCCTCCTCATTCGCCATTTTAAAAACATACACATTGATTTAATTGATTTAAAAATCGGTTAGAATCCCTAACTCAATGACATTTTCAGTTTGATTTTGAAACGCCAGTAACATTCTATCAAACCTATTTCTTAGCGGCATTACGAGATCAAATACTTAGAGCTATACGGTTCTAATTATTGGTTTTTAAAAGGTTGTCCAATAGTGTGGTGTATTCTGGGTTTGTTCATGCTTATTTGGGGTAATATTGGACAACTTTTATTGAGGTTTTCTGCGGGTTACAGAGAATAAACAGGTTCTGGGGGTCAAGGGGTCGTAGGTTCAAATCCTATCGTTCCGACCATTTTATCTTATATATATCAAATAATTGCGACAAAAATTTAATCTTTACTGCTGTGGTAAGGTTGCCCAATCTACGCCAAGGTTGTCCAATTTGGACTATTTTTGTTCTCATTGACTATCATTTTTCATCATTTTTTCGCCACTTATCGATAGCGTTTTGTGCTAATTTTGTATGATCGAAATATGCAAGATAATGATTTATAGTTTCGTATGACATTCGAGTAATAGCCGCTATCTCTTTTTTATTACAATCTGCTTCGTATAGCTTTTCGGTTGCTGACTTACGTTACGCAAGCCATGCAACGTGAGGTTTTTTTCCTTTAGCAGTAACATTATATCGGTATTTAGCTATAAATTGTCAGCTTCTATGGAACAGATTGATGTAGTTGCATAAGATAGGGTTTTGGTTCATCGTTACCCACTCAAGGAGTGAAGATGAAAGCAAAACTAACAACCAAGCGCACCAAAGGCGAGAAGATCATCAAGGACATCCGCCGCGCCACTCGTAAGCAATATTC
>NVUH01000004.1 GCA_002401855.1 Hyphomicrobiales bacterium
ACGACTTGCAACACGCTTCGAAAAACACGGACAGAACTTCCTGAACATGCTCTATATCTATGCATTCAAATGCTGGTGCAATTGAGTCCACACCCTAGTTATTTCATCCACATAAGTATACTAACCTGATATTCTTACTTTTTCTGTGAACTTCTTCACTTCCGATTTCAACAAGCCAGACTGGCTAATTAGCTCTTTTGCGGATGTCATTACCTCTTGCGATGCTGAATTCGCGCGCCCAGATGCATCCGTCACTTCTGAAATATTCTGTGACACTTCATGGGTGCCGTTTGCGGCTTTCTGGGCATTTTCACTTATTTCGGCTGTGGCTTTGCTTTGCTCAAGCATCGCCTCATTAATGGTCTCTGAAATTTCTTCCACCTTGCCAATGGCATTCTCTATTCCTGTCATCGATAATATAGCTTGGTTTGCCACACGTTCAATGTCATTAATATGCAAAGAAATCTCTTCAGTGGCTGCCGATGTTTTGCTCGCTAAATCCTTCACTTCGGATGCCACGACCGCAAAGCCTCGGCCTGCTTCACCGGCGCGCGCTGATTCAATTGTTGCATTTAACGCCAAAAGATTTGTCTGTTCGGCAATGGTTGAAATCAGCGACACCACGCCACCAATCTTTTCGACCGTTTCAGCCAATAATTTCATTTCTTGGCTGGTTTTATTCACTTCGGTCACTGCATCTTTGGAAGCTTGCGAGGCCGAAGAAACATGGTTGTTAATCTCAACAATCGATTGGCTCATTTCTTCACTCGCCGCGGCAACCGATTGTACATTGCTGTTTGCAATGTCCGAAGCAGAAAACACATTTTCAGCATTTTCGCTGGTCGCTTTGGAAATATTAGCCATTGATTCAGCTGTGATTTCGAGATTTTTCGAGGCCTGCGCCACAGTTTCAACAATGCTACCTAAATTGGCATCAAAATTATCTGCCAATTGGTTCATCATTTCACGCTTATCAAGTTCTGCTTGGTGCTTGTCTTTTTCTTGGTTTTGTTCTAGCTGTTGTTTTTCTATGGCGCTGTCTTTAAATATATGGACTGATTTCAGCATTTGGCCAATCTCATTATTAGTAACTTCTGGCAATTTTACATTTAAATCGCCCTGCGCTAGCGCGTCCATACGCGAAATAATCAGCGCGAACGACTTGTTGATGGTTCTTATAAAGGCAAATGATAACCAAGCCACCAAAAACAAACAAAATAAAGTAGCGCCGCCTGCAACCCACATATTTGTTGCCGATTTAACTTCCAAATCATCAATGGCTAGCAACAGACTTTCCGATAAGTTATTTTCAATGGCTTTTAGCAGATTAATCTTCTTGGTAATGGCGGTAAACCATTTTTCGCCTGTTAGGCCATTAAATTCGCCAGTTAAACCACCCGCCAAAATAACATCACGCATTCCTTGCACCGTTTGAACAGTTGGAGACGCCATGGTTTGGTTAAATAAATCGATTTGCGGGGGCGTGGCTTGGGTTAAGAATACCCGATTATATATGTCTTGGACAATGATTAAGCGCTTAAATTTGGCAAAAGTTTTGTCGCTAAATTTACCACTTGCCACTTGCCCCGAAGCGACAGCCCGTTCAATGCCTGCCCGCTCTTTACTTTGCAAAAAGCTCGTATAGCCAATAAAACGCGAAGTAATTTGCGCATCAACACTTTGATTGCCAATATAATCGATAAATTTAATATTCTGAGCATTCAAATTTGTGAAATAGGCGATGGCATTACCAAGAGGGATAGATAGGCTATCAACTTGCACGCGTAAAGCATCCAATTTACTGGTTTCTGCAACCAATGCGTTTAGATCGGATCTAAAAGTCTCACTTTGCGTTTCGGCGTCAAATTGCGCCAAATACTCATCTAATTTCACTCTCATTTTATTGGTTTCAAGGCGTTGTGCTGCCATGCCATCAGCAAATTCTTTGCCTTTACTGCCTAAAAACACTGCGGTGGCGCCACGCTCTTTTTGTTGCTCATGCACCAAATTGCTTAAATTAACTGAAAGGGTTATAAACCCTGCTAACTCCACCATGGCGTTATTACTTTTCACTTCCTTAATAACCTGCTGGCTGGCAAAATATGACATGGCAATAACTGGCACCAAGACCAGTATTATAATCATTTGGCGAAGCTTCAATTTATACAAAAAGCGCATTGTGGGGACATCCTCTTTATTTAACAAATTTGAAAACTGGTAGGACTTCACAGTAAAGATCTAAACTATTTATAGTTAAAGTGCCGAAATATGCTTAATAGCTAGTTAAGAATAAACACAAATTTCTGCAATATATGCGAATTCAAAATTGATCAAGTATTCAATAGTGTAGCTAAATACAATGCAAGTATATTAAATCTATTGGACAATAAAAAAAGCCATCCCGAGGGAATGACTTTCCTTATATCTTAAAATATGTATTAACCACTAGGCAGATTGTACATCCTTTAGGAATACCGAAATATTACCTTCTAAATTCTCTAGCTGAACTTTTAAATCTGCAGCATATCCCCCCACTTCGGATGAAATATTTTCAGTTTGATCGACTGATCCATCGACCACTTTCATGGCTTGGGAGCTTTCGATCGACAATTGCGCTACAGTGGCGATGTTGCTGGCAATCTCGTTCATCACGGTACTTTGCTCTTCAACCGCGGTTGCTACACCAACAGACACTTCTGATAGGCTAGCGATCAATCCATCGACTTCTTCAATGGCAGCTGAGGCGTTGCGCGAATCTTCCTGAATGGCGGCGATTTGCTGGGCAATTTCTTCTGTTGCTTTGCCTGTTTGGTTGGCTAAAGATTTTACCTCATTAGCCACAACCGCAAAGCCGCGCCCCGCATCACCTGCCCGTGCGGCTTCGATGGTGGCGTTCAATGCCAAAAGGTTGGTTTGCTCGGCTATTTCTTCGATCAGGCGCACAACTTGCTGAATGCCTGTCGCGCTGGCCGATAAGGTTTCAATAATTTCAACCGTATTTTGGGTTTTGGCTTTGGCGGTATCGGCCATATCGGTTGAACGTGCCGCCTGTTCCGAAATCTCACCAATCGACGCGACCATTTCTTCGGCTGCAGATGCCACGCTATTAATATTGTGCGATGTGGTCTCTACATTACTGGCGACGCTGCCACTTTGTTTTTTCATATCAGCAGCTGAATTGGTCAACCCAGTTGATGCCACTTGCAAACCGTCTGAGGCACTTCTTACGGTGGTAATGGTTTGACTAGAGGAGGTTTCAAAACCTTCAATTAAGCTTGTAACTTGCTCGGCTTTGGCCAATTCAGTTGCGTTCGAAGCTTCGCGTACCTGACTGGCAATTCTGCGTTCTGTAGCATTGGTTTTAAACACCACTAAAGATTTGACCATATCGCCGACTTCGTCTTTACGATCTTGATCTAGATCAAGATTGGCTTCTAAATCATCATCTGCCAAAAGACCCATATACTTGGTGATTGTACGAATTGGATTGACTATGGATTTAGCAATTACCCAACCAAACCAGAATACCACAACCAATGAAGCCAATATGAGGCCACCAATTAGATAAAGCTGGAAGTGCAAAGCATCGGCATGACTTTCAGTATAATGCGCAATATCATCAGACAAATAATCTTCAATGTTTTTATAAATCTCACTTTTATCCATACTAAACTGATTCCATTCAGCAAGGGTGTTAGCCTCCATTTCGTGAATGGCATGAACGCCATCTGTCGATTTATAGATGCTATTCACCGCCATGTCGCGATAATGAGCTATGTTTTCGAATACTGGGTGGTTTAACTTTTCTTCTACATAGGCAATTTGCGTTGGGTCGGCGGAATGTTTAAACACATCATAATAAACCTCCTGTTTATCAATCATGGTCATAAGGCCTTTATGCGTTGCTGCATCAAACTTACCCAATATAAAACCAGTTGTGCCCAAAGCACGTTCAATACCGGCAAATTCTTTCATTTCCAAGAAACTCGTAAAGGCATTAATTTTATTGGTTAAATGAGTGTCTTCGCTCAAATGACCCATAAATTTCACGCCATCAAGTAATTCTGTGATGATGCTTTCATATTCGGAAAAAGCTTTATCAATTGTCTCTTGCCCCGCATCGACACGTAGCCTAAAGCCCCGTAATCCAACCAAATGATGTTCTATCTGCTCTATTTGATGCAAATAATCTTGTCCATAAACTGACCAATCAATGGACTTAAATTCTTTTTCAAACGCCGTTAATCGCTCGTCGGTTAATGTGCGTTGATGATCAAGCTCTCTGACCGCCGCCGCATCGTCTTGATGGGCAAGCACCGCAATCGTGTCATCGCGTTCAACTTGCAATTCATCAATCATATTTGTCATATAAGGTGAGAAATGCTCAAGCTTATTGATTTTATCCATTAATGTCGTCTTTGAATATATTTGATAGAAGACATCACCCGCCAATACCAACAATACCATAACTGGTATGGCTAACGCTAAATACATGCGTGTATTGATTTTCATATTTTCAAGTATCGCTCGATACATAATTACCCCTGTCCTAATGTCACAACCCCCATTGTGCGTTCACGAAGACAAACCTAAAAACAATGACTTATTCTGATGAACTCATTCAAAATGTATGAATATACTTAACATTCTATTAAACAACTAGACTTCTACAAAGGTATATAACTAAGTCTTTAATCTAAATTAAATAAAACTACAGACAAATTATCAATACCAATTAAATTAAATCTAACCAGTCCAATTCATGGCTATTTTACAGGAGGTTCAAGTATTTTAACGAATTATCGGTGCTGCAAAAAAATTTAATGGTTCGTGTCAAATGAGCTAATTTACTTTTGACATTGTGACTTGCCATCCCATACTATATGTCTATATTTGAATTGATTTTGGAGACTAGATGAAAGATTTATACGGGTCAGATGTTTTTCGTTACAATCCGAGTCTATGGTTTATATCACCTATTTTGATAGGCATTAACATTGTCAGTTATTTATCTAATGGCAACAAAAATCTTGGTATGGCGGCACAAAATCGCCCCGATATTTTACTCAATGATTCAATTTTCTCTAACCTCCTGCCGTTACTGGTTTTTTTGACTTCTGTTGGCATCGCCGCGTGGTTTTGGCATTTATATTATAGAAGTAGCCGTTTTATTAAACTCACCGATGAGGTTATATCTGCCCCTAAACATCTTGCCAGCCGCCAAATTGTTGAAGTTAAATTTAGCGATGTCATTGCAATCAAACAATCATTTTGGAACCAAAAACTCATCATTGAGCATAAACATGGAAAGTTGACCCTGGAAGGCTCTGGCTTTAGAGATAAGCAGATAAAGAATAATGTCTTTCGCGACATCCGCAAACGGTGCAAACTCTATATTCAATCAACGGAGATAAAATGAACCAGATTAGTTTAGCAGGGGTGGCGATCACGCCATCTAAAATCATCTGTATTGGGCGTAATTATGTCGATCACATCAAAGAATTAAACAGCGAAACCCCCGATGACATGACGGTGTTTATCAAGCCCAATTCGGCGATTACTGAAGTTTTGAACGCGGTGCATATTGAGCCGTTACATTTTGAGGCCGAACTGTGTTTTTTGATCAATGACGGAAAATATGCTGCCGTAGCGGTGGGGTTGGACCTGACAAAACGCGCCTTACAATCCAAACTAAAGGCGCAAGGCCTGCCGTGGGAGCGCAGCAAAGCCTTTGATGGCTCGGCGGTGTTTAGCGATTTTGTGGCGTTTGATGGTGTGGTCGATGATTTGAATTTCAGCCTAGATATTGATGATAAAAACATTCAAACTGGCAATGTTGAATTAATGATTTACAAACCTGATGTGATTTTGTCTGAACTCAAAAAATTCTTAACGCTTGAAGATGGTGACATTGTGATGACAGGCACTCCAGCTGGTGTTGGCATGATCAAAGTTGGGCAAAAATTTGAAGCTAAATTGTTTAATGCTGATAAATTGCTCTGTTCTTATATATCACAGGCCGTTTAGTCTCGATTAAATAGATTTTGGTTTTATCCGCAATGTTCTGCCGCTCATCGCAATCTCAAGCCGGTTGGCCTTTGGGTGGCACGCGGTCAACGCTGACATTTCCAAACCTAAAGAAAAATATATGACAAGCAATTTTCTTTAAATTTCATTTGGCGTTTTAATTCCTGTGGCATGATGGATTTAACGGTTTTGCCTTCAATATAACGCAATTCGAGTGCGGTATCCCAACTCGGATATTTTTCAAACATCTGATCAGCTAGCTTATTTAAATAAATGTAATTTTTTTTGTTTTCGCAAAAACAATCTCGATCAGAGCGGCCATTTTTTAAACAAGTTATTACCTTGCCTTTGGTGACGAAAAATAGGTTACGCACATTTTTAAGCGTTTCAATTGCGACTTGATCTGTCAATTTTTCTGGCCGACTCCAAGTGGCGTAAGCATTTTGCCCAAAGCCGCAGGCCAGCGCAATCACTAATATTCTTACAAATTTATGCATTATATTACGCCTAATCAAACGTTAGATCTATTCCCCCATATTATCCGCATGTATAATCTGCCTTTTATCAATTATATTCAAGTCACTATCAATTCTATCATTAAGAAGAAATGAATACGAATGCTTGCTTTGTAACTAATTTTCTTGACAGTTTTGAGCTTAAACCGCATAAAACTTTATATTCACTGAACAATTCGAGGTTCGACATGAAACTTAATTTTATTTTAGCGGCCGATAGTTATAAAACTTCACATTATAAACAATATCCACCTGATACTGAAATCGTCTCAAGTTATATAGAATCCAGGGGGGGCAATCATCCTAAAGTGTTATTTTTTGGCCTGCAAATGTATGTTGAGGAATATTTAACCAACCCGATTACTCAAGCTGATATTGATGAGGCGGATGACATTATCACCGCGCATGGTCTGCCGTTTAATCGTGAAGGTTGGCAATATATATTGGATGAGCATGATGGCTATTTGCCGCTCGAAATTCAGGCGCTTAAAGAAGGCTCATTTTTTCCATTCCGCAATGTGATGGTGCAGGTTAAAAATACTGATCCTAAATGCTTTTGGCTGACCAGCTATATTGAGACATCCCTACTGCGCGCCATTTGGTACCCAACCACAGTGGCCACCCGCAGCCATTACATGTATCAGGACATCAAAAAATACCTAGAGCTCACCGCCGACAATTTAGATGGATTACCGTTTAAATTACACGATTTTGGCGCGCGTGGTGCTAGCTCGCTAGAATCGGCAGCGATTGGTGGCTTGGCACATTTGGTCAACTTTTCGGGCAGTGACACCATGGCTAGCCTGGTCTATGGCCGTAAATATTATGACATTGACATGGCGGGGTTTTCTATTCCTGCGGCTGAGCATAGCACCATCACCTCGTGGGGGCGCGGGGCCGAAAAAGAAGCTTATGAGAATATGATTGACCAATTTGCCAAAGATGGCGCTGCGGTGGCGGTGGTTAGCGATAGCTATAATCTGTGGCATGCGCTTGACCAAATTTGGGGTGAAGAGCTTAAAGATAAAGTCATTAAAAGTGGCGGCACCATTGTCATCCGCCCCGATAGTGGTGACCCGATTGAGATTGTGACCGAAACCATTGTGAAGTTGATGGAAAAATTTGGCCATAGTGTCAACAAAAAAGGCTATAAATTACTGCCCGATTATATACGGGTGATTCAGGGCGATGGCGTGTCAGCTGAGGTCATCACGCTGATATTAGAGCGCTTGATGCAATTGGGCATCAGCACCGATAATTTGGCGTTTGGCATGGGGGCAGAATTGCTGCAAAAAGTTGATCGCGATAGTTTTCAATTTGCCATGAAAGTCTCTGCCGCCAAAATTGAAGGCGTGTGGTATGATATTTACAAAGACCCGATTACTGACCATCATAAACAATCCAAACGCGGGCGGTTTGCAGTGATAAAATCGGGCAAGAGCTGTTTGACGATTAGTGAAAAAAGCTTGGGCGACAAGAAAAACTTACTTGAAACGGTTTATCTAAATGGTAAAATCATGCGCCGCCAAAGCTTTGCTGAGATTCGCAAATTAGCATTGAGCGAATGAATATGAGTGAGATTAAACTCATCTCGTTTGATTTTGATTTGACATTGACCAAGCATGAAAGTGCGATGGTGCATTTTTCGCATCAGCATAATGTTGTCGATCAGGTTAAACAGCTTGAGCGTGAATTTATTGCTGGAAGGATCACCACCCATCAATTCGCCGATGCCAGTGCGGTGTTTTTTAAAGATCTATCTCATGATGACATTGCCGCCAAGATGGATGATTTGGTGCTGATTGATGATTGCTTAGAGGTGATTGAGCATATTAAAAGCACAGGCATTCAGGTCATCATCTGCTCGGTTGGTTATCGGGCGTTGATCAAGCCGATTGCCAAAAAACTAAATGTTGAGGTTTTTTCTGGGGTCGATTTGGCGGAACAGAACCAAATCTATAGTGGTGAATTGACCGGCTATTTTAGTGAATATAATAAAATTACCTTTGTGCAAAAATATGCACTTGAGAATGATATCGAGCTTGAACAGGTGATGGCGGTTGGTGACAGCGCCACTGATGTGCCATTGTTTAATGTGGTTGGCAAAGCTGTGGCGTTTAATGCCAATGAGCTGGCCAAAAAACACGCGCATCATATTGTCGATGGGCAAAGCCTCAAATGTTTATTGCCATTTATTGGTTTGTGATGTCATATTTGCCCAGTCAATCGGCTGCGCTCACTCTTTATCGCGCTGATGATGAAATCTGAAAACACCCGAATGCGCATATTGGTGCGCACATCTTTATGAGTTAGCAACCATAATTCAAACTTTGGGTCGGGCTTAGGTTCGGAGAGCCTTGTTAAGCTCGGCTCCCCCGTGCCCAAAAAGCATGGCAATATGCTGATGCCCATGCCAGCTTTGCAGGCTTCGAGCTGCACCAACAGGTTCACAATCTGACCCTTTATGGCGATATTGAACCACAATTGGTCAATGTTTGGTCTGTTAGCAATCCTGAAAATACGTTTAAAAACATTTTTTCTGATGATGCTTATTTACAGCATGTGCCATTGCGCAATGCGACATTTGATATGAAACGCTCGCATATGTTTATGTTGAAAGCCGCTGAATGATATAAGTATAAGTTGAAGAAGTTCCCTTCTTCAGCTTAAATTAACCTCGTGCCAATTGCTTGGTTATGGATTGCTGCATCATCGCCAAAGGCGCAAAAAACGCCAATATACCGGCGATGATGAGCGCCATTAGCATCATCCAAATTTCGGCCGCTGAGAGGCTGGTGACAATGCTGATATTCACCCGACTTTGGATGTAATTATTGATGAAAAATGACGTGCCATAAGCCAGCAATAGGCCGCTTAAAATGCCAACCACCACAATGCTCATAATATAACCCCAAATTGCCAAATAAATATACAATCGCGGCGCACCCAAAGCCCGCAAAATGGCAAATTGGCGGCCAAATAATTGAAACATAATCGATATGCCAATTAAGATGGATATGATGACCAAAGCCTCGACAATATAACCCATTAAAGTCAATATCTGTCTGGCATCACCCATTAACATATAAAATTCGGCCATAATCTCAGCTGGGAAAAAAGCGGTGGTTTGATGCTCGTCATATTCACTGCGCAGGCTGTAAGCAGCGGCTATGCTTTTGGGTTTTAGCACCATCACAGAGGCTTCGCTTAAATATTCATTGTCAAATGGCAGGCCAATATTTTCTTCATTGGCGTCACTATGACCATTGGCAAGACCGTGTATTTCCCACATCATTTCTATGGGGATGATGATGGCATTGTCCCACGCGGTGGCGGTGGGTTGCATGCGCCCGACAATGGTTAGCTCGCTGCCAATATGTTGATGATTGTGCCCTACTTCATCTTCATCGTGATGTTCATCCTCATCGTGATGCTCATCCTCATCGTGATGCTCATCCTCGTCATGATGCTCATCCTCGTCATGATGCTCATCTTCTGGCATCGCTTCACCATGGGTTGGGGTGATCACATCCCCGATTTTTAGCTTCACATTGGCACCAATCACTGCATGTTCGTGGGTGGTAAAAACCTCGCCCTCCATCAATTTGTCTTTTGATAGGTGCCAGATAAACGGCGCAATGGTGCCGATGATTGGCGATGATTTATAACTATCGCCAAACGCGATGGGGGCGGCAAAATCTAAGCCATCCTCGGCTAAAATATTGATCATTTGTTCGGTTGGGATGAGATTCAGCGATTTAGATTGCAAAAATGCGGTGGCTAATAATAAGTCGGCTTTACTGCCACTGGCACCGATGATGACATCAAATTGATTGGTCACCGCCGCACTGCTTTGGCGCATTAATCTTTCTTGTATCGATATAATGATGCTAAATGCGGCGGCCACCGCAATCAAGATAACAAAGGCTAAAGAGATATATTTATACCGCCTAAAACTGGCTTTAATCAATAAAGAAGGGTTCATATTAAGCTGCGCCTACATTGGGGATGGTGGGTAGAGTGTTTTTTATTATTTTGCCATGTTCTAACAGCAATTTATTGTCAATCTGTTCCATAACCGCGGGGTCATGGCTGACGATGATCAGGGTTTTATCGCCCTCTGCACTTATCTTGCGTAAATGCTCCAATATATTACGGGCATTGGCCTCATCTAAACTGGCAGTGGGTTCATCAGCCAAAATAATCGGTGCGTCTTTAATCAGCGCCCGTGCCAATGCGATGCGTTGCTTTTCGCCACGTGACATATGGGCAATGGTGCTGTTATGAATGGAGATGGAGAATTCATCAGCCAATTTTTCGGCTTTATAAATCATATCTTTAGGGCAGAAAAAACTATCAAAACCTGTTGGTACCAAAATATTATCCAATACTGACAATTCATCAAGCAATTGAAAATTTTGAAATATCATGCCCAAATTTTGGCTACGCCATTTATCCCGTTCAACCGAAGCCAAATTATATAGGTTGCTTCTGTCCCAGCTTACTTTGCCATTCAGCTTTAGAAACAAGCCTGCAATGGCATAAAGAAAAGTGGTTTTGCCCGAGCCAGATGCGCCAGAAATAACCAATTCACGTTCACCTTCGAGATTAAAATACGGGACGTCTAAAATTGTTTGGCCGTTAATGCCAAATGTATTGATTTTTAAATTTTGAATTTCAAGTGACTTACTCATTACCATCTCCTATATATCTTGATTTTAATTCATATCGTAATGCGCATCTAATATGCGCACACGGCTCACAAAGCCGGTTTCTTGGTGGCTTTGTGTGCCTAAATCCAGCACGCCAGAAACCACAATTCTGCGGTTATAGGCGATGATTCTAAACGGATGATCGCCGGTTACAAATATAAGATCATCAGGCCAATCGGCCTCTGATTCACAAAATGGACAGACCGAAAGTGGCGTTTTAGTCAGTACAAAAAAATCACTCTCAACCTTAAGCGGCGGCGCCATATAGCCATAGAAACGCACTTGTAGGCCATTGAGCTGCTTGGCTTTGTCGCTAAATTGCATATGTTGTTTATATAATTCGGCAAAATAAAGTGGTTTGTCTTGGGCTTGCGCTGCTGCGCTGCTGTATGCCAGCAATAACAATAACAAGGTGGAGATGACCACTTTGTGATAGAATATTTTCACCATAATCATCTCCCTTCAGTCTTTAATGTTTTGGTACTTAAAAACAAAATGAGCGGCTCTTACTTGCAGCTCATTTCGGTTTGGGTTATTTGTCGCTCATGGCTGTTGCATGATCGATCACGTGGTAGATAAAGTTTTGCTCAATTGTGCCATTTAACAAATGTGACCAAGGACCAGCCGCATAAACTGCCACGTCAGAACCAGAATGGGTTTCTGAACTCAATGGAATTAACGCCTGTTGGATGTAATCAAGATGTGTTGTATCGACATTGGTTAAGTCTTCACGCGTTGCCACTGTGCCATCTTCATTAAACACGCCACCAGGGCCATTTGTGTAATTAAGCACTGTGTAAGGCTTGCCATCTTTTGCAAGGTTAGGTGTGCCATCTTTGCCCAATGATAGGCCTAAAATTGGGTTACCTAATTTTGCGTAGCCAGACAATGTGAGCGTATGCGCATGGTCAGCCGTTACGATGACCAATGTGTCTGACAGATCTACTTTTGCCAATGCCGCTGCTACAGCACGATTAAAGGCAGCGCCATCTTCAAGCGCACGGGCGGCATTGCCAGCATGATGAGCATGGTCTACACGGCCAGATTCGATGGCGAGGAAATAACCATTTTCATTTTGTGAAAGCAAGTCAATGGCTTTGGTGGTCATTTCGGCCAATGAAGGTTCACCGCCTTTGTCGTTGGCGCGGTCAGCTTCATATTCCATATGTGATGAGTTGAACAAGCCAAGCACTTTAGGGGTTGAAGCTAAGTCAATTTTATCAAAACCTGCTTGGTTCCAAACATATTGATGATTGTTAGATTTGCTTGTCCATTCAGCCGTTAGATCTCGACCATCTGTACGTTTGCCGTTTTTGCCTTCACCATCTACAGTTTGTTTGGTGATAAAGTGACGGCGGCCACCACCAAATACAACGTCGATGCCATCACCATGAGCAAAGCTTAAAAGTTGTGAGGCAATGTCTTCGCAGCCTTCTGCAACACTGCTGTCATCTTCCCAGTTACGGTCAGCACTATGGGCATATACGGCAGCTGGTGTGGCGTGAGTGATGCGGGCGGTTGATACGATGCCAGTTGACATGCCAGCGTCTTCTGCCAATTCGGCAAATGTGGTGACGGCGGCGCCAAGGGCAGCTTTACAATCGCCGCGCCCTGCACTGTCATCAATGCTCAATACGCCTTGTTTGGTTTTCACACCTGTGACAATGGCAGACATTGTGCCCGCACTGTCAGGGGTTTGGGCATCGGTATTATACGTTTTCACCAAAGCTAAGTTGGGCAAAGCTTCGTAGCTCAGAACATTATCTTCGCCGCTCATGCCTTTTTTCTGGCCGTCATAAATACGAAGGGCAGCATTGGAGTTTACGCCATTGCCATCGGCCACAAACACAATTACGTTTTTGGCTTGGTTGGTATTTACCTGTTGGGCTAATTTTTGCTGCAAGGTTTTTTGGCCATTTACATACCAAATATCCTGAGTTTTATCTGCGGCCACACCTGTATAAGTGGTGCTGGCCAATAAAGCTGATGTAAGGCCAATAATTAGGCCTAAGTTGCGAAATTTTTTCATTATCTATTCCTCAATATAACAATCTGATTTTGGTTTACAGATTGAGACATAAGAAAATTATATGACAGGTAGATGATGGTTTTGTGACAGTTTTAAATTTCGTTAACAGATGTTAATATCTTGTTCGGCGGCTATAAAATCATCTGCCAATCTTGACGGTTTATGCCTTTGCCCGCATTTAAATGACTGCCAAAATCTGCATAGGGCTGGCTGCTGATATGCTCAAAACCCGCCTTTTTATAGAGGTGCAAAGCCGCATCGAGGCAATCGACCGTCCAAAATTCTATTTTTTGGTATTTTTTATGGCGGGCAAATTTTATCACTTGTTCAATTAAACTGCTGCCTAAACCCATGCCGCGCGCCATCGGGTCTACATAAAGCAGCCGTAACTTCGCCACGCCCTCTCCGCCATTGACACAGAAGATAGAGCCGATGATTTTTTCGTCACATTCGACAATCCAGCATTTTTCCATCGTGCCGTCATAATCATTAATATAATCCGCGACCACTTGGCTAACCACTGCCTCATAGCCATTGCCAAAACCATATTCCAAATCATAAAGCACGCTTTGACGATGGGCGATATAAGCCAAATCACCAACTTCTGGCTCGCGTAATATATAGGGTTTTTGGGTTTTTTCTGCGGGGGCGATGATGTGTTGAATTTTTGCCATTGCCGCCACTAGTTCGCTGGACTGGGCGGGGTTGATGTCATTATATAGCTGGCCAGTTTGCTCGATGGAGCGTTGACGCAAGTCAATACGCGCGGCTTCGCCTGTGGTACTGAGTGACAATAGAGATTGGCGTTTGTCTTGAGAGTTTGGCGTGCGGGTTATAATGCCGGCTTTGGTTAATTTATTGAGCACACGGCTGAGATAGCCTGCATCAACGCTTAACATTTGCCCCAATTGGCTGGCGACTAGATGATCCACTTCGCCTAACTCATATATGATGCGGGCTTCCATTAGATTATACTGGCTTTTAAACAGGCCTTCATTGAGCAAACCCATAAGACGGGTGTAGAAGCGGTTAAATTGGCGAATTTGTTCAATTTGTTGATCGTTGACTGTGGGCATAATGTCTCCAAAATGGATATTTTTGCTAAAGTCATATATTTAGTTGCTTTTGTCAATGATTTTATGCTTTGCCGCTGTGAGTGCTTGCGTCAGCCCATTGGGTAGCGCTCCTGCCTAAGCTCGGGAAGTCTCATTTTTTCGTTCGGCTTTGCCTCTCTATAAGCACTGCGTGCGTTCGCTCCGCTCTCTTGCCACGCCTAACGGCGACGCGCAGTCGCGCTTGCCTCACCCTGAAGGCTTCGGGCCTTTTTACCTTTTTGAGGCTCTGGAAGTCTCATTTTTTCGTTCGGCTTTGCCTCTCTTTTTCGCCCACCTATCGGTAGGCTAGTGGCACTAGCGTGCATTCGCTCCGCTCTCTTGCCACGCCTAACGGCGACGCGCGGTCGCGCTTGCCTCAGCCTGAAGGCTTCGGGCTTTTTTATCCATGAAGGATTTTAACGGGCTATGCTGATGGTCGGAGTGATTTTTTGTGCTAGCCAGTTGCCAATGCAAGCCCATCAACTACGGCGGTGAAAACGCTGGATAATCTGAATTTTGCGTGGGGGAATATATTGCGTAGAACGGCTTGTACCATGTGCATTTGGCTTGAGCCGCCGACATAAATTATTTCGCTGACCTGTTCAGGTTTGCAGCTTGCTTTGTGCAATGTGTCATGGACGCTTTGGTCGATTATTTGGCAAAGTTCGCTCATAATCCGCGCTAGATCGGCTTGGTTGATGCCGACATAAAGCCCGTCATCAATTAAATCGAGGGCTATTTTGGCAGCGCCTTGCTCGGTTTGGTTGGCGGTGATTTTGGCTGTTTCGGCCAAAAATGCTAGCTCATGCCCTGCCCTGTCGGCAATCAATCGGGTCAATCGGGCAAACAGTTTAGGCTCGAAGGCTTGGCGCTGTATATCGCGCACGGTGTTTTTAAGTTCAGGCGTATAGCAGAAAGGAATTTTCTCCCATGTGGCTAAATCGTGAAAGATTGAATTTGGCGCGGTGACCACGCCTTCACTCATTATTTTCTTTAGCTGTGCGCCTTTGCCAAGCAGCGGCATAAAATATTCCAAATTTAAAATTTTATCAAAATTCGTGCCACCTAAGCGCACCCCGTGCGAGGCTAGAATGTTGATTTCCTTGCCTGTTTCAAACAAACAATAATCCGATGTACCACCGCCTATATCAACAATTAATCCCAATCCATCCGTCTGGTTATCTGTAGCTGCGGCCAATGCCGCCGCCTCTGGCTCAAACATAAATTCAACGCTTTTAAAGCCTGCGCGGTTATAGCATTCACGCAAATCTTGCTCGGCTTTCTCATTGCGGACAGCATCAGCAGAGTGAAAATAAACAGGACGACCAGAGAGGGCATGGTCAAAACTTACGCCTTCGCTTTGCTCGGCAGAGCGCTTTAGAGCGCTTAAAAATTCGGCAATAATGTCATAAAAATCAAAATGCTTACCGATAATCATGCGTTTTTCGGCCATTAAGCTAGTGCCCAACACGCTTTTAAGCGCACGCATATAACGGCCATCAACACCATTTAGCAGATTTTGATTGGCAGTTGAGCCGAATTGCACCCGCTGGTCATCAAAATCAAAAAACACCGATGTCGGCAATGTGTCATTGTCTGGTTCGACCTGAATGCGCTTTATTTTACCATCAACTAGGGTGGCAGCCGCCGAATTGGAAGTGCCAAAATCTATGCCTAAAGTTGCCATGCCTGTCTCCCCTTGCGCAGACGGTTCTTATATGTAGTGGCAGCTGATTTGGCAAAGCTTAACTATATTTTGAGGCTTTTTATGCATATTGACCGCAATAAGGATCAAATTATGCACGCAAATCAAAACATCATTCAAAAACAATACTTATTGCGCGAATTTTACGATCAGTATGCTGCGGATATCGAAAAATTATGCCAAAATTGCGAGTGGCAAAATGCCTATTATAAGCCACAAAAAGCACTCGACCTGCTAAATGGCGACTGCAAAACTGATGGAATGAATGTGCAAGTTTTTGCGTTGTTTAACCTACATGATGATAGCGAGGAGTTGGTCGCTTTCTTCCCTTATAATGTGCAGAATAACCGTTGGCTTTTGCCGATTAAATGCTTTATTTCGTGGTGGGATGAATTGATTGATAATAATGTGCCGCTTGTTCACCGAGATTATACCCAAGTGAGCTTTTATTATTTGGCTTATTTCCTCAAAGAACAAAAGGCTATTTTGCTCATTCACCAATGTTTAAACGCAAAATTTATTACGGCCTGCGACGATGGTGCTGTGCATATTTATGTAGATTGTAATGGTTCTAATACAAGGTGTAAAATCTACATAAGTAACTCAAATATAACGAGTTTATGCAAGTTATACTATGCCAAAATTGCCGAAACGGTGCGCATAAAAATTAGAGACATTCTAAGCTAGGCAAATCAACACATTCGTGACTTGACTTTTAATTGATCAATTGTCAAGACAATGATATTGATTATTAGAAAAGTATTGATATGAAAAAAACCTTAGCTAAATCACTTTTATGCCTGACCTCACTGCTGGCAATGATTGCTCCGCAAGCGGCAATTGCGGCTGAAGAAATTAACATTTATTCTTATCGCCAACCGTTTTTAATGCAACCAATTATCGATCAATTTGAGGCCGATACTGGCATCATCGTCAACAGCATTTATGCCAATAAAGGCTTGGTCGAAAAAGTTAAAGCTGCGCAAGGCAAAAGCGGCGCCGACCTTATTTTAACCGTTGATATTGGCCGTTTAATTAATGCAGTTGATGCAGACCTGGCCGATGCAGTGAACAGTGATATATTGACCAGCAACATTCCTGCTGAGTTTCGCGATGCTGATGGCAAATGGTTTGGCATCACCACACGGGCACGAGTGGTTTATGCATCTCGCGAACGGGTGGCGCAAGATAGCATCACTTATGAAGAATTGGCCGATCCTAAATGGCGCGGCAAAATTTGCATTCGCTCTGGCCAACATGCTTATAATTTGGCTCTGTTCGCCTCGATGATTGCCCATCATGGTGAAGCTGATGCTCAAAATTGGCTTGAAGGCCTTAAAGCCAATTTAGCACATTCGCCCAAAGGCAATGATCGCGCCCAAGCGCAAAGCATTTATAATGGCGAGTGTGATTTGGCACTGGCCAATACCTATTATATGGGGCAGATGCAAACCAATGAGAAAAACCCTGAACAGATGGATTGGGCGGATAGTGTTAAGCTGATTTTCCCCAATGCGGATGATCGTGGGTCGCATATGAATCTATCGGGTGTTATGGTGGTTAAAGGCGCACCCAATAGAGATAACGCGGTTAAATTCATCGAATATCTATCGGCCGATAAAGCCCAAAAACTTTATGCCGAAGCCAATTTCGAATACCCCGTTAAGGTGGGGGTTGAAATTTCGGAACTGGTGCAAAGTTGGGGCGCGCTTAAAGCTGATAAATTGGCCTTGACCACCATTGCCAAGCATCGTAAACGTGCGAGTGAATTGGTTGATATTGTTGGCTTTGACGACTAAACGCATTGGACAATTATGGCGCAAAAGGGCGTGAATATGACGCAAAAGGCGTGGGTCACTAAAACACAAAAATTACTGCATTTGCCGCGTGATATAAACCCACTATGGCTTTTGCCTGCTCTGTTCATGGCATTCTGCTTGGTAGCGCCGATTGCCACTATTTTTAACATCGCCTTTTATCCTGAAGAAAACATCTGGCCACATTTATTTAGAACGGTGCTGGGTGGCTATATTTCCGACACATTAATTCTAATCACGGGTGTGGGCATTATCAGTTTATCGATTGGCGTTACCACCGCATGGCTGGTGACTATGTATGAATTTCCAGGCCGTAAATTAGCCAGCCGCCTGCTGCTTTTGCCGTTGGCCATGCCGACCTATATCATCGCTTATTGTTATGTCGAGATATTCGATTATTCCAACGTCATTCAATCAACCATACGCGATGTCGGCGGTTTTTCATCAGCCCGCGATTATTGGTTTTTCGAAATCCGCTCGATGGGCGGGGCGATATTTGTCTTGTCGATTGTGTTATACCCCTATGTCTACCTCACCTCACGCGCAGCGTTTTTGCAGCAAGATGTCAGCATGCTAGAAGCCGCACGCATGTTAGGCCATAGTGCGACATCAAGTTTTTTAAAAATCGCTCTGCCGATGGCGCGTCCTGCCATTTTTGTGGGGCTGACTTTGACACTTATGGAATGCTTAAATGATGTTGGAGCGGTTGAGTTTTTTGGGGTGAATACGCTGACAGTTGGCATTTATGCCACTTGGCTAGGGCGGGGTAATTTGGGCGGCGGGGCGCAAATAGCGCTGATCTTATTGGCATTTATATTCATACTGATCATTGCCGAAAAATGGGCGCGGCGCGGCGCGAGCTATAGCCACACCACGCAGCGTTTAATGCCCATCACGCCACAAAAAATAACTGGTAAAATTGGCCTGTTGGTTAGCTTTATGTGTTTCATGCCTATTATTTTTGGTTTTATCATTCCGCTTATGCAATTGCTTAGCGATGGCGCTCAATATATGTATGTGACTGATTATGTAGCGTTTATAGGCTATGCCAGAAACTCGCTGATGCTTTCAGGCAGCGCAGCTATATTGGCAGTGATTATCGGTCTATTTTTAAGTTATAGCGAACGTATTTTTAACATAAAATTAGTCGGTTGGATTGCGAAGCTGGCCAGTGTTGGCTATGCCATACCCGGGGTTATTTTGGGTTTGGGAATTTTCATCAGCCTGATTAGCTTTGATAATTTCCTCGGGCCCATACTTGAATTTATCGGCTTTGCTGGTGCCAGTTCGCAAATGCTGTTATCGGGTTCACTTTTTGCCATTGTATTTGCCTATTTGGTGCGGTTCTTAGCGGTGTCTTACGGCGCAATCGAAACTGGGTTTGGCAAAATACCTCATAATTACGACCATGCTGCCAAAAGCCTTGGCCATCATAAAATTAGCATTTTGCGCAAAATTCATTTGCCGTTAATCCGCCCAGCATTGGCCACAGCGCTTATTCTTACGTTTATCGACGCGATGAAAGAATTGCCTGCCACGCTTATTTTGCGGCCATTTAATTTTGATACATTGGCCACCCATGTCTATGAAATTGCCAGCCTTGAAATTTTTGAAGAAGCGGCAATCTCAGCACTTTTCATTGTGATTATTGGGTTAATCCCCGTGCATATGCTCAATCATATGATGAAGCTACCGCAATGGCGTAGCGGCAGATAGTGGTCATAACTGACCCAAACTTAACCCGAAGAAGTGCCGCAAACATAACCAAAGAGAGATGCGGAAAACCGTTCAATATAGATGATTTTCTTAATAATTTTGTCAATGCCCCAAAATAATTCAGCATCAAGGCCGTATTTGATTGCGCGCAAGATTCTTTCGTTTACTATACATCCACTGCAAGAAATAACGGATTATGTATATGCGCTCGCTTGAAAGCCTCGAAATCAGAATATTAACCGAATTGCAAAAAAATGGCCGACTGACCAATCAAGACCTTGCAGATTTAGTTGGGCTTTCGCCCTCAGCTTGTTGGCGGCGGGTGAGATCTTTAGAAGAAGAAGGCGTGATCAAAAATTATCAGGCACGGGTTTCTGGTGCTAAAGTTGGTTTTCCTGAAACGATTTTTGCCCGCGTGAGCCTTGAAAAACATAGTGACAATCTGGTGCAGAATTTTGAAGATGCAATCATCAACCAGCCTGAAGTGATTGAATGTTTTGCAACCAGTGGCGATAGCGATTATCTGTTGCGTGTGGTGGCATCTGACATTTCGGCATATGATCATTTCATTCAGAAATTTCTGCTGAAAATTGAGGGTGTGTCGCAAGTGCGCTCTAACTTTCAATTGCGCGAGGTCAAAGGTCTTTCCCCCTATCCACTATAGTTATAAATCAGCAGATGTTGGGAATATAGCGCCTTTATGGGCAATTGTAAAAGTTGCGGCGTCAATGGCATAACTTGCTGCAGCTTTGATTTGCTGGCTGCTGATGTCATCAAAATTGGCAATATTGAGCAGACCATCACGGTCTAATTTACACAAGAAATTAGCCATAAAACAGTCACCTGCCCCAACTGTATCAATAATTTCTGCTTTTTTGCCCATCAGATGAATTTGTTCACCCTTCCACAATATATAAGCGCCTTTTTCGGCATCGGTAATGACCGACATTTTGGCGCCTTTGTCTTGCCATTTTTGCATATATTCAAAACAACTTGCTTGGTTCATTTCATCAAGCCCATGCATTAACAACACATCATCGGCACTGGCTTTGGCAATGTGGATCATCGGTAGAAGCTTATCGAAACTTTCATCCCAAAGCTGCATATTGGCTTCAACAGTGTTGCGAATGTTTAAATCAACCGAAATGATGCGGTTTTTATACTCATCGGCAATTAAAGCTGGATAGCTGACTGCGGTTTGGCCTACCACCAAACAAAAAGAGCCAAAATGCAGGCAATTGACCGCATCTGTTAGGTTCAAAGTTTGCGGGTTATATTCATAACTTAATTCAGCAGAATTATGACCATAATAATTATAAGTGGCGCTCTTGTCGGCATTATAAGCCACCACCATCAGGCCTGTTTGGTGGGTAGAACGCACAATATATTGGGTGCTGACATTATTCTCAATTAGATAATCAAAAAACCGATCGCCAAATTGATCGGTTGACAAATTGGTCATCAGCGCTGCGTTGTTACCGGCTTTGGCCATTGCCACTGCCACATTCATTAACGAGCCACCAAGCAATGGCTTAAAATCACCCGTATCCTCTGATTTGAAAAAATCAATCAAAGCCTCACCACATGAAATTATCATAACCTATCCTCTGCCCTGCTAAACTGGTTTATACCGATTAGCAGCATTCGGATAAGCTGTAAATATATAATCATAAATTGGTTATAGGCGAAATGGCTATTCTATGGCCAAATCAAACACCATAATGCCATCAGCACCACCGACAGACATTTCTACCAATTGGCTGCCAATTTTTTGATGCTCTGGATGGTTGGCATAATTTTGTAAATCCGCCTCGCTGGCAAAATCTATCACAAAGCCTGCATTGCAATCGCTCTTATTTTCGCAATCTAAATTTTCGCCAAATTCAATGGATAGAAAACCCGTCATGATCGGCTTTAAATCGGCCAATTGTTGCAATATCGCATGGCGTTCAGCCGCACTATATTGCGGCTTAAATTGCATATAAACACAATGTTTAATTTTTTGAGGCATGGTCTTTGAGCTTAATCTGCTTGATCACTTTGTATCATTCATCACTATAGAGCTGACCATTTTTCTGGCAAGGTTTTTTTCGGGTTGTCATTCAGGCTGGTGGCTAAAAACTTCATCGCGTCTGCTGGTGCCATCGGGCGACTGAAATAATATCCTTGCACATAACGGCCGCCAATTTCTGCCAACACATTTAACTGTGTTTCAGTTTCAACCCCTTCAATAATGCAATATAAGTTTAGGTTGTTACATAGATCAATGATTGAGCGAACAATATTTTTGGTGTCACTATCCGTATCAATTTCGTTGATAAAACTACGATCAATTTTAAGCCGATCAAGCGGCATGCGCTGCACATAACTTAGTGATGAATAGCCTGTACCAAAATCATCTAAAGCAACCTGCGCCCCCTGCAATTTAAGCAACCTCAAAGCTTCAATGGCACGTTCCATATCATGCATCACTGCGGTTTCGGTCACTTCAAATACAATATTTTTACTCGGAAAATCAGATTTTTCAATGATACTCACAAGGTTTAAAATGGTTTCAGGCGAAGCCAAATCATAGGTTGATAAGTTGAATGACATATAAATATCAGTTGGCCACTCACAGGCCAATTTTAACGCCTTGCGCAATAAGATTACTGTGAATTTGCTAATCGTGCCCATTTGCTCTGCGGAGCGGATGAACAAATCTGGCGGTACATTGCCCAGAGTTGGGTTATTCCATCTGGCCAAGGCCTCAAACCCCATAACTTTCTGGTTTTGAATGTCGACAATCGGCTGAAATACAATTGACAATTCTTTGTCTAAATCCGCCTCATGCAATTGTTGTTCAATGATTGCCACTTCACGAATGATGGTTTCATGCTCAACCGAGAAAATAACCGGTTTGCCTTTGCTATGTTGCTTAGAATAACACAGCGCATAATCAGCCCGCTCAAACAATTGTTGCGGGTTGTCTGCCATAGTGGGAAATTCAACAAACCCAACTGTTGCCGCGATTTGCATGGTGCCATCACGCAATTGAAAATCAGTTTGCATGGCTTCACAAAGTTTTTCGCCAATGGCCATTACATTTTTCAAATCTTGGTCTTTGGTGATGATGATGCCAAATTCATCGCCGCCCAACCTAGCCAATGTGATGTCTTCTCCGAGTACACTCGCAAGCCGTTCCGAAGTTTTTATCAATAAATCGTCACCCGTTGGGTGGCCAAAAATATCATTTATGCGTTTAAACCCATCCAAATCCAACAGGCCTACAACCAATCTTTTATGGGAATGGCCCTCGTAAGATTTTGTCAAAGCGTTCAATTGTGCAAAGAAATTTCGACGATTTGGCAACGAGGTCAGCATATCCATATTGGCGAGGCGAATGTTTTCAACGTTAAATTGGTTGAGCTTTTTCCGTTGCTCTACAAGCATGCTTTTTTGGCGCACCAAACCAGTGAAATTTTTGTAATGGTTGGTCAGCAAAAATATAATGCCGGTAGACACCAAAAGGCTGTTAATCGCCATCGCCTTAAACACTATATGTTCTTGCGTCATTAAATATAGAAATGACGGCACAATGATGATTAGAGTTAGGTATATTGCCGATTGAATGATGTGTAACAAGCAAAAAACACATGCAAAAAGCGTGATATATAAGAAAAATATAATATGAACCAGCATCAGGTCATTGGAATAATAAAATAGCTCAAACGACCATAAAATAAAAACAAAACTCAAAATCACTGCCAGTCTTACGGTAGCTGAAAGTTTTTTAACAATTTCTTGGTCGGAAACTTCGGCAAGTGTTGTGCGTAAATAACCCACTGTCCGCACAATGAAAACCACGGTCAATATTGCGGGAATGTAAATGGTTAGATAATCTGGTGCATGGCCGATATGCGGGTAAACCAAAGTGATCATGTTTACCAATAAAATACCATACATTAATGGTATTTGCTTAAGCAAAGCGGAAAAACGCTCTCGGTTCAATTCGACTTGGCTTTCATCGACCCGAAAATTATCTATAATTTTTTGAATACCCAACATATATCCCCATGTCTTACAACCCCCAAGAGGAACATATAAATAACTTACCTTAAGTTCTAGTTAAAATTGGTCTAGATGTTTATTTTTTGAAATAATAACACGCGTAGAATCAGCCAATACTTGAAATATGCCAATAAACTATAGGAAAACTGCCAACGGCAATAAGAGCGCGAGCATTAAAAACAGCGCCATCACGTAAAATTTAAGCGCTTGCTTTATGTCGGCGCGGTGTAATATTTCACGGCCTTGTTGGTTCAACCATATGCCTTCAACTTTTTCATCTCCATAAATACGCGGACCGCCCAAGGCAACATCCATGATCATCGCCATGGCCGCTTCGGGCCAACCCGCATTTGGTGATGCGTGGCGCACGGCGTCTTGGCGCAAGCAGACCCAGATCGCTTTGGCTTTGGCCGCACCGCCACCCAAAAAACCCATAATGAGAAACAAGCAAGCTGTTAAGCGCGCGGGTATAAAGTTTAAAATGTCATCGCATAAAGCGACTGCACGGCCAAAATGTATGTATTTAAAGTTTTTATGGCCAATCATACTGTCGGCGGTGTTGATGCATTTATAGGCAATTAAACCTGGCAGGCCTGCCACTAGATACCAAAATATAGGGGCGATCACCCCATCAGACATATTTTCGGCAAGGCTTTCTATCGCCGCCCGTGTGATGCTAATCTCGGTCATATTGGTGACATCACGGCCGACAATTTTGGCCACTGCCGCTTTGGCTTCATTCAAGCCTTGATTGAGTGCCAAATAAACATTTTTGACATGGCTATATAAAGACCGAATGGCCAGAAAGATCGCAATGATGAATACTTTTATCGGCAATAAAAAAAGCGAAAGACTGAGTAAAAATTCTAAGCCAACACCCACAATCAAACCGCTTAAAAATAGGACGATCATGACAAAATAACCACGCATGACCAAATTGGTTTTGCCCAATTTCCAATTGTTAAAGCGTTGATCGAAAAAATTGATCATACGGCCAATATAGACCACTGGGTGAGCTGCATATTTAAATAACCAAGCTGGATCACCCAAGGCAACGTCCAAAATTATCGCGGCCACTAAAATCCAAATCGTGCTGATGTCTGCTAAAGTCATGCCGTGTGAGCCTCACATATTCGGTTTAATTTTGTTGCAAAATCATTTTGTTGCTGGCGTTTGGCCAAACCGAATCTCAATATTGTCGCATCGTCGATAAATTTACGAGTGAGTATATGTTGCCGCGCCAATTTAGTAAAATATTTATGTGCTGACGCTGCGCCATCAGGCATTTTGGCCAAGCAAAAAAGATCAGTCTGGCCGATAATTTCAAACTGATTTTGTTGCAAAATTTGGCACATATCACGCATATCCGCAGCTAAGGTTTGGCGCGTATCGCGTTGCCATTTTTGGTCATTTAGGGCACACGTAGCCAGCTCTATCGCCATGCCCGATATGCTCCACAGGCCAATATGCTGTTCAAGCTTATGTAAGATCTGATCATCAGCCAGAATAAAACCAACGCGCACGCCTGCCAGACCAAAAAACTTGCCGAATGAGCGCAGAATAATCAAGCCATCCAGCCCCGCATGCGCTGCCATGCTCATATCTGGCGTCATATCCATAAACGCTTCGTCAATGATGAGATAACCACCCTTGGCGGCAAAATGTTTGTGTAGCATCTGTAATTGTTGGGGCGTCAATAATTTTCCAGTTGGGTTATTGGGGTTGACTATAATCAAATGATCGGCCTGCTTGGCCTGTTCAACATTATCAACTAGAATCACATTATGACCTTGCTTTTGCCAATTATATGCGTGTTCTTGATAGGTTGGCGCCAAAATAGCAATGGTAGATTTTGGCAATATTTTGGGCAATATTTCAATTAGATATTGTGTACCATTGGCAGCAAATATTTGCTTTTTAGGGCAATTATATGCCGCACTTGCCGCCATCAGAAGTTCATTCAAGGCGGTTTTTTGCGGCAATTGCGTCCAAGATAAAGCACTGACGCGATCAGTCGGGTAATGATAGGGGTTTATACCTGTCGATAGATCCAGCCAATCATTCACTTGCCCACCATATTCGGTAATGGCCAAATCTAACGCACCACCATGATATATTTCTGTTTGGTCAATCATTTGGCCTCACATCAATCACATGCGCATAACTGCCCATTATATTGCCATCTTGCAACCCCATATCGGCATGTGACACGCCTTGGGCATCTGTGGCTTCAAATAAAGCTTGGCCATTGGCTTTGAGCGCATGGGTGTAATGAAATTCATGCCCGCGCAAATTAGCCGCCCATGGCAATGCAGATTGATGGCTTAAATGCCGATAACCAAGGTGGCGTTTTGGCTGCTCAAAACTGGTGACAAGGTCGAGCAGATCAAACATTTTATGCCGCACGCCTTGGCTATCAACCAAGCCTTTGCCCATGGCCATATAGCCACCACATTCACCATATATTATGGCTTTATTTGCTGCCAAATTTTGCAAACTGTGGCGCAGATTGTCTTTGCTTGCCAGCTCGCTTGCAAATAATTCTGGGTATCCACCCGGTAAAAATACCGCATCAATATCGGCAGCAGGCAGTTGGTCGGCAAGCGGTGAAAAAAAACTTAAATTTGCACCTTGGTCTCGCCATTGCGCCAAAATATGTGGGTAAATGAATGTAAATGCTGCATCTTTAGCGATGGCGATATTTTGACCCAACGGATTTAATCTGCTGGTTTTAACTGAATCTTCACTCATTTGAGTCTTAGCTTGCAGACTCAAAAATTTGCTTGCTAGCAAATTCAGATCTAAATGTTTGGAAATATAGTCCGCGGCTTTTTCGATAAAAGTTTCAAAATCTGCCATCTCATTGGCTTGCACCAGACCTAAATGACGGTTGGGTAATCGTAAATCATTGTGGCGCGGTAGGCAGCCGATCACGGTAATGCCAAGCGGGGCGACGGCGTCAATTAATATTTTTTTATGACGCTCTGAGCCGACATTATTGAAGATAATGGCCGCCACATTTATATCAGGGCGAAAGCTTGCAAAACCATGCACCAATGCCGCAACACTTTGGCCCATAGCGCCTGCATCTACCAGTAAAATTACGGGTAAATTTAGGCGCGCGGCCACATCGGCTGTGCTGCCATTGCCTCTATTGGCGTGTTTATTGGTCTTGGATATAGCGCCATCAAACAAGCCTAAAACACCTTCAACTATGGTCATATCTGCCGCGCCTAACTGCGTCTCTATCGCCAAAAGGCTGGCGTCATTCATTGCCCATAGGTCATAATTATAACAAATGCCATCAATGGCTTTGGCGTGGAAAGCGGGGTCGATATAATCAGGGCCAGTTTTGGCAGCCGCCATGTTAAAACCTTGGCGTTTGAAACAGCGCAACAAGGCCATGGTGATCAGGGTTTTACCGGCGCCCGAATGAGTCGCGGCGATGACCAAGCCTTTTCCCATTTGCGCCTCCATTCATTGTGTTTGGTCGTTGCTCGACGTTTGTTTAAAAATTGGCAATGCATGTTCTAGCACCCGTTGACGCAAATCAACATTGGCGCCCATAATGACAATGGCAGGTGGGCTGATGGCATGCTCGGTGACAAAATCTGCCGCTTTGCCTAAAGTGGTTTGCCACACTTGTTGATCGACCAATGTGGCGTTGCGTACAAAGGCTACAGATTCATCGGCATTACGCCCCGCGGCGATTAAGCGCTCACATATAGCCCGAATGTTTTTGAGCGACATATACATAACGATGGTCTGCGCGCCTTTAGCCAAAGCGTCCCAATCAATCGCGCTGGGGATGATGCCTTTGGAATCATGACCGGTTAAAAAGGTGATAGATTGGTTGGTCTCGCGGGTGGTGGCGGGTATGTGGGCAAAAGCCAAACCGCCAATGCCTGCAGTGATGCCCGGTACAGCCAAAAATTTTATGTTGGCCTGAGCCAAGGCTTCGACCTCTTCACCGCCACGGCCAAAAACAAAGGGATCGCCGCCCTTAAGGCGCAATACCCGTTTGCCCTGCTGGGCATATTTAATGATGGTGTCGATGATGTTTTGTTGTTTGGCAGATGGTTTGCCGCCGCGTTTACCAGCGTAAATGGCTTCAGCATCAGGGCGGGAAAATTTTAAAAAATCGCGATTGACCAAAGCGTCATAGACAATCACATCAGCCTGTTTGAGCGCAAATAACCCCATTACGCTGATCAAGCCAATGTGGCCCGGCCCTGCGCCAACCAACCAAACTGAACCAGTTGGGAAATCGGGCATATATTCAGTTAAAATTTCAATATCAGAATCATCAATCATCTGGCAATCTTAGGTTAGAAATAGAAAATTTGCTATACTCATACAGGTTTTTACACTAAAGAAAGTGAATGGGTTCATCATCAAATAAAGCCAGCTCAGCAAAATCTGCCACAATGTTAAAACGTGGGTGGACAACAGGGGCTTGCGCCACAGCCGCCACCAAAGCCGCTTTTTTGGCACTGATTACAGGCAAGTTTTCAGACCCAGTCTCGATTGTTTTACCCAAAGGCGATGCGCCAAGTTTTGCCTTGGCGATGGAAGGCTTGAATGATGATTTCGCCACCGCCGCCATCATTAAAGACGCAGGCGATGACCCTGATGTGACACATGGCGCGCTGATTATTGCTGAGGTGAGACGGCTAAAAAAAGGCGCGGGCATTCAATTTGTCGCGGGGCATGGGGTTGGCACTGTTACCCGTAAAGGCCTGCCTATAGAGGTTGGCAATGCCGCCATCAACCCCGTACCACGCAAATTAATGAGTGATGTGATTGCTGAGATTGCGCAGCAGCACGGCGTTGCTGCCGATGTCGAGATTTCAATTAGCATACCTGATGGAGAGGTGATTGCTCAAAAAACTTGGAACCCACGGTTGGGCATTGTTGGCGGCTTGTCAATATTGGGCACAACAGGGGTTGTGCATCCGTTTTCGTGCAGCGCGTGGATTGCCTCCATCCATCGCGGGGTCGATGTGGCGCTTGCTGCGGGCATTACGCATGTGGCGGGCAGCACGGGCAGCACCAGCGAAGCGGCGGTGGCAAAATTTCATAATCTTGACGAAATTGCGCTGATGGATATGGGTGATTTTGTCGGCGGTTTGCTGAAATATCTGCGCCAAAACCCAATAGAGCGGGTGACGGTTGCGGGCGGTTTTGCCAAGATTACTAAATTGGCGATGGGGTTTCGCGATTTGCATTCGGCACGCAGTCAGGTGGATTTTGACTGGATGGCCACACAATTTCAAGTTTTGGGCGCGGATGATGGGCTTTCAAAACAAGTTAAAGCGGCCAACACGGCGCTCGAAACTCTGAATTTGGCGCAAGCAAAACAACTGGACATTGCGGGGCATATCGCCAGCTTGGCATTGCTTGAGGCACGGAAAATTGTCAATAATTCAAAGGTAAAAATTGATATTTTAATCACTGACCGTCAAGGTAAGGTGATAGCGAGCAAAGGTGATGACTGATATACTTTTATTGGGCGGCACAAAAATGGCACGCCTATTGGCCAGCCATTTGGGGCAAAAATATAATGTCATCTATTCGATAGCTGGCACGACAAAAGCCGCTAAACTGCCCACATATTGCCAACAGATTGCCGGTGGCTTTGGTGGCGCAGATGGGCTAGCTGATTATCTCAAAACCCAAAATATCAATATATGCATCGATGCCACCCACCCGTTTGCGCAAAATATCAGCCTAAATGCCATTAAAGCTTGCGCGCAGGCTGGCATTGCCATCATTCAATATGCCCGTAAAGCTTGGGACATAGAGGCTGCACATATATTCACAACAGAGGCTGAATTAACCAATGCCCTGCCCGTAAATGCAAAAATATTACTGACCATTGGTGGGCAAAACATCACGCCATTTTTGACGTTGACCCAACCAATAATCGCCCGCATGATCGAGCCGCCAAAACTTGACGGCCACCCGTTGCCAGCTCATTTCAATATTTTACTATCGCGGCCACCTTATGATTTGGATGCGGAAATTGCTCTGATGCAAAAGTATAAAATCACTCATCTGATCTGCAAGGATAGCGGCGGCGACACATTGGCAACAAAACTCACTGCCGCTCAACAGTTAGGCATAGAAATCTATATGCTGGCACGGCCAAAATCACCGCACAACACTCAATTGTTCAACATCTGCGAAATCGAAACCTATTTAAACAAACGCTTATTGGTTTCGCCATCGTAATAATCTGTGTCTTTATCGATATGGTATAAATGCCTGAAACGGTTATTTTTCTCGCCAACATAAATGCCAACCTTGCCCGAGTCTGGATATTCACAAACTTCATCGGCAATGTTGGTGGCCAATGCCAAATATTTAAGATCAACATCACCTGTATTGATAATTTCATGCGCCACACTTTGGTCACCTGGCGGGCAGGCAATGATGTCAAGCGGCCGTAAGGGGTACTCGTCTTTGCCAAAGCGTAACAAGCCAGTGCCTTCTAAAATCATAAACATTTCTTCGTTAATGCGATGATTGTGAAACGGGCAAGTCGATTTGCCCACGGGGCAGATGGCAATGTTATAACCAAGTTTCTGACCACCAATCTGCTCAGACACATCAGCATGCCGCCCTACCAGATTTTCACCATCGTCAACATATTCTAATTCGTCAATATTTATAACTGGTTTCATTTTCACCCTCTTTTTTTCACTTCTAATCTATCAATATAATTCATCATGTCAACTTAAATGTTCATGTTTTGTTTTGTTGACACTCCTACCTAAAACCGCCATATTGACCTAAATTCACGGCGTCATCACGATATGACTGAAAATGATTTTACTGCGGCCGACCCAAATCGGGGGCTTAGGTGAATGCTGTTTTATACGACATAGGCTTGTTAGCCATATTGCGTGCGCCAAAACCATATAAAGCGCGCCCCCTATGCAAAATCTCGAACTTGACCATCAAATCCCACAATCATTTTTAGACGCGCTGCAAAAACGCATTTTGGCCGAACCACAAAAAACTGGCATTATGATTTGTGGTCATGGCAGCCGCGATTTAGGCGCAGTGGCCGAGTTCTCAAAACTGTCACAAGCCATTGCCAAAAGCCTGCCCAATATACCTGTCGATTATGGGTATTTAGAATTTGCCACGCCGATTATCAAAACTGGCCTTAAAAACCTGCAAGAGCAAGGCGTTACACGCGTATTGGCGATACCAGGCATGTTGTTTGCTGCAGGCCATGCTAAAAATGATATACCCTCAGTGCTCAACACTTATGCGGTGCAAAATGATTTACAAATCGATTATGGCCGTGACCTGTCGATTGATACAAAAATGATCCGCGCTGCATCTGACCGCGTTAAACAAGCCATCAACCAAGCAGGCGATCACATCTCAAACAATGATACATTGTTAATGGTCATCGGCCGCGGTGCGTCCGACCCAGATGCCAATTCAAACGTCAATAAAGTCATGCGGCTGTTATGGGAGGGCTTAGGCCTTGGCTGGGGCGAAGTGGGCTATAGCGGGGTTACTTTTCCTTTGGTGCAACCTGCGCTAGAGCATGCGGTTAAGCTGGGCTATAAGCGCATCATCACCTTTCCTTATTTTCTATTCACCGGCATTTTGGTGGATCGTATTTATGCCTATCATGATAAGGTGGCAGCCGATAATCCAGACATTGAGTTCATCAAAGCGCCCTATTTGAACGACCATCCGTTGGTGATTGAAACTTTTTTGAATCGGGTGTTGGAAATATTAGACGGCGACAATGCGATGAATTGCGGCCTGTGCAAATATCGCGAGCAAGTGCTCGGTTTTGAAGACCAAATTGGCCTGCCGCAAGAAAGCCATCACCATCATGTTGAAGGCATTAATGATGCGCATTCTCATGATCACGGGCATAGCCATTCGCACTCCCATGATCACGATCATGACGATCACACACATCACCCGTACCCACATGCCGACCACCCACATGGTCCGGCTACATTAGATAGCGAGATTGCATGACCCAACATGATTATATACAATATGATTATATAAAAGACCCCAAGGCTATTTATGCCCAAAGTTTTGCCACTTTGCGCGAAGAAGTGGATTTTGAGCGGTTTCCCGCCAATATGCATATGGTCATCACACGATTGATTCACTCGTGCGGCATGGTGGACATTGCCGATGATGTGGCATATTCGGAAAATTTTATAAATAGCGCACAGATGGCTTTGCAAAATGGCGCACCGATATTATGCGATTGTGAAATGGTCAAATCGGGCATTATCAAACGCCTATTACCAGCCGATAATCAGTTAATCTGCACCTTGAATGACGATGCAACACCATCAATTGCTGCTGCACAACAAACCACGCGCTCAGCCGCAGCGGTTAAGCTATGGCTGCCGCATATAAATGGTGCCGTGGTGGTGATTGGCAATGCCCCCACCAGCCTGTTTCGTTTGCTCGAGATGTTAAGCGAAACCGACACCAAACCCGCGGCAATCATCGGTTTTCCTGTTGGCTTTGTCGGCGCGGTCGAAAGCAAAAACGCACTGATTGCCAGTGAGTTAGGCATTGAATATATCGCGCTCAAAGGCAGGCGTGGTGGCAGCGCTATGGCCAGTGCGGTGCTCAATGCTGTGGCGGGGGGCTTGGGCTGATGGCAGAGCAATCGCGCAAATGGCTGACCATTATTGGCATTGGCGATGATGGTTTTGATGGTCTTTTGCCCGCCAACCAAAAGCTGTGCGAACAAGCCAATATTTTGCTGGCAGCCGAACGACATTTGCAAGACATGCCCAAGTTAAAGGCCGAAATTCATGTCTGGGGCAGCCCGTTACATAAAGGCATTCAAAAAATTCTAGCGTGGCGTGATGCTGGTTTAGATGGCAAAAATGTGATTATTTTAGCCACCGGCGACCCGATGCATTTTGGCATCGGCGCGACCATGGCAAAACGCTTACCAATAGAAGAGTTGCTCATCATACCTAGCCCTTCGGCCTTCTCACTGGCGGCCGCACGCTTGGGTTGGGGCCTGCGCAAGGTGCAATGTGTCAGCGTGCATGGCCGCTCATTAAGCTTGCTGCATAAAGCGGTTCAGCACGACGCCAAAATCATCGCCCTCACCTCAACAGGTGCCACCATTGACGAGATAGCCGACTTATTGGTTGACCGCGGGTTTGGCAATAGCAAACTGACAATTTTGGAACATATGGGCGGCAAAGATGAACGCATTCTGACCAGCACAGCTAATGGCTGGCAGGTCGGCGCGGCGGCAGATTTTAACAGCATCGCCATTGAAGCCATTGCCGATGATTTTACCCCCATTATTCCCAATATTGCGGGCTTGGATGATATGCATTATGTGCATGATGGACAGCTCACCAAAGCTGACATTCGCGCCGCCACCCTCAACAAGTTATTGCCGACCATCGATAGTGTGATGTGGGATTTGGGCGCTGGCGCTGGCTCGGTTGGCATTGAATATATGCGTTTGGGGCAAGGTTCAACCTGCCATGCGGTCGAGCAAAATGAGCAACGCAGTCTTAATATTAAAATCAATGCCGATAATTTGGGTGTGCCCAACATTAAAATCCATCATGGCGACATTATGCAATTTGCGCAAAAATTGCCAACGCCAGATGCGGTGTTTATTGGTGGCGGGTTAACGCTGGAGGTTTTTAACGCCGCCTATACGGCGCTGAATGTTGGTGGGCGGCTGGTCATCAATGTCATCAGCCTTGAGGGGCTTGCATATGTTCAGCAAATATGTCAAAAATTCAATGACAATTTTATGCAATTAAGGCAATTGTCCGTGTCGCAAATCTCCACTTCAAATCTAATGGATATTGGAAAATTACATACATTTAAGCCCAACATCACTGTCACCCAATTGGCGCTTATCAAGATAAAACCAGCAGAAAGCATTGCATAATGGTAGGTAAATTATATGGCATCGGTGTCGGCCCAGGCGACCCTGAATTACTAACGCTAAAAGCCGCACGGCTGATTGCCGAGGCTGACATCATTGCCTACCCGATGAATAAAAAAGGTGAAAGCATCGCACTGCAAATCGCCGCATCACATATTGTAGAAAATTGCGAAACTTTCGGCTTTTATGTGCCGATGAGCAGCGACCGCACCGCCGCCAATTTGGCTTATGACGAAGCTGCGCTGCGGATGCGGCAATATTTAAATACTGGCAAAAAAATTGCTTGCTTGTGCGAGGGCGATGCGTTTTTCTATGGCAGCTTCGCCTATATTTTTGAGCGGTTGGCCGATGAGTATAATACCGAGGTTATTCCCTCGATGCCAGCTTTTGTGGCAGCCAGCGCGGCGCTAAAAATCCCCATGCTGATGTTGAATGAAGATTTGCAAATTATCCCCGCCATTTTGGATGAAGCCATTTTGATTGATAAAATCCGCACCAGCAACAATGTTGCCATCTATAAAGTTGGGCGGCATTTTTCGAAAATTCGACAAATATTAACAAAACTTAACCTGCTCGAGAAATCAAATCTAGTTGAATATGTCAGTCAATCACAACAAAAAGTCACGGCAATGGCGGCAACAAATGAAGACACTAAACCATATTTTTCAATGATTATTATAAATAGAAGATAAGCCCATGTCCAAAATTGCTTATATCGCACTCAGCCCCAATGGCGAGCAAATAGCTGGTAAATTACAAAATCATTTCGGTGGTGAAATATTTACCACAAACAACTCACCTATCAAGGCCAAAATCGCCAGTTTATTCGGTGAAAAATATGTCATTATTGGCATATGCAGCGCGGCAATTCTCATTCGCTCCATTGCTGGTCAGCTTGATCATAAACATGATGAGCCACCAGTGATTGCTATTGATGATCTCGGGCAAAATATCGTGCCATTAATTGGCGGCCATAGCCAAATTTCATCGCATGGCAGTGGTGTTGAAATTGCCAAAAAATGCGCCCAAATATTGGGCGCCAATGCCATCATCACCACAGCTGGTGACCAAAATTTTAACATTGCTCTGGATAGCCCACCGCGTGGTTATAGGCTCACTAACCCACAAGATTATAAGGGGTTTATGGGACAATTGTTAACTCAACAAGAAGTCGATTTCTCGTCAGATAATGTTTGGTTCAACAATAGTAAATTGCCTCATCATCCAGATGCCAAGCTTAAACTCACCATCAGCACTCAACTTGCCGTTGGCTCTGAAACCGAGCTTGTCTATTGCCCGCAAAATATTGTGGTGGGCGTTGGGTGCGCACGCGGGGCTGATGCTGGCGAGCTGATCAGCCTGATCGAAGCTGAACTGGCGGCACATAACATTAACCCCACAGCCATTGCCCACATCGCCTCGATAGACATTAAATCAGACGAGACAGGCATACATGAAGTGGCTAAATATTTTAATGTTGAAGCGCGGTTTTTTAATGCCGCCATGCTTGAAGCAGAGGCAGATCGCTTGGTCAATCCGTCTAATTATGTATTTGAACAAGTGGGTTGTCACGGCGTATCTGAAGGCGCGGCATTGGCAGCAACAGGCGCAGACAGCACACTCATTTGCCCTAAAATAAAAAGCCTGAACGGCACTTGCGCCATCGCGCAATCCAAACAGCCACTCACCAAATTTGAAGGCAAGCTTCAAGGGCAATTATATATTGTCGGCATGGGCCCTGGGCAAGATAGTTGGCGGGTGCCCGAAGCCACTTTCATGCTAGAAGCGGCGCAAGATTGGGTCGGCTATAGCCTCTATATAGATTTATTGGGCGAAATGGGCGCACATAAAACACATCATGAATTTACATTGGGCGAAGAAGAGGCGCGGGTCAGATTTGCACTCGAATTGGCGGCCAAAGGCAAACAGGTGGCACTGATTTGTTCTGGAGATGCGGGCATTTATGCCATGGCGGCACTGGTCTATGAATTGCTCGACCTGACGCAAGATAAAGGCGGTGTTTCCGCCGCGGCCAAACGGGTTGATGTGCAGATGGCACCCGGCATTTCAGCCTTGCAAGGCGCTGCAGCGCGAGTTGGCGCGCCGTTGGGGCATGATTTCTGCACCATTAGTTTGTCAGATCTACTCACCCCGTGGGAGGCGATTGAAAAGCGCATTCATGCCGCGGCTGAAGCGGATTTTGTGATTAGTTTTTACAATCCAGTTTCTAAAAAACGCCGCACGCAATTGGCCTATGCCAAACAGGTGTTGCTGCAACATCGGCCAGAAGACTGCCCTGTCATTCTGGCATCGAATATTGGCCGCCCAACCGAATATATCCGCTACGTGAAATTAATAGATTTAAACATTGATGATGTCGACATGCTGACTTTGGTGATGGTTGGTTCTTCCAACAGCCAGAAATTTATGCGTGGCAATGGTCAAGAATATGTCTATACGCCGCGTGGCTATAGCAAAAAAAGAGAGCAAAATTCATGACTGTCCATTTTATTGGCGCTGGCCCAGGTGCGGCTGATCTGATCACCATTCGCGGCCTTAAACTCATTCAGAAATGCCAAGTCTGCCTTTATGCGGGCTCTTTGGTGCCCGAAGAAATCGTTGCCGAAGCGCCCCAAGACGCTTTGGTGATGGACACCGCACCGATGCATTTGGATGAGATTATTAGCGAAATTGAAAAAGCCCATGCCCAAGGTTTGGATGTGGCAAGAGTGCATAGTGGCGACCCGTCCATTTATGGCGCGACGGCCGAGCAAATGCGCCGGCTGGATGAATTGGGCATTGATTATAACATCACCCCTGGCGTGCCAGCTTTTGCCGCGGCTGCAGCGGCGATTGGCTGTGAGTTGACCATACCCGAAATTGCCCAAAGCATTATTTTAACCCGCACTGCCATGCAATCGTCCAATATGCCAAAAGGTGAAGAATTATCTAATCTCGGTAGTGCTGGCACCACAATGGCTATACATTTATCGGTACGCAATTTACGCCATGTCGAGCGCGAGCTGACCCCGCATTATGGTGCAGATTGCCCTGTGGTGGTGGCTTACCGCGCTTCGTGGCCTGATGAGAAATATATATTTGGCACGCTTAAAACCATTCAAAAACAAGTGCGTGCCGCTAAATTAACCCGCACGGCGTTAATATTGGTTGGCCCTGCGCTTAAAGCCAAAGGTTATCGCGATAGTGCTCTTTATGATAAAAATTTCAGCCATATACTTAGAGAGTGATTAATATAACCGGGGTGAATGATTAATAATTCGAGAGGATAATCAATAGTCTGGGCGAATGGTAAATATTCTGAAAAAACGGCAAGCATACTGAAAAACAGTCATTATTTTAGGGAAATTCTACATATTTTTGCGATTAAACTTTTATATTAAAGCCAATGAGTGGGTTTTTTTAAGTTATACGTGCAAAAAAATGGGAGAAAAAACAAAATTTCTGTTTAATTTCAATGAGCCGATTCTTTAGTATTAATCCAATGTCGCGATTTTTTGTTTCAATCCCTATTTATCTTGTTATACTAATTTTACGGCTTTAAGATGTAATTGGTTGTTTTTTATGCCTTAAGAGCCTGAGAAAATAGATGTATATTTACAACGATTCGTTTAGATCTTTAGGGGGGAACAGAGCCTGAATTTTTTTAATGGACTAGTGAATGAGCTATAAAATAATTATTGCAGATGATCATCCGCTCGCACGCGGCGCACTGCACCAAACGGTTGCAAAACTGTACCCTAATTCTTCGATCTCTGAGGCTTCAAGCCTTGAGCATTTAATTGAGCAAATTTCTTTTGCGCCTAATATCGATCTGATATTATTAGATTTATCTATGCCAGGGGTTAGAGGTTTTTCTGGGCTGCTTTATTTGCGTTCGCAACATCCCAATATACCCATTGCCATTTGTAGCGCAACGGAAGACGCGACAACCATCCGCCGCGCGCTGGATTTTGGCGCTTCAGGATTCATTCCTAAATCTTCAAACCTTGATGTTATGTCGCTGGCCATCCACTCCATCATGATGGGTGAAGTGTGGATTCCAGATGATATTGATTTGAATGTGATGGATAAAGATGAAGATATGATCAGACGCATGTCATCACTTACACCGCAGCAAATGCGGGTGTTGATGATGGTTTCAGAAGGCTTGCTCAACAAGCAAATCGCTTATCGTTTGAGCGTATCTGAGGCGACAATTAAAGCCCATGTGAGTGCTATCTTACAAAAATTAAATGTCGAAAGCCGCACCCAAGCGGTGATTGTTGCCAACCGTTTAGGGGTTGTGCAAAGCGCCGATTTAGCAGTTTAACACTCGCTATTATCCCAGTCTAATGCCTGCTTCATGTTATATGAAGTGGGTATTTTTATGCGCCAATTTTCTATTATACTTCAAATTTCGACAAAATTAAGTGTCGACAGTATTTTCAGCATCTATACGGGCCAAGATCGCGCGCAAAATAGCGGGTTTTAACGGCTTATACATCAGCGTGATGTCTTTGGCTTGGCAAACTTTAACCACTTGCTCCGAGCGATCTGCTGTGGCCAATATGGCTTTGATTGGCTTGTCAATTTGCCATCTAATTTTCTCAATGGCAAAAACACCATTTTCAAAGTTTAAATGATAATCAGCAATGATGGCGTCAGGCACAATGCCGCGTTGTTCAATTTCTTGCAACGCGTCTTTTGAGGTTTCAGTATAAATGCCGTTCACTCCCCAATTGCCAAGCAGGGTTTCGAGCGCGTTTAGAATCTCAGCCTCATTGTCAATGCACACAATATTTAGCGGGCCTAATTTATTGCGGGCAACCACTGGTTTTTGACCACGCGTGGGAATGATGTCGGGTATTTTCCCCACATCCACATAGCAAGAGAAACGCGAACCTTCATCAACGCTCGAGTTGACCTCAATCTTTGAGGCTATCATTTTGGAAATACGGTCAACAATAGACAGGCCAAGCCCGACGCCTTGCGCCACACGCATGCCGCTTTCAAGCCGCTTAAATTCCTTAAATATGGTTTTCACTTGAAACGGCGCAACGCCTTGGCCTGTGTCATAAATATCAATTCTAATTTGGCCATTCTTGGGGCGGCAGCCAAATAAAACTTTGCCTGTTTCGGTATATTTGATGGCGTTGGATATATAGTTTTGCAATATACGGCGTAGATGGCGGCGGTCAGACCGAATGTAACGTTTAGTGGCCACATATTTAAATTCTAAATTTTGTTTATCGGCCAACGGTTTGAACTCGATATATAATTGCTCAAACAGATCGTTAAGGCCAAAATCACTCATCTCCGCTTTGTAAACGCCCGAGTCCAAGCGTGAAATGTCTAACAAAGCCACTAAAATTTCTTCCACCGAGGTGAGTGATAAATCAAGATTTTGGGCAATCTTACCAGCTTTGTCGCTCATATCTTGTTCAAGCAATGCCGAGGAATAAAGCCTTGCCGCATTCATAGGCTGCGAAATATCATGGCTAGCGGCGGCCAAAAATCGAGTTTTATCAATATTGGCTTGTTCGGCCTCGGTTTTGGCTTTGCCCAATTGATCGTTTAATTTAGTCAATTCATCGGTACGGTCGACAACCCGTTGTTCCAAATTGGCATTGACACTTTCTAGCTCATTGGTGGCGACCACTTGCACTGTCACATTATCAAATGTAATCACACAGCCGCCTTCAGGCATGGCAGATGAGGTCACTTCAATAATTTGCCCAGTTTCTTCGATGGTTTCACGTACGGTTTTTTTCAAAACAACATAATTTAAAATGCGCTCAGCGACCAAATTAGAAATTTCACCTTGGCCAAAATCTCCACGGCGGGCGCAATATTCTAAAATCACCTCAAAATTCGAGCTTTGCGCCAAAATGTTACTGGGAATGTTGAGAATGATTAAAAAAGCTTTGTTCCAACTGGTCAGCTTTAAATTTTCGTCCAAAACGCAAATGCCTTGATTTATATTGTCAATCGCGCTTTGCAGCACTTCGCGGTTTAAATGAATAAGCTCAGAGGCTTCATCTAATAATTTTAGCGTGCTACTGGTACGATTTTTTTGCCGCTCCATGACCAAAGCCATCACAAAGCGCGCCGATGACGCGCCAATGGCGCCTGCCAATTGCTGACGGGCAAATTTAACAAATTTAATATTGGCAAATTCGTTCAACCTATAAGGCAAACCCTGCTTTTCGGCATAACGTTTGAAACGTATTTCAGCAATGTCTTGCCCGACATATTGGCCGACCATTTTTTGTAAATCATGTAGATTGGTGTTTTTTTGCCACTCTCTTATTTCTGGATTTTCTATATTATCATGCACATCAGAAAACAACCTGTTTTGCACCACCTCATCCGCATCAGGTTTAAACGCCAGTGAAAAAATACCAAAAAACAAAATGTTAGCGCCAAGTGACCAAATGGTCGCGTGAGAATTAGGGTTTAAATCGCTGCCAAATAAAGCTGCGGGGCGCAACCAATCCATACCCCATAAACCGTGAATTAAAATATCTGAGTTGACTAGACCTATCTGCGCAAAATATGGCGTGCCAATGGTAAATAACCACATTACCAAGCCCGCAGCAACGCCAGCAAACAAGCCTTTGGCGGTGGCTTTATCCCAATATATACCACCAACAAGCGGCGGTGCCAGTTGCAGCAGTAAAATATTAGCGGCATAAGTTAGGTTTTCACTATAGCCGTTATAGGGAAAATAGATAAACGACAAATAGCCCATTATGAGCGTAAATATAATGAGAACCCGCTTAAGCAGAGCGATTGATTTTTCGGTCTGAACCTGCGTAAAACCATCTTGCCCAATATTTCGGATGAGCAATGGCAAGATTAAGTCATTACTAATCATGGTTGATATGGCCAAAAGCTCAACAATAATGAGTAAGATAGTGGCTAGAATTGAGGCAAAATACAAAAATAGGCCAATATATATGGCATTTGTGGCAAAGGCAGTGCTGAGCAATGCAAAATCAAAATATTGACCTTTAAACAACACAATTGCGGCAAGGCTGATGAAAAAAGCAAAAAATGAGAATATTGCAAAAAATGGTACAAATGTTTTGCGCAAAACATCTAATTCTTGATCATGGCTATTTTCCGCAAAAATAATTTGAAACTGCCACGGCGAGGCGATGAATGCAAATGTCGACAATAATAGTATGGTGGCTATATGAATGAATGAAAACTCGTGGCTGGCTATATTTTGCTGAACTTGTATGGCATTATATTTATTCACCACATCAACGATGCCACCAAATTGCACATAGGTAAAATAGATAAAATAAGCCACCATAATAACAAATGTAGCTAAGGCTGTCATGGCAATGACAAACACCAGGCCATCTGTGCCGGTACGGTTGCGGGTGGTACGCAATGCGGTAACGCCCGCAAAGACAAGTAGGAGAATCACAACAGGTTTAAACGTTGCCATAACGGGTATGAGTGATTGCACTTCAAATCCCTGATCATGATCATGAATAAAAACTTCATCAATAAAACCAGTAACAATGTCGGTGCTAAAATTCAAATACCATATTTGCACGCCAATGAACGGCACCGCCAAAATGAGCAATAGTAAAGTCGTAAGAATGGAAATTGAATATTTTTTGCCGTAGCGGGTCGATAAAAAATCTGGCAAAGATTTAATATGTTGAATGCGAATGATTTTTGCTAAACGTTTGATAAATGGCAAACCCAAACCAACCAACAATATCGGCCCAATCGCTATAGCAATAGCGCTTAGCCCATTGGCAAGGGTTAAATCATATAACCGATAAATAAATGCAGTGGCCAAAAAAGATGCAGAAGTGAGGGCATAAATGGCGGGACGCAACAATGCCAGAGCGGGCGTGTTTTTGTTGCGGTTGGCAAATGCCATCGCTGTGCCGACCATGGTTATAAAGATGATGACGGAAAAAAAAACAATCCACTCAGCAATCATATATTTCTGCCCTCATTAAACGCCAGGAATCGGCGGTTTATTTTACCCCGATTAAAAGTATAAACGCAATCATACTAAGTTCCACCATAAACTTAATTCAAAAGCGTTCACTTAAAACTCAATACATGCTTGGGCTTTGACGCCTGCTCTAAAGGGGTGTTTTATCTGAGTCATTTCGGTCACCAAATCTGCCATTTCAACCAATTCATCTTTGGCATTGCGGCCAGTGATGATCACATGCACATGTTCGGGCTTGGCTTTTAACACCGTCAAAACATCTTGCAAATCAATATAATCATAACGCAAAGCAATGTTAAGCTCATCGAGCAACACCATTTTATAGTCGCCACTTAAAATGCAATCTTTAGCGCGTTGCCAGCCTTTTTGGGCGGCGGCAATGTCGCGTTCACGGTCTTGGGTTTCCCATGTAAAACCTTCGCCTTCCACAAAAACATCCACATAATTCGGAAATGCAGCCAACACATCGCGCTCGCCGGTATCCCAAGCGCCTTTAATAAATTGCACAACCGCGACTTTTTGTTTGTGGCCGATGGCTCTGAACACCATGCCAAAGGCTGCTGTGGATTTACCTTTACCCTTGCCTGTGTGCACGATGATAAGGCCTTGCTCGATGGTTTTGGTGGCAAGCATCTTGTCTCTGACGACTTTTTTCTTGGCCATCTTCATGTTATGACGCTCGGTTTTTTCGGCCTCTGTCAGTGTTTTTTTGGTCATAATTTGGCTCCCTTTAACAATTTTTCGAGTTCAAAATAACTGGCGTTGCGCCGCGGCTTCCATAATTGCTTTTTCTGCGCATCAAGTAAACGGCTAATGATGTCGGCCAAAGCATCGGGATTGTTGTCTTGCAAAAATTCAAATATTTTTTTGTCTTCAATATAGGCTTCATATATAGCTTCAAAATGGTGGTCTTTCACCGCATTGGTGGTGGCGGCAAAGGCGTATAGATAATCCACCGTGGCGGCCATTTCAAACGCGCCTTTATAACCGTGGCGCATCACGCCTTCTAACCATTTGGGGTTGGTCGCGCGGCCGCGCAAGGTGCGGGCAATCTCTTGTTCTAAGGTGCGGATGACGGGCCGTTCAGGCCGCGTATGATCATTATGATAAATGGTCGGCAATTTACCTGACGCATGTTCAATGGCTGATGCCATACCACCTTCAAATTGGTAATAATCATCACTATCCAATATGTCATGCTCACGATTGTCTTGGTTCTGCACCACCAGTTCGGTTTGGCTTAAGCGTTGATTAAAGCTTGCTTCTTGGCGCTCACCTGCAGCCTTTTCACCATAAGCATAGCTGCCCCAAGCCATGTAAGCTTTGGCAAAATCAGCTCTTTCATCCCACAGGTTTTCATCAATTAAAGCCTGCAAACCCGCGCCGTAAGCGCCAGGTTTTGAGCCAAATATTCGAAACCCTGCTTGGTTTTGCGCGTCCTGCTTGGCCAGCCCTTGGCTGAGCAACAATTTGAGTTGAGCGTTATAATTGGCGGCAATGGGGTTATGATCTGGCGGCTCATCTAACAGAGCCACAGCTCGTACGGCTTTATCAAACAAAGCAATTTGCTGCGGAAACGCATCCCTGAAAAAGCCAGATATGCGCATGGTTACGTCGACTCGTGGGCGGTTTAGTTTCGCTAGCGGAATGATGTCAAACCCCGTCACACGCCAACTAATTTTATCCCATTTGGGTTTAACGCCAATCAAAGCCATGGCTTGGGCAATGTCATCACCACCTGTGCGCATATTGGCTGTACCCCATAATGACAGGCCAATATTTTTAAGATATTTACCATGAGTTTGGGCGTATATGGCCAGCAAATTTTCGGCGGATTTTTGGCCTAAATTCCACGCACTAGGCGTGGGCAATGAGCGGCAGTCGATGGAGTAGAAGTTACGACCTGTCGGCAGCACATCGAGCCTGCCGCGGGTCGGTGCGCCCGAAGGGCCAGGTTTAATAAATTCACCATTTAACGCGCTTAACATGCTGGTCATTTCAGCCACGCCACAAGCTGCCAATTGTGGCCGCACATGAGCCTCAATATAGGTAAGCATCTGCACGGTATTTTTACCAATTTTGGCGGGGGATATAAGCCGCTTTACCAACCTTTGTGCCAAAATTTCAAGCCGCTCAATTGCATCTCCATTGGTACGCCAAACCTCATCATTAGCGTCTTGCAATATAGCTGGTTTTTTGGCCCGCCATTCATCAGCCATTTCACAATCTAACGGGTCAAATTCCAACCCTAAATCGTTAGCTATGGCGCGAATCAAACTCATATCGGTACCGTTACCCACGCCACGCGGCACGCGCATGAGGGCGACAAGCAAATTGGTTTCGAGCCAATGTTTTTCATCGTCAAGGTCGGTCGGTGATGAGCCAAAAATATGCAAGCCATCTCTGATTTGCAGCTCTTTCAAATCGCATAAATGATTGTCCAATTTGGCCAAGGCTTCGGCTTCATCATCATCTTCAACCATGCCGCAATCTTGGTCTAAACCGGTTTTTTGCGTCAGGTCAAATATCTGCTGTCTGATGAGTTTTAAGCGCCGTGTATCCATACCTGCAGCGGCGAAATATTCATCAACCAAAGCTTCCAAATCCTTCATCACCCCGTAGCTTTCGGCACGGGTTAATGGCGGGGTTAAATGATCTAAAATCACTGCACTGGTGCGCCGCTTGGCTTGGCTTCCTTCACCTGGATCGTTAACAATAAAGGGGTAAATATTCGGAATAGCGGCTTGGGCAATTTCGGGATAACAGGTGTTAGATAAAGCCAGAGCTTTGCCAGGTAACCATTCTAAATTGCCATGTTTGCCATTGTGAATATAAGCATGGCTGTCAAATTCATCACGTAACCAGAGGTAAAAAGCCAAATAGCCATGTGGCGGCACAAGGTCAGGGTCATGATAGCTGGCTTTTGGGTCGATATTATAGCCACGCGCAGGCTGAATGGCGACGGCAATATGGCCATATATTTTGATCGGAAGGTGGAAAATATCGGCATGGCAGAAAGGATCATCTTGCGGTTCACCCCAACGTTCAGTTATTTCATTTTGAACTTGTTTTGGCAAGGAAATAAAATATTCTTGATAAGCAGCTAAAGGTAATTTCACGCCGCCTTTGTTGGCTTTACCATTGGTCAATTTATTGGTTGTGCTGGATTTCAGTTGCTCAATCAAAGCCGTTCCATCATCAGGTAAATCTTCAACCTGATAGTCTGCTTCGGCCATTGCCGCCATCATATCGATGGTTGATTGCGGGGCATCAAGGCCGACACCATTGCCAATGCGGGCATTTTTATTGGGGTAATTGGCGAGAATGATCGCCACTTTGCGCTCGTCGGGTGCGGCGACTTTTAACCGCAGCCAATTGGCGGCTAGGTCAGCGACATAATCAATACGGTCGGCCAATGGCTTGTGCTGCACAATATAGCTTTGTGTCGCTTGATTGTATTGGGCGGACGATTTGAACGAAATGGCGCGGGTTAAAATGCGGCCATCGACCTCAGTTAACGCAACGTTCATCGCCAAATCTCGGGCGGTCAGGCCTTGAATGTTGGCTTGCCACGCTTCGCGGCTTTGGCCTGATAACACCACTTGTAATATCGGGCAATTGGGTTGCTCCAGAATGCTCTGGCGGCGCGCCACCTCATCTATGTCACTTTGCTCAAAACCACCAACGGCAAAGGCGGTGGCATTGATAATGACCTGCGGCTCATATTTAGCAAAAATACCCGCGCAAATTTCAGCCGAAACTGCGTCTTTGAGCGAAGATACAAATATTGGCAAGGCATTGATGCCACGATGCTTTAATGCCGCAATCAGAGCATCTATCGGCGCTATATTGCCCGCTTCGAGCAAGGCGCGGTAAAAGCTAATGGCAATGATGGGTTGGTTTTTATTGCCCCATAATGTGGGCATATCATCCAGCTCAACAAGGTTTTTCTCAGGCCAATAAAGCCCCGCATTGAGCAGGATTTTAGCGGCAATTGGTTTGTCGTTCTGCCTTAGCAAATGGCCGCAATAGGCAAGCAGGTTTTTGGCATTTTGATCGCCGCCATGGGTGAAATATTGCCACATCTCAACCATTTCTTGCATCGAAATATTTGTTGCGCTGGCCAATTCTTCATCGGGCTTGGCATCGCCGGGTAATACGCATAATTTAATGTTTTTACGTTTGCAAATGTCGACAATCTGCTGCAAACCGTAAGCCCAATAAGGCTTACCACCAAGCAAGCGTAAAACCACTAGTTTGGCATGTTGCAGAGTATTCTCGATATAATTATCGACCGACATAGGATGCTTAAGTTGCAGAAAATTGGCCAAACGCAAGCTCGGATGATCATCCGCATCAAACGCAGCCGCTATGTTGGCAAGCTCGGTATCTGCCGCCGAAATTATCACCAAATCGGCAGGGCTTTGGCCTAAATCAACGGCTTCACCTTCATCATCTAAAGTGCCAGATTGTATGTTGAGCAGATGCATATTTGTCCAAAATTCATTCGGCAGCTAGCAAAGCTTCGGCCAGTTGTTTGAGTTGAGAAGTCACTTCAACTTCATTAAATTTCGCACCCGAAATGACCACCAATCGGCTTTTTTTCTCCTCGTCAAACGCCCACATACGGTCATAATAACCTTCAATTCTAGGACCAACGGCTTGCACAATATAGCGCATATCTTTACCTGTAACCGCCACAAAACCTTTGAGGCGCAGAATTGAATGTTGATGAATGATGGCGGCTAAACCCGCTTCGAATTGTTCAATATCGGCAATGGCTGGCAAGTCGAGAGAAATGCTTTTAAAATCATCATGATCATGCGCATGGTGGTGCGGCTGAGCATCTCCATATTGGGCTTCATGCTGGGCATCATGTTCCTTTTCATGATGGCTTTTGCGACTGGCTATATCGTCTTCGGCACCCATGTCCAAGCCCAAGATTACATTGGCATCAATGATACCGCGCGAGATTGCAACGACAGGTACGCCATCGCGGGCTTCGTGGCTAATCTCGGCGGTTAATTCTAGCAATCTATCGGCGTTGACCAATTCAGCTTTGTTGAGCAAGATCATATCGGCGCAAATCAACTGGTCTTCGAATAATTCGTGCAAGGAAGATATATGGTCGAGATTCTCATCTTCTTGTCTTTGTTGTTGCACTTGGCTCTCGTCATGGGCAAAGCGGCCATTGGCCAAAGCTTCGGCATCAGCAACGGTGATCACGCCATTTATGGTGACTTTGGCTTTAATTTCAGGCCAATTAAAGGCTTGTACCAAGGGTTGCGGCAGGGCCAAGCCAGAGGTTTCAATGATGATGTGATCAATTCTTTCTTTGCGCGCCAATATTTTTTCAATGGCGGGTACAAAATCATCAGCCACGGTGCAGCAAATGCAGCCATTGGTTAGTTCGATAATGTCGTCTTCGGTACAATTGGGGTTACCGCATGAGGCCAGTAAATTGCCATCTATGCCTAAGTCGCCGAATTCATTGATGATTAGGGCGATTTTTTTGTCGCCGACATTTTGCAGCAGATGGGTGATTAATGTGGTTTTGCCTGAACCTAAAAAGCCAGTGATGATCGTGGCTGGGATTTTTTCTAACGATGTGGACTGCATGTTTTTTCCTAGCTTCAAAGTATGTATAAAGATTTCTTTATATTATTTCACCCAAAGCGGCAACCCTGCAACCATAAATGCTACTTTATCCACTTTTTGCGCGATTAATTGGTTTAATTTTCCTTGATAATCTCGAAATTCGCGGCTTAATTTATCCTCGGGCACCAAGCCCATGCCTAACTCATTGGACACAATAATGACATTGGCGGGTGCTGTTTCAACAGCCTGGCACAATGTTTCAAAATGTGTTTCTACGTTCAAATCTTGATAAATTAAGTTATTGATCCATAAGGTTAAACAATCAATCAATAAAGTGGTTTTTGCTTGGCTTTTTTTTACTATGTCGGCAATATTTATTGGCTCCTCAATCACCTGCCAAACATCGTTACGGCGGGCTTTATGCGCGGCAATGCGGTCATCCATCTCATCATCTATGCGTGGTGATGTGGCAATATAGATGAGCTTGGCGTGATTGGCAGTTTTGAGTTGTTTACCGTGTAAGTCCAGCGCCAAATTTTCAGCAAATAGGCTCTTGCCCGAGCGCGTGCCGCCCAAAATCAACTGTTTCATACTCACTCATCAAAAAATATAGATTTATCTTATTGTAAACTTATGGCATAGTAAACCATTTGATGGAAGATTTATGTTCGATACTATTCATGATATAAAACAAGCCGCACTTAAACAAATTTCACCCGACCAACAAGCCATTGAATTGGCGACGGAACGCCAAGCACAATTGACCAAACCGCAAGGCAGCTTGGGTAAATTGGAAGAAATTGCCATTTGGTTGGCAGGATGGCAACGCACTGAAAAACCTAAGCTAAATAAAGTAGATACGCTAATTTTTGCAGGCAATCACGGGGTTGCAGCGCGTGGTGTGTCTCTATTTCCTGCCGAGGTGACGGTGCAAATGGTCGGCAACTTTGAGGCAGGCGGTGCGGCGATCAATCAGCTATGCCAGCAAAATGGTGCCAATTTAAAGGTAGTGGCGATAGATTTAGATAAGCCAACTGCCGATTTCACCACTGAGGCAGCTATGAGCGAAAATGAGTTTTTGGCTGCGGTTAACATTGGTGCAGACGCTGTATCAAATGATGCAGATATGATCACATTGGGTGAAATGGGTATTGCCAATACCACATCGGCTTCAGCAATTTGTTTGGCATTATTTGGTGGCACGGCTGAGGATTGGACGGGGCGCGGTACGGGTTTGGCAGATGATGCGGTGAGCAAAAAATCTCAAATTATCGCGGAAGCCATTGAATTACATAGTGAATTTAAGAATGATCCGATTGAAATTTTGAGGCGTTTGGGCGGGCGTGAATTGGCGGCGATATTTGGGGCGACTTTGGCAGCGCGGGCTAAAAATATTCCCGTATTACTCGATGGTTTTATCTGTTGTGCGGCGGTTGCGCCTTTGTTTGCGTTAAATAAAAGTGCTCTAAACATTGCTGTGGCGGGGCATCAATCGCAAGAACAAGCGCATGTAAAATTATTGCAAGCGCTTGAATTGGATCCGCTTTTGAAAATGGACATGCGGTTGGGCGAAGGCAGTGGGGCAGCGGTGGCTTTAAACATTGTTCGCGCGGCGGTTGCCACGCATAATGGCATGGCGACATTTGCCGAAGCGGCGGTATCCACAAAGGACTAAGCCTATGTATAATCAAATTAAATCAGCATTTATTACGTTGACGCGATTGCCATTGATAAAAGTTAAAGATAATGATTTTAATTTAAGCGGTAGTTTATGGGCGTTTCCAATTGTTGGTTTGGTTTTGGGAGGCATTTTGTCAGCTGTGACCTATGCGCTGATTGTCCTTCAAATGGACTCATTGATTGGCTCGGCTTTGTTGGTTTTATTGATGATTTTATTGACAGGTGCTTTGCACGAAGATGGGCTGGCTGATTGTGCTGATGCGCTCGGAGCGTCAATGCCAGAGCGGCGGTTGGAGATTATGCGTGACAGCCAAATTGGCGCTTATGGTACGTTGGCGTTGATATTTAGCTTTGCCATTCGGGTTTATACGCTTAGTCTTTTTTGGGATACAAATCTTATTTATTATGTGTTGATTATTTGTCTGATGGCCAGCCGTGGTGCGATTGTTTTTGTGCCTTTGTTTAGCCAACCTGCGCGTGATAATGGTCTCGCGGCTGAATTTAAAAATATTAAATTATATCAATTGGTTATTGGTCAAACATCAGTAGCGGTGATTGGGTATTTGTTGATTGGATATGATATTATTTACTTGTTGGTGGCCGCAATTTTTGTTGGGTTTTTAGCCGCCAGATATGCCACGGCTAAGTTGGGCGGTTTTACGGGTGATGTTTTGGGCGCTACTGAGCAATTGGCACAAATTACTGGCCTTTTGACATTGCATTTATTGTTTTGATATTGAGGTGTTTTTCAATATGAAGAGATAGGTTATCTAGTGCGTTTTCAATGGTTTGGTTGTAATTTTGATCGGTTTTATTGGCACCTAGATCGTTTAAAAAATCTTCGCGGAAATCGTCGTTGGTGAAAATTCCGTGTAGATATGAACCCATTACATTGCCACTGGGTGATTTTGCGCCGAAATTCTTGTTAGGCTTTGTAATCATTGGATTTTTTAAATCATTACCTGTGGTTTCGCCTAAATGAATTTCGTAGGCAGAAAAATTGTCAAATTCGACTAGATTGGTGGATTTATCACCTGCGATTTCGGTTTCTATATCGAGTAGACCAAGGGCTTTGATGCTTTTGCTGCTGCCTTCTAACATATTGGGATCGTTTATTATTTTTCCTAGCATTTGGAAGCCGCCACAAATTCCTAGTAATTTTCCGCCGCGTCTGACGTGGGATTTTATGTCAATGTCCCAGCCTTGTTGGTAGAGATATTCTAGATCGGCAATGGTTGATTTGCTGCCTGGAATGATGATGAGGTCAGCCTCTGGCAGGACGCCTGAATTGACCAAATTTAGCTCTACATTTTGATGTTGAGATAGTGGATCTAGGTCATCAAAATTGGCAATATGGGGCATTTTAAGGGCTAAAATACGGGTTTTTTGGGTGTTTTTTGGGTGTTTTTTGCTGTTTTTTGTGCTTTTTTGGGGTGTTTTTTGGGGTTTTTCGAGCGCAACGCTGTCTTCGGCGGGGAGCAAATGGGCGTCTGGGAAGTGCGGTAGTATGCCGAGATTTTTCCAGCCTGTGCGGTTTTCAATTTCTATGATCGCGTCATCGAACAAAGAAATATCGCCACGGAATTTATTGATGATGAAACCTTTAATGCGGTTTCGATCTGCCTGCGAAATGACTTCGTATGTGCCGACAATTGAGGCGATGACGCCGCCACGGTCTATATCACCGATCAGCACCACGGGGATATTTATTTGTTCGGCAAAGCCCATATTGGCAATGTCATTTTTGCGTAAATTGGTTTCAGCGGGGCTGCCTGCGCCTTCGACCAAAATCATTTGATGTTGGTTTTTTAGGCTTTCATATGACTTTAAAATGACCTCCAGAAATTCAGGTTTATATTGATAATATTGTCGCGCTTTGAGGCTTTTGAATTTTTTGCCATTGATGATGACTTGGCTGCCGGTCTCATTTTCGGGTTTGAGCAATATGGGGTTCATATTTGTGGCGGGGGCGATTTTGGCGGCTTTGGCTTGCAGCCATTGAGCGCGGCCTATTTCGCCCATATTTTTTGTGATGTTTTGGGCTTCTAAATCAAAGATATTTGCAACCGCGGCGTTGTTGGACATATTTTGTGATTTGAACGGTGCAACATTGATGCCTTTATTGGCGAAAAGGCGGCATAAGCCCGCCACAATTAAGGATTTACCGACATCAGAGCCTGTACCCATAAACATAATTTGTTGGGCGGCTTTGGTTGAAATGTTTGATTGCAGATTTTTTGTCATATGCTAGAGTCAAAAAGTTATTTTTTGTAGTTCTAGCCGATAAGTTGAAAGCTGTAAAATGAATCCTGTGAGTCAATTTTTAAGCTATCTTGGCCAAAAAATAACCCAACACACTCATTTCGCTATTTTCGCTTCGCTGGCGGTCATCGTCACCCTGATTTTTGGAGTTTTGCATTTGCAACTTGTGGGTGCGGTTGGCAATATTTTTGACCCGCAAAGCCAATATGTTAAAGATTTTCAGGATTTTACTGAGACTTATGAATCGTTGGAACGCGAAATTGTCATTGTGATTGAAAATGATGACATATTGTCGGATGAAAGTCGCAATGAGATTAGCAATTTGCATTTGGAATTGGAGTTTTTGGATGATGTGAACAGCGTTATTTCCATCGCTTCGTTGCGTGACGCACCACAAAAGATAGACTCAATGGGGCAATTGATTGCTGATGATAATTTTGCGAAATACGGTAAGGAGTTGATTCAACATAGATTATACGAGCATCCGATTGCGCGACATCGTTTAATTTCTGCTGGTGGTAAGAAATCGATGATATTGATTGGGTTGAAATCGGTAGGTGAGCGCAGCGCCAGTTTACAGGAGATTAACGACCAAGCTGCCGCGCTTGCGGCGCGCGAATTACAGCATAGCCGGTTTTATTTTACGGGGTTTTTAGCGGTTTCGGCCGAAATTGTTTCGGCGATTTTGCATGATCAAATTTACTTTGTGCTGGGCGGCGCGACTTTGGGCTTTATTTTTGGATTTTTATTCTTTCGACATTTTAGTTTGGTGATGGCCACCGCTGTGCCGTCAATATTATCCATCCTCATCACTTTGGGTGCGATGGGTTGGGCGGGCATTAGCGTGAATGTGATGACCAATGTGGTGCCGACAATTATTATGGTGATCGCCTTTGCCGACAGCATGCATATGGTTGACGCGATGCGCAACCGATTGGAGCTTGGTGAAAGCCGTGAGCAGGCAGTTATTTACGCGATGAAAGTGGTTGGTCCCGCCTGTGTATTCACCAGTCTGACCACATCGATCGCTTTTTTAAGCCTGACTTTTGCCGACACGCCGTTGGTGGCCGAGTTTGGCCGTGCCGCTGCGATGGGAACTTTTTTGGCGTTATTCGCATCGTTAATTTTAAGCTGTTTAATTTGCCTTTATCTGGGGCGGGTATTTCCAGTTAAGGTCAAGGCTGATGCCGCGCCGAGCAATGGTATCATTCATCAGAAGTTGAGTGATTTATCGCGTTCTATTGGTAGTTTTTCGATCGCTCATGCCAAAAAAATTATTGCCATTGGGTCATTATTGTTGATTGGGTCGGGCTATATTCATTTTTTGAATGAACCTGAATATCGTTATTCTGAAAATCTACCTGCCAATAACCATGCCACTCAGGCGATTAAAACGGTTGATCAAGATTTAGGCGGCATGAACGGGTTTTATTATGTGGTGTCGCGCCAAGACGGGGCCGCTATAGATTTTGATGACCCAAGCCTGTTGCCGATTTTAACCGAGCTCGATCACATGGTGGAAAACACGCCAACCCATAGCAGCCATTCTTCGGTCATTCAAATTATGAATTGGCTGGGCGAAGGCGCGCAAAAACCCAGCATAAATGATTTGTTGGAAAATTTACCCACGGAATTTACCCGTCGGTTTATTGCGCCTGACCATAGATCTATTATCATTAATGCCTTTACCGCCGATTTAGGCGCGCGGATATTGCGGCCGTTTTTGCGCGAGATGCGCGCTGCAGCCAAGAAAATAGTGGCGCAAGACCCTGAATATAAGCTTATGCTAACAGGTTTAGCCGCGATGAGCGCTGAAGAAAGCTATGCAATGATTGGCGAGTTAAACTCTGGTTTGTTGATTGCTATGGTGATTATTATTTTGCTGATGGGCATTGTGTTTAGATCTGGCTTTTACGCCTTGGCTAGCATATTGCCTAACCTATTGCCGATTGTGGCGGGTGGGGCTTTATTGTATTTTATTGCTGACGGCTTGCAATTTACCACGGTGATTGCGCTGACCATCGCCTTTGGCATAGCGGTTGATGACAGCATACACTTTCTTTATCAATATCGGCAGAATATAAAGCATATGGATGCGGCTGGCGCCATTGATGATGCGCTTAAACGTGTTGGCCCTGTATTGATGGCCACGACATTTATGCTCAGCGCGGGGCTTGGATTGATGTTTTTATCTGACCTGCCGCAAATGAATTTATTTGGCATCACCATTATATTTATACTAAATGTGGCTTTACTGGCCGACATTGCCATATTACCGTCTATATTCTATATTAAAGATAAGAAAAAGAATCTTAAGGAATGAATATGCGCATCATCAACTCGCTGGCTTTGGCCACTCTATTGACTTTGACTGCCATGCCCGCACAAGCGGCTGAAAATGGTAATGACAAAGTTATGAAAATTCTAAATTATGCTCGGGTGACAGATCAACACAAAATATTGAACAAATTAGTTGGTAGTTGGCGCGGCACGGGCAGCTTGATTAACAGTGAGGGTGGCGCGGCGGAGAAAATCCTTTGCAAATCGACCAATAAAATGATTTTGGGCGGGCGGTTTATTGAGCAAGAAACCACCTGTAAAGGCGCCGGTTTTAGTTTTGATGGTGTTGGGCATTTTGGTTATGACGTGTTGAGCAAAACCTATGTTGGAACGAGTATGAACACGGCTGACAGTGGCATTTCGACCTTAGCTGGTCGGCGCAGTGGAGACAAAATTACCTTTAACATCAGCCATAACAATGTTGATGTGAAAAAACGTGTTACCAGCCGTGCGACTTTAACCATTACTGATGGTGGGCACACGTATGAAATCCTGTCTAAAGATAAAAACGGCGATCTACAGCCGGTATTAAGCATTAAATATGCGCACTAAACCATGATGCTGACAGAATTTATTAAAGCTGGTGATTTGAAGCAGAAATATGCCATTTATGGCAATTTTTACCAACGCAAGATTAACGCCGAAACCGTGATAAGCGGCCGTAACATTTTAGAGATTGTGGCGCATGACATCTGCCCGTTGCTGGCCAGAGACATTGATGACATGCTGCCCGATGCGGTGATGATTATGATGAATCCTGGTTCATCACAACCGCTTGAGGGTATTGATCATTTAAAGCCATTGAGCAAAACTGCTATGGTGCCACAAAATCTAGTGGCGACCAAGCCTGACACCACGCAATATCAGGTGATGCGGGTGATGCATTATATGAATTGGCAGCATGTGCGGGTAATTAACCTATCTGATTTGCGCGAAGCCAAAAGCCCGTTATTTATTAAAAAATACATGTGGCTTGAGGCAGAATTTGGGTTTGATTTGCATTCGATTTTTGCCGCTAGGCGCGCTGATGAATTGGCGCGGGTGTTAAAGCGCAAAAACGCCGCGCCGATTATTAATGGCTGGGGAGTGAGTGAAAAATTAGATGCTTTGATTGCCCGTGCCCTGCCCGTATTGCCTAACTCAGAGAGTATGTTTGGCATTGTGAAACCTGAACTTGAGCCGAAGAAATATTTTCATCCGTTGCCGACTTTGCAGCGTGATAAGAATCTATGGGTTGAAAATATTGTTAAACAGCTTACCCTTAAATAAACCCATATTTTATGGATCTATATTTTAAAGGTAAGCGTTATTTTTATCATTAAGTTTTTTCTAATCATTGGCAAGGCGCTGCATAAATTCAATGAGGATGATGGATTTGTGACTTGTGGCAATATTGCTTATTGCATGTTGTTGGCAATCTTTCCGTTTCTGTTGTTTTTGGCTGGCTTAACTGTGTTAATTACTGGCGATGCTACGGCACAAACAGCGATTGATTATTTATTTTCCATCGCGCCTGAGAATATCGTCAAACCCATTGCCAATGAAATAAATAGCATCTTAGCTACCAATAGTAGCAGCCTCTTAATCATCTCGCTTATCTTGACATTTTGGACTGGATTGGCGGCGGTTGAAAGTGTGCGCGGGGGGCTGAACCGCGCTTATAATGTGGTGGAGAACCGCGCCTATTGGCTGCGCTTATTGCAAGACATATTGTTTATATTGATCGGTATTATGAGCATAGTGATTTTGGGTATATTGATTTTATTCGCTCCCAATATCGTGAACTTATTGCATGATTATTTTCCACGATTTGCCGATTTAATCACTCAGTTCGACATTTGGAGTTACCCATTGGGGATTTTGCTGCTTGTTATCATTTTGTTTACCACACATGCAATTTTACCCAACCAAAGACCACGCCTAAACAAGCTTTTGCCTGGGGTGATTTTTTCGGTGTTTATTTGGCTGATTATGGCCGAAATATTCACTATATATTTAGAAGATTTTTCTCGCTATGCCACTATATACGGTAGTTTGGGCGGCATTATCGCCACGATGGTATTTATCTATATTTCGGCGGTGATATTTATGTTTGGTGGTGAAATTAACCAGTCACTTAACTAAATACTTCGTGATTACAATACTTTAGTTCAACACCGTTAGTTTCATAAACCATAAATAGTGCTTTTTACCAACCTAGATTAACCATTTGTTTAATCCCTTTGGTTACGCTGGGTCTCTAAGTTGGGGGCAACACTTTAGAATACAGGACATTTATGTATAATGAACTGACAAAGTTGGCCACCGAGAATTCATCCGACAAACGGCTTGAATTGATGAACACGATCACTGATATGTTCATCACTGATCAGAAAATTAAATCGCTAAACGAAATAGAATTATTTGGCGATATTTTCACTAAGCTATTGAAAAACATGGATAAAAATGGCAAAGTGTTGATTTCTGAAAAATTTTCACATGTTAAAGACATACCCAAAAGTTTTGCTGTGGCGTTGATATATGAAGAGGCTGAAGTGGCTGCGCCGATGTTGCAACATTCTAGAGTGTTTAGTGACACTGACTTGATTAACGTGAATAACTTGACCACAATTGAGCACCGTGTTGCGGTTGCTGGCCGCATAAATATAAGTGAAATTGTGACCGATAATTTAATTGGCCATGGTGAGCCGATTGTATTGCACGCCATGTGCTCGAACGAAACCGCACATATATCGGACGATGGTTATGCCCACATGGTTAGACAGAACCCAGGTGATGGCGCATTGTTGGCGCTGTTGTTGCAACGCGATGACCTGCCCAAAGATATAAAACTATTGCTGCCACATTTAAGCGGCGGGACGTTATCTACCGTTGAGCGCGTGGCCAATAAACATACCAAAGCAGAAATGCGTGAACTGATGGACAAAGCTTATCAAGAACGCAATGCGGAGCATACCGAAGATAATTTGAAAGTGACATCATCACTGGAACAAGTGAACCAAGTGCGCAGTGGCGAGCTTAGTTTAGATAAAGCGATTGAGCAATTGACGAGTGAGGACATGAGCAAAGACTTGCCACAATTTATTGCCGAAATGGGCCATGTGGATATAAAATATGTGAAAGAAATTATCGACCAAACCCGTGGTGAAGCGTTGACTGTTTTATGCCGTTCGATTGGAATGTCGGAAAAAGCGTTTGTTGCAATATGCACGATGCGCCAAGAGCAATTGTCCCTGCCATTATTGAGCAAAAACAAGCATATTAATAGTTTTAAAGATATGGATGTAAAGCAGGCCAAGGTGGCGATTGGGAAATTGAAACTCACTGCTAATATTTAAATACTGAGGTTTTGAAATTATAAAGCCCCCCAATGGTATTGATCCATTGGGGGGCTTTTATTTTATATTGATCTAATTGGATTAGATTTTTGCATCATGGGTGAATTCTGGATAAGCATGAAGACCAAGTTCTGATACATCAAGACCAGCTAGTTCTTCTTCTTCTGTCACTCTGATACCGATTGTGTATTTAAGCACCAACCATACAATGGCTGAAACGATACATACAAAAGCACCGATTGAAACAATACCTAATGCTTGAACGCCATAGGTGGCATCGCTATTGGTGAACGGTACGATGATTGTACCCCAAATGCCTGCAACCAAATGGACAGACACGGCGCCAACCACATCGTCAATTTTTAGCTTATCAAGCAATGGAACTGCAAAGACAACCAAGGCTGCACCGATGCCGCCAATGAGCACTGCTTGACCAATTGATGGTGTGAGAGGCTCTGCTGTGATGGCAACTAGACCTGCAAGTGCTCCGTTAAGCACCATTGTTAGATCTACTTTTTTGTAAAGCACTTGAGTTAGAATAAGTGCAACCACTGTACCAGATGCAGCAGCCATATTTGTATTGGTGAAAATACGACCAATTGCCATAGCATCAGCGCCTGAACCTAGAGCCAGTTGTGAGCCACCGTTAAAGCCGAACCAACCGAACCATAGGATGAATGTACCCAAAGTGGCGAGAGGAAGGTTTGAACCTGGAATTGGTGTGACAACTGTTTGGCCGTTAACGGTGCGATATTTACCGAGACGTGGGCCTAAGATGATGGCGCCAACTAAAGCTGCCCAACCACCAACACTATGCACTAATGTTGAACCAGCGAAATCTGAGAAGCCTTTGGCATCTAACCAACCGGCGCCCCATTCCCATGAACCAACTATGGGGTAGATAAAGCCTGTAAGTACGGCACAGAAAATTAGGAAAGGCCATAGTTTAATACGTTCGGCAACTGTACCTGAAACGATTGAAGCTGCGGTTGCGCAGAATACCATTTGGAAGAACCAATCGGAATAGGCGCCATAACCAGTGCCATCACCAAAATCGCCAGCTTCAGCACCAGCGTCGCCGCCAATTGAAGACCAGATGCCCATTGAGCCCATAAAGCCACCAGCATCAATGTCATACATGAGGTTATAACCAACCACCCAGAACATAAGGCCGGCAATTGAATAAAGCGCAATGTTTTTGGTACAGATTGTGGCAACGTTTTTACTACGCACCATGCCAGCTTCGAGCATTGAGAAGCCCGCTGCCATGAACATAACCAAGAAACCACCGATGAGGAACATAAGTGTGTTGAACACGAAGGCCGTTTCGACCTCTACGGCGGCATTGGCAATTGTCGTCATCGCGACAAGGCCTGCACTGACCATAAGAGGAAATTTAATAAGATTTTTCATTTTTATACTCCATTTAAGTCTAAGCTGAGGCACTTTTAAAGTGCAGCTTGACCCTTTTCGCTTGTACGAATTCTGATTGTTTCTTTAAGATCTTGCACAAAAATCTTACCATCACCAATTTTGCCAGTTCCTGCTTCGGCAGTGATGGTTTGGATGATTTTTTCGGTAAGTTCTGTAGATGCAGCGATTTCAATTTTGATTTTTGGAACAAAAACCACTTGATATTCTGCGCCACGGTAAATCTCGCTATGGCCTTTTTGACGACCGTAACCCTTAACTTCGGTTACTGTCATGCCTTCAACGCCAATTTTTAACAAAGCTTCATGCACTTGGGTGAGCTTATTGGGTTTAATGATTGCAGTTATAAATTGCACTTTATCACTCCTTTTCTAGTTACCAGGTGATTTGAGAAGTGGGAAAGAACGTTACCCCAAAATTGCACCTACTTTATGTTTAAGCATCAAACACCATTCAAGAATGATGCCAACTTTTAAATTTTTTGGTAAGCTGTTGATATATTGACTCTATATCAATGTATTTCCATAAACATGAATAAATATAGGGCTAAAATATGAGCAAAAATATATGAGTGATTAAAAAATAGGCAATTAAGGCTAAAATTTAATCAGTGAAATTACTATTGAGTTGATTGTGCCATGAAATATACCGCCTCAATAGGCCAATGACTCATTTTTAGAATCTGTGCTTATTTTTTGAGCGCCTTATAAAGGCGAGAATTGCATATATATAAGTATATTGATTTAAGCCGTGGACGTAATTTATTAAGATAGACCGAGCCATATAATTTTCCCTTGGCATTCATCGGCAATAAAATATCATAGACAGCTATTGAATTGTTTTTTGACCATCTATATTTATATTCATCGGCTGGGGATAGGAAATCATAGCTTGTGATGCCGTGATTATAGGCATATTCTATATTTAAAATCACATGAATATTACCCGGTTTATATTTTATAAAATTATTATCCATGGTGACAATATAACCGTAATAATTTTTACCTTTAATGAATGATATGGCGGCGGAAACCATTGTGCCAGCGCAACGAATGGTAGAGACAAAGATATTAAAATCATCTGTCTGGGTGGTAAGAATGGTCCCAAGTTGTTTGAGATTTTGCAAATCGGCAAATACCCTGCTGGATTTGCCATGTTCATCCAATTGCATGGATTTTAACTCAATGATCTCATCAATCAACTCGCGGGTGATTTCATCATCTAAATAGACATTATATTGGGCATCTAGCTCGCGAAACAGGCGACGGTAGGTTTTTTTGGTGGTTTTGCTGAGGCTGTTAAAATAGGCTTCATAATTTTCGAATTGGGTTAAATCAACCCAAGGCGCCTGTTTCTCGGCCATTATACGGCCGTTTTTTTGGCAATACTCTATGATATGAGCATCAGCACGGACATTGCGCAAATGTAAGGCATCGACCTGAATGTCTGCTAAATGGGTCAGGCAATTTTTTAGAAAACCGTCGATTGATTGTTGGTTATAGCTGATGGCATCGCTATATTGGGTGAAAGGCTCACCCGCCATTTCGGCGATGCAAAAACCAAATTTACGTTTTAAATTTAAGTGTAATGCTTGGCCAACCTGTCCGTTTTGATCCTGTGCAATGAATGATATATTATCGTCGTTGATAAGGTTGCGAAACCAAGAACCTGAGGCAAAAACCGTATTTTGACCATCCAATTTGATTTGGTCGACGGTGTTTTGAATATTTTTTTTGCCAGTTATGGCTCTAAAAGTGAAATTTGACATATTTTCCCCGAACAATGCCAATAGCTTAGGGAAAATTAGTTAACTTTTACTTCTTAACTTTTGAAAAATGTTTATAATTCAAACGATTCTTCACGAATAAATATATTATCTTCAGAATCGGCCGTATAAATTTTAAATAGCTAAGCCCAACTAATTTACCTTTAACGGTGATCGGCACTAGAATGTCATATACGGGCATCTCATCACCTCGCGCCCATTTTAATTTGTAAACATCGTTTGGCGCCAGGAAATCATAGATCGTGCAATTTAGCTCGAATGCCGCTTCGACATTTTTAAGCACAACGTGATTGCCTGGACTTAATTTGGCGAATTCATCGTCCATTGCCAAAATATAGAAATAGATCTTGTTATTTTTGATAAAAAACACTGAAGATGAAGCAATGACACCATCGATTTTAAAGGTTGAAATATAGGTTTTATAGTCGGCACTTGACGTACTTAATTTAATGACCAATTGGGCTATTTTTGCTTTGTCGGCAAATAGACGGCTGGTTTCGCCCCGTAATTCTAATTGTGCGGCTTTTTGCGCCAACACAAATTCAGCCAATTCAGCGTCAATTTGTTCGTCAGCATAGAGATTATATTCACATTCATGGGTTCTGAATAGTTTATTGAAGGCGTAGCGCGATTGTTTGCCTAGTGAATTAAAATACTCATCATAATCTGCATAATTGCCCAAATTTATGAATGGTGCAAACTTTTCTTCTAAAATAACGCCATTGGCTTGGCAATAATCAAAAATGTGCGCATCGCGGCGTACATTGTGCAAATGTAAAACATCGACTTTGTTGACTTTTAGGTGCTTTAAAAAATAATCTAGAAAATCGTCAACAGATTGTGCGCCGTTTTTTATCATATCATTATATTGGATGTAAGGCTCACCAGCCATTTCGGCAGACTTTATGCCTAATGTGCGGTTGAATTTTACGTGGATGGAGTTTATGCCATCATCTTCAATGCCTTCTAACAATGAAGAGTTTTCTCTCTCAGTGCCATCTTCAAACCAATGCGGACACGAGAAAACATTATTCTCATCATCATTATGGATGACGGTTTTGTCAGCTGATAAATTTGTTGGTTGAGTAATTTTTGAATTTATCATATATCACCATATTTCCATTGACGGCTTGTTTATTGAAGCCAATAATACCTAAAATGCACCCTCCCCATCTGGGCGTTTATTTTGAACTTGTGATTATATTTTACGCTTATTGTTTGGGGAATATAAGGCATTTACATCAAATTTTATATTGTATGATTAATTGTTAACTAATTGTAACAGTTAATGTTTGTCTATGGTTCAACGGATTAGACTTTGGTTTATAAATTTGCCTTATTGCTGTCTTTTATGGTTAACAAATGGTAAATTCAAAGTTCCAATTTGGGACAATTCATGTATAAGAACTGATTAGGTTACGAACCGTTTTAGCCTGTATCACGCATTTTATCTGGCTTATTGAGTGATGATATAATTTATTGTAGAGTTTTGAGCCAACTGACAAATGGTGGCAATTGGCCTGTGTTAAACCATTATTGCAACTTTAAAATGGTTGGGTTTGAACTTATTGAGGGTGTTGATGAGGCAAAATTTATTACCGCTAGCGATTGTTGAGCGGTTTAAACTTAAGCTTGACTATGTGAATGCAGATGATGAAAATTCGCAACGGACGGTGCGGCCGTTGGGTTTGGAATATTGGGGTGAAATTTGGACATTGACCACTTGGTGTGAGTTGCGTAGTGATTTTAGGGTGTTTCGTTTGGATCGGATTTTAAATTGCGGTGTTTTGGATGAGGTTTTTGCGGTTGAACACGGCGAAATATTTGAAGATTATTGGAAATTGGTGAATGAAAAAAACAAAGACTGGTAGCATTGCTGATATGCGTAACCTTGGCATTGGGTCGGAGAAAAATTTGGCCAAGGCTGGTATAGACACGCCCGAAGCGCTGCGCGAGATTGGCGCAGTGGGGGCGTATCACGCGCTTAAATTTTTTGTTGGGCCACAGGTGACATTGAATTTTTTGTGGGGCATTGAAGGAGCGTTGACTGACCAAGACTGGCGCGATATATCGGAACCACGCAAAGCAGAGCTAAAAAAATTGGTTGGCCACACGCGCAAGTGATGGGGATTATGCGCCTTCGGCGCTGAAACCAGTCGCTTTATGCGCGCCATCACAAAATGGTTTGTTATTGGATTTACCGCAGCGGCATAGTGCGGTTTTGGTGACGCGTTTGATAAGCCGCCCCGAACCTGCGCAAATTTCTAAATTACCTGTTACATATAGGGGGCCATTTTCAAGTGGTTTTATATGCACTTGGCCGCCAGTTTGCTCTAGGGGTTCGGACTCGATTGAGTTTGCATCGCCTGTCGCTTGAAAACCGCCTTTGAGATGTGCGCCATCGCAAAATGGTTTTTTGCGGCTTAAACCGCAGCGGCATAATGTTGCGTTTTGACTAGCTTGTTGATTGGCAATATCGAGATTGCCTCGCAGGGCTAAGGGGCCATTTTCCCAAACGTGAAGGGTATTGATTTTAATGTCTGGATTGGCTGCGTGGTTTTTTAGCTTATAGGTGATGGCGCCTGATGGGCATGTATTAGCCACGTTGATGGATTGTTGAACATCGCCATTATCGGGTTGTATCCAATCGCCATCGGCACTTACGTTAAAAATATCGGGAGCGTTCTGCGCGCATTTTCGGGAGTGAATACATTTTTTTGGTTCGAAACTAACGATTATTTCCTGGCCTTCATATGATTTGGGCATTCATTCACTCCTTGTGGTTTTGTATTCCAAACTGGTAGTTTATATTTATTCTAAACAGGTTATCGTATTTTTGTTAATATGACAATCATCCGTTATGTTGAGATTTTCCCTTGAAAATGCTGAATTCGTAACCATCTCTATGAAGTAACAGCGAAGGAAATATGATGACTTATAAGGTGGCCAAGGATGGCCAAAGCAATTGGCGCAGCAGCAATATTGGTATGTTGGTGATTGGATTTTTGATTTTTATGCCATTTGGCTTGGTTTTACTGGCCATGCTGACATTAGGCAAAAACATTAACTTACTTGGCATGTTTAAGAATTTTTGGAACCGCATGACCAACGGGGCTGATTTTAAACAGCCCGATTTGTGGGCATCGGCTCGAGACAATTATAAACGTCAGAATTATAATCATGATAATGCTGCGTTTAACGCGCATCGTGCTGAGCGGGATGCGGAATTTAATGAGGCTGACAAAGCGGCTTTTGCCAAAATGGCCGAAGAGGAAGTTGCGTTTAATGAATATCAGGCATTTAAGCAAGCCGCTGAGGACAAAGCGATGTTTGCGCGGTTTAAGGCTGACCAGAAACCTGGTGATTAAAACTTAAAATTTAACAAATGTTAAAAATAGACCGAACGTTCGGTCTATTTTTTTGTGCGTATTTTTATAATGAAACCAGTTGATGGCTGGTGGATTTGGTTACTATATTTGATTTTCAACCGTAACCGTGCGATCGGTGACCACATCGCCTGTGTGGGCGGTGTCGGTGGTTTCGATGAACATGACATAGCATTCATTTTCGGCATGGGGATTGTGCATGACGCCTTTGGGTACGACGTGAATGTCGCCTTGTTTGAGCATCACATCCCTGCCCTCATATTGCATTTTAAGCTCACCTTTGACGATGAAGAATAGCTCGTCGCTATCATCATGTTTATGCCAGACGAATTCGTTTTGTATTTTTGCGATTTTTACATATTGATCATTGACTTGCGCTAAGATTTTTGGCGTCCACTGGGCGGTGACAGATTTGTAGGCTTCGGTTAGGTTTATGGTTTCGGGTAAAGACATGTTTTTCCATTGCTTAAAATTTTACTCCAGATAAGCTGACGGATAAATGGAGTGACATTGTGAAATTAGACATCAGAACCGATATGTTAGACCAAATGGTGGAAATTCCAAGTGGAAAAATTAGTTTAAGAGACGATCGGAAAGATAGCCGTTGGGATGTTGAAATTTCTGGATTTCGGATGGCGTGTCAACCGGTGACGCAGGACTTGTATTTTGCTGTGACGGGTGAGAATCCATCGATTTTTAAAGCTGATAGAGCATCTGTTGAGAGCGTGTCTTGGTATGAAGGGAATTCGGGCGGATTTTTGCATGAGGTGGGGCAAAAATTAGCCAACGCTTGGGGGCTATATGACATACTGGGCAATGTGTGGGAATGGTGTTGGAATGGTGTTGGGATGTTTATGATGCTGAAACCTACGGTAGCTATCGGGTATTTAGAGGTGGTGGTTGGGCTGACCGTGAATGCTCGTGTTTGGCAACGAACCGGCGGCGTAGCCACCCGACTTATGCGATTGATGATTTGGGGTTTCGGGTTGCGCGGAACTTATGAGATTGGGTTTGTGGTGAGTTCGGCTAGTGCTGTCATGGCTTGTTCGGCTTTGTCGTGAGCGATGAAGAGATGATCGTGATAGAAGCCTGACACGGGGTTGACTGCGATGTTGTGTTTGGCCAAATGGCTGGTGATGAGGGCTAGAAAGCCTACTGCTTGTAGTGAAGAGTGGATTTTTAGGGTGATCATGCGGCAGGGGAATTCGTGATCTAGGCTGTGCTTTTTGGCTATGGTTTGGCGTAGGATTAATGTGGTGGCTTCGGGTTCTTGAAATTGCATGATGGGGTTGAGTGAGGTGGCTAAAGTTTTGTCGTTGGTTTTGGCGAAGACGTAAATGTGCGGCTGTAATTCTGGTTGCATGGAAGCGATGAGTTTGGGTAGATTTGTTGTTCCGTTAGACATTTTGCAATAGTGCCCCTGTTGATGCTCTGGAAGTCTGCATTTTTGCGCCCACCTTTCGGTGGACTAGTGGCCCCTGCGGGCGCGATACTCTGTATCACTTGCTAAGCCACTCAGCCGCTGATCGCAGGTATATTCGCCACCCAAGCTAATCTCATTGAGCTTAGACGGCGAGAATATGTTGAAACTCTGAGCTTCGGTGGCTACCATATATTCAGCACCTGTGGCTTGGTACGGTATCTAGAAATCTTCGTCGAAAGAGATGTTTCTATCTGAAGGGCGTTTGTATTCTGTTACGCGTTTTTCGAAGAAGTTTGTGACGTTTTCAACGTCTAGGGCGCGCATGAAATCGAACGGGTTTTCGGTATTGAAGACGCGGTTGAAACCGAATAGGTCGGCGATGCGGTCGGCTACGGCTTCGATGTATTTTGCCATCAGGTCTTTGTTCATGCCGATTAGATCTACTGGAAGGGCGTCATCTACGAATTCTTGTTCGAATTCTACGGCCTCGCGGACGATTTCTTCGAATTGTTCTTGGCTTACTGTGCTGTCGATTAGGTCTAGGCTGTAGATTTCTTTGTCAGTTAATGTGCCAGCTTTAAATTTGTCGTTTAATGTATGATACATGAGGGCAGAAAAACTGAAATGCATGCCTTCGTCGCGGGCGATCCAATCGTTTGATGTGGATAGGCCGGGCATGAGGCCGCGTTTGCGGAAATAGTAGATGGCGCAGAATGAGCCTGCGAAGAATAGGCCTTCGACTAGGCCGAAACCGATGAGGCGCATGAGGAGATTTTGATCGCCATTTAGCCATTTGGTGACCCATTCGGCTTTTTTCTGGATGCAAGGGATGTTGTCTACGGCATCGAATAATTTGTCTTTTTCATCTGGGTCGGTGACGTAGGTTTCGATTTGAAGGGCATAAACCTCGGCATGGATGCTTTCATTGAGCATTTGCATGGTGATGAAGCAGCGGGCTTCGGGGATGAGGATTTCTTTGTAAAAGCGGGAGGCTAGGTTTTCGTTGATCATGGCTTCTGAGTTGGCGAAGAAAGCCAAAACGTGGTTGATGAAGCGTTTTTCGCCATCATTCAATTTTTCTAAATCGCGTAGATCTTCGGCGAATGATACTTCTTCGGGTGTCCAGAAGGATTGCACGTGGGTTTTATAACGATCCCAAATTTCGGTATATTGAATGGGGAAGATGGAAGTGACGCCTTTAGAGATCATGACTCTAGCTTTCTTTGGTTGGTGACGGTCAAGATGTATATATCTTGACCGTTAATTGTGGGACATGAACTAATTTATGCGGAGCAAACCACACAGATTTCATCGGTGCATTCGACTTGCGGTGTTGCGATCACGGTTTCGGTCTTTCTGTCTGTTGAGACTGTGACTTTCACGTTAGATGCCGCTGGTTTTGAGCGCAGATAATACATGCCTGTTTTGAGGCCCGATTTCCATGCATAAAAATGCATGCTGTTAACCTGACCAAAGCTGGCATCTTCTAGCCATAAGTTCATCGATTGAGATTGATCGATGAATGGGGCGCGTTGTGCCGACATATTGATGATGGTTTTTTGGCTGATTTCCCAAACTGTTTTATAGACTTCTTTTAGTTTGGTTGAAATTTCTGGGATGTTTTGCACGCTGCCATTCTCGATGACGATTTTATCGCGCATTTCAGAATTCCAGAGGTTTAGCTTAGACAAATCCTCGACCAAATGACGGTTGATGAGCATGAACTCGCCCGACAATGTTTGGCGTTTGTAAAGGTTTGAGGTTTGGGCTTGGAAAGTTTCGGTATTGCCCAAAATGATGCCCGTAGATGCAGTTGGCATACAGGCGGTGAGCAAGCTATTGCGCACGCCATGTTCGGCAACTTCTTTACGCAGAGTGTCCCAATCCCACATCAGCTCGTGACCTGCGGCTTTGGGGCCTTGATCCTGTGCGTCCCACATATCGAATTGGAATTCACCTTCGCTCATTGGTGAACCTTTATAGGTTTCGTAAGCGCCTGACTCTTTGGCGGCATCTTTAGAGGCCGTTACAGAGGCAAAATAGATGGTTTCGAAGGCTTTGCGGTTGATGTCGGCGGCTTCGTCGCTGTCATAGGCGATGCCCATTTTGAAATAAACGTCGGCCAAGCCTTGCATGCCGAGGCCGATGGGGCGATGGCGGTTGTTGGAAATGTCGGTTTTTGGAGTTGGGTAATAGTTGACATCGATGACGTTGTTTAGGTTGATGGTGGCGTTATATGCCACATCATAGAGGCCTTGATAATCGAATGTGCCATCGGCTTTTACGAATTTTGGCAGGGCGATTGAGGCTAGGTTACAGACCGCAGTTTCTTCTTTTGAAGAAAATTCTGCGATTTCTGCACACAGATTTGATGATTTAATCGTGCCCAAATTCTTTTGGTTGGATTTTGAGTTCATCGCGTCTTTATAGCACATGTAAGGTTGGCCAGTTTCGATTTGAGACTCGATGATTTTGCTCATGATGTCGCGAGCTTTGACGGTTTTCATGCCGCGGCCTTCGGCTTCATATTGTAGGTATAATTTTTCGAATTCTTTACCTGATGTATCCGATAGATTTGGGCAGGTGTCTTGTGACATTAGTGTCCAGTCTTCATCGGCTTCTACGCGTTGCATGAAGATGTCTGGGATCCACATGGCGAGGAAAAGATCGCGGGTGCGGAATTCTTCGGCGCCGGTGTTTTTGCGAAGCTCTAGGAAGGCTTCGATGTCGCCATGCCATGGTTCTAGGTAAACTGCTGCGACGCCTTTACGTTTGCCGCCGCCTTGATCTACTGCTCGGACGGTTTCGTTGAGGACTTTTAGGAAAGGCACGAGGCCGTTTGATTTGCCGCCTGTTGATTTGATGCGTGCGCCGTTGGCACGGATGTTATGAGCATGTAAGCCAATGCCGCCAGCGGTTTTTGAGATTAAGGCACAATCTTTCATGGTGTTGAAAATGCCTTCAATGCTGTCATCTTCCATGGCTAGCAAGAAACATGATGAGAGTTGTTGTAGGTTTGTGCCTGAGTTGAACAGGGTTGGGGTGGCGTGGGTGTAATAGCCTTGTGACAAATGATCGTAGGTTTTTTTGACTTTATCAAAATCAAAATCATTACCTGTGACGGTTAGGGCGCAGCGCATCCATAAATCTTGCGGGCGTTCTACGGGTTTATCGTCTACACGTAGGAAATAGGCACGCATTAATGTGGTGAGTGCGAAATAATCGAATGTGTAGTCTAGGTCGTAATTGATGATTTCTTCGATGGCATCGATGTTGTTCATCACTTTATTATAATGATGTTCGTTGACCATGTTGGCTTTGTATAGCTGTTCGGTCGCGATGCGGATGCCTTTGGTGTCTTTATGCAAACCATCGACTTTAATGCGGCCTGCTATGATGGCGTAATCTGGGTGGTCTGTGGTTAAAGACGCTGCGGTTTCTGAGAGGAAATTATCGATCTCCTCGGTGGTGATTCCATCATGCAAACCAGCTACGGCACTTTGTGAAACCAAAATTGGATCTACATTTAGATCGGCGGCTAAAACGGCTACGCGGTTGGTGATTTTGTTGAGAGATACGGCTTGTTGTTTGCCATCTCTTTTGATGATCATCATTTGTGACAAACGACTTGAATGAGATGAAACAATCTCTTCAACTTGGTTGCGCTGATCGGCACGTTGTTTGCGATAGATGATGAAGTTTTTGGCGACGTTATAATATTCGGCGCGCATCAAAGTTAGTTCGACTTGATCTTGCACATCTTCTTGATGCACGGAGCCAAAACTTTCAACCCGCTTCATGATGGCGGTGATGGCGTTTTTCGTTAGCTCTGTGGCTTCTTCATATATATTAATGTCAGCCAATTCAGCGCCATTAGAGGCCATCATGGCTTTATGAATCGCGGTGAAAACTGGTGTCGGCAAGAAAAGCTCTTTAACGCCTGAACGCTTTTCTAGTTGTACCCCTTCAGGGATGATGTTATTGATCGTAACCAATGAAGTTTCGGGCAACAATACCCGTTTCAATCTAACCATTTTCGCCTCTTATCTTTGCCATTAATGCCGTATCTATTGCTGTATTTCTTAACGCCGCTACACGTAAAAACTCTTAACACGGAAGCCTTACTCCGCAATGTGTTGTTTTTACTAATAGTTTTAAAAAATACTATATACAGTAGTAAATTGCAGTGCTTACCACTACATAGTGTATGCCACAATAGTGGTAAAATAGTTAACAAGCAAATAGAAATTGCCGAACGGGGCGTAAAATTTAGTTTTTTTTTGGTTTTAAATTATGCACAGGAAGCAAGCATATGATGAGCAAGGATTTTTAAAAAAAATGCCCTTGTGTAAAACTAATTGTTGCCAAAAGGCTGTGTAGTAATTCGAATCAAAATCATTGAAATATGAGGGTAAAAATTAGACTCTGATATGGCTTTATGCCAACAAATGCGCTGGGCGTTCATTCGAGTATTGACTGATTCTCAGAGGCCAATTAATTGCTGCATATTTTCGATGATGCTATCGGCTTGCTGATAGCCTGATGAGACCATATATAGCTGTTTGCCATCAGTATATAAAATGCTTGGATAGCCAGATACACCCCAATTGCGGGTGATGTTAAACTCTGCAGTGGCTTGGTTTTTCATCTCATCTGAGGCAAATAACGTTTTGAAGTCCGCAAAATTCAAACCCAAATCACTACATATAGTGTCATAAAATTCTGGCTGTTTGGGATCTTGGTTTTCTACATAAAATTTATGTTGAATGGCGACAAAGAAATCGAGCAATGAATTGATCGGAATGTCGGAATTGACGATGAGGTTTTTGGCGGTCACCACAGCACGGCACGCGGGCTCTGTATCATAATCAAATTCGGGCAAATCAAATAATTTATAGTCAAATGGTTGGCCCGACCGCGCATTCACTTGTTGCCAATGATGGCGCAACATGGCTTTAAACTCATCATCCCAAGCCTGACCACCACCAATGCGCAAACCACCAACCATAATGGTGAAATTTATATTGTGGTTGGTGACGAAGGTTTGAATCTTTTGCATTTCCTTGGCAATGCCCCAGCACCACGAACATTGTGGGTCGCCTATATATATAACATCACGTGATTCGCTCATATTCATCTCCTAGACTTAATATAATGCTAATACCCATTCTATAATATAATGTGGAAATGTCGAAATAGAAATGCAAAGGCGAAGAATCACAATATTGTCATAATTGATGGCTTGCGCTTACCGTTGCAGGAAGGTTTATGTTGCTTTTCAACTATAGAAGGTGGAAATAATGAAATCATTAAAAACTTATGCGGCGGTTATGTTGGTGGCCAATTTGCTTATGTCTCAAGTGGCTTGGGCACATTCATCAATGACGACAGTGCCAAAAAATGAAGCGGTGTTGACCACGGCGCCTGAATTTATCGAAATGAAATTTGGCAAAATGGTCCGCGTGTTGAAATTCTCAATTGTTGATGCTGATGAAAACAAAATAGAATTTACCACAGAGAGCGGCAAAAAATTCATTGATATATATGAAGCCAAATTATCGAATTTGGCTAAAGGTGAATATACCATCACGTGGCGCGCAATGGGCAAAGATGGCCATCCGATGAAAGATAAATTCAGCTTCGCTGTTAAATAATTGGGTAGGATATGGACTTTTCTATCTGGTCAATTTTGTTGATCATCACCAAATTAGCGGTTTATACGACCAGCTTTTTGGCCATTGGCGGCGCGGGGTTTTTAGCCATATTCCGCGATGTTAAAAATGACATATCGGCGGTGATAAAACGCCTAATCTATATATGTGCGGCACTGGCGGCTTTGAGCTCGATCGGGTTTTTATTGGTGCAAAGCGGCTATATTATGGAAGATGGTTTTGCGGGCATGTTTGATGTTGAAATGCTACAAATATTTTTGGAAGAAAATATAGGTAGCTCGCTTTATATGCGCATCTTTGCGATGATTTTACTGATATTATTGGTGGTGTTTTTGCCGCATCAAAAACTGTTTATTGCCGTGCCAATTGTTTTAACTGCGGCTTCATTTGCTTTGGTGGGACACGCAACGGGTGATTATCAGATATATACATCCATTTTATTGACCGTTCATTTGCTGGCAGTGGGCTTTTGGGTTGGGGCTTTGTGGCCGCTTTATTTATCGGCCAACCAACCATCTGGCGCGGCTATGCTCGCGCAATTTGGTAAGATTGCTAGCTTTGTGGTGCCGTCGTTAATTGTGGTGGGGTTGTTGTTTGGGATTTATATTGTGGGCAGCGTTTCGGCATTGTTCACTTCGTCATATGGCATAAGCTTGCTGATTAAAGTTGCCATTGTTGGGATTTTACTGGGCTTGGCCGCACTTAATAAAATTTTGTTTGTGCCCTATATTGCCGCGCAACGGCCCAAGGCGGTGCAATGGTTGCGTTTGACCATTGCGGTTGAAGCGCTAGCATTTTTGGCGATATTTACGGTGACGGCGGCGTTGACCACCATAATGACATTACCTGAATGATGAGGCTTAGATGAAAAATAATTATATGAAATATTTGGTAATTTTGGTGGTGATTATTGGTGTTGGTAAATTGCTTTGGGATTTTATGATGCCGCAAAATGCAATGACAAACCAAAGCAATATGATGTCGGGTGGCATGATGAATAGGCCACAAATTCAAAATAAAGTGGTTGCTGTTGCTGACTTAAGCGCATTTGAAGCTGCGGGAAAGACTTTATTTGACGCCAATTGCGCAGGGTGTCATGGTGACAATGCTGCAGGTGTTGAGGGCGCGGGGCCGACATTTATGAGCAAAATATATGAGCCGAGCCACCATGCTGACATTAGTTTTTACCGCGCTGCTAAAATGGGGGTGCGGGCGCATCATTGGCCTTATGGCAATATGCCTGCGCAGCCGCAAGTTAATGAGGCTGATGTCGAAAAGATTGTGGCTTATATACGTAGGTTACAAAAAGAGAATGGTGTTTTTTAGAGGGAAAAATTATGAAATTTAGAGCATTTGGTTTGATTATAATGATTGCATTGAGCAGCGGCACTATGGTGGGTTATGCTGAAGATGCCCATAAAGGCCATACGGAGCATAATATGGAAGCGCTGAATGAAATGCCGACAGAAGCTGGGCAATCGGCATTTGCGGCGATTGCTGAAATTGTCGAGATGTTGAATGAAGACCCGAATACTGATTGGGACAAGGTGGATATTGACAAGTTGCGCAACCATTTGGTTGATATGAATGAGCTGACATTAAATGCGAAAGTTGAGAGAAGCAGCCAACAGGGCGCGGTGATTTTTAGCATTGGTGGTGCTGCCCGCACCTTAAAGGCCATTAAAGCCATGGTGCCTGCTCACGCTGTGGAGCTGAATAAGATTGACGGGTGGCAGGTGGATGTGGAAATAAAAACTGGCGTGGTGATTATGCGGGTGAGCAGTGATAATGCGGGCGTTTTGGCCAAAGTTAATGCGCTGGGGTTTTTTGGCATGATGGCAACGGGCGCGCATCATCAACCGCACCATTGGGGCATGGCGACGGGTGCGATGATGGGGCATTAGTGTAATTCATTGTAGTTTATTGACCGTTAGATATAGATGTGTGAGGCCGCCTGCGATGAGTGGCAATATGAGTGACACGCCGACACGCAAAAAGGTGATTTTCCAGCCATAAAAGCCTGCTTCTATTGGCATTTTGATGAAGGATAGAGTGGCTAGGGATGTTAAATAGGTCATGATAACTGGCAGGCCTGCGCCGGCTTTATAGAGGCTGGCGACCAAGGGCATGCCGACAATGCCAGCGCCTGGGGTGATGATGCCTGCCCCCCATGCCAGCAGGATGCCTTTAAAACCCGAATCGCCGGATAACCAGTTTTCGATGAATGATTGCGGCATTAGGGTTTCGGCAAAGGCGGCTAAAATGACCGCCATGATGAGAATGGGAGCGAAGCCCATAAGCTGTCTGGCTGAGTTTTTCCATGCGAGGGTGAAGGTTTCGGTGCCTTGCAGCCATGCGTAAAAAATAACGCCAGTGAGCAGGATGACAAAGACAATGGCGGTTAATTTCATGATGTTTTTCCTGTATTTTTTTGTTCGAGAATTTCGACATAACCTGCATCGCCATGCACCCGTACGCGATCGCCAGTTTTGATGATTTTGGTGGCATCGGGCACGCCGACCACAGCGGGCAAACCATATTCGCGGGCGATCACTGAGCCATGGGTCATCAGGCCGCCAACCTCGGTAACGAGGCCTGCGGCATTGACAAATAGGGGTGTCCAGCCTGGGTCGGTAAAAGGTGCGATGAGAATCTCGCCTTTGTGCAGCACTTCACTTGCTGGGTCGGTGATGACTTTGGCGATGCCTTCGATGATGCCTGCTGACACGGGGCTGCCGATGAGAGCGCCTTGGGGTGCGTGGCTATTGTCGATATTGGCTTTGAGAATTTCGCCACTTGAGGTGATGAGCCTTGGTGGGGTGAGTTTTTGATGATGATCAAAATCAGTTTTTCGTGATTGAATTTCGGCGTGGCTGATGTTGATTTTATTGGCCAGTAAATCCAATAACTCGGGCATTGAGATGAACCAAATGTCATCTGGGTGATTGAGTTTGTTTTGTGCCACTAAATATTGTGCGGTTTCGATGATATGTTGTTTGGACAGCGCCATAAACCTGATCATTAGAAATTTGTGATGTTCGCGAAGCGGCACTAAATGATCCAATGTATATAATAACCGCTTGACGATAGGTTTGCGCAACCAGCCCATAAGCCCATGATTGGCGGCTTTGGTGATGTTTTGCACCGCTTGTAGATGCGCGGTGATGAGCTGCTGATAATGAACCCGATGGGCGGATTTTTTGGCGGAACTTAAAATGCCCATCACCATCAGCATGAGTGAGCTTGGGTCTTCTTGCCAACGTGGGCGGTAAATATCGATCTCGCTAACGGCGCGGCTGCCATATAGATGTAAAAATTCATTCCACACGGTGACGAAATCTTCGCCGCCTTCAACATTAGTGCATTGGGCGATTTTATCGGTGACGTTTGCATCGCTGAGGATGTGAGCTTTGAGGGCCTGGGAGGCTTGGGCGGCATCGGCTAGATCGCCAACCGCTAAATCCATTTCGGTGGTGACATTGCCGTTTAGGCCGCGGGTTAGGGCATCTAAATCTGGTTTATCTGCCCATTTTTTGGTGAGCTTTGCGGTGAGGAATATGCTGCCCATGCTGGCGATCAGCTCGGGCTTCCAGATGATGGCTTTATCTAGCATTTCGTTGGCGGATTTTACGATATGCGACATTTTATCAAATTGGTTTGGTGTGGCGGCCAGTTTTATCTCGAGCTGTTTTATATAATTATCTGAAAATTGGCTCATTTCTTGCGGTTTATTGGCGTATTTTTGCCAAAATAGGCGGTTTAACACGCTGCCGATAAACGGAATGGCGAATTTCAGCACGGTTTTGGTTGAAACCTTTGACGGATTGCTGAAATTGGGGTTTTTTGCCTGCCATTGGATAAGGGCGGTGCTGACCAGATGATCGGCGCGGGACATGAGTCTGGGGAATATTTTTTTGGCGATTGGGTGTTTGAGTGGGCCTGAAATGTTGAAAAAGATGCGGCTGCCTGCATTGTGCATATGGGGGCATTCGATGTTGCCTTTATCCAACCCTATTGGAATGAGGGTTTTGAAAAACGATATGGATAAAGGCGGCATGGCATCGGTCATCACTTGTAGATGGCCAAAGCTTAAAAATACATGTTGTTGGTCTTTTGGCCAGGCTTGCCCCTTATCAGGAATGGGGAATAATGAGGTGATGGGGCGGGATTGGGTGATGTAAAGCTCGCCATCGGCCATTGCCCATTCGATATCTTGGGGTTTGCCATAATGCGCTTCGATGCGGGCACCTAGCTCGCTGAGTTTGATGATTAAATCATCTGATAGGGTTTGGGTGTGGCGGTCATTTTGGTTTAGATTGATGGTTTCGACGCCGCCTTGTTTGAGTGGTTTGATGGCGATTTTTTTCTCGGCGATTTCTTTGGTGAGGATTTTGCCTGTTGGCTTATCGACTTTGTATAGATCGGCTGAAACTAGGCCTGAGACTAAGGCTTCACCCAAGCCGAAGCTGGCATCTATGCTGGTGATGTTGCGGTTGCCTGATATGGGATCGGCGGTGAACATGATGCCTGCTGATTCGGGTAAGATCATTTTTTGCACCACGACTGACAAGGCGACATCGGCATGTTCGAAGCCATTTTGCATGCGGTAGAGAATGGCGCGGTCGGTGAATAGTGAGATGAAACATTCTTTGACGGCATCGAGCAGGGCTTGCTCGCCGATGATGTTGAGATAGGTATCTTGTTGGCCAGCGAATGAGGCTTGTGGGAGGTCTTCGGCGGTGGCGCTGGAGCGCACGGCATAGGCGTGTTCGGCGCCCATTTCTTGCCATGCGGCGAGTGTGTGTTTGATGATTTTGGGCGGTAAAGGGTTTTTACGCAGGGTGGTGCGGATGATGTTGGCTTGGGTGGCTAGGCTTGTTAGGTCGTCCATATCGATATGTTTGGCGGCGCTGTATATTGAAGCTTCTTCGGGCGCGACGAAAGCTTTATAGGCATGAGTGGTGACGCAGAAACCATTGGGGACGTTGATGTTGGCGGCGCGTAATACGCCGAGGTTTGCGCCTTTGCCGCCGACTAGGTTGATGTCTGATGCGGTAATTTGGGAAAATAGGCGGATGTATTTGGACATTATTTTTTCACTCCTTGGCAGAAGATTTGGGTGATGAGTTTGGCATCGCGTTCGATGTTTAATTCGCGGTTTAAATTGAGGGGGGCAGTGAGGGCGAATTGGATGAGTTGACCCATGAGGCTGGCGACTAAATCTTCGACTTTAATGTCGGTGCGGATTTGGTTTTGGGCTTGAAGTTGGTGCAGGTATTTGGCGATTAGTTCGAATGTCGAGGTGGAGGCATCGCGGATGTTGCTGATATATTTGCGTTCGTTGGGATTGCCAAAGAATAGGATTTTGACGATGTCTTTATTCTGGTGAATGAAGCTGAGCATGGTTTTAACTAGGCTGTTGATGCCCTCCTCCACTGATAAAGCCGCTGCTAGATCGAACTCGCTGGCTGAAACACCGGCTTTTATTTGGGTGGTGAAGGCGCGGAGGAGATTTTCCTTTTCGGCATAATGGCGGTAGAGGGTGGCGATACCTAGGCCTGCTTCGGTGGCGATTTGCTCCATGGTGCAATTGATGAAACCTTGCTCGGCGACCACTTTGCGGGTGGCTTGCATGATGCGGGTTTTGATGTCTGACTGCTCGGCTAGGTTGATGAGGCCTTGTTGGTTGAGGCTGTTGAGGAGGGCTTGTTTGCTGCCGATGCGGCGGTATAGGGTGGCGCGGGAGGTTTGGGATTTTTGGCTGAGCTGGTCTAGGGTGAAATCTGGGCCGTGTTGGGTGAAGAGGGTGATGGCGGCGGTGTTGATTTTGTTTGTTGGGTTCATGGTTTTGGCTCTGGTATGATACGGGTGATTGTTGTATCTATCATATCGTATCAGTGATGTCAAGGAGTGGGAGTGATGCTAGGGTGCGCTGCTGTTAATGCTCTGGAAGTTTGCTTTATGTTGGGCACTGCACCCCAAGGGCACTTTGTCGCTTCGCTCGGGCGCGCTCGTTCGCTCCGCTCTCTAGCTTAAGCCACTCGGCCGCTGATGGGACGTTTGTTCACCACCCAACCTAACCTCATTATGCTAAGTTAGCTGGAGTTTGGCGAAGCTCCGAGTATTGGTGCCATATAGTTTACTCGTTGTGCTTTTCATGGAAAAAAAGTCCTCGCCCGTAGGGTGAGGCAAGCGCGACTGCGCGTCGCCGTTAGGCGTGGCTAGGCTAGAGAACGGAGTGAACGCACGCAGTGCTTATAGAGAGCAAAGCGAACGATAAAAAAGAGGCGAAGCCGAACGTATTAATGCGTTCGGTTATGGACGGTGTGCAGGCGTTGGTGTTGTTGGAATTCGGTGGGTTTTTGGGTGCCGCCGCCTTGGTTCATGACTTTGATGGTTAGCCATAGGGCGATGATGGCGAAAACTAGGGCGCCGAGGGCTTGGCCTAGTAGGACGCCTGTTGCGCCCCATAAGCTGGCGCCAATGAGGATGAAGGGGAGTGTGCCTAAGGTGTTTTTTCCCCAGTTGACGTAAGTTGAATAGATGGGGTGGCCTAGATTGTTGAAGCAGGCGTTGGCGATGAAAATGACGCCGTTGAAGAAGAAAGCTAGGGCTAAGATGCCGCAGAATAGGATGACTAGTTCGGCGGCTATGCCTGTTGCGCCGAATAGGGCGATGATGTAATCGCGGGTGAAATAGAGGATGATGGCGACGAGGATGATGTAGACGAAAGTGAATTTGATGGCATCGATGAAGGCGGTGCGGACGCGTGCCATGTTGCCTGCGCCGAAATTTTGACCAACGATGGGGCCGATTGCGCCTGACAGGGCGAAAACCACTGAGAATGCGACTGGGGTCATGCGGCCGATGATGGCCATGCCTGCGACGGCATCGGTGCCGAATTTGGCCATTTCGCGCATCATAATGGCGCTGCCGACGGGGGTGGCGATGTTGGCCAGAATGGCTGGAATGAGGATGGCGGTAATGGGTTTGAGGTGGCGAGCGAGTGATGCTAAATTAATGCGGGCGATGGCGTTGTGGGTTTTGACGAGCAATAACATGGTGATGGCTACCATGGTGATGCGGGCGGCAACTGAGGCCATGGCTGCGCCTTCTAGGCCGAAATCTAGGGTGAAAATGAGTAGCGGGTCGAGCATTGCGTTGACTGCGCCGCCTGCCAATGTGACATACATGGAGCGTTTGGCATCGCCATAAGAGCGCAAAACTGCCATGCCAATGAAGGCGATGGAAGCGAGCGGCATGGTGGGTAAAATGATGCTTATGTAGCTGGTGGCAAGGGTTTTCACTTCGCCCTCAGCGCCTAATAGGCTTAGGATTGGGTCGAGAAAGTAGAAAGCTGCGGCTAGGATGAACAGGCAAAATATAAAGCCGATGAGCATGACGCTGGTGGCATATTCGCGGGCTTCGGATTTTTGTTCGGCGCCTAGTGATTTGGCAACCAATGTGCCTGCGGCAATTGATAGCCCCATATTGATGCTGTTGGTGAAGAATAGGATGATGCCTGCATAGCCGACAGCCGCCGCTAGTGAGGCATTGCCCAGCAAGGAGATGAATAAAAGATCAACAAAATCAACTATGAAAATGGCCATGATGCCGACACTTGAAGTGAGTGACATGACCGCTACATGGCGCATGAGACTGCCTGTAACAAATTGAGCAGAGGATTTATCAGCCATTAACTGCTCGCTTTATCAGGTGTGGTGGGTGAGGCATCTTGTAGGTCTTCATGCAGCTCACCTTGGTCTTCTGCCATCAGCTCATTAAGTTGCGACGAAAGGTTTTTGGCCAGAGCGATCAGTTCGGGATTGTCGAAATTGCTCACGTCATCCTTCCACACTGCGGCCATTTCGCGGACTGAATTGCGGTCATGGGCGACAAATTTATCCATATTTTTTTGCGCTTTATTATGCGGCATGCCCAAGGCTTCTAGTGCATAACGTGAGGCTCTGACGCTGGAATCGAAAGTTTCGCGGATGATGTCATGGGCGCCTGCGCGGTATAATTTATAGACTTCACTACGGTCTTTGGCGCGGGCGATGATGTGTAGATTGGGGCATTCATGATGGGCGTGTTTGACCATTTTTATGGCGCCTTCGGGATCATCAATTGCCACCACTAGTAATTTTGCTTCGCGAATGCCTGCGGCTTCAAGCAGGTCTGGGCGGGTGGCATCGCCGTAGAATACTTGTACTCCAAAGCGTCGCATACCGTCGATATTTTCGGCATTTTGATCGATGACCACAGTTTTATGACCGTTGGCCAACATAGTGCGGTTGATGATTTGGCCGAAGCGGCCATGGCCTGCGATGATGATTAAGCCTTGCTCGGTAATCTCATCGTCTTGCTTGCCTTGTTTTTTATTGGCGATTGGCAGCACGATTTTATCGAACAGAATGAACAATATAGGGGTGAGCATCATTGACATGGCGACGACTAGCAATAATGTATCGGCCAGATCGGGCGGGATGACGGCATTTTGCACGGTGAATGACAGGAGAACGAAGCCGAATTCGCCAGCTTGGGCGAGGCAGAGGGCAAACAGCCATTTATCGGTAAGGCGCATTTTGGCGACGAAGGCGATGATGAGCAACACTAGGGATTTTAGTGCCATCAGGCCAACGGTTAGGCCGAGAATAAGCAGGAAATCATCGAACAAAAGACCGAAATTAATGCCTGCACCGACGGTGATAAAGAATAGGCCGAGTAGCAAGCCTTTGAAGGGTTCGATGTCGCTTTCAAGCTCGTGTCGGAACTCGCTATTGGCGAGGACTACACCGGCTAAAAATGTGCCTAAAGCGGGGGACAGGCCGACCATGGTCATCAGGATGGCAATGCCGATGACTAATAATAAAGCGGCGGCGGTGAACACTTCGCGCAATTTTGCGGTGGCGATGAAGCGGAATATCGGCCGTGATAAATAATGCCCGCCAACCACAACAATGGCAATGGCGGCGAAGGTAACTAAAGTAACTTGCCAACCTGCCAAGCCTTCGACCAGACTATATGTGGCGTGGCCATCTGTATGGTCGGCGGTTTGCATTAGCTCTGGCAAGGCAAGTAGCGGGATGAGCGCCAACATGGGGATGACGGCGATGTCTTGGAATAGCAGAACAGAAAAACTGTTTTGGCCGCCGTCGCCTTTCATGAGGTTTTTTTCGTTTAGGGTTTGCAGGACAATGGCGGTTGAGGAGAGTGAGAATACTAAACCGACTGCCAATGCCACGCTCCATGACAGGCCGAACCACATGCCGATGGCCATGACCAAAGCGGCGGTGCCCATGACTTGGAAACTGCCTAAGCCGAGTAATTTATGGCGCATTGCCCATAGGGTTTTGGGGTCTAGTTCTAGGCCGACTAGAAATAGCATCATCACCACGCCGAACTCGGCGAAATGTTGGATGTCTTGGGTTTCTGAGCCGACTAGGCCAGTGGCGGGGCCAATGATGATGCCTGCGATGAGATAGCCTAAAACTGAGCCTAGACCTAGGCGTTTGGCAATTGGCACGGCGATGACGGCGGCGCATAAATAGATGAAGGCTTGAAGCAAAAGACTGGTCATAATGATTTTTTCTGCGATAGAGGTAGGGACAATATATTCAGAGATTCTAATGATTGAACCTCGGCATACTCTAGCATTTGAGTGGACAAAGCAATGAGTAATTCGGCGTATAAAACCGCATGCTGTTTTATCTCTGGAGTCGTTGGATCATGCGGGGCGTCATAGAGCAAAAAAGGCGGTAATATTTTTAATTTACAATATTGGAAGGTTTGCTCGAACGGGCATAAAATGGTGGGCAAGGAGCGGCCAGCGGCTAAAAACTCTTGTTGGTCGACACCTGCGGTAACGGCGCAGAAAAACATTTTATCGGTAAGGATGTTTACTTTGGAGCCATAATTAACGCCATGTTGTAGCACCACATCTTGCCATTCTTTAAGCAAAGCAGGTGATGAATACCAATAGAGGGGGAATTGGAAAATGAGAATATCATGTGCGGCCAGCAGCTGTTGCTCGGCTTTTATGTCGATTTTAAAATCTGGATATTTTGCATATAGATCGACAATCGTGACATTTTCGACTTGTTGTGCGGCTTTGATCATCGCCAGATTGGCGGTTGAGCCAGAGGAGTTGGGGTGGGCATAGATGATTAGGGGTTTTTGCGGATTTTTTGCGCTCATTCGTATTGCCCATCGATTCGATTAGCTGATATTATTCTGTATTTTGGTTCTTTTGTCCATATGTGCTTCGAGGCCGCGCAGTGCAAGGCTGAGACTGATGGTCATGACCAAGTAAATGAATGTGACCACATTATAAGTTTCGTAAAACCTGAATGTGCCTGAAGCGTAGAGCTTGCCCATTTGGGTGATATCGGCCACGCCGAGCACCGAAACCAAGGCGCTGTCTTTGACCATAGCGATGAAATCATTGCCCAACGGCGGCATGATGGTTTTAAAGGCTTGCGGCATGGTGATTTTGTAAAACACGGCGAAACGGCTGAGGCCAAGCGTGTTTGCAGCTTCATATTGGCCGATGTCGACGCTTTGAAAGCCGGCTCGGAACACTTCGGCAATATAGGCGCTATAGCTGATCATTAAAGCCAGAATTGCTCGCCAAATCATCGGGAAATCGCGGATGGCGAATTTATCGACCCAGCCCCATTGCTGTGGATAGGTGAAGATAAAATTGGCTAGATCTATCAACATTGGGGTGCCGACAAAGGCGAAATAGAACAGCAAAACCAGCATGGGGATACCGCGCACCAGCTCGACGTAAAAACGGCATATCTGGCGGATGACATTCCACTGGCTATTCATGCCGATGGCTAAAATAAGGCCTAGAAGGCAGGAGAATGTGAAGCCGATGAGGGTGACATATATGGTGATGCCGACACCTTGCGCCACGCGGTTAAACACCACGTTATAAATTTCATAATTATAGATTATGAAAACCATGGCGATGAAAAGCACGGCAAGTGCGGCAAGCCAATAGGGGAATGTGGAAGAAGGTTTACGTGGATTCATTGAGGTCTAAGATGCATTGAGGTCTAAATTTGCGAAATTATATACGGGATGGAAGACCACCCCGTATATTTATTATATTATTGGTTCATTTTGTAATCGGCAAACCATTTTTTATCTATATCGGCCAAGGTGCCATCAGCGCGCATAGATGCCAAGGCGGCATTTATGGGTGCAAGAAGGTCTGAGCCTTTGGTGAGAATAAAGCCGAAATCTTCTGATTTTAGGGCATCGCCTACCATTTTGAATGAACCTGGGAAGGCAGCAATTATGCCTTTTCCGCCTGTTTCATCGGTCAAAATCACGTCGACGTCGCCAATTTTTAGGGCTTGTGACAGGGAGGCAAATGTATCTAGCAATTTAATGCGTGGGTTGGATTCATCGCCATCTAGCATATCGTAAACTGCGGTGTAAAAGCCTGTTGTGCCAGGCTGAGCGCCAACTAGGCCTTTTTCATAAGCCACAAAGCTGGCTGAATCGTTGAAGTTGGTTTCATCAGCACGTACGAGTAAGAAGATTTTTTGCGTGAGGTATGTGTCAGAAAAATCGATGACCTGTTTGCGCTCATCATTAATGGTGATGCCATCCATGCCGATGTCATATTGACCCGTTCTGACTGACTCGATCATCGCATCCCAGTTACTGAGGCTCCACTCGACTCTCAGGTTGAGGCGACTGGCAATCTCGTTAACCGCGTCATATTCCCATCCAATGCCAGTGCCTGTCTTTGGATCGGAAAAATTGAGCGGGAAATAGCCGTTTTCGGTAACGGCTTTTAACGTGCGACCGCTCAAATCTGGCAATTCTGCGGCTTGTGCCGTAAGACCGAACATCATGAGTGATGCGGTGATTAATTTTAAACCCATTTTTAGAAACATTTTCGTCTCCCCTATATAAACTTATCTTTATGTTGTTATCCGAATGAGTTTATAAAATATTGCGGTTAAATGCAAATTGAATCATCTAGATTGGGACAAAAACTAAAAGCGTAAGCGCATTTGGATGATGTCTGGCTCTAAAAACTGATATTGCTCAAAGCCTTGATTTGCATAAATTTTAAGTGCTGTTAAGTTGGTCGATAGCACATTAAGGGTGATGAGTTTAATGAGTGGGTTTTGCTCGTGGGCTATATCGGTCAGCATTTTAAAGAATTTGGGCGCGATGGCTTGGCCGCGGAATTTTGGATTGATGATGAGGCGGCCTATATGGGCATGATGAGGATTGATGGTTTGCAGTTGAGCGAAAGAGGCTAATTCATCGGCAATTTTTATGATGAAATGCTGATGTTGGGTGAACTCGATGTCATCTTCTAGGCTGGTGTCGGCAAACGGAAAACGTACGATGTCGCCTGCCCATGCGGAGCATTCAGCTTTGCTGCTGACCCAGCTTTTGACTGTGTTGAGATGGCTGAGGCTTTCGGTATGTTCGATTTGCATAAACGCATCTAAATACTGAAAGCCTGATTTGTAAAGCGATTAATATTTATCGGTTTTGTTGGCTTTGATCACTTTTCGCCACGTGCGGCCATGTTGTTTTTCAGCAAAAGCGCCACCTGCTTTGCGCTTTTGGAACTCATCCTCACGTAATAATTTTAAATAATTATCATAGTGTGTTTGGGTGATCTGGCCATCTTTTATGGCTTTGTTGATGGCGCATTTGGGTTCACTTTGATGGGCGCAATCGTTAAATTTGCACTGGGTGGCGAGCAGGATGACGTCGTCAAATGTTTGATCTAAACCTGTTTGGGCGTCGTATAATTCTAGCCCGCGCATGCCGGGTGTGTCGATGATGGCGACATTATTACGGCAGAAGAACAACTCCCTGTGAGTGGTGGTGTGTTTGCCTTTGGCGTCATCTTCTCTGATGTCATTGGTGACTTGCTTTACATCTGAAATCATATTGATGAGGGTGGATTTGCCGACGCCTGATGAGCCGACCATGGCGATGGTGCTGCCTGACTGGAAATAACCATCTAGCTGCTCATAGCTGGTTAAATCTTGCATATTAACGGCATGCATATTGGTGACTTTAAGTGCCGAAATTTGATCGATATATTGTTGAGTATCTTCGCAAAGGTCGGTTTTGGTGAGAATGATGACGGGTTCGACGTCAAACTCATAGGCCATAGATAGGTAACGTTGTAGGCGTTTTGAGTTGAATTCCTCGTTGGCGCTGGTGACAATCCATAAATAATCAACATTTGATGCAATGAGCTGATTAACATCGGCCGACATGCGCTCAATGCGGGTTTTGGGGCTTAGTGATCTGATGATTTTAAAATGCTCATAGACAGGTTCGGCAATGAGCCAATCGCCAACCGCTAGATGTTGAGAAACGGGCTGTAATTCATCGGGCACCATGAGTTGTTTTTCGCCAAATTCGCCAATGCCGACAATATGTGTGCGGTGAATGGCGGTGATGCGAAATAGAGATATTGTTACATTATTATTGGCTATTTCATCCATGGATAATTGTTGAAAGAAATAGTTAGACCAACCTAATGGCTGTAGTTTAGTAGAATTCAAAGTTTTTGCTCCAGCAAAAATAGATATTTATATAAGTGGATGCTGGACGGGCGAATATGTATCAATAAGTTGAACAATGAGCCAAATTATCGAAATTCCTTTGGTTGTATAATCAATATGCGTAACCAAATAATCTTTAACAATGTATATGGGCAGATAAAACGCCCATTCATGTTGATTGATTAAACCAAAGCTGCCAGCTTTTGAGAAACTACAATCATAATATCCTCCTTAAAATAAAACTTGAAATGATAGTGGCGCAGTTAAGGTAAAATGTCAATTCTGTTGGTTGTGCAATAGGTCTATATGAGATGTTTTATTTGTTGGAAAAGCTTTAACCACCAAAATTATCGCGTATGCTTAGCCTGTTTGCGTCACAAGTTGTGCAAGCGTAATTGCCTGCCTTAATATAATCCCCCTGAATTCGATGTTAAGGCAGGCATACTTTTTGGTAAAAACTCACGATTTCAAGCTTAGATATTGACCCAACCATTGGTTTTTTCGCTGGTGACTAAGGCTTCTAGTATTTTCATTGATTTAATGGCGTCTTCAACATCATAATCTAACGGTCTTTTGCCCAATACGGCCAAAGCAAAATTTTCGGCCTGTAAAGTATATTGGTCACAGGCTGGGAGAATTTCGCGGCGGGTTAGGCTGCCATCATGGTTGAGGCCGTGATCAATAATGATGGCGGTTTCTTTGTTTTTGGGCGCGTTGAAGGGAATCATAATCTCTAAACGGCCTTTGGTGCCCAGAATTTCGACGGTTTGTTTGCCGACCATTTGGGTGGAAACCATGAATGACAATTGCTGGCCGTTGCCGAAATCTGCGACGGCAGAAACCGTACGGTCGGTATGAAAATTGGGATCGCGATCGATGAGCGATACGATGCGGCTTGGCTCGCCTTGGAAGAAATAGCGCCCTGCGGTGACGGCATAGCAGCCGATGTCCAGAATTGCGCCGCCGCCAATGTCGGCTTTGTTGCGGACGTTATTTGGATCGGCATTAAAATATGAAAATACAACATTAATGCTGCGCAGCTCGCCTAATTCGCCTGATTTTACGATTTCTAGGGCGCGGTGCCATTGTGGATGATGGCGCACCATAAAGGCTTCGGCAACAATGATGTCTTTTGAAATGGAGCGTAGGCGCTCGGCATCGGCAACGTCCATCGCCATGGGTTTTTCGCACAGGACATGTTTGCCAGCGGCGGCGGCTTTTAAGGTTAGGTCAACGTGTAAATGGTTGGGCAGTGGGTTGTAGACTGCATCGATGTCTGGGTCAGCCAGCATTTCTTCGTAGGAGCCATAGGCTTTTTCGATGCCCAATTCGGCCGCGGCGGCTTTGGCGCTATCGAGACTACGAGATGCGATGGCGGTGGCGACTGAATGTTCGGACGCCATAATGCCCGGTGTGACTTGCTTCATGCCGATATTGGCGGTTGAAATAATGCCCCATCTGACTTTTTGATCGCTCATTATGCTTCCCCTTGTTATTTTTAATAATTGGTTTGGTATTAACGTTAATAGGATTTTGATAAAATTCAAGAAATATGTGAGTTTGACAAGTATAATCTATACGGTAGATTATAACTATGGAAATATTTGAAAAACAACAAGCGGCATTTGCCGCTTCCATCGCGCCGACATTTGCCCGCAGAATGGCGGATTTAGGCAAGCTCTATACCGCCATTAAGGCACATGAAAATGTGATTGCCGAAGCGATATCGGCCGATTTTGGGCATAGAAGTGCATTTGAAACTAAAATGGCCGAAACCTCGTTTATTCTGATTGATATTAAGCACACTAGGAAGCATTTAAAAGCTTGGATGCGGCGCAAACGGCGCAAAGTGGCGCTGCATTTTAGGCCTGCAGCTAACTATGTTGAATATATGCCCAAAGGTGTGGTGGGGATATTAAGCCCGTGGAATTACCCGTTTCAGCTGGCTATGGCGCCGCTAATTGCCGCGATTGCGGCGGGCAATAGAGTGATGCTTAAGCCATCGGAATATACGCCGCAATGTAACGCGGTGATCAAGAAAATTCTGGCTGGTGTTTTTGATGAAGAGCAAGTGGCTGTGGTTGAAGGTGACGTTAAAATTGCGACTGAATTTAGCGGCTTGGCGTTTGACCATTTGTTTTTTACGGGATCTGGCCGCGTGGGGAAATATGTGCTGCAAGCGGCGGCTAAAAATTTAACGCCCGTGACGCTTGAATTGGGTGGGCAATCGCCGGCTATTGTGGGTGAGAATTACAACATAAGACATGCTGCTAAGCGCATTATGGTGGGGAAATTGTTGAATGCGGGGCAGACTTGCATTGCGCCTGACCATGTGTTGGTGCCGCAAAATAAAGTGAGCGAAATGGTGCAGGCTTTGTTAAAAGAAGGGCGAAAATTATACCCGTCTATTATGAATAATGATGTATATAGTGCGATTATAAATGAAACGCAGCTTGAGCGGCTGCGCCATTTGCGTGATGGTGCGGTGCGGGATGGTGCGAAAGCCTATAATTTATACAAAGGCGATGACGAGAATAGAAAAATGATGCCGGTTATTCTTGACCATGTGACGCCAATTATGGGGGTGATGCGGGAGGAGATATTTGGGCCTATATTGCCTGTCGTGGGCTATGAAAATCTTGATCAGTTAATTGAATTTGTGAAGGGTGATGACAAGCCATTGGCGGCATATTATTTTAGCCATGACCGCACTGAATTGGATCGTTTAAGCCGTGAAATATTATGCGGCAATGTGACGATTAATGACACTTTATTTCATGTGGCGCAGGCTAATTTGCCGTTTGGTGGCATTGGGGCGAGTGGCATGGGCACTTATCATGGTTATGATGGGTTTAAGACATTTAGCCATGCCAAAGGGGTTTTTAGGCAAGCACGGCTGAATGGGGCTTGGATGTTGAACCCGCCTTATTCGAAACTAGCTGGTAAGATTTTTGATTGGCTCAGTTAAAACTCGGTGATGACGCTGACGCCATGGGTTTGGAATTTATCCATATTGGTTAGCACATCTATTGATTGTTCTAGGTTGATTTTTTGGCCTAAAAGCTTTTTGGGGTGTAGTAGGCCTTGCTCGATCATTTCGAACATTTGACCATATTTATGGGCTTGCATGCCGTGGCTGCCGAGGATTTCTAGCTCGTTGGCGATGACTGGGCCCATAGGGATATTTGGTGTTGAATGAGCTGCAAGCATGAGGCCGACTTGGATGTGTCTGCCGCGTTTGGCGAGGCAAGCTATGGAATTTAGGCAGGTTTGGGTGTGGCCTAATGCATCTAGCGAGACATTTGCGCCGCCGTTGGTGAGGGCTTTTATGGCCTCGGCGACTTGTGGGTTTTTTTGTGAATTGATGGTTTTGTCGGCGCCTAGATTTTTGGCGAATTTTAGTGTTTTGTCGTCAATGTCAATTGCGACCACTTGTGCGCCTTGGGCTTTGGCGATCATAATGGCTGAAAGGCCGACACCGCCGCAGCCATGTACTGCCACCCAATCGCCTTGTTTGGTGCGGCCTTGATCGACCACGGCGCGAAAAGCGGTGACGAAGCGGCAGCCTAATGAGGCGGCGGTGGCGAAATCCATATTATCGGGCAATTGCACTAGGTTTTCATCGGCATAATCGATAAACACATATTGGGCGAAGCTGCCAAAGTGGGTGAAGCCGGGTTGGAACTGGTTGTCGCAAACTTGTTGATCGCCGTTATGACATTGCGGGCAATGGCCGCAGCCACCAACAAATGGCACGGTGACGCGGGCATCTAACTGCCAATGTTTGACGTTTTTGCCGATGGTGGCGATTGTGCCTGCCAGCTCGTGACCCGGTATATGCGGCAGGACGATATCGGCATCATGACCCATCCAGCCGTGCCAATCTGATCGGCACACGCCTGTGGCCTCGACTTTGATTACCACGCCATTGTCTGCACATTGCGGATCGGGCATGGATTCTATTTTTGGGGTTTGTTTGAAATTGCGGTAAACGACGGCTTTCATATTCAACTCATAAATTTAGATTTATTTGAAACTTAGGTTGTTTTTTTAACGCTGTCATTTAATATCCGAATTAACGTTCATATATTTTGGTATTAAGGGGAAAAAATGGAATATGATTATTTGGTCGACAAGGCGTCTTGGCCCACATTAAACGACTTGCCGCCGCTCGATACTGAGGATAATAGTGTTGAGGCCATTGCGGCACATCGGCAAAAAGGCGTTGAGCAATCACGGCTTGACCAAGTGGGTTATAAGCCGACCAAAATTATACATGTTAAGGGCCTAAATGGCGCGCCTGACGTTGAATTGCGGGTATTTGGTGCTTTGGACGGGTTGGAAAAACCTGCGCTTTATCATATACATGGTGGTGGTTATGTTTTTGGCGCGGCCGAAAGCAATGATGACCGCAATTGGGTCATCGCTCAGCAGAACGATTGCATTGTTGTTTCGGTGGCTTATCGCAAGCCGCCTGAAGACCCGTTTCCTGCGCCACTAGAAGATTGTTATGCGGGCTTGGCTTGGATATTTCGTAACGCCAACGAAATTAATATTGACCGTAGCAAAATTGTGATCACTGGCGACAGTGCGGGTGCGGGTTTGGCAGCTGCCACGGCGTTAATGGCGCATGATTTGGGCGAGGTTCGGCTGGCTGGGCAGGTGTTGATTTATCCGATGGCGGATTATCGCACAGGCGGGCCTGACGAAATATCACCCAACCCGACCACTGGCCATTATGTGTGGAAACGCAACTATAACCAATTTGGCTGGAAACATTATCGGGGTGATTATGACCTCGCTGATGCGGATAATGGTTATTTTTCGCCTGTTTTACGGAAAGATTTATCTGACATTGCGCCTGTATATATTGCAACGGGGGCGCTTGATTTGTTTTTGGAAGAAAATTTGGATTATGCAACGCGGGTGTCTAAAGCTGGCGTGCCGATGGAATTACATGTTTACCCAGGTGCGGTGCATGGCTTTTACAATTTTGGCGATTGTGCAATCACCCGTAAATTTATTGCTGACCGCAATGTGGCATTGGCGTGTTTTTGGGGGCGTGATAGCTGAGTTTGGTCTGATGAATTGAATTTGTGGCGGGAAATTCAACATAAAGCTAAAAGACAGGGGATTGATTTTAATTTACAATGATTGGAGCGTTCGGGGAGGCTTGCTATCAACTGAAAGAAAACAAAAATGTCTGAGAGAATTGAACAGGAAGAAATTATAAATGCATCGGCCGCTGATATATATGCGGCCTTAACCCAAGCCGATATTTTTAGAGAAATGACCGGCCCGCCAGCTGAGATTTCGGCTGATGAAGGTGGTGAATTTTCTTTGTTTGGTGGCTTTATTACGGGCCGTAATATTGAATTGGTATCGGGTGTGCGTTTGGTGCAGGCTTGGCGTTCAAAAAGTTGGGATGAAGGCGTTTATTCTGTGGTTTTATTTACATTTGAAGAGGCTGATGGCAAGACGCTGGTTAAACTTGTGCATACTGGTTTTCCTGTCGACCAAAAACCGCATTTGGAAGAAGGTTGGCATAAGAATTATTGGAGCAATTTGAGCCAAAAGTTTGGCTGATTTGTGCTTAAGTCATGACATTGGGGGTATTGCGGCCTGTGCGGGTTGGCAATTCACTGATGGCTAAAATGGCTTTGTTGGCGGCGCTTAGGGCTGATTGCACCTCTAGGAAATGATCGGCATGTTGGTTGACATATTGCTCTAAATATACGCGCAATGTTGCGCCTTGCGTGCCTGTACCTGACATGCGGATGACCGCCCTGCCCTCGCCTTTAAAATTAACCCGGATGCCTTGATGGTGGCTGACTGAGCCATCGACGGGGTCGGTATATGAGAATTCATCGGCTGAAGCAACCTCTAGACCTGCAAAGTTTTGGCCAACTAGTGATGGTAATTTGGTGATTAGATCGGCCATTAAATCTTTGGCGGCTTGGCTATCCACCGCTTCATAATCGTGCCGCGAATAATAGTTACGGCCATATTCTGCCCAATGTTCGGCTAGAATTTCAGCGACTGATTGTTTGCGCACGGCTAGGATGTTGAGCCATAATAAAACTGCCCAGAGGCCATCTTTTTCGCGCACATGACTGGAGCCTGTGCCTGCGCTTTCTTCGCCGCATAGGGTGGCTTTGCCTGCGTCTAATAAATTGCCGAAAAACTTCCAACCTGTGGGGGTTTCGAAACTGGCTATGCCCATTTTGGTGGCAACTTTATCGCAGGCTGAGCTGGTTGGCATGCTGCGGGCGACCCCTGCTAGTCCTGCTTTATAACCTTTGGCTAGGTGGGCGTTGGCGACCAGAACGGCGAGGCTATCGGAGGGGGTGACATAGGCATTTGCACCGACAATCATATTGCGGTCACCATCGCCATCTGATGCCGCGCCAAAATCTGGGGCTTGGTCGGAGAACATTTCATCCATTAAGCCTTTTGCCCAGACGGGGTTTGGGTCGGGATGGTGGCCGCCGAAATCTTCTAATGGTACCGCGTTGATGACAGTGCCTTTTTGTGCGCCTAAAACATCCTCTAATATCGCGGTGGCATAGGGGCCTGTGACGGCGTGCATGGCATCGAAGCGCATGGTGAAACCTGAGGCGAATAGGGCTTTAATCTGATCGAAATCAAATAATTGTTGCATGAGGATTTGATAATCGGCCACGGGGTCGACAATCTCGACTTGCATGTTAGCCAGATTTTGGGTGCCGATTTTGCCGAGGTCAATGTTGGCTGCTTCCAAAATTTTATATTCAGTTAGGGTTTGGGTTTGCACCACCATTTTATCGGTGACTTTTTCGGGGGCTGGGCCGCCGTTTGAGATGTTATATTTTACCCCAAAATCTTCGTCTATGCCACCCGGATTGTGGCTGGCTGACAGAATCAAGCCGCCATCGGTTTTGTTGAGGCGGATGAGATGTGAGGCGGCGGGGGTGGAGAGCAGGCCATTTTGCCCGACAATGATTTTGCGTGCGCCATTGGCTGCGGCGATTTTTAATATGGTTTGAATGGCTGGCTGGTTGAAAAATCGGCCATCACCACCCACCACAAATGTTTTGCCTTTCGCGCCGCCTATGGCATTGAATATGGCTTGAATGAAATTTTCTAGATAATGAATTTGCATGAAAATGCGGGTCTTTTTGCGTAAGCCTGATGTGCCGGGTTGCTGGCCTTCTATCGGGGCTGTTTTAACGACTTTAACACTCATTTCTATCTCCGTTTGCTTTGGTAACACCGCGGCCTGCTTTGCGCATTAATTGGCCTATTTGTTTCAGCTTAACGTTTTGAGTGAATTTTTCAACTTCTATAGCATTGCGCCGCCGCCAATTGGGGTGTTCATCTATCGTGCCGGGTAGGTTTGGGGCTTGCTCAACTTCGAAAATATCGTCGGCTTGTAAGGAGACCATGCTGGCGGGCGATGCGGCTAATATATTGTTGATGCCATCGCGAAAACTATTAAAATCGGCAGATTTTTGTTGCCCTGCTTGGGTGAGGATGGTTTCGACTTCATACTCCCTTTGCTGGTGAGAAGCGCCCACTTGTGCCTCCTCAACCCAGTCTAATTTTTGCCACCAATCAATGTCGGTTTTTTGATGGTAGCCTTTAAGGGTTGGGGTGTCATGGGTGGCAAAACAGGCTAAAGTTTGCGGATCAAGCTGGGCATGAGGGTTAAATTCGCCTTGGTCATTTTTGTCATATTGCAGCACGCTATAACTATAGAGGCCACGGCTACGCATGGTTTGGCGAAAGCCGCGTGGCACAAGACCTAGATCTTCGCCAACCACCACTGTTTTGGCGCGCGCGGCCTCGATGGCAATGACCGCTAAAATGCTTTCAAATGGTTGCTTGATATAGCCGCCTGGCGCGCCATTATCGGGCAGCCAATAGCTTCTGTTCATGCCTAAGACATGATCTATACGCAGCATAGACGCATGGCGCATAGATGTGCGCAAAGCCTGACGTAAAGCTGAGTATTGAGTGGTTTTGAGTTTTGACGGGGCAAAAGCGGTTAAGCCCCAGTTTTGGCCTGCAGGGCTTAAATAATCGGGCGGCGCACCAATGGATACATGATCTGCCACGGCATCAGATGCGCACCATGTTTCGGCGCCGCCGCGCCGCGAGCCAACCGCTAAATCAAGATAAAGGCCCAAATTCATACCTGAACTCAAGGCATTTTGTTGCACATAGGATAATTGTTGATCGGCGGTATATTGCAACCATTTATGAAATTCGACCCGTGGTGCCAACTGCCATTGCAAGTTTTGGGAAATTTGGTTTACCTGTTGCATTTCGTAGGGCCAGCTGCGCCAGTCGCTGCCATAAATTTCGCTAATGGCTTCATATAATGCGAAAAATGATAGGTGACGACCACCAACAGCACAAAATTCCATGAAATTTTTACTGGGTTGATAGGATGAAAATGTGGCTTCTAGCGCCAATTGATGACAAGTTTTATGCTCTGCATAATCGATAAATTCGGATTTTTTTGCCGTGCCATTTTTGGATGGCACTGCTATATAACTTGTGTTTAAAAAGCCGCGATGTGATGGTGAATAGGGGCTAATAATACCTTCGGACCAACCCATAGCATGTATGGGGTTAATACCAACAAAATCAGCACCCTCTGTGGCAAATGCGCCTATGGCTGTGGATAGGTTGGAAAAATCGCCCAGGCCATGATTGCTTTTGCTGTTCAGTGCATAAAGCGCAGTATTGACACCCCAAATGTTGCTTTTGCCACTCAATGAGGCCACAGAAGGCGCGCGTTTGGGGGCACAAATTAGAGTGACTTCCTCGGTTTGGCGAGCTGATTTTACGATTAAATTGTGAATGCCTGATGGCATAATGGGCAATATAATGTCAGCATCTTGACTATCGTTTTGGCGACCGAAACGCATGGTGCCATCTTCAAGCTCCACATGCCAGTCGACAGTCTGCTGATTCAATATGCGGTTGGTTTGACCTGTTGTGATGATGATTTCTTCTGGGAGGTGACGGGCGGTTTTTTGGGCTTTAATTTCGGCCAAATGCTCGGCAATCATCGCCGTATTATCGATAATAATACCGTTTCCAACTAGCAGAGCCAGTTGGGTATCGGGACTGGTGGCTTGAACGTTGCCATCCAAGTCGCTAAAGCTGTCAAAAATGCCGTAATGGGCTGCTAATTTATTGAGGGGGACATTGGTATTCATTAGATTACACTATTCTCCTTTAATATAAATGCCACCACGCTATGGCCTAACGCGGTGACCGCATCAGGGTCTATTTCGCGAGATTCAAACTCATCTTCGGCCGCGGTGTCGATCGCGCGAACCCAATGACTCTGATCGGGTGCTTTGGGCAATGTGACTTTGGCATCATTGGCTTCTCGGTTGTAAATGATGAATACCATATCATCATCTGGCTCATATGAGGGGGCTTCGGCACTGCATCTTAAGGTTAAGCACAAAGTGGATAATGTTGGGTCGCGCCAATTGAGTTGTGCGCCGTTAAAATCTGTCCATTCAACATCGGGCAAGCCATCTGCTGGGCGCGCGCCGCCATGCAGAAAACGCGATTGGCGCACGGCTTTATGGGCGGCGCGAAAGGCAGTTAAATTGCGGGTGAATTGAAGTAATTTATCGTCCTGTTTATCCCAATTGATCCAGCCTATTTGGTTATCTTGGCAATAGGCATTGTTATTGCCGCCTTGGCTGTTGCCAATCTCATCGCCCGCTAACAGCATGGGTGTGCCTTGGCTTAAGAATAATGTGGCCAATATATTGCGTTGACGGCGGGCGCGAAGTTGCAAAATACTGGCATCATCTGTATCACCTTCTATGCCGCAATTGTCGCTTAGATTGTTATTGTGGCCATCATTATTATTTTCGCCATTGGCCCAATTGTGATGATCATTATAGGCGACATTATCGGCTAGGGTGAAACCATCATGAGCGGTGACAAAATTGAGTGACGCCCATACGCGGCGGCCTGAACGATCGAACTTATCGGCACTGCCGAGCAGGCGGGCGCCTAATTCTTGCGCGCTATGGGGATTGCCCTTCCAAAAGCGTCTGACGGTGTCGCGGAATGTGTCATTCCACTCGGCAAATTCGTGCGGGAAATCGCCTAAATGGTAGCCGCCTGGGCCGATGTCCCATGGTTCGGCGATGAGTTTGAGGTTACATAGCACGGGGTCTTGGCGGATGGCATCGAAGAAACCACCGCGTTTGTCATAGCCGTGATCTTCGCGGGCTAGGGTGGTGGCGAGGTCGAACCTAAAGCCATCGATGCCCATATATTGATGCCAGAAACGCAAGCTATCTAGCACCATGCGCAAGACATAGGGGTTTGATACATTTAAGGTATTGCCGCAGCCTGTATCATTGACATAAAAGCGCGGTTGACCGTTGATTAAGCGGTAATATGAGGCATTGTCTAAGCCACGATGGCATAAGGTTGGGCCGCGTTGATCGCCTTCGGCGGTGTGATTATAGACCACATCTAAGATAACCTCGATGCCTGCGGCGTGGAATTTTGCCACCATGTTACGAAAGCCAATTATGCCTTCGGCGCCAAAATAACGTGGTTCGGGTGCAAAGAAGCCGATGCTGTTATAGCCCCAATAATTGGTGAGTTTGCGTTCTAACAAAAAGCCATCATCGATGAAATTATGCACGGGCAATAGCTCAATAGCGGTGATGCCGAGCTTGTCTAGATATTCGAGCATTTCATCGCTGGCGAGGGCTTCATATGTGCCTCTGATGTTTGAATTTATATCAGGCCGCAACTGGGTGAGGCCTTTTACATGGGCTTCGTATATCAAGGTTTCATCCCACGCGTTATCGGGATGGCTGGTTATTAATGTGAATAATTCGGGGTCGGATACCACTGATTTTGGTACATAGTTGGCGTTATCTTGTGGGTTATATGACAGGTCTTGCTCTGGAGAGTTAATGTCATAGCCCAATAGGCTTTCATGATTTGTCCATGTGCCAAACATTTGGCGGGTGTAAGGGTCGAGTAATAATTTATACGGGTTAAAGCGATGGCCTTGATCAGGCAAATATGCGCCATGGGCGCGGTAGCCGTATAATGTGCCTTTGGGCAGGCCTTTGGCATAGCCATGCCACAGGTGCCCGGTGCGTTCAGGCAAGGCTTTGCGGGCGATTTCGGTTTGGCCATCAGGGCTGAAAACACACAGATCAATCTGGGTGGCATGGGCAGAGAAAACTGTAAAGTTAGTGCCGTTGCCATCAAAATGTGCCCCGAGTTGTTTGGGGTTGCCAGATTGAAATTCTAAGTTCATTTGGGTTATTCTTTCTGTATTTTTATCTAGATGAGCAGGCTCGCATATAGATCATGATAGGCTTTGGCCGATTTATCCCAGCTGACATCGTGATTCATCGCGCGGCGCATCATTGCCTCCCAAACTTGGGGTTGTTTGAATGTCTGGCACGCGCGGTCAATGGCATGACCGAGCGAAATGGCAGTGATGGGGGCGAATTGAAAACCTGTGGCGCAATTGTCAGCCAAGGCGGCTGGGTTGGCATCGATAATTGTATCGGCCAAGCCGCCGGTGCGGGCGACCACGGGGATGGTGCCATAGCGCAAGCCATATAATTGCGTGAGGCCGCAGGGCTCAAAGCGTGATGGCACTAGAATCGCATCGGCACCGCCTTGTAGGATGTGCGACAACTCTTCATCATAACCGATGATGGTGCCGACGCGGCCTTTGAATTGGCGGGCGGCGGCGATGAAAGCGGCTTCTATATCTTTATCGCCACTGCCGAGCAATGCCAAGCGCGCACCGCGGGCGACTAGGTTTGGCAGGGCTTCGACCAATAGATCCAAGCCTTTTTGGGTGGTTAGGCGGCTGATGACGCAGAATAGAGGGGCATCGGGGTTTTTGATTGGATCAAGATCGAACCGCGCTTCGACTTGGGCGCGGTTTTTGGCTTTGCGCTTGAGAGTGCGGGGGTAATAGCTGGCGTTTAACGCGCGGTCGTGAATCGGATCCCAGACATCGGTATCGATGCCGTTAAGGATGCCAGAAAGATCGGAAGCGCGGGACTGCATCATGCCTTCGAGACCCATGCCAAATTCGGGCAACATTAACTCGTGGGCATAGGTGGGGCTGACGGTGGTGATTTTATGGCAATAGGCGATGGCGGCTTTTAGAAAGCTAACTTTGCCCCAATATTCGAAGCCATCTGGCACAAACATGCTTTGTGACAGGCCGAGGGTTTTGATCACTTTGGCATCGAACAGGCCTTGAAAGGCGATGTTGTGGATGGTGAGGATGCAGGGCGGGGTTTTGGTATCAGCCATTTTAAGATAGGCGGGCACGAGACCTGACTGCCAGTCGTGACAATGGACGAGATCGGGCTGCCAATCATTCAGAGGGTTTTTAAGCTCGCGCGGCAAACCATAGCTTGCCACATAGGCCGCCACTTGGCACAATGCACCAAAGCGCAGATGATTGTCCGGCCAGTCTTGGCCTTGCTCATTGAGATAAATATTGCCAGGGCGATCATATAGATGTGGGGCATTGAGCAAGAGCAGTGCTATGCCCTTGGATTTAACCGCAACCAAGTTGGCGGGGCCGCCAAATAGATCATCCTGCTGCCAGACAATTTTGCCGCGCGCTAGTAGGCCCGCCAAAGCGGGATAAGCGGGCATGATGACCCGTGTATCAACCCCAAATTGGCTGAGGTTTTTGGGCACTGCGCCAATGACATCAGCCAACCCACCAGTTTTTACAAACGGGGCGCATTCGGATGCAACGTAAAGCACTTTCATACTAATTTCTCTCGCATATAGATTTCCTAACTTCGAATTCTTGTTTGATAATAATTCACTCTAGATTATCAATCATTTTTTGTGTGATCAAGCATATACCGCTATCGGTACGGCGAAACCGCTTGGCGTCATATTCTGGGTCTTCACCGACCACTAGGCCTTCGGGGATAATGACATCCCGGTCAATCACCACATTGGTCAACCGCGCGTTACGCTCAACTGTTACATAAGGCAGAGCCACAACGCCTTCGAGCCGAGAGAATGAATTGGTGCGCACGCCGGTAAATAGCACACAACGCAACAAAGTAGAGCCAGAAACAACGCAACCACCTGAAACTAATGACGATATGGCTTGGCCACGGCGGCCTTCTTCATTGTGGATGAATTTTGCAGGTGGGGTGAGTTCGGAATATGTCCAGATCGGCCATTCGAGGTCATAAAGATCGAGCGCGGGTTTGAAATCGGTTAAATCTATGTTGGCTTGCCAGAAGGCGTCGACCGTGCCAACATCACGCCAATAAGGGGCATCCTCATTTTCACTCATCACACATGAGCGTGAGAATGGATGAGCGTAGGCTTTGCCTTTCTTGACCAATTCGGGGATAAGGTCATTGCCAAAATCATGGCTTGAGCTGGAGTCAACCGCATCTTTTTCAAGCAATTCAATTAGAAAATCGGTTTTAAAAACATAAATACCCATGCTGGCTAAGCTTAGATCGGGGCGATCTAGCATGGGAGGTGGATCGGAAGGTTTTTCGATAAACTCTAAAATAACATCTTGATCATTCACATGCATAACACCGAAACCCTTGGCTTCTTCGCGCGGTACTTCGATGCAACCAACTGTGACATCTGCCCCGGTGGTGACATGTTGTTCGACCATGATTGAATAATCTTGCTTATAGATATGATCGCCCGCCAAAATGATGATATAGGTGGGATCATAGCCTTGGATGATGTCGATATTTTGAGTGACCGCATCGGCTGTGCCTTTATACCACATTTCGTCATTCATACGCTGTGAAGCGGGCAGAATATCCAAAGATTCATTTTGCACAGCGCGAAAAAAACTCCACCCGCGCTGCAAATGACGAATGAGGCTATGGGCTTTATATTGAGTGGCAACGCCTATGCGCCGCATGCCCGAATTGACCGCGTTGGACAAAGCAAAATCAATGATTCGGCTTTTGCCGCCAAAATACATAGCAGGTTTGGCACGGTTGTCGGTAAGTTCGACCAAGCGCGAGCCACGCCCCCCCGCCAAAATGAAGGCCATGGTTTGCGCGGCTAGCCGTTGTGGTTTCCTATTTTTCACTGATAATCCTCCCAAAATATAGCTGTTGTTATTGTTGTTAATCCATCATCCTATTTCTTGTTCCAATTCAAAATATAAAGTCGACAGAGGTGGAATGGTCAGATTGATTGAATCTGACCGCCCAAAACTGGCGATTGCCTCACTTTGCACACTGCCCATATTGCCGCGCCCTTGGCCGCCATAATATGTGCTGTCAGTGTTTAATTTTTCGACCCATTTGCCAGCTTGGGGCACCCCCACGCGGCGGTTGGGCCGCTCGACAGGAGTGAAGTTTGACACCACTAGAACCGGCGCTGCCCCCTTATAACCATGGCGCAACCAAACAAAAATCGATTCTTCAGCGCTATTTTCTTCGACCCATTCAAAGCCTGCTGGTTTGCAATCTTGCTGATAGAGTGCGGGGGTCGATTTATATAGATTATTTAAATCGCGAACCAATGATTGTATGCCTTTATGTGGTGCATGATCGAGTAGGTGCCAATCGAGGCTGGTATCGTGGTTCCATTCTTTCACTTGCGCAAATTCACTGCCCATAAAGATGAGTTTTTTACCTGGATGCGCCCACATGAAGCCATAATAGGCACGTAGGCTGGCGATTTTATCCATGTTTTCGCCTGACATTTTTTGCAGCATTGAGCCTTTGCCATGCACCACTTCATCATGACTGAGTGGCAGCACAAAATTTTCGGTAAAGGCATAAGCAATGCCGAAAGTCATCTTATGATGATGATATTTGCGGTTAATCGGGTCTTCTGACATATATTGTAATGTGTCATTCATCCAGCCCATATTCCATTTAAAGCCAAAGCCCAAACCACCATCTGAAGTGGGGGTTGAAACGGCTGGAAATGCGGTTGATTCTTCAGCAATGGTCATGATGCCCGGCATTTCGCCATAGACAGATTCATTCATATGTTTGAGCAAGGAGATGGCTTCGAGATTTTCATTGCCGCCGTGAATGTTGGGCACCCATTGGCCATCCTCGCGTGAATAATCGCGGTATAACATGGAGGCGACGGCATCGACCCGCAGGCCATCAACATGATGTTCTTTGACCCAATAAACGGCGTTTGATACCAGATAGTTTTTCACCTGTGCGCGGCCGAAATTGTAAATGCAGGTTTTCCAATCAGGGTGGAAGCCTTCTTTTGGATCGGCGTGTTCGTATAAATGTGTGCCATCAAATTTGGATAAACCATGCGCATCTTCGGGGAAATGACCCGGCACCCAATCGAGTATCAAACCAATATCAGCATTGTGACACGCGTCTACAAAGGCGCGGAATTCTGCCAATGTGCCGTGGCGAATGGTCGGGGCGAAAAGCCCGACAGGCTGATAGCCCCATGAGCCATCAAATGGAAATTCTGAAATGGGCATCAGCTCAATATGGGTGAAGCCCAAATCTTTGGCATAAGCGATCAATTGCTCGGCATATTCGGCATAAGACAGGCGGCGGTCACCATCTTCCGTCACCCGTTTCCAAGAGCCGAGATGAACTTCATAAACCGAAATGGGTTGGTCTATTTTGTGCAAGGCTTCGCGCTTGGACATCCACGCTTGATCGTGCCATTTGTGGCCTTCTAAAGTGCGCACGACTGAGGCGGTTTGGGGGGCATGTTCTGAGCCAAAGCCCAAAGGATCGGCCTTTTGCGGCAAAAGGTTGCCTTGCTGGTCGAGCAATTCATATTTATAAGCCTCGCCATCGCCAATGCGCGGGATGAAAATTTCCCAAACGCCAGTTTGGCCACGGGCGCGCATGCTATGGCGGCGACCATCCCAGCCATTAAAATCACCGACCACCGAAACACGTTTTGCATTGGGCGCCCATACGGCGAAATGTGTACCCCAAGCGCCCTCGTGCTTTATAATGTGGGCGCCAAGCACTTGCCACAACCGGTTATGAGTGCCTTCGTTGAGTAGATGCTCATCAAATTGACTTATTACGGGCCCGAAACGGTATGGATCTTCGATAACCCAGCTGTGTTCGCCTTGTTGGATGTTAAGTTGATAGCCGAAACGGGTTTTGATTTTTGGGATTTCTGCCTCGAAGAAATCGGCAGCATATTTTGAGGGTTTGAGCGTTACAATCGTGTCACCCGGGATGTCGCCAGTTTGTTGATTAATAACAATGACTTTATCGGCATTGGGAATGAATGCGCGGATGAAACATTTACCTTTTATAAAGTGCAAACCCAAAACAGAAAATGGATCGCTATGTGCGCCTGCAACGATATTTTGAACAGTAATTTTATTGGTCGTCATCTTTATCCCCAATTATCTATATTCAACTATGGACCATTTTATCCAATATTCCCAACGTTTAAACTATCTAACATTGAAGATATACTAAACATCTAGACCATTCACCTAAGATATGTGACATATCACTGGCACAACCATTGATTGTGCGGCACTGCTCGAACTAGCCCATGTATGCAGCACTGAGCGCAGCTATTTGGTTCTATTTTTTGAGGCTTTTACAAGTGACATCAACCTGAAGTTGCTTGGCATAGTCGCTATCAAAATCAGCATGTGACGAGGGAATAACTCCACTTCAAACATGAGATTGACCGAGGAGCCATCGCGAGTTTTACTGGTCATTTAGACTGGGCAATCGACAATTTTTGCCACGCGAATATTTGAGATGGCGCAGAATTTCGGCACGAAAAATTGAGTACTGATGGCAGGTTGCCGCGGTGATTTAGCGCTCATTTGGCGGGTTCAATTTATAGATAATGTATAGTCTTTTGTGGTTTTACTTTGGGTTTGAGCTTTCGTGGATCATATAAAATCTTGATATTTTCTATTAGATTATCAACCAGCATAAATTTTGCATAACTTGGCATCGATATATAACCGTCTTTTAAAGCGTCATGTTTTACGTTGATGGAATAATTAATGACGAAACATTGATCATTGGGGTTTTTCACGCCATTGACGTAAACGGTTACACATTCAAATAATTCCTCGCAATGAGTGACAAAATCAACAAATCCAATGGGTTTAACCGCAGGGCTTGTATATGAAAAATTGGGCGAAACAAATTGCTCCAACTGATCAAGCCGCCTGCGATAAAACTGATTGAGAAATACCTGCACTAATGTTGAATCTTTAATCAAAACAAACTCCTAACAACATTTAATGACGGTATGATAGGTTTTTTTGGGGTATAAAAAATTCTCAATTTGGCTATCAAACCAAGGGTTTAAAACATTGGTGGCGATTTTTTACCTATTGGTATTGGCAGATATGTTGCCTTCATTAGAATAAGTAATGCCCGCCATTTGCGCCCCATGCATAATGATGAAGATAAATTATATGGCTTTGAACCAATATGAGATGGAGATGATTATGGCGACAGGTGAACAACAGATTACCAAAGCAGGTGGATGGCAAGAGGTGACGGGGGCGACGGGGGCGATTATTTTGCAAAATCATCACCCAAGTTACAGTCTGCAATATTTTATTGGCAGCACTGCACCGACCACTCAACACGGGGTTAATTTGCGGCCATTGGATGACCACACGCCGAATATTCGGGCGAGCGAAAGCCTTTATGCGCGATCGCAAAGCGCCGATGCAACTTTAGCTTGGAGCGAATAAATTACTAAATTTAATTGCTGAAAATGCAATAAAACCCTGCACTTGTGCGGGGTTTTTTTATAGGAAAATATAATGTTTAAATGGTTTGAGATTGCCCAGAATGAACAGGGCGTTGAAGAAATAAAAGGGCAGAAACATAATGTAAAAATTGTGCAATATTTTGCCGATGTTGGCCATGACGAGGTGAAGAATGACGAGACTGCGTGGTGTGCTGCGTTTGTTGGTTCATGCTTGGAAAAAGCAGGACTTGCCAGCACGCGTGCCTTAAATGCCCGATCTTATTTAAAATGGGGGCGGGCGATAGATACGCCCGTGCCTGGATGTATTGTGGTGTTTAAACGCGGCAACTCATCATGGCAAGGCCATGTGGCGTTTTATATTGGGCAAAGCCATGGGCGCATTAAGGTGCTGGGCGGCAACCAAAATAACCAAGTGAAAGTTAGCGCCTATTCTGAAGATGATTTATTGGGATATCGCTTGCCCAAAACAAAAATGGGCAGCAAAACCAATTGGGCGGCTGGTGTTGGCTCGCTTGCGGTGCTTAGCAGCCAAGCCGAAATGATTGGCAAGGTGGTTGATCGGCTAACCGAAGCCACGAAAAAGGGCGGGGATTTGGCTGATAAAATTGGCAGTTTGAGTGCCGCCATCTCGTTGCCCGCGGCGGGGGCATTGTTGGTGGTGGTCGGCCTGTTTGCTTTCATTATATATGAGCGCAATAAAAAGGTAGATATGCATGGCATATAGTTTTTTGATTTTTGCACTAAGGGGGATTCCGAAATGGTTATTGGTGGGGTTGATGGGTTGTTTTTTTAGCTATTATCTGGGCATTGGCCATGGCCGTGCGCCTTATAAGCTGGCGGTGAAGATACAGGATGCGCGGGCCAAGGTGATTGTTAAACGAGCTGATAAAATACGCGATTTGATTGAACAGAAAGGCAGGCTAGCAGATGAGGTATTTAGTGATAATGGGTGCTTGCTTGATGGTCTTGATGCTCGGCGGCTGTCAGACATTATCGGGCGTTAAATTGCCCAAAGCGTTGAACCGACCCTGCCCCGTTGTAAATTTTTCGGCTGGGCGGTTACTGCCGCAGGTGATTGGTTTAAAAACTCAATATGAATTATGTCGCATTAATAATAATGGATTGATTGAGCTTTTATCGGGTTGAAAGTGGGTTTATGGATTATCAATGAAGAGTGTGATGGGTGTTTCGAGTAAATCTTTGATATATTGAATCATCGTAGCGCCATCATAACCATCGACAATGCGGTGATCGAACGAGCCTGAAATATTCATCATTTTGCGGATGATGATTTTGCAGTCGATGGCCATCGGGCGATCGATGAGTTTATTAATGCCGATGATACAGGTTTCGGGCGCGTTGATGATTGGGGTGGAGACTAAGCCGCCGATTTTGCCGAGGCTGGTGATGCTGATGGTTGAGCCTGATAGCTCATCGCGCGAGGCTTTGCCGGTGCGGGCTTTTTCGGCCAGATCGAGTATTTTTTCGGCATATTGCCAAATATCCATAGCCTCGGCATGTTTGATGACGGGCACCATGAGGCCGGTTGGGGTGTTGGTTGCCATGCCGATATGGGCGGCAGCGAATTGGCTGATGATATTGGTTTCTTGGTTATAATGGCTGTTGCATTGCGGAAATTTAGCCACGGCTTTGACCATGGCTTTGATGAGGAATGGCAGCAGAGTTAGTTTTGGCTGATCGGGAGTGCGGTCGGCATTGAGCTGGGCGCGTAGTTTTTCTAACTCGGTTAAATCTACTTCTTCGACATAGGTATAGTGGGGGATGTTGCGTTTGGAAAACTCCATAGCTTCGGCAATTTTACGGCGCACACCGCGTAGCGGGATTTCGGTGATTTCGGAGTTTTTGGTCGCAGTGGCCGCGATGAGATTGTCCAAATCTTCATGCTTGAGCCTGCCTGAGGGGCCAGTGCCGGTGATTGATAACAGATCGACATCCAAATCCATCGCGCGGCGGCGTAGTGAGGGCGAGGCCAACACATCTGGGTTTGGTTGACTTGTTGTTTGTGATTTAGGTGGCTCTTGCTGTGATGTTTCTGGCGCGATTGCTGCCTGCTCCGCATCGGTTTCGAAGGTGAATAAAACTGTGCCGACATTGATGATATCGCCAACATCGCCTGCTATGCTGATGATTTTTCCATCGACGGGTGATGGCAATTCGACTGTGGCTTTGTCAGTCATCATGCCGATTAAAACGTCATCTTCTGCAACCATCTGCCCGACTTTAACATTCAGTTCGACGATTTCGGATGTGACCACGCCTTCGCCTAAATCGGGTAATTTAAACTCAAATATCGTCATGAATTAGGCCTCCATAATGCGGGTGATGGCTTTGCCGACGCGTTTGGGCACGGGGAAATATTCCCATTCAAAAGCATGCGGATAGGGTATGTCCCACCCCGTCACCCGCTCGATGGGGGCGCGTAGCTTCCAAAAGCAATTTTCTTGAATGATGGAGAGGATTTCGGCGCCAAAACCGCCTATTTTGGTTGCCTCATGCGCCACTAAGCAACGGCCTGTTTTGTTGACGCTGTTGATGATGGTGTCGTAATCGATGGGTGACAAGCAGCGTAGATCAATGATTTCGGCATCGACTCCAGTTTGTTTGACTGCGGTTTCAACCACATGTACCATGGTGCCATAGGTGATGATGGTCAGCTCATCGCCTGCGCGGGTGATCTCGGCCTCGGCCAGTGGAATGCTATAATGGCCTTCTGGCACCTCGCCTTTTTTATGGGTATCCCAGCCGATAGATGGCGCGTCTGGGTCACCATAGAAGGGGCCATTATAGAGGCGTTTTGGCTCGAAAAACAGTACGGGGTCATTGCTTTCAATTGAGCTGATCAGCAGGCCTTTGGCATCATATGGGTTGGACGGCATGACGACTTTAATGCCTGAAATATGGGTAAAAATGCCTTCGGGGCTTTGGCTGTGGGTTTGGCCGCCACGTATGCCGCCACCGCACGGGGTGCGGATGGTGATATTGGTTGAATATTCACCGCCGCTTCTGTAACGGATGCGTGACGCTTCGGAAGCTATTTGGTCAAAGGCGGGATAGATATAATCGGAAAACTGAATCTCGGCCACGGGGCGCATGCCGTTAATGCTCATGCCGATGGCGGTGGCGATGATGCCGTTTTCAGAGATGGGGGTATCAAACACACGTTGTGCGCCAAACTCTGCTTGCAAGCCTTCTGTGGCACGGAACACGCCGCCAAAATAACCGACATCTTGGCCAAAAATCATCACATTATCATCACGCTCTAACATGCATTTTTGGGCTGACAATATGGCTTGTAACATATTCATTTGTGCCATGATTATAACCCCAATTCTTGACGTTGACGGATGCGGTTTGGAGTTATTTCCTCAAATATATCTTCAAACATGCTGGCGACATCTGGGCGGGCGCCCGATTTTAGCGTGCCATAGCTTTCGGCTTGTTTGTAATCGATTTTTATCTCGGCGGTATATTGTTCAGCAAGTTGCTCATGCTGAGTTTCGCTCCATTCACCGATATTTATGAGGTGGGTTTTTAGGCGCTCTAATGGGTCGCCCAATGGCCAGTTTTTATCTTCATCAGCCGGGCGATAGGCGGATGGGTCATCAGAAGTTGAATGTGGGGCAACGCGATAGGTGAAATGCTCGATGAGGGTGGCGCCAAAACCTGCGCGGGCGCGGTCTGCTGCCCATTTTGAGGCGGCATAAACGGCGAGGAAATCATTGCCATCAACCCGCAGGCTGGGTAGGCCGACGCCAATGCCACGGGCGGCAAATGTGGTGCGCTCGCCGCCTGCGATTACCTGATTGGACGAGATGGCCCATTGATTATTGATGATGTTTAGGATAACGGGCGGGTTATAGGTAGCGGCGAAAGTGAGAGCCGAGTGAAAATCTATCTCTGCCGTGCTGCCATCGCCGACAAATGTGGTGCAAACGCGGTTGCCGCCTTTGCGCGCTTCGGCCATCGCCCAGCCGACCGCTTGGCTGAATTGGGTGGCTAAATTGCCCGAAATGGTGAAGAAATTACCAGCCTTCCAACTATACATAATTGGTAATTGGCGGCCTTTGCAATTGTCTTTGGAGTTGGATAGGCATTGGCACATCATATTGAGCAATGGGTAGCCGCGTGAAATTAAAATGCCTTGATTGCGGTAGGAAGGAAACACCATGTCGCTATTTTCTAGCGCCAGGCTATGCGCCACGCTGATGGCCTCTTCGCCTGTGCACTTCATATAGAATGAGATTTTACCAGTTCGGTGCAAAAGCTGCATGCGGTCGTCAAACAAGCGGGTCAGCAGCATGTCTTTGAGGCCTTGGCGCAGGATATCGGGCGTGATGTTTATGTTCCACGCGCCGCCTGCTTGGCCATCATCATCTAATACGCGGATCAGGCCATAGGCTAAATCTCGTATGTCATGGGGGTTGCAATCTATGGCTGGTTTATGCGCCTCATCGACATTTGGGATTTTTAGATGGGCAAAATTATTGGTTTGGCCTGGTCTGAATTTTGGCTCAGGAATGTGTAGGTTATTTTGCCTGCTTGATTGATGTTTAGTCATGCTGTCCCTTTTCACATTAGCTATAAAACATGATAGCTTACCTGCTAGAAACAATTTCCCTTTCTGGTGCCTATTTATAGAAAATAGTGGGACATTGTTATGAAAAACTACTAATTTTCAATATTTTGTGCCAAACTAATGGCAATAACCGCGTCAATCTGACGTTTCGCAATTGTGTAATGGCAATTGGGTGGTGGACTTAACCTCACTCATTGCGATGTGAGATGAGGTTTCTTGCACGCCGTCTATTTGTGACAATTCATCCCAATAAAATTGCTCGAATTCTTTGACATTTTTAACCACGATTTTGAGCAAAAAATCCACCCCGCCCATCATGGTGTAACATTCGACCACTTGCGGATATTGTTTGATTTTTTGCATAAAATGCGTCAAATCCTTGCGGCCATGATGGGTGAGTTTAACATTGGCGAACACCACCACCCGCAGCCCGAGGCTTTCGGCATCTAGCAAGGTGACTTTTTGTTTGATGATGCCTTTTTCGGTCATGCGGCCAATGCGCCGCCAGCAGACTGATTTAGATGAGCCAACTTTTTCGGCAATGTCGGCAATGGATATAGTTGCATCATGTTGGATTATTTTGAGTATGTTTTTGTCTAATTTGGTGATATTTGACATGATGTTTTATATTTTCGTTATTTTATGAAACTCTTTTCCATCCACTATATTTAAGTTTGCCCAAAAGAAAAGCCTTTTGCAATGTGATTGCGAACAAAATAAAACATCACCATGCCCGGGATGACTGAGGCGACGATGACTGCCATGACCAAGCCCATATCGGTGCTAAAGCCGAATAAAGCGTCGATCGCCATGGTGATGGGTTTGCCATTGGTGACGGTGAGGATGCGGGCGAACACCACCTCGACCCATGAGAATAAAAAGCAGAAAAATGCGGTGACACCGATGGCAGGCGCGAGCAAAGGCAATAGGATTTCATAGAAGAAACGCGGCAGGCTATAGCCATCTAGAAAGGCAGTTTCATCTAGTTGTTTGGGGATGGCGTTGATAAAACTTTCTAGAATCCAGATTGATACGGGGATGGTGAATAGGCAATGGGCTAAGGCGATGCCGAAAGGGGTGTTGACCAAGCCAATGAGCGAGAAAATTTTAAACATTGGTAAGGCTAAAACCACGGGCGGGGTGACGCGGAAGGCTAAAAAAGCCAAGAATAAATGTTTGTCGCCGATGAATGAATAGCGCGAGAAGGCGTAGGCGGCGGGTAAGGCGACGGGGATGGTGAGGCAGATGTTGAGCAAAACATAGGTGATGGAATTGAAGAAAGCGGCGCCTAATATGGGGCTGGTGAATAGGTGATAATAGTTGAACCACGTAAAGACGGGTTGCTCGGTTGAGGCGGCCGAGACGGTGGTGAGAAAACTCATTTGAAGCACTTGCACGAGGGGCAAGAATACCAGTGCGATATAGGCGATGAGTAAGATGATTTTAAAATATTTTTTCATTTTGCACCGCCTGAGTTTTGACGATCTAATGCGGTTTTGAACGCCCAGACAATGAATAATATGATGATGAAATAAACGACTGATCGGGCAGCGGAGGGGCCGTAATCGAAGGCTTTGATTTGTTCGCCTAGGTCTATGCCTAAAAATAGGGTGGCATTTTGTGGACCGCCCGAATTGATGCCGAAAGCTTCGGTGTAAATCATCAGACTGTCCATGAAACGTAACAGAATGGCCATGAGTAGAATGCCGCTCATTTTGGGTAATTCTATGTAGCGAAAAATTTGCCACCGAGAGGCTCTATCGATGGCGGCGGCCTGATAATAGGCTGTGGGGATGGTGCTGAGGCTGGAATAGGCCAACAGAACCACTAAGCTTGTCCAATGCCAAACATCCATAAGAATGAGCGCCAACCATGTGTGAAATAAGTTAAACTTCCAATCAAAATCTAGGCCAATAAAAGTAAGAAATTGACCTAGAAAGCCTGTGTCTAGGCGCAGGTAGTTGAGCCAAATGATGGGGATGACATTCCACGGGATGAGTAGCGGTACTGACATGGTCATCAGGCAGGTTGCCACCCAGATGCCGTGTTTGGGAATGGCGAGAGCGATGAGAATGCCGAGCGGCAGTTGAACGGTTAAAATGAGGGTTGAAAATAGCAGACTGCGCGCTAGGCTTGCCCAAAAACGCGGCGATTGCATTAATTCTTGATACCAATCTAGGCCGATCCAAAAGCGTTTGTCGAGGATGAAAATATCGAAAAATGAATAGTTGATGACGGTGAGCAGCGGCACAACGCCAACTATAGACAGGATGAGGATGGCGGGAATGGCCATCGCCCAACCATGCTTATGGTTTAGGGTTTTCATGGCCGCGACAAGGTGCGGCTTACTGCATCTTGCCATCCTTTATATAATTCATTGCGTTTTGGAGCGGTCATATTTGGTTCAAAACGCGTATCTAATGCCCATGTTTTGGCGAATTCTGCTTGATTTGGGTAAAAGCCTGCTTGCATGCCTGCAAGCCATGCCGCGCCCATTGCCGTGGTTTCAAGCACTTTGGGGCGGTCGACAGGTGCGCCTAGGATGTCGGCTAAAAATTGGATCGTCCAATCGGAAACTGACATGCCGCCATCGACGCGCAGCACGCTTTTGACTTGGTCATTGCCCCAATCATTATGCATGGCTTCGAGCAGATCGCGGGTTTGATAGGCGACGCTTTCGAGGGCGGCGCGGGCGAATTCGGCGCGGCCTGTATTGCGGGTGATGCCGAAGATGGCACCGCGACAATCGGCATCCCAATAAGGTGCGCCCATGCCTGTGAAGGCGGGCACCATGTAGAGGCGTTCGTTGTCATCGGCACTTTGTGCGAGTTGCTGGGTTTGGCTGGCATCGTCGATGATGTTGAGGCCATCGCGCAGCCATTGCACGGCTGTGCCAGCGTTGAAAATGCTGCCTTCGAGTGCATATGTAGTTTTGCCATCGAGCTGATAGGCGATGGTGCCGAGTAGGCGATTTTTGGATTTCACCAATTCAGCGCCTGTGTTGAGCAAGGCGAAACAGCCTGTGCCATAGGTGGATTTTAACATGCCTGGTTCAAAGCAGGCTTGGCCGATGGTGGCGGCTTGTTGGTCGCCTGCCACGCCGAGGATTGGGATTGATTTGCCGAATATTGCGGTTGCTGTTTGGCCGAAATCGGCGGCACAATTTTTTACCGCGGGCAGCATAGAGAGAGGGATGCCGAGTTTTTGGCAAATGTCTTCATCCCATTTGCCTTCGCGGATGTTATATAACATGGTGCGGGCGGCGTTGGTGGCATCGGTTACGTGGTTTTTGCCGTTGGTTAGTTTCCAGATTAGATAGGTGTCGACTGTGCCGAATAGTAGTTCGCCATTGTCGGCTTTGGTTTGTGCGCCTTCGACATTGTCCAGAATCCATTTAATTTTGGTGGCCGAGAAATAGGGGTCGATTAGCAGGCCAGTTTTGTGGGTAATCTCGGTCTCGAAATCTGGGTTTCTGAGGGTGTTGCAGAAACCTGCTGTGCGCCTGTCTTGCCAAACGATGGCATTATAGAGGGGCTCGGAAGTGGTTTTGTCCCACACCAAGGTGGTTTCGCGCTGGTTGGTGATGCCGATGGCGATGATGTCGTCTATGCTCACATTGTTTTGGGTGAGTGCGTTTTTGCAGGTTTTAACTACGGTTGACCATATGTCGGCAGGGTTATGTTCGACCCAACCTGATTGCGGGAAATGTTGTTTAAATTCTTGTTGTGCCATGCCTGTGATGTTCATTTCATCATCAAATAATATGGCGCGGCTGGAGGTTGTGCCTTGGTCTATGGCTAATATATATTTCATGAAAGGCACCCCCATTTACGTCTTTTGAATAATGAGTCGAGCGGTGAGGCTCGACCCAAACTGATGTTAGTCGCAAAACCTAATTAGACCAAGAACTGATCAACTCGTCATAACCAATGGTTACAGGAGTTTGACGTTCGTTATCCAATTTTGGTTTTGGTGAACCGGGTTGAGACAACCAATAATCGGCACCTTTTTCCTCGTTCAATTTCGGGCCGATGTCACCTTGCACACCAGCACGTTCTAAACGGCTAAGTATTTTTTCTTGTTCAGCACAAAGTGAATCCAAAGCCGCTTGTGCAGTTTTTGCACCAGATGAAGCGTCACCAATATTCTGCCACCAAAGCTGGGCAAGTTTTGGATAATCAGGCACATTGGTACCAGTTGGAGACCATTGAATTCGTGCTGGAGAGCGATAGAATTCAATTAAGCCGCCCAATTCAGGCGCACGATCGGTAAATGACTGGTCGTTGATTGAAGAATCACGAATGAAGGTCAGACCGACATGTGATTTTTTCAGATCAACGGTTTTAGACACTACAAATTGTGCATAGAGCCATGCGGCTTTGGCACGATCGGCAGGGGTTGATTTCATCAATGTCCATGAACCCGCATCTTGATAGCCAATTTTAGTGCCTTCAGACCAATAAGCGCCATGTGGTGAAGGTGCCATACGCCATTTAGGTGTGCCATCATCATTCATCACTGCAATGTCTTTCTTAACCATGTCAGCAGTGAACACCGTATACCAGAACATTTGCTGAGCAACTTGTCCTTGAGCTGGTATCGGGCCAGATTCAGAGAAAGTCATACCACCAGCGGCAGGTGGGGCATATTTACCCAACCAATCGATGTATTTTTGAATGGCATAAACCGCAGCTGGGCTGTTGGTGGCACCACCACGCGCCACGCATGAGCCTGTGGGTTGTGATTTGTCGTTAACTCGAATGCCCCATTCATCAACTGGCAAACCGTTTGGCTCGCCTTTGTCGCCCATGCCGGCCATAGACATCCACGCATCGGTAAAGCGCCAACCTAATGACGGATGTTTTTTGCCATAATCCATATGACCGTAGACGGTTTGGCCGTCAATTTCACGGCCGGTGAAGAATTCGGCAATATCTTCATAAGCTGACCAGTTAACGGGGACGCCTAAATCATAGCCATATTTGGCTTTGAAATCTTCCATATTCTTAGCGTCAGTGAACCAATCATATCTAAACCAATAAAGGTTGGCAAATTGCTGATCGGGCAACTGGTATAATTTTCCGTCGGGCCCTGTGGTGAATTGAATGCCGATAAAGTCGGCAATGTCCAAATCTGGGTTGGTGACATCTTTGCCTTCGCCAGCCATCCAATCGGTCAGATTGCGGGCTTGTTGATAGCGCCAATGGGTGCCGATTAGATCTGAATCATTGACATAGGCATCATAGATATTCTCGCCCGTTTGCATTTGGGTTTGTAGTTTTTCGACCACATCACCTTCGCCAATCAGATCATGAGTGATTTTAATGCCAGTCAATTCGGTGAAGGCTTTGGCCAGAACTTTTGACTCATATTCATGGGTGCCAATGGTTTCTGAAACCACTTTAATTTCCATACCTACAAAAGGTTTGGCGGCTGTGATGAACCAGTCAATTTCGCTTTGTTGTTCAGCTTCGGTCAGTACAGATGGTTGGAATTCTTGTATCCATTTGGCCGATGTTTCATCCGCAAAAGCGGTTGATCCCATGCCGATCAACAGAGCCATAATGGCTGTTGATGTTTTAATTTTCGATATCATTTTATCCTCCCGATAAAATTAAATTAACAGCCCAAATGTTATTATTTGTGGCTGCATTCCCTGTTTGCATTTATACCCAGCGGAAAACCCCCAATGCATAAATGCAACATACGATCAACGCTCCGTATACGGGAGAGCCAAACATTCCGAGCCAAGCTAGGCAGATAAATGCCGAGCCTAGTAAACTGATAAATAGCCGATCGCCTGGGGTGGTTTCGATGCGCAAAATACCCACGCGTGGCGCTTGCGGGGCTTTGATGCCCCAGATAATCATGATGGTGAGCGCCAAGGCGATGAAGATAAAAAAGCCTGCTGTTGGCCATGTCCATGCCATCCAAGATAAGTTCATTTTTTTCTCCTCTCCCCTTTAAACGCGGCCGAGGGCAAAGCCCTTGGCGATGTGATGACGTACAAAATAAATGACTAATGCACCCGGTATGATGGTTAGTACGCCTGCGGCTGATAATACGCCCCAATCTAGGCCTGAGGCGGAGACGGTTCTGGTCATGGTGGCGGCGATGGATTTAGCATCGACTGCTGTTAAGGTGCGGCTGAGCAGCAATTCGACCCATGAAAACATAAAGCAGAAAAAAGCCGCAACGCCAATGCCTGAGGCGATTAATGGCGTGAAGATTTTGGCGAAGAACCTGAAGAAACCGTAGCCATCGATATAGGCAGTTTCGTCAATCTCTTTGGGCACGCCGCGCATGAAGCCCTCTAAAATCCACACAGCCAATGGCACGTTGAATAATGTATGGGCTAAAGCCACCGCGATGTGGGTATCGAACAGGCCAACGCTTGAATAGAGTTGGAAGAAAGGCAAAGCGAACACTGCGGGCGGCGCCATGCGGTTGGTGAGTAGCCAGAAGAATAAATGCTTATCGCCCATGAAATTATAGCGGCTGAATGCATAAGCGGCAGGCAGAGCCACGGCCAATGAGATGACTGTGTTCATCACCACATAGATGATGGAATTTATATAGCCCCAATACCAACTTGGATCGGTGAAAATAACCATATAATTGGCGAAGGTTAGGTTTTGTGGCCAGAGGGAAAAAGTGCCTAGAATTTCGTTATTGGTTTTTAGGCTCATATTGATTAGCCAATAAATGGGCAGCATGAGGAATAAAATATAGAGACCCATGATGAGAGCGGATTTGTTGAAGCGTTTTTTCATTATATGCCCTCGCGTTTGTCAATATTGGTCATGATGGTGTAGAACACCCATGAGATGAGCAAAATGGTCAGGAAATAGATGAGCGAAAAGGCTGCGGCGGGGCCTAAATCAAACTGGCCGATGGCCATTTTAACTAGATCTATTGAGAGGAATGTGGTGACATTGCCTGGGCCACCGCCTGTAAGGACAAATGGCTCGGTGTAGATCATGAAACTATCCATGAAGCGCAATAATGACGCGATGAGCAGGACGCCCATCATTTTGGGTAATTCGATATATCTGAAGACATTCCAACGGCTGGCTTGGTCGATTTTTGCGGCTTGATAATAGGCATCAGGGATGGATTGCAGGCCTGCATAGCAGAGCAAGACAACTAAAGACGTCCAATGCCATACATCCATAATGACGATGGTGATCCATGCCGCGGTGGCATTTTGCACATAGTTATAATCAATGCCTAAAGCGTTGAGGCTATAGCCGAGCAAACCAATGTCTATGCGGCCAAAAATTTGCCAAATTGTGCCGACGACATTCCACGGAATGAGCAAAGGTAGTGCGATGAGTACTAGACAGACGGATGCCCAAACGCCTTTTTGGGGCATGTGTAAGGAGATGAAAATGCCTAGCGGGATTTCAATCAGCATGATGATGGTGGTGAAAATGACTTGCCGCCCGAGCGCATTGTGCATGCGTTCTGAATGCAAAATTTCTTCGAACCATTCGAGGCCAACCCAATAAAATACGTTATTGCCAAAGGTGTCTTGCACCGAATAATTAACCACTGTCATTAATGGAATGACGGCGGAGAAGCCGACCAATAGCAGAACGGGCAGCACTAGAAACCAAGCTTTTTGATTGACTGTTTTCATAATGCCGCCTCATGTTTGGTCTGCTGGGCTTCTATCCGCCAGCCATCGACATAGACATTAATCGCCGCAAGATCGAATTTAACATGACAGGTATCAGCAGGAATTCTGGCTGATGAGGGTGCGATGATGTTGAGGTTAATGCCCGCAAATTGGGTGCGAACAATTTTGTGCCGCCCGACATCCTCAACTCTATTGATCTTGACCATGAGGCCAGAGCCATCATCTGAAAATGAACAAAATTCAGGTCGAACGCCAATTTCAACTTTGCCTGTTGGGTTGTTATAATCAGCGCCAAGTTCAATGGCTGTGCCGTTAATGAGGGCGATTGAGCCTTCGATTTTTGCGGGCAATAGATTCATACCTGGTGAGCCGATGAAATAGCCAACAAAAGTATGTTCTGGTTGCTCAAATAATTGTTTGGGCGTGCCAATTTGCACCACTTTGCCATCATACATCACCACAACTTTATCAGCGAAAGTTAAAGCCTCGGTTTGGTCGTGGGTTACATAAATCATGGTGTGTTCGAGCTGTTGATGCAGCGCTTTTAACTGGGTGCGCAGCTCCCACTTCATATGCGGGTCGATGACGGTTAGCGGCTCATCAAACAAGATTGCATTGACATCCTCGCGCACCATGCCGCGGCCTAACGATATCTTTTGTTTGGCATCGGCGGTTAGGCCTTGCGCTTTGTTATTCAAGACGTCTTGCATGCCGATCATCTGGGCAATCTCGTTGACTCGCGCTTCGATATATTGGGCATCAACTCCGCGATTTTTAAGCGGAAAAGCCAGATTTTGCTTCACCGTCATGGTGTCATAAACCACTGGAAATTGGAACACTTGCGCGATGTTACGATCGGCAGTGTCGGCATGGGTTACATCTTGCTCATTAAAAAATATCTGACCTTCTGAGGGGGTGAGCAAGCCTGATATAATGTTGAGCAGAGTGGATTTTCCGCAACCTGAAGGGCCGAGCAAGGCGTAAGCTGCGCCATCTTCCCATACATGGTTGAGTTTTTTCAACGCATAATCGGCATCTTTTTGCGGGTTGGGTAAATAAGAATGTGCCAAATTAGATAAAGTTATTTTCGCCATTTTTTTTGCCCCCCCCCTATGCTGCTGTTGCGTAAGATGCTGGTGCGACAAGTGCGCCATCTTGAGCAAAAATGTAAATATGGCTGGCGTCTAAATAGACAGGCAAAGCCGCGCCTAAAGTTAGATCATGTGTGCCATCGATTAAACCGACCCAGTTATGATCCTCATGTTGCAAATGCAAAAATGTTTCAGATCCGGTGAATTCAGTGATGTTTAAAGTTGCGGTAAAAGCCATAGATTGGCCATTTACTTGATGAAGCTCTAAATGGTTAGGGCGAAAACCTGCCGTATATTGACCATCGGCCAAATCGGATATTTTTCCATGTGTTTCAATGCTTTGACCATTTGCATATGTGAGCTGATTGCCGATTTTTGTGATGGATAGGAAATTCATTGGCGGGTTAGAGAAAACCCGTGCCGTGGTCATATTATTGGGCTGATGATAGACTTGTGAGGTTTTATTAAATTGGGTTATGCGCCCCTGCCACATGGTCGCGGCATTGCCGCCCAATAGCAGAGCTTCTTCTGGCTCGGTGGTGGCGTAAACGAAAATAGCGCCTGATTCTTCGAACATTTTGGGTATTTCGGCACGTAATTCTTCGCGCAATTTATAATCTAAATTGGCCAATGGTTCATCGAGCAATACCAAGCCTGAACCTTTGACCAAAGCCCGTGCCAAGGCACATCTTTGCTGCTGCCCACCTGATAGCTCGAGTGGTTTGCGGTCTAGCATATCGGTCATTTTTACGATTTCGGCGGTTTTTTGCACTGCCGTCTCAATTTCGGCATTTGATTTTTTCATCAAACGTAGGGGCGAGGCAATGTTTTCATAAACGCTCATGGAGGGGTAATTGATAAATTGCTGATAGACCATGGCGACATGGCGGTCTTGCACCCGCATGCCTGTGACGTCTTTGCCATTCCAAAGAATGCGGCCAGATGTTGGTACATCCAACCCTGCCATTAGGCGCATAAGCGAGGTTTTACCTGCCAATGTGGGGCCCAAAAGCACATTCATTGTGCCTTTTTCTAAGGTTAAATTTATCTCATGTAAATGTAGTTGGCCGTTTACGGTCAGTGTCACATTATCAAGCTGCAAAGACATTCATGCCCTCCCCGAAAAATTAGCAGCCACGCTATTTGTTTGGTTTTTGGACCGTTTTTCTATCCAATTTTGAAGCGTCTTTTGTTGTGCTTCATCGAACTTTAAGCCCAGTTTTGTGCGCCGCCATAATATATCTTGCGCGTTATGAACATATTCGTTTTCAATGAGCCAGACCACTTCAGCTTCGGTGAGGCTTGCGCCAAAATCAACACCTAGTTGCGCAGTATTTGTGGCTTTGCCTAAGATTTGTTGGGCTTCGGTGCCATAAGTTCTAATTAAGCGTGTGGCCCATTTTTCATCAATAAAATTATATTTATTTTGCAAATTTTCAATTAAATCACCGACTTGTTCGACCAAAAAATCACCTCCTGGCAGGGCGATGCCTGCAGTCCACTTTTCACTCATATGGGGAAAGAAGGGAGATAATTTCCCCAAAGCGGACTCTGCCAGACGGCGATAGGTGGTGATTTTGCCGCCAAATATATTTAGCAACGGCGCGCCATCTGCCTCGCCTAAATTAAGCGATAAAACATAATCACGCGTGGCGGCAGTGGCGGATTTGGCACCATCGGCATAAAGTGGCCGCACACCAGAATATGACCATATAATGTCTTTTGTGCTGAGCGGTTGTTTAAAATAATTTGAAACGAAATCACATAAATATTCGGCTTCTTCATCGGTGCAAGTGACTTGATCTAGCCCGCCTTTATAATCATGATCGGTGGTGCCAATGAGGGTGAACTCGTCTTCATAGGGAATGGCGAAAACAATGCGGCCATCGCTGCCTTGCAAAAAATAGGGTTTGTCATGATCAAATAATTTTTTGGTCACAATGTGGCTGCCACGCACCAAGCGCACGCCTTCATGAGTGTCAATATGCGCAACATTTTTGATGACATCGGCAATCCACGGGCCTGAGGCGTTGACCAGAGCTTTGGCAATGATGGTTTGCAGCTTATCTTGGCCATCGGGCTTAAGCTCAATGTGCCAAAGTTTACCAACTCTTGTGGCCGAGATTACTTTGGTGTGGGTGGTTATGATGGCACCACGTTTTGCCGCATCGCGGGCATTGAGCACCACCAAGCGGCTGTCTTGCACCCAACAATCTGAATATTCATAGGCTTTTTTATATTTATCTTGCAACGGCTTGCCAACCAGATCGGTGCTGAGATCTACCGTGCTGGTGGCAGGCAATATTTTACGGCCACCTAAATGATCGTATAGAAATAGGCCAAGGCGAATGAGCCATGCGGGGCGGCGGCCCTTCATCCATGGCATGATATATTTTAGCAGTTGCGAGACAGAAGTTTCGCCTTCAAAGCGCATGTCTTTGTGATAAGGCAAAATAAAACGCATCGGCCAAGAAATGTGCGGCATGGCGCGCAACAGGTTTTCGCGCTCAATTAACGCCTCGCGCACCAAACGAATTTCGAAATATTCGAGATAACGCAAACCGCCATGGAATAATTTGGTAGAAGCTGATGAGGTGGCACCGCCCAAATCGGCCATTTCGGCCAAGTGAACGCTTAAACCGCGCCCCGCTGCATCGCGGGCAATGCCACAACCATTAACCCCGCCGCCAATGATAAAAAGATCAACTGGTGATAGGTTTTTTTGTCTATCTGGCGCTGAAGAGAGCGTCATATTGCCCTCCCAAGCTGTGACGTTGTTGTTAAATAGTTAACAGGGAATTTTCGTTTTATCAATGTTTATTTTCGTATTGTTTCGTTTTGGCGCTTGTTTGGACGCGCTTATTGGCCTATAAGTGAATTTATACATTTAGAAAATAGCTTTAAGGTCAGACAGATATGGTGCAGAGCTTCCGCCAAAGAGAAATTTTGGATATTGTGCAAAAACAAGGCAAGGTGACTGTTGATGGGCTTTCTAAAAGTTTTAACGTAACCGTACAAACCATCCGCAAAGATTTAAATGAATTATGTGACAGTGGCGTTTTGCGGCGGGTGCATGGCGGTGCAATTATGGCATCGGGCATCGAAAATATCGGCTATGAAGAAAGGCGAGCGCTGGCCTCCGAGGCCAAAGACGCGATTGCCCAAATCTGTGTGCAGCATATACCTAATGGCGCTTCGTTATTTTTAAACATTGGCACTAGTACTGAGGCAGTGGCGCGGGCATTGCTTAAACATAAAAACCTTATGGTCATCACCAATAATTTGAATGTTGCCAATATTTTGGGCAATGGCTCTGATTTTGAAGTGATTGTGGCGGGCGGTATATTGCGGCGCGCTGATGGCGGATTGGTTGGCGAAGTGACTGCCGATTTTATGCGACAATTCAAAGTTGATTATGCGGTGATTGGCACATCAGCTTTGGATCAAGATGGTGATTTATTGGATTTTGATTTTAGAGAAGTGAAGGTGAGCCAAGCAATTATCCATAATGCGCGCAAGGCATTTTTGGTATCTGACCATAGTAAGTTTGAGCGCACAGCGCCGGTTAAGATTGTGTCGTTAACCGAGCTTGATATGTTTTTTACTGATCAACAACCATCCACCGCTGTTGGTCAATTATGCGATGCGGCCAATGTTATAATTGAAACCACTTAGCTCTTTTTGCTAGGTTTGCTTTGGCGCGCGGGTGCTATAAATATCCCCGCCATAAAAAGTTACCATATCATTAGCATTTTATGGAGAATGCTATGAATTTAGTGATGACCAACCGAAAACGCCGGCTTAATTTAGGTTTTTCTAACCAAGAAGTCGAGGTTTACGACTTCGTTCGCGACCGCATAGCCTGCACTACTAGCTTTGGCCATATCATCGATCAATTAAACTATACTCGCGCCTCGGACACGTTAATGGCCGATGCTAATGGAATATACTATACATTCCCAGCCAATGTGGCGGCGCAAACAAATTTAGGCATGAAGGTTAGCCCAGCAATTACCAACCTTATCCCAAACACAGGCTTGCAAGGTGCTGTGGTTGGCGAGGTTACTAATGATGGTGTTGGGCGCTTGCCTAGTGGATGGGGCTATCAAGCCGACTGGGTTGATCAGGTGTTTGTAGTTTTTCTTGGTTCTGAAAACGGTTTACCAACGATTGATATACGAATAGTTTTAACAGCCGATGGCGGCTCAGAATATCCATACATACATATGGGATTTACCGCGGTTGGTGTGTCAGGTGAGACACATACGGCCTCGCTTTATAGAAAAACTATAGGTGATAAGCCAGATGTCTCTACTGGCTCAAATGTACCTCTACAGGTGAGTGAAAGCTCAAGTATCGATGGGAGTGTTTCACATTCAGTAATTCAAATGTTTGATAATGAAACTACTGAATTATCCAGATACATCATCACTTACACATTAACCAAAACAGGAGAAATAGAGCAACTTATAAGATCGTTTTATGCAACTGTATTAGATGGTGAAAGCATTGACATGACTATTCGTTTTGCTGCCCCACAAATAGAAATTGGCAGCTATGCGCATGACCCTGTAATTACTGAAGAGGCGGTGACGGGTGTTTCTGACGCTGTTGTTGTATACGATGATATTAGTGATTTAGCACTAGGTAACTCTGCTACGGTTTTGGTTGAGTGCGACATTCCAGAGCAATCCGACGATTTTCAATATATTGTTGCGTTTGGAACTACATATGACGACAGGGCTGCTTTATATATGAGCGAGCAAGACCTTTACATTCGACACCATGTCCTGGGCGTATATACCAGTATAAAAGTTGTTGAAAATATTTCGGTTGGCGCTCATAAATTAGCGTTTGGCTATGAGCTTAACCAGCTAAAATTTTGTTTAGATGGAGGGGCCGTTTTCTCATTAGCATCTGCCGACAATCAGCAAGTGGCGCTTGAGCCAATTTTTAACATTGGGCAAAACACTTATAGTTTAGAGCCGTTTAATTCCAATTTCCAAAAAATAGTAATTTTTGATGAATGGTTAGATTTGAAAAGTCAGGAGCTAACGTCATAATAGCGTATATTTTAAAAGCCGACGATAAAGCGGCGATGTTGGCCGCATTAAATGCCACTGGTATGACTTACATTAACCAAGATGCTATAAGCGCCGCCACCACAGCCATGATAGGCGAGCGGATAATTAATTTTGATGGATTGCCGAGTGGCGTGAGTTATGGTTGTTTTTGAGAATTTTGATGAAATAAGTTGACTATAAACCTTAGCCTTTCATCTTGGGCTAAGGATTTTTGTTTAACGCCCAGAACGAACAAAACCTATAAACTGCCTTTGAACTTGCACTTCGGATTGGGAAATCCAAGCTTCTGCGATTGGTTTGGCAGCAGGATTTAACAAATATTGATGTGCTAGGCTTCTGACTATATTGCTACTCTTTGGGCTGAAATACATAAAGTCTGCCATTGCGTTAGCCTTATTCACATCGGATAATTTATCCCAGTTTTGCAAACTTAGAACCATACGCCGCAAACCAACCCAATCTTGTCGCTTGGCTACATGCCATGCATTAAATAATGATTGGTTCATTAATTCATCGCTATTTTCTTGTTGGCCATGTAATTTTGCTTTTTCAAGCCATATTAGCGCTGAACTTGGCGCCACAGCCAATGCATCATCCAATATGCTGAGACATTGCAAGCGTTGTGCTACGACTTTTGGTTTATCAAAAATTAAATAAGTTGCAAGTTTTCGCGCACAATATTTATAACGAATATGTGCAAGTTTACGATTGGCAATATTGGGGGCTACGGCATTAGAAAACTTTGCTTTTTTTTCATCATTTTCTATTAAGCTTGGTATAAAAAAATCTAGCTCTTTCAAATAATGCTCTTGCGGTATGGCCATAAATATAGCGGTTTCACGGCCTAATAGTAACAAAAGTAATAAGGGAAATATGAACTTAAAATATTGATTTATAAAGATTTTCATAATTCCCCTTTGGAGTTAGTTTAATAATAATAAGTAAGAATATTCTGCACAATGCATGCCGTAATGAGAAGCTTGTACGTCATCCTGCTGCGAGATTATGGCCATAATAAATATTAAATATGGGTTGTAAAACATCGTTTTTTCTAGCCACTTTATAAGTCCTTATGAGGAGTGTTATGCCTGTTTATAAAACTGTTTGATTGTGATTTTTTACCAGTAAACAAGTTAATTTTTCAGTTGCATATGCACCTGTATCAATATTGATTCTCGAGCCTATAAACTCGACTTTATCACGAGATACATGACCATGAACAACAATTTTTTCATACTCACTTACGTTTACTTTTCGGTTGTTAAGAAGGGTGTTTTCGGATTGTAAATTCAATGGCTTATCATTATCAGGTACGGCATGGCAAAAGAAATAGTCACCATTAATATAAGAAATTTCCAAATTGCTCAAAAACCCAATCATTTTCATACCCATTTTCTCAAGCAGCTGTTGCTTAACAAGTTGCACATCATCTAAACTATTAATACCAAAGCTACTTAAAGTGGCGATGCCACCTATGGCCATCCAAATTTTATAGTATTTATGTGGGTTTGATAAAAATTTTACCAATATATCCTCATGATTACCCATTAAATAATGAATGGTGCAATTGTCTATTTTAAGCGACATTAATGTTTCAATCACTTGGCGAGATTGAGGCCCCCTATCAATATAATCACCTAAAAAAACCAAATGGAAGGCATATTTATTTTTAAATTCAATAGTTTTGTGTCTAATTTTTTGGATTTGCTTTTCCAACAAATCCAAACGCCCGTGAATGTCACCAATGGCAAAGACCATTTCATTTTCATTCACCAGTGCATTACCCAATGTCATTACGACTTTAGGAGTGAATTTATTTTTACTTATATTGCTAAAGAATAGTTTCTTTAAAAACGCAGCCATTTAAAACCATAAATTTCTTAATAATCTTAACCATAACTAATGTCTTATAGCGCCTATATTACTTGAAAAACAAGAGATTTTAGCATATATGGTAAACAACAACAAAAGGAAATATTTGAACGATATTTGCTTGACAGCTCATACTACTTTGGGTTAATAATTTATTAATTAGTTTTCCAATATAGACTTAAATATTTTAAGTAAATAGGTGATGTAATGTTTAAACGTATATTAACGGTTCTTATCAGTTTGGCAATCTCGACGAATGTGGCTTTGGCTACGATTGCCGAAGACACGGCATTGATCGCTGGTTTAACGGCTACTATAGCTACAGCATGTAGTGATGAAACCAGTGATGCCTGTGTTACAGCCCGCGCAGAGGTTGTGAGTGCTGAGAGCCGCATTGTTGTGGCTGAGTTTATTAACTTAACGCAAACAGTCGGTGTGACGGGAGCGGCGGCGGCGGCATTAGAACAATTAAGAGACCTAGAAGGCGTTACTATTGAGCAGCTTGTTACAATTTTGGCGCAATCTGCACCTGAAACACTTGCAAGCGTAACAAGTGCGGTGGCGACATCTAGCCCTGAAATACTAGGTGCGATGGTCTCGACGATCGCGCAAGTGGCACCTGAAGTCGTGGCCGATGTGGTGGCACAAGTCGCCGAAGTGGCACCTGAAGTCGTGGCACAAGTGGTGGCACAAGTCGCCGCAGTGGCGCCTGAAGTCGTGGCCGATGTGGTGGCACAAGTCGCCGAAGTGGCACCTGAAGTCGTGGCCGATGTGGTGGCACAAGTCGCCGAAGTGGCGCCTGAAGTCGTGGCACAAGTGGTGGCACAAGTCGCCGAAGTGGCGCCTGAAGTCGTGGCACAAGTGGTGGCACAAGTCGCCGCAGTGGCGCCTGAAATCGTGGCCGATGTGGTGGCACAAGTCGCCACAGTGGCGCCTGAAGTCGTGGCCGAAGTGATCGCACAAGTCGCCGAAGCGGCGCCTGAAGTGATGGCACAAGTGGTGGCACAAGTCATACAAGCCGCGCCTGATTTGGTTGACGAAGTGACAGAAGCGGTTGCCGAGGCAGATCTTCCACCTGAGGTTCTAGAAGAAGTCGCTAATGTTATTAATGATCCATCAACCGCTGGACTTGGTGGGGATGACTTACCGAGTGCTGCAAGCCCTGGTTAATGATGGTCAAATTATAAATCTTTGAAAGGCCTCTGATTGTTCGGAGGCTTTTTTTATGCCAACACGGTCCAACTATAACCTTCTTTTGAACCTTGACGCGATAAAAACGTATATTTTGAAATTTCAACATTAATGATCTTTTTCAATATATTGTCTAAAATATATTCGCCCTGATTTGTTGATACGGTTAGTACCGCATGTCTTTCGCCACGTTCTGTATCGACAATGGTTATCAGCAAGGCATTAGAAGGCCAGCCTTGTTTTATCAATTTGGCTTTTTTAGTCAGTGCGTAATCTTCACAATCACCCTGAGCTAAATTCACTTGCCAATTATCTTTGGTTCCAGCTTTTTCATATTCAGGGCGTATACTTTTGTTAATTTGATCGTTCACTTGTTTCAAATCGGAGAATAATTGCGAATTCATCAAAACTTCACCTTTTTTACTGACTTTTAAGTGGCCAATATTCTTTTGGCAAACTGTCAATAATTTATCTTTGCAAAGGCGAAACAAACCAGAGGGAGCTATGGTGCGTTTAGCGACTTTAAGTGACCGGCCCTTACCATTGTTGAACAATGTCCGCCACGCTAGACTCGGTGTTAATACCAATCTTTCATTGGTGGATGCATTAAACAATTTATTCACAAAGGCTGCATCAGTTATTAGCTTATTCTGCAAATCTGATTTTAAAGAAAATGTCGGCACCAAGCGTTCTAAGCGTGTCATACCATTAAGTTGGTCAATAAATGAACCGCCCGCTTGTTCTTTAGCCATCACATTATTTACATTCAATAATGTAGCAAGCGCTAGCATTGTTTTAAAAGTTGAAAATCTACTCATCACTAACTCCATCTCATATTGGAGCCCATTTAACCTTTAAAGTTTTTACAATTTATAGAAATAATCATTCAAATTTTATCTATTCGCTGACTACTTACTTTCTTAGTAAATAAATTATGAATTAAAAATCACATATAATTCATTGAAAATATTAATAAAATATTAAAAACACGGGTAAAGAATGGCGTTGTTTAGGTATAGATTAAATGGAATGTTACCGCTCAACATAATTATATTGTGACAATGGATATTTTGACCGATTGCATGAATGATCTAGAAAGACACAGGGTTTTATTATTACTGGAAAGCTAGCTATAGCTTCATTCTGCAGGGTGTGACGGGGGTTTTCTGCGGAATTTTTGATTGAATGATAGGCTCACTAAGAAAAATGCATAGAGGCTTATGGCAGGGACTTGTATGGTGAAGTCAAACACTCCATGAACCAACATTTCAACTATAATTGCCGCGGCAGGTATTATTAATATCCAATTGTTATTGGATTTGAGACAACGTTTTAACAATCGAATAAATATTGCGGCCACAAAATAATATATTATTAAAAATATAGGTATGCCCAAAGTTACCATAATCTCCATAGGGGTTGAATGTAATTTATTCCAAAAAATATGATCTATGCTATTGGCATAATGGTAAAGCGGTTCTAAATCGATATATGTGCCCGCGCCATGCCCCAATAACGGCCGATCAACAACCGCAATAATTGAATCTGCAATTAAAGCAAGCCGTGCTTGTGTGCTATGGATTGCACTATCACCTCTAAATTGGGCAAGGTAATAAAGTGCTACAAATGCCGCAAATAGAACCAATAAAATGACAATAATTTTCACGCCATTGGGCAGGGCGTTTTTCTTTTTTCTTGATTTGTTGACAAACATTACCAACAAAACTAAGAAAATAACTGCAATTAATGTCGACATTATCCCGCCTCTAGATGCGGTTAATATTTGCGAAATCGCCAAAAATATTAAATTTAAAGAAATCAGAAACGCCTGAGTGAAAAGGGGTAGTTTAGTAGAATGAATGCGCTTCAATAAAAGCAATTCGACTAAATAACTCATGCAAATAATAATCCCGAAGCCGATAAAATTGGCCATGGCGTTTTTATAAATAAATGTGCCATTTATCCATTTAAGGTTTATTTCGGAGTCTAGAATGCCGTAGGTCTGCAAATCAAATAAATACACAATCAGCCCAAACAGGGCTATGGCATTGATAATCGTCAAACAAATAAATTGCAATTGAATGGCAGCCTTCACATCATACATTGCCATGTAAACGCCAATTAATACAATTGATAAGCTCATATAGCCCATCAAGGCACTCCAAGTTAAGCCTGGGTTAAGGCTAATGGCACCATTAATGCCCAGTTCTTGCCACAAGGGGTGGTTTAAAAAATCGGGCGTGAGGCTGGTGGCTTGTAGCACCATCCAAGCGGGTATTATGACGAATAAAAAGATGATAATATTTCGGGTATTTTTATTCAAATCGCTAAATAACTTGGTCATATTGCCTGAGTGAATAAAAAAGCCAAGGGCTAATATGGTGAGCGTTAAATTGATAAGCTCAAACCCATGTCGATTGCCGCCTAATAAAATGGGCGAGATTATGAGTGATATAATCAAAAATATTTTACTTATTTTATATGTCATAAAATCAATCCCTATAATATAAGCAACTTAAATGAATAGGCTCTGTTGTTAGCTATATATTTGCGAATATTTAACATAAAGTCACTTATTAAATGTATAAATGTTAAAACTTAGTTTCAGGTGAGTGACCGCCAAATTGAAATTAAATCAATTTTACGTCATAAGCTTTTATCAGCCTCGCGAAAATATAAGAAGCAGGCTATGATCAGTTCAGGATAAAATTGAATAATGAAAGAAGGTCATATGACAAATGATTTGGAACGCGCGGTATTGGCTGGTGGTTGTTTTTGGGGCATGCAGGATTTAATACGCAAACAAATAGGCGTGGTCAATACACGGGTCGGCTATACAGGCGGCGATGTGCCCAACGCCACCTATCGCAATCACGGCACCCATGCCGAGGCCATTGAAATTATGTTTGATCCTCAAGTTACAAATTATCGCAATATGTTGGAGTTTTTCTTTCAAATTCACGACCCTTCGACCGAAAACCGCCAAGGCAATGACATTGGCACATCCTACCGTTCAGAAATTTTCTACGCTTCAGATGCGCAGCGGCTTGAAGCTCTGCGCACCATTGATGATGTTAATGCTGCGGGCATTTGGCCTGGCCGTGTCGCCACTTTGTTAAGCGAGGTTGGCGATTTTTGGGAAGCTGAGGCTGAGCATCAAGATTACTTATTGCTGCGCCCTGATGGTTATACGTGCCACTTTTTGCGGCCCGATTGGGTGTTGCCAAAACAATAAGGTCGGTCGATGAATAAACCTGAATTTGACATTACATATAGCCAATTGCCACCGCAATTATATGCCCATACCAAGCCCGATCCTGCACCAAACGCGGCCTATGTTTGGCTCAATAATTCATGGGCAAGATCAATCGGTTTGGATCCGGCATGGCTCGGCTCTGATGAAGCGCTTGGCATGTTTTCGGGCATACAGGATATAGAAGAAGACTATGCGCCGTTGGCCATGGCTTATTCTGGCCATCAATTCGGGCATTTTTCGGCGCAATTGGGCGATGGCCGCGCTTTGCTGATTGGCGAATTTGTTGACAGTGATGCAACTCGATATGACCTGCATTTAAAAGGCAGTGGCTCGACCGTCTATTCACGGCGCGGTGATGGCAAATCAACATTAAGAGCCGCGTTAAAAGAAACGCTATTTTCAGAATATATGGCGGCGATTGGCATTTCGACCACCCGCACATTGGCAGTGTTTGAAACGGGCGAAACGGTTATTCGCGACAAAGCGCATAAAGGCGCTGTGCTGCTACGCGCTGCCAAAAGCCTGATCAGGGTCGGCACTTTTGAATTTGCTGATATTATGAAGGGCGCGGACATTGTTGAAAAATTGGCTGATTTTTTAATCGTGCGTGAATATGCTGATATTGACATTGAAGCTGATGACCGCCATCAGCAATTATTCGGCCAAATTGTCAGCCGCCAAGCCGAATTAATCGGTAAATGGATGAGCCAAGGTTTTATTCATGGGGTGATGAATAGTGACAATATGGCATTGTCTGGCGAGACTATCGATTTTGGCCCGTGCGCTTTTATGGAAAGGTTTAAACCCAACCAAGTGTTCAGCTCGATAGACCAAAATGGCCGCTATGCATGGAACCGCCAAGCCGAAATGGCGATGTGGAATCTTTCGAAATTGGCGGAAAGTCTGCTTGATTTATTTGATGAAAATCAAGAGGCGGCGATTCAGATTGCTGAAGATGAATTAAGCAAGTTTTTTCCGCAATTTATGATGCATTTCAACCAATTTGTCATGCGGAAACTGGGCCTAAGCATTGAGGGTGAGCAAGCCGAAGATATGATGAGCCAAACCTTCGCCATGTTATCAACCGCCAAGCCCGACTACACATTGTTTTTTAGATATTTAGGCGATGTTTTGACCGGCGAAGATGAGAGCTTGCTGGTGGCGCTGTGCGCGGATGAGCAACCGCTGCAAAGCTGGCTAAGTGTTTGGCGAAGGCATATTGAAAATGAGGCTATAACCACAACCGAAATTGCCAAGAATATACAGCAAATCAACCCGATTTATGTGCCAAGATTTCGGCTGGTTGAACGGGCGCTGGAACAAGCTGGAAATGGCGACCTTGCAGCATTTAAGCATCTACTCAAAGCGCTGCAAGACCCATATATCGAGGCTGTTGAATTTGCAGATTATCTATTTGTTGCTGCTGATGATGACGCCGATGAACAGACATTTTGTGAAACTTAAATCTTGTTCACTCATTGATTAATGCGGTAGATAAAACCCAAGTTTCGGGCATATATTGATTGCCCCATTTGCACATTTCTTGCAAAATTGGCAATAAAGCTTTGCCCTTGTCGGTTAATTTATATTCATATCGGGTTGGGCGTTGCTGGTAAACAACTCGATCGGCAAGCCCTGCGCCTTCGATAAGCTCTAATCTTTTGCTCAGCACATTGGTGGCAATATTTTCGGCCGAAGCTAAAAATTCGCCAAATTTTGATTTGCCAACCAGCATATCGCGCAGAATAATCAGCGTCCAGCGGTCGCCAAAAATATCTAACGAACTGGCAATTGGACATTCAGATCTAGCACAACATTTTATTGACATAAGCCTAGTCACTTGTTACTTGCAATACACAAGTAACTATTATACACATAACCGCTCAACAATCAACCAAGATATATATTGCCGCATGAACAGCTGCTATTTGCACTGCATATATAATGAAGGAATGATGCATATGCTGAAAATAAGCAATTTAACCAAATCTTACGACAATGGTTTTACGGCGCTTAAGAATATTGATCTAGAGGTGAAATCGGGTGAAATTTTTGCGCTTTTGGGCCCTAATGGCGCGGGCAAGACCACCTTAATTTCTATTATTTGCGGTTTGGTCAACCCGACATCGGGCAGTGTTAAAGTCGGAGGTTTTGACATATTATCCGATTACCGCAAAGCCCGCAGTTTGATTGGTTTGGTGCCGCAGGAAATTAGCCTCAAGCCATTTCTAACGGTGATAAACTCAGTAAAATTCACCCGCGGACTATTTGGCAAAAAACCTGACCTTAAATTGATGGAAGATATTTTAAGGAAATTGTCTTTGTGGGACAAACGCGACGACAGAACCATGACCTTATCGGGCGGTATGAAAAGACGCTTATTGATCGCCAAAGCGCTCTATCACGAGCCACGCATCTTGTTTTTAGATGAGCCAACCGCAGGGGTTGATGTCGAATTGCGCAAAGATATGTGGAATTTGGTGGCACAGTTAAAGGCCGATGGCGTGACGATTATTTTGACCACTCACTATATTGAAGAGGCCGAAGCCATTGCTGATCGGGTTGGTATCATCCGCGATGGAGAATTGCTGATGGTCGAAGATAAAGCCACTTTGGTCGAGCGGCTCGGCAAACGGCAGCTTACTGTGCAATTGATCGAACCGCTCACACAAATGCCTGATTATTTACAGGGGTTAGATTTGGTTTTAGATGCTGCCACTGGCGATCTAATCTATACTTATGAAGCGGATGGTAAGCGCACGGGCATTGCCAATTTATTTTCCACGTTGAGCGAAAATGGCATCATCATCGGTGATGTGCAGAGCAGCCAAAGCTCGCTTGAAGACATTATGATCGATATGTTAGGAGACAATGTATGAATTACCAAGCTGTGAAGTCAATCTATGTATCTGAAATGATGCGGGCGATACGCACCATCACCCAAAGCCTCATTTCGCCTGTGCTTTCAACCTCGCTGTATTTTGTGGTGTTTGGCACGGCCATCGGCTCGCGTATGGATGCAATTGACGGGGTCGAATATGGCTTGTTCATCGTGCCTGGGCTGATCATGTTATCAGTATTGGCGCAAAGCATTTCAAACGCCTCATTCGGCATTTATTTCCCCAAATTTACGGGGTCAATCTATGAAATTCACACTGCACCGATATCGGCGATCGAAATTCTCATTGGTTATGTTGGCGCGGCGGCGAGTAAATCTATGTTCATTGGCATTGTCACGCTCATCACCGCGAACCTGTTTGTGCCACTGCATATTGAGCATCCAATCGCCATGTTTAGTTTCCTCATTTTAACCTGCGTTGGCTTTAGCCTGTTTGGTTTTATTATTGGATTATGGGCGAAAAATTTCGAACAATTGTCACTTATCCCACTGTTGGTCATCACGCCACTGGTATTTTTGGGTGGGTCGTTTTATTCGATTTCCATGCTGCCGCCATTTTGGCAAAATGTATCTTTCTTCAACCCTGTGGTTTATTTGGTTTCAGGTTTTAGGTGGAGCTTTTTTGGTGTGGGCGACATGCCTATTAGTACCAGCCTCATTGCCATTGCTATTTTTATCGGCATATGCGCGGCCATCATCACTTGGACATTCCGCACTGGCTATAAAATCAAAGAATAGGTGTTTGATCAATAAAGCCAACGCATTAAAAATAATGTGATGGATGGGAACATAACCAAAATTACCGTCCTGATCAAATCGGACATAATGAACGGAACCACACCTCTAAATGTATCGGCAAGGGGCGTGGTTTTGGCCATTGAATTGATGACAAATAGATTCATCCCGACAGGCGGGGTGATTAAGCCGACCTCGACCACAATCAACACCAATATACCAAACCAGATGGCAAATTCATCGGGCGTAAGGCCAAAATCTAGCATGGATACAATCGGAAAAAATATCGGAATTGTAAGCAATATCATTGATAGTGAATCCATCACACAACCCAATATCATATAGACAATTAAAATCAGCACCAAGATAGTCCATGGGCTTAAGCCCAGCACAACCACCCAATCGGCAATTTCTTGTGGCACTTGGCTGAGTGCCAAAAAGCCATTGTAAATGCTGGCGCCAAATACGATGAAAAAGATCATGCCCGTGGCCGTCGCAGTTTGCAAAATAGAATCGATGACGCTGGCTTTGGTCAGGCCGCCATTTAGATATGCCAATATGCCGGTGCCTGCCGCGCCGACTGCTGCGCCTTCGGTGGGGGTGAAAACCCCCGCATAAATACCACCAACGACAATCAAAAATATCGCCAAAACTGGCCAAACTTTTAACAAAGCAGCAAAGCGCTCAGAATATGGTGCGCGTTCGCGCGAGCCTGCCTCATTAGGGTAAATACGCACATAGATTGATATGGCGATGATATAACCAACCGCCGCCAATAGGCCTGGCACCAAAGCCGCGATGAATAATTTGGCGATATTTTGCTCGGTTAAAATGGCAAAAATAACCAATACAAATGATGGCGGAATGAGAATGCCTAATGTGCCGCCCGCAGCCAACGCACCTGTGGCCAATTTGCCCGAATAGCCATATTTGCGCAGCTCAGGTAAAGCCACCTGCCCCATGGTGGCGGCTGTCGCCAAAGATGATCCGCATATCGCGCCAAAGCCAGCACAAGCGCCAATGGCGGCCATGGCCACGCCACCTTTTTTATGTCCCATCCACGTTTCGGCGGCTTTAAATAAAGCTTGTGACATGCCACCTAGCCGTGCAAATTGCCCCATCAGTAAAAATAGCGGAATGATGGTCAGCGAATAGCTGGAAAAAGTTGAAAAAGTCTCATTCTTTAATTTGGATAATATCGGCACCCAATTGTCGCCAATTAGAAACGAGCCGACAAACCCGACCATCAACATTGAGAGACCAATGGGAATGCGGATGAAAATGAGTAAAATAAGTATCGGGAAGGAGTAAATGCCAATTTCTAAACCGCTCAATGCACTGCTCCTGAGGTTGAATTTGATTTACCTTCACGCAACTCAAAAAACCGTAAAAAAACCATATATACAGCCACAACGCAGCCAATTAAAGCAGCAGATAGACTGACCGCATACGCCCACCAGATGGGATATTGAATGATGAATGTTGTCTCGCCATACTTACTTTTGGCAATGGTGCCATCAAATAATTTCCATGCGATGATGATGACCGCGATGCACATTAAAGTTTCGGCAATCAAATCAATCCATCTATTTATTGAGGCAGGTAGAAAATTGGTGACTATATCCACCGCAGCATGGCCGCGTTTGATTTGACACCAAGGCAAAAATGCAAATACAACAAAGGCGGCTCCTGCTTCAACCAGTTCGAAATCGCCCGATATAGGCGCTAGACCCAAAAATATAAAGCTACGGCCAAAAATCGAAACACAGGTTAAAATAATCATGGCGAAAAGTACAATACCACCAAGGATAGCTAGTGTTTTCGCCAACCAATGAATCAGAGGCGTCATTTTATGAATCATAGTTAAACTTTCATTGTCATTCTGAGCACTGTCATTCTGGCGCGCATGATAGAGGCGCAAGCATTATGTAATACTTGCGCCTCTGCTTGAATTTGTCTAGCGCTATTTCATGCTTGAATGTTTTTCAATCAACGCTTTGGCTTCTGCAATCAAAGCTTTGCCGTCAAAACCTTTGGCATCCATATCTGCCGCCCATTGCTCATAAACAGGCTCAGCCGCTTCACGCCATTTGGCACTTTCGTCCGCATCCAAAACAATGATGTTATTGCCAGCAGCTTCAGCAGCGGCTCTGACAGGTGCATCATTTTCTTGCATGATATTGGCGGCATTGACACTGAATTCCATACCCGAATTATCATCAATGACCTTTTTAAGATCATCAGGTAAGCTCTCATATTTGTCTTTATTCATCGCCATCACAAAAGTGATGGTGTAAAGCGCATTGCCAGTAAATTCGGTGTGGTTTTTAACCAGTTCGCTGACCTTTAATGGCCCCGCCACTTCCCACGGGATGGTGGTGGCATCGATGACGCCTTTTGATAAAGCTTCAGAAACCGCAGGCACGGGCATACCAACAGGCGTTGCGCCCAATTGGGTGAGCATCATGTTAATGGTTCTTGAACCACCACGGATTTTCTGGCCTTTCAAATCTTCAACCGTCTTAATGGGGGTTTTAGAATGGATGAGGCCTGGGCCATGCACCCAAATGCCCAGCACATGCAGATCTTTAAACTCCTCGTCTTTCATGTCTTTATCAAACATTTCCCACAAAGCCGCCGAGGTTGCGCCTGCATCAGCAGAAATAAACGGCAATTCAAACACTTCAGTACGCGGAAAACGACCCGGAGTGTAACCAATCACTGTCCATATAATGTCAACTGCGCCATCGACCGCTTGGTCAATCAACTCTGGTGGGCGGCCGCCCAATTGCATGGATGGGAAATGCTGAATTTTAAGTTGGCCACCAGATTGTTCTTCTACTTTGGCACCCCAAACTTCCAGTACCTTTTTAGGTACGGTGGCTTGGCCTGGTAGCATTTGATGTAGTTTTAAGGTGACATCTGCCGCCATCGCAACACTGCCCCCCACACTTATAGCTGCCGTACATAAAGCTGCGGCAAGCATTGTCTTGATTGAAAACCTATTCATATTCTTCTCCCTTTTAAAAAATTTGAACTGTCTATTTACTAACTATTTGGACTCCCTCCAAATTACTTACGGCCTAATATGGTAGGCCAATATAATTTTCTGCCAATGATTTTAGCGCAGCTGATGAATTAAATATATAGTCAAGTTCGGCGCTTTGCATTTGACTGGTAAATGCCCCCACTTCACCTTCAGCAAGTGGCAATTGGTGCAATAACGTGGTCATCCACCACGAGAAACGCTCGGCTTTCCATACGCGGCTTAAGGCTTTTTCGGTATATTGTTCAAGGCCTGTATCGTCACCATTTCTATAATGCGCAATCAAACCTTGCGATAAATAATAAACATCCGACGCGGCCGAGTTTAGGCCTTTTGCACCGGTTGGTGGCACAATATGTGCGGCGTCGCCAACCAAAAACATATTGCCATAACGCATCGTTTCGCATACGAAACTACGTAATTGGGCGATCGATTTTTCAATCGATGGGCCGGTGATTAACTGGCTAGCCACGTCATCAGGCAGGCGGCGTTTTAGCTCTGCCCAAAACCTTTCATCCGACCAGTCTTCAACCTTATCGGTCAATGGCACTTGTAGATAATAGCGGCTTAACTTCGAATGGCGCATGCTGCATAAAGAAAAACCACGCTCATGACGGGTGTAAATTAATTCATGCGAAACTGGCGGCGTTTCTGACATGATGCCCAACCAACCAAATGGATATACTTTCTCATAGGTTTTGATGATGTCGTCTGGTATTTGTTGGCGGCTCGCGCCATGAAAACCATCACAGCCAGCGACAAAATCACATTCTAATTTGTGCTCAACGCCATCCTTGGTATAATATATTACAGGATGGTCTGTCTCTATGCCTTCGACGCGTGTCACTTCAGCTTCTTCAATGGTCACACCACCCGCTTTTTTGCGGATGTCCATTAAATCGCGGGTGATCTCCACTTGACCATAAACCATAATGCCTGTGCCAGTTAGCGCTTTTAAATCAACATGATGGCATTTGCCATTATAGGCGATGTCAAAACCATCATGCATTTCACCTTGGGTATCCATATTTTCTGCGGCTTGGGCGGTGCGTAATAAATCCACACAGCTTTGCTCCAACACGCCAGCCCGAATGCGGGTCAGCACATAATCAAGCGTTTTGCGCTCTAAGATCACGCTATCAATGCCTTGCAAGTGTAATAATTGTGACAATATTAAGCCAGATGGCCCGCTGCCAATAATCCCAACCTGTGTACGCATATAATAATCCCTTTTTTTTTAAAAGCAAAACTAAAAGAATTTTGACTTGAATCAAATATACAAATTGATTAAATAATTGTATATTTGGAACATTTCCAATATAAAAGCAGCATTATGAATAAAATACCTAATTACATATTATACGGCGAAAATGAGGATGAGATATTTCCTGACTATCTGCATATCGAGTCAATTCGGGCGCGTAGTATTCATCATGCATGGAATTTTAAACCACATCAGCATCATAATTTGCATCAATTTTTTTACATCTCAAATGGAGGAGGCACTGTTTTGATTGATAAAATTAACTATGAATTGAACGACAATCAAATCATGAGCATCCCACCATTGACTGTCCACGGGTTTCAATTTTCTCCCAATACGGAAGGATGGGTTTTAACATTACCTCAGCAATTTCTACAAGATATCATTGGAGAAATAGCATTTCTCATCAAGCCAATTTCTCAAACTCTTATTCATAATTGTACAAATGAACGAATGCAAAATGAATTTATCTATATTTTTAAATCAATAAGTGAAATTCACAGTGCCAACCAGCCAATGCGTAACTTTAATTTGCGCTGCTATACAAATTTGCTAATTGGTAAACTGGCTGAAATGTTTCCCTTTGCACCAGAATTAAACCAAAATATTCCCCAGCAAAAACAAAATTTTGTGCAGGAATTTCAAAATAAAATTAACGAAAATTACAAACAGAGATTGTCTGTGGCGCAATATGCAAAATCACTCAACATAACCCCGACACATTTAAACCGTGTGTGCAAATCTGTGCTTAATATCTCGCCATCAAATTTAATTGACGAAAGATCAATTTTAGAAGCCAAACGCTTATTGAGCTACACCGCGCTGAGCATTGCCGAAATTTCATATGAATTGGGTTTTTGCGATGCTGCACATTTTTCAAAGTTTTTTCTCAATAAAACTCAACAAAAACCATCGGCATTTCGCGAAAATACTTTGATTAACGTGTGATAGTGCCGCCATGAATAGGCATCTTAAAACCCAATTCAGTGTTTTAAATTCATCACTTGATTTAATTTATTTTTTTAAGAAAATTGGGTAATTCGTTCATAATTTCATCTCTAGCAAGTTCTGCTCGGTTAAGTTTTTCATTTGCATCAAGTCCTGACAGCCCCAATAAAGCACGAATAATTTGTGTTCCTACAATTCGATTTACAAAAAGCTTGCCTAGTTTTTCTCGATCAGAGGCCTCAAATTGTTTGGTTTCTGATAGCAAAGAAAGAATGGTCGCTGTCACGCCTTCAAGACGTTGGAAAAAACCTTGATAAGCCAATTCTGCTAGCTGCGGAAATCTATCCACTTCGCTGATAACCACCCTCATTAAAGCAATCGTTTCAGCACTGGTAAGTGTGTCTTGCATATGAAGTGCAGATTGAAGCAAAGCTTCAGGAAGCGGCAATGTAAGAATGGCTTCCAACTCCGCCTGTTCTGCAGCCGTTGATGGCTGACATGCGGATGCGATAATGGCCGCAAATAGCTTATCCTTAGTTTGAGCATGGCGGTATAAAGTCATTATGGATACATTTGCCGCCTTGGCAATGCTCTCCATACTTGACCCATCATAGCCTGCATCCAAAAATTGAGTGCGAGCCGCGTTTAAAATATCAGTTCTTTTCCGCGCCATAAGCGCGGCTTTTGGATGGTCTTTGTTCCATTGTTTCATGCAGTATTGACTCCAAACGATAATGATGGGTATAGTGTGAGCGATAATGGTTATTATCGTATCGAATATATATATTAAAATTACCGAAAGAAGCCGTTCATGTCAACAATCTCCACATTTATTACCGAAAACTGGTGGGCCATTGCCCTTTGGAGTGTGCAAATTTTCTTAGCCTTTATGTTTTCTTACGCTGGGTTTATGAAACTGACCAAATCAGCCCAAGGGCTTTCAGATATGGGATGGCATTGGGCAACAAGTCTGCCTTTGGGCTTTATTCGTTTCTTAGCCGTTATGGAAATTCTTGGCGCCATTGGCATTATTCTTCCTAGCCTGACTGGAATTCTGCCCTATTTGGCAAACTTAGCGGCAATCGGCATGATATTGATTCAGATTGCGGCGATTATTCTTCATGCAAAACGTCAAGAAACCAAGGGCACCATAGTGCTTAATTTAATTCTACTTGTAGCCGCGGTGTTTATTGCTTGGAAATTATAGCCAAATTAAATGGTTATGGTGATTTAAAAAGGCGACATCACTCAACGCCCCATCCAACCGCCATCGACAGTGAGAATGGTGCCATGAACATAGTCTGATGCTTTAGAGGCCAAAAACACCACAGGACCCGCAAAATCAGCAGGCTCGCCCCACCTACCTGCGGGTATGCGCTCTAAGATGGAGTTCGAGCGGCTGGCATCATCTTGTAAGGCTTGGGTGTTATCGGTGGCGATGTAACCTGGGGCGATGGCATTAACATTGATGCCTTTGCCCGCCCATTCATTGGCCAAAGCTTTGGTAAGTTGGCCGATGCCGCCTTTAGATGCGGCATAACTCGGTACATTAATGCCGCCTTGAAATGATAATAAAGAGGCGGTGAAGATGATTTTGCCTTCGCCATGTTTGAGCATTGAATTGCCAATTTCGCGGCTTAGAATAAATTGTGCCGAAAGGTTAACCTCCAACACTATATCCCAATATTCATCACTATGCTCAACGGCGGGCGCACGTTTTATGGTGCCTGCATTGTTAATGAGAATGTCGATTTTGGGATTGTCTGCCAATAATGTGGCGGCAAATTGTTTGACTGCAGTGCGGTCAGCGAAATCGCATTGATAGGCTTTGAATTTACGGCCTAAAGCCAGAACTTCTTGCTCAATTTCACTGCCGCTGTCCTCTAAAGATAGACTGACACCGATGATGTCGGCGCCGGCTGTTGCTAATGCGATTGCCATGGCTTTGCCCACGCCGCGCTTACAACCAGTCACAAGGGCTAACTGGCCACTTAGATCAAATAGATTTTCTGATGACATTTAACGCGCTCCTATTGGTGGGAAAACCGTTTTACCGATAAATTAAAGTTGGCAACCACATTGACAATTGGGGAATGAAAGTGAGCAATAACAACACCACAAGCAAGGGAATGAGGAAAGGTGCGGTGGCCTTTACGCATTGCTCAAACGGCACGCCTGACACTTTGGACAATACATAAAGCACCAAACCAACGGGCGGAGTTAACAAGCCTATCATTAAATTTAAAATTAAAATAATGCCAAAATGCACAGGGTCAATGCCCAGGCTCATCGCCACCGGCAGTAAAACTGGGGTGAGGATTGTAATGGCGGCAATGGTTTCCATAAAGCAGCCGACAATCAATACAATTAACATGATGGTGAGTAGAATAAGGGTTTTATTGTCGGTAAAGCCTAGCAGGCCATTGGCGAAACTTTCGGCCACTTGGTTGGCGGTTAAAATCCACGCAAAAATGGCTGATGCAGCGACAATCATCATGATTGAAGCGGTGATTTCGACGGTGTCTATCGACACGCGCAACAGGCGTTTCAGGTTTAATGTACGATAGACGACAAGGCCTAAAAACATAGAATATGCCACTGCACCGATGGCGGCTTCTGTCGGGGTAAAGATACCCGTCAATATGCCACCGACAATGATGATGGGGGTGAAAAGCGGCAGGATTGCATGCCAAAATGAGATGAGGAAATAGCGCCATTGGAAAGCATCATCGCGCGGGTAATTGCGGATGCGGGCATAGAATGCCACCATGACCATGAGGGCAATCGCCATAATGAGGCCGGGTATTAAACCTGCGGCAAATAGCTGGCCTATTGATGTATCAGCAATGACCCCATAAACCACCAACGGAAGCGAAGGCGGAATTATGGGGCCAATTGTCGATGAGGCCGCAGTGATGCCGACCGAGAAATCAGTATCATAACCTGCGTCACGCATGGCTTTAATTTCAATGTTGCCAAGGCCACCTGCGTCGGCAACCGCCGCGCCCGACATGCCCGCAAAAATAACACTGGCGCCGACATTCACATGGCCTAAACCGCCATGCATCCAGCCGACTGTGGCACGGGCAAAGGTGAATATTTTGGTGGTGATGCCGGAGCTGTTCATTAAATTGCCTGCCATGATGAAAAATGGCACGGCGATGAGCGGAAAACTGTTAATGCCATTGACCATATTATGCAGCACGACAACGGGCGGTAGGCCATCGATGATGATGAAAATAAGCGAGGATACACCCAATGCAACGGCAATTGGCGCGCCTGCAATGAGCAGAGCAAACAGGATGATAAAAAGTAGAGATAAAGCCATTAAGTTGCCACTTATAAATTAGATTTCGTTATGAGAATGCGCTTCTAATTCGCGCATCACATCTTGTGGTGATTGTTTGATTTTGCGCATAAGCCAGATGAATGAATAAAATGCCATGACCGCCAATGATGCCGCGACAAGCCAATAAAGCAAGCTTTTGGGTATTTCGACCGAGGCCATTTTGGTGCGGGTTTTTTGCGCCAATATAACGGCTTGATAGGCCAAATACGCGTAAAATGAAAATGACAGAGACTCGATTGCAATGTTGAGTCTTTTGCCGCCCATTGGCGATAAATATCGATAGAAAAACTCTAAGAAAATATGGGTGCCTTTGCGGGTGACTGAAATGGCACCAAAATAGGCCACGACAATCAACACATAGCGGGCGATTTCTTCTGTCCACGCCAAGCTGTCATTCAGCACATAACGGGTGAAAAATTGCAAAAATACAATGATTGCCAAGCCCCAAAGTGCAATAAGCCCCGGCAGGTCGATAATGTGGAAATCGGAAACATCAACCTCGTCGTCACCAAAGTCAATTTCTTGACGCGCCTCTTTCGAAGCGCGCCCATTTTGTTGATCAGAATGATCCATAAACTGTTTCATCCTATAGCTTATAGTTCGCCAAGGCGTTTGAAATGGTCGGCTGTGTATGGCACACCATCGCCAATTAAGCTTGGTTTCACCGCATCTTGGAATGGTTTTTTATCAACCACATTCACTGCAATGCCTTGCTCTTCGAACCAAGAGATTAAGTCGGTTTCTGATTTATAAATTTCTTCTGAAATCATCATTGCGGCTTTTTCTAAAATTTCTTTGACCACGGCTTGGTCATCACCAACACGGGCTAAGGCATCATCGGACGCGATGATGAGCAAGCTATTCAAAATATGACCTGTGAGGTTAATGTTGCTTTGCACCTCATAGAATTTTTTAAATTTAATGGTTGGCAATGGGTTTTCTTGGGCATCAACTACACCTTGTTGCAAGGCAAGATAAACCTCTGAGAAAGCCATTGGAGTTGGGTTTGCGCCCACTGCGTTAGGGAACATCAACATTAATGGTGAGTTTGGAACGCGAATTTTAAGACCTTCCATATCTGATGGCTTTAAAATGGGCTTGTTAGATGTCACATGGCGCTGGCCATAATAAACCAAGCTCATCACTTGGTTGCCTGTGGCGTCATGATAACCGTCTGACAATTCTTTAAACAGATCAGATGTGCGATAAGATACCCAATGATCATAACCGCGCATGATGAATGGATAATCAGAAATGGCAATTGGGCCATAATAACGTTCAACAAAACTTGGGCCTGTATAGATAATGTCAACAGCGCCGATGCCAAGGCCTTCGTTAATTTCAACTTCCTTGCCCAGTGATGAAGCTGGGAATACCTTCACTTCGACGCGGCCATCGGTGGCTTTGGCGATCTCGTCAGCTGCCCATTGCGCTTTAATATGGTAAGGCGAGCCTGACTCATATACATGTGCCCATTTTAAAGTTTCGGTGGCCAACGCGGTTGTTGCGCCTGCGACCATAATTACACCTGCAACAATCGCAGTGCTGATTTTATTGATATTCATTTTTCCCTCCTATGGAAACCCCAGCCCCTTTGCTGGTTTTGCCAGCCTCTCGCTGGTTTTATTGCCAAATTTCAATATTATTTTGAATATTTGACGACAACTGATATATCTTATATACTAGTTATGTTACAAATGCAAATCAGCTTTACGGTAAATGGTATCTCTGCTATTTCACATATTCAAAAATACTAAAAACAAAGCTGAATGGAGACTGTTTATGGAGAAAAATTCCTCCGAGAACAAAATTGAACCGATGAGAAAACGCGCGGGCAATGCTGCCCCTGCGGGTAAGGGTTATTTTTACGGCTCATCAAATACCACTTTATCTGATACACAATATGAGCGGCTGCGTGATGCCATTATATCTATGGACATGCCGCCTGGCACCGCTATATCGGAAAAGAAAATTGCATTAGAGCAAGGCATTAGCCGCACTCCGATACGCGAAGCCATTATGCGGCTGCACCGCGAAAAATTGGTTGAAGTGGTGGCAAAATCAGGCACATTTGTGGCGCGTATTCCTGTATCTGCTTTGCCTGAGGCGCTAATCGCGCGCAGGGCGCTGGAAGGCATGACGGTAAAATCGGCGGCTAAATGCGCCAAACGCAGCCACGTGTTGGAATTATATGCGGTCATTGAACGCCAGCGCGAAATGGCTGAATTGGGCAACATTAAAGGCTTTCATGCTGCCGATGAGAATTTTCATGAATTGATTGCGAGAATTGGCAAGTTATCTGGCCTGTGGCAATTGGTGCAGCAGGTTAAATTACAAGTCGACAGATTTAGAGTTTTAACCTTGCCCGAGGAAGGCCGTATGGCAATGGTGGTGGAAGAACACACGGCTATTGTTGATGCCATAAATGCCGGTGACGAAGCCATGGCTTGCCAAAAAATGGAAGCTCATCTTTCGGGTTTGCAACATCATTTTCCACATTGGATTGAACAACGCCCCGCCTATTTTATCCATGACATTGATTTGGATGATATGGCACAAATTTAACTGAAAAACGGATATTTAAATGAGTATAGAAATTAGACAAGTCTCAAGCCCAAAAGAAACCAAAGGTTTTGACACCAAGCAATTGCGCGAAAATTATTTGGTACAAGATATTTTTGTGGCTGATCAAGTGACCATGACCTATAGCCATTTAGATAGAAGTGTTGTCGGCGGCGCAACGCCAACAAGCGCGCCCCTAAAGCTTGAAGCCAATAAACAAATCGGCACCAAGCGGTTTTTAGACCGCCGCGAAATTGGCATTATAAATGTCGGCAATGATGGCGTTGTCATCGCTGATGGCATAGAATATCAGTTGAATTATACCGATTGCTTATATTTACCAATGGGTATTGGTGAGGTGAGTTTCCAAAGTTCGGACACACAAAACCCTGCAAAATTTTATTTTGTAAGCGCCCCTGCCCATCATGCTTATGATCCAAAAATCATAACCGCTGATGACGCTATATTGTTAGAATTAGGCACGCAATCAGATTGCAACAAACGCAAACTTCGTCAATATATTCACCCCGAAGTGGTGGATAGCTGCCAATTAGTCATGGGCGTGACCAGCATAGAAGATGGAAGCGTATGGAACACAATGCCATGCCATATTCATGATAGGCGCTCAGAAATATACCTTTATTTCGATATGAAAGCTGATACACGGGTTATTCATTTAATGGGCGAGCCAGATGAAACACGTCATCTCATCGTCAAAAACCAAGAAGCCATTTTATCGCCGGGCTGGTCTATCCATAGCGGCACGGGCACAGGGCGCTATGCGTTTATTTGGTCAATGGCAGGTGACAACCAAGATTTCACCGATATGGATTTTATCGATATGCAAGATTTGCGGTAATTCCCTAAAACGGGCGCAGCAAACGAGAAAAACATTTAGTTTATGACGAGGGTGCAGCAGAGATTTTCACTCGTATTTTTTGATTGCTGATGATTTTACCATGAAGTTCTAATATTGCTTTAGTGGCTTCTGCCTCATCATTCATGGTCACGAATCCAAAACCTTTAGATTTACCAGTGTTTTTATCGAGAATAATTTCGCAAGATTCTACCTTACCATAGCTTGCGAATAATTTTTCTAACTGGTCTTTATCCATATTTCTATGCAAGTTAAGTATCGATATATTCATTAACATGTCTCCAAAAAGGCTAGTGGTTCACTTCAATAACACAATAGAAGCAAACAATGAAGATGAATCAAAAATTGTATTTTTTGGCTAAATTATAGTGTTAATTGTTTGGGTTTTCTATATATAGTTGATACTCAGTCGTTTCGGAACAAATATTTGCAAGGCCATATCATGACTAAAGACAAAAAAAACACCATTAAATACAAGCTGGATGCAAAAGATAAATTCGTCATTGAAACGGGCATTTCAGACCAAAATGGCGTTATCAAACCTAGAATGCATAAAAAATTCAAGCAAATAGGTCGGTTTACTGAAATATTATCTGACAAGCTCACCCAATCTGGTGCGATCAATCAAAAAAGAGTGAAAGTGATTGATATTGGTGCCGGCAAGGGATATATGACTTTCGCTATTTATAACTATTTGGCCAAGCGCGATTTGGACCCTGTCATTCATGCTGTTGATTTTAATGAAGATTTAATGAAACTTGGCAACGAGACGGCCAATAAATGCGGGTTTAAAAACCTATCTTTTGTCAGTGGCTTTGCCGATCAATATTCTGGATTGGCTTATTATGATGCGGTTGTTTCACTACATGCCTGCGATACAGCAACTGATGATGCTTTATTCATGGGCCTCAAAATGAAATCAAAAGTCATTTTATGCGCTCCTTGCTGCCAAAAAGAAGTTTTAGTGAACCTGAAAGAAAAAAAATCACTGTCAAAATTCATAAATCATGGCTTGTTTTTGCATAAAATGGCCGATTTGATTACTGACAATGCCCGCGTGATGCTGTTGCAATCACAGGGATATCATGTTGATGTCATTGACTTTGTTGCCTCGGAACATACGCAAAAAAACACGCTTTTAGCGGCCACCAAAAAAAGTGGCAAGAAACCGGCTTTTTACGAGAAATACAAATCCTATAAATCTGAAATCGGCTTTGATGGTATAAAACTTGAGCAAATGATGCTTGATGAAGGATTGTTAGGCTGAGACTTTTTTAACTAATTTGTTGGTCAATAAATTCTTCTATCATGCTGTCGAAATTATCATTATTTTTAAAGCCCATCTTACGCGCTCGTTTCGTATTCATTGCACCCGGCCAACTCTTTACTAATCTGCTTATGGTTTCATCGGGTTTGTCGATAATAAGTGAAGTGTTGCCGCCGTGGGTTTTAAGTGATGCGATCATTTCGGCAACGGTTATGGTGAGGCCAGGTAAATTCACCACACGCGATTCTGTGCCCCATTCTTGTTGATTTAAATTGTAAGCATGAATTAAATTTTCAATTATAACCGATGGGGATTGTATCCAGAGTGACTGAGATCTATCGACGGGGCAGATGGCATTTTCGCCGCTTAATGGCTCTCTAATGATTGAACTTACAAATGATGATGCGGCTTTATTTGGTTTACCTGGTCTAATGGCAATTGTCGGCAAGCGAACGCATCTACCATCAATATAGTTTTTTCTGGTATATTCACTAATCAAATATTCGCCGAGAATTTTTTGCATTCCATAGGATGAAAGCGGTAAAGCAGGTGTATCGTCTTCGACAATTAATGGTGCATTGCCAAAAACTGCGACCGAAGAGCTAAATACAATTTTGGCTTTATTGGGGAGTTTGCGGCAACGCTCTAACAATATACGAGTTGCATCTAAATTAACTTTCATGCCCAAATCAAAATCAGCTTCAGCCGCAGAGCTTACAATGGCTGCAAGGTGAAAAACACCATCAACATCATCAGTAATGGCTTGGTTAAAAAAAATTGGCTCTGAAATGTCACCAAAAATAGACCTGACGTCTTTAATGGGGTTTTTTGGCTCAATTTGGTCAATTAATATTATATCATCGATGGTTTTCAAGTCACCATTCCGATCTACTAATTTTCCAATTTCAAGTAGCTTTTTGGCCAGCAATTGACCAAGAAACCCATAACCACCAGTTATCACTATTTTCATATATTTCCCCTTATATTTTTTGCGAAAGTGGCCTCAATATATCACCAGCTTGTCAATTAACGGCTTTATAAATATGAATAATTGGTTATATTAATATTTCAATTTTATGAAAAAGGCAAGCATCTGCAACCCTGCACCTGATGACAAGCTGATGACAAGCTGATGATGGCAAAATTCGCTAATATTGCCACTGATTGGGCGGTTTATAAATGTACTTTATAGGTTTGCTTAAGCTATTAGCTTATTAAAAACATCGTCTTTATAATTGATGAATTCAAGTGCATCTGCAGGAAGTAACGGGCGGCTGAAATAATAGCCTTGAATATAACGGAAGCCCATTTGGTCTAATATTGCGAGTTGTTGAGCGGTTTCAACACCCTCAACAATACAACAAAGATTGAGGTTGCTGCATAAGTCAAAAATCGTACGGACAATGTTGCGGGTATGCTCGTCAGTCTCAATGTCGACGATAAAACTTCGGTCAATTTTCAACCTATCAAGTGGCATGCGTTGCACATAGCTTAATGAAGAATAACCCGTGCCAAAATCATCAAGCGCGATTTGCGCGCCTTGTAATTTAAGCATATGCAAAGCTTCTGAGGCTTGTTTAAAATCATTCATCACCGCAGTTTCGGTAATTTCGAACACAATACGATTGCTGGGGAAGTTTGATTTTTCGACAATATTTACCAAGCCTAACACGGTTTGTGGTGATGATAAATCGTAAATGGAGAGGTTGAATGACAGATATATACCATCTGGCCAGTCGCAAGCGGCCTTAAGTGCCTTGCGCAACAATATGGTCGTGAGCTTACCAATGGTTCCCATTTGTTCGGCCGCGCGGATAAAAATGTCGGGTCTTACTTTGCCCAAGCTGGCATTGTCCCACCTCGCAAGCGCTTCAAAACCCATGGTTTTTTTGTTTTTAATGTCGATAATGGGTTGAAACACAACTGATAATTCTTGTTCTAAATTTGACTCGCGCAATTGATGTTCGATGTTTGACATGTCACGAATGATGGTTTCGTGCTCGTGAGAGAAAATAACCGGCTCACCTTTGCTGTGCTGCTTGGAATAGCAGAGCGCATAGTCGGCGCGTTCAAACAATAATTGTGAGGTTGGGGCCATGGATGGATGTTCTACAAAACCTATGGTGGCGCCAATTTGAACGCTGCCTTCTTTGAGATGGAAAGTTTGACTCATCGCCTCGCAAATGTTGGTGCCAAGTTGTAATACATTTTTTATGTCATCGGGCTTGGTAAGAATGATGCCAAATTCATCACCACCCAAACGCGCAAATATAATGTCTTCGCCGAGTACATTTTTTATCCGTTGGCTGGATTTAACCAATAAGTCATCGCCTGCTGGATGGCCGAATACATCATTTATACGTTTGAAACCATCCAGATCTATTAAGCCCACCACAAGCTTTTTTTCAGTTTGATCATCATTTGGCTGAGTGACCTCTTCTAAGTAAGAGAAAAAACTGCGACGGTTGGGCAAAGAGGTCAGCGCATCCATATTGGCCAAGCTGATATTCTCGACATTTAATTGTTCGGATTTAGCCAATTCGGTTGCGCTTGAAGCTTCACGAGCTTCACGGTTAACTTTGCGCTCTGTCGCATTGGTTTTAAACACTGCGAGCGATTTTACCATATCACCCACTTCATCTGCGCGATCGGTGCTCAATTCTAAATTGGCTTCCAAATCATTATCTGCCAAGCGCCTCATATATTGGGCAATGAGCTGAATCGGATTGACGATGGATCTAGCGACAACCCAGCCAAACCCAAAGACTGCAACTAATGAAATTATTATCAGGCTGCCAATTAGATAAAGTTGGGTATGTAAAGCATGGTCACGGGCTTTGGTATAAACCCCAATTCCATCTGACAGATAAACTTCGATGTTTTTATATATATTGTTTTTGATTTGGTTAAGTTGGCTCCATTCCGCAATTGTATCGCTTTTCATATCGTGAAAGGAGTGGGCGCCACCAACTGTTTTGTAAACACTGTTAATCGCCATCGCTCGATAATGTGCAATTTTTTCAAATATCGGGTCGGATAGTTTTTGCTTTACGTAGGCAATTTGCTCTGGGGAGGCAAAATGTTCAAACATATTATAATAAGCTTCTTGCTTGTCGACCATGGCTATAAATTCTTTATGTGTATTGGCATCAAACTCACCCACTACATAACCCCGTGTACCCTGTGCACTCTCAATACCAGCAAATTTCTTCATTTTCAAAAAGCTAATTAAAGCATTAATTTTATTGGTTAAAACTGCATCTTCGCTTAATTGGCTCATATATATAACGCCATCGAGCAAGTTATTGATGATGGTTTCATATTTAGTAAAAGCCTGCTCTGGTGTGTCTATACCCTTATCAATCAAAACTCTAAAATTTTGCAATTCTACCAAATGAAGCTTGATCGTTCTTAATAGAAGCAAAAAATCTTGACCATAAATTGACCATTCGGCGGCTTTAAACTCTTTTTCATAGGTTGCCAAGTGCTGATTGGTTATATTGCGTTGGCGGGCAAGCACTTCAACCGCTGCTTTATCGCCTTCATAGGCAATCACCGCGACTGTGTCATCCCGTTCAGCTTGCAAATCATGAATTATATTTGTCATATAAGACGAGAATTGCTCGAGCTTATTCACCTTATGCATCGAGACTGTCTTGGCATATCCTTGATAAAAAACATCGCCAGCTAAAGCCAACAAAACCAGCACCGGAATTGCCAACGCCAAATACATGCGTGTGTTAATTTTCATATTTTCTAGTATGGCTTGGTACATATTCAACCTTCATCAAATTTCTTAAATCTAGTGCCGCTCTCATAATCACAGCAACGAAACTGGCGATAAGTTAGGCGTGGTATTAAAATGAGGAAGGATGTTTAACAGCCCCTTAATAACGGGGATTGGCTATGGTGTTTTATTCAATTGATATAGATGTTTAGCGTGGTTTTCGTATGTAGATATACCGTTGTTAAACTATCGTCTAACCTTGTTTATTGCTGGCAGAACTTCTCATTCAGCTCATCATAATTAAATTCTATATTGGGTTTTTAGGAATTTTCACGGCGTCACTCTCACCATCAACTATTTCCATCGGCCAAATTTGGCTCAACATTTTACCAGAATAATGCTTTTGGTAGGCTGGCATTGTTGACAATAAGCTTGCTGCCAATGCAATGCCCAAATCACGCAAAGATAGTTTAAAACTTGTTAGGCTTGGAGAAAACATTCTGGCTTGGGCTGAATTGCGAAAACCAATGACCGCTAAATCCCGCCCGACAACCAAGCCATCCTCAGCGAACCGCCGATACAGGCCATGCGCCATAAGCTCATGAACCAATAAAATTGCCGTGGGGCGATCGTTTAAGTTTAGCAATTCATCGGCAATTGCGTATCCACCTTTGTCATTGCTATTGGCTTGTAATACCAATTCTGGGGCAAATTCAATATCGTGGCGTTTTAAGCTATCCTTATAGCTTTTCAGAAATATTGACCCCAAATTAAGCTGGTTTGCAGACAATGCAATGGCGATGCGCTGATGGCCATTTTTAACAAATCTATCTATCGAAACCCGCGCAACACCTTCAAAATCAAGGTCAATCCATGGATGATTTTTGCCTGTTTCGCTTTGCCCAAGCGCCACAAATGGCAATTTGGATTTGCTCAAAAAATCGATGCGTTTGTCAATTGTATGGGTGGCGCTGATGATCATGCCATCAACAAGTTGGCGCGCCACCATGCGTTTTACATAATTTTCTGGGTCCTCATCAGTCGAGCAAGGCAGCACCAACAGATCCAATTTATGCTTCGACAATTCACTTTGCAAGCCATCGATGACACCCATAAAAAAATTGTCGCTATTGCCTTCGGTATCCGCGCCACTTTCGATTAAAAAGCCAATGGCATTTGTCGTACCTTGGCGTAAGCTACGGCCCGATTGGTTGGCAACATAGCCAAGATTATCAGCAGCTTGCAAAACTTTTGCACGGGTTTGTTTGTTCACATCAGGTTTATCGTTTAACGCGCGGGATACCGTGCCAATCGATATATCTAGGTGTTTGGCTAGATCTTTTATGCTTACCATTATGAAGGCAATCCCCTGCCGATTTAAACTAAATGAGGAAAATTTGATTGGTGAACTATTGACACATTTTTCACGTCATGTATAGTATCGTAAACGTTTACGGAAATTAATGAAAAACAATAAGAACTTATAATAGTAAGCGTTTGAGGGAGAATATAGTGACAAAAACAGTGGTTTTAGTCGGATGCGGAGCTATGGCCAAAGGATGGCTAAAAGCCATTATCGAAACAGACATGCTTAAGCAGGAGCTTAAAATAATTGGACTGGTTGACTTGTCGCTAGAGGTAGCAAATAAATTAGCCGAAGAATTTAGCGATCAATTGTCACTTTTTGATGTGATGATCGGCTCAGACCTCAATCAAGTGCTGACAACAACCAAACCAGATATTTTATTTGATGTGGTGACCCCTGCCGCGCGGCGTGATGTGGTGGAAATTGGTTTGGCACATGGCTGCCATGTTCTATCCGAAAAACCCATGGCCAATAGCATGGACGAAGCGCAAGAATTATTGCAATTGGCAAAAAAAGCTGGCCGCATTCATGCTGTGGTACAAAATAGACGGTTTATTTCGGGCATAAGGCGTATTGATAAATTTATAAAAAGCGGCAAGCTTGGTGATTTAACCGCCATACATTGCGATTTCTTTTTGGGCGCCCATTTTGGTGGTTTTAGAGATAAAATGCAGCATGTTTTATTACTTGATATGGCGGTTCATACGTTTGATGCGGCGCGTTTCATAATGAATAAAACACCCAAGGCGGTTTATTGCCACGAGAGCAATCCAAATGGTTCTTGGTACCAACATGGTGCTGCTGCCAATGCGATTTTTGAATTTTCTGACAATTGCACATTTACCTATCGTGGTTCGTGGTGTGCCGAAGGTGCCAATACCAGCTGGGAATCGACATGGCGGGTGATTGGCACAAATGGCACATTGCTTTGGGATGGCGCCGATGACATGCAGGCGAGCTTGGTGGCTAGTGATGATGGGTTTATTCGTTTGGCCAAATCCGCAAACGTTTCTGATGATGTAAATGATGCCAAGACACATGGCCATGCCAGTGTATTAACTGACTTTTTGCAAGCCGTTAATAATGGCACACAGCCCGAAACCATAAGCGGTGACAATATTAAAAGCCTAAGCATGGTTTTTGCCGCGATTGAAAGCGCTAAAACCCAACAAAGAATAGAAATTTCAAGCGAGGAAAATATATGAAATATCCCAAAAAAGCCATTCGAATTGGCACCATGATTAGCGCATCTGGCGGCGAAGCGGCGCAGCGAATTGGCGAAATTGCCGACCTGGGTTTTGAAAGCTTTGAGCCGTTTTTTTGGCAAACCACCAATGGTCAAGACATTGCAGAGCTTGGCAAACGTTGCAAAGATGCGATTGGCGATAGAGACATCACAATCTCCACATTAGGTATGTTTGGCAACCCGCTTGAAGACCAGCCATTAGACCGAGACACGTTACAAGGGTGGAAAGATTGCATCGACAATGCCCACCATTTTGGCGCAACATGCGTTGCGGGCTTTACAGGGCGTGTGCGCGGCAAACCGTTAGAAGATAGCTTGCCTAGATATAAAGAGGTATGGACGGAACTTTCAAAACGCGCCGAAGATAAAGGCATTAAAATCGCGTTTGAGAATTGCGCAATGGATGGCAATTGGCAAACTGGCGATTGGAATATTGCCCATAACCCTGATGCTTGGGAGCTGATTTTTAACGAAACGCCACAAGATAATATGGGGCTTGAATGGGAGCCTTGCCATCAACTTGTTTATCTAATCGACCCGATGCCACAAATTCGCAAATGGGCGGATAAGATTTTTCATGTGCATGGTAAAGATGCGACCGTACGGCACGAAGTGATCCGCGAACATGGCATATTTGGCAAGGAAGAATTTGTATTTATGCGCACGCCAGGCTTTGGCGATAGCAATTGGGCAGATGTGATTTCTGAATTACGTATGGCTGGGTATACAGGCGCAATTGACATTGAAGGCTGGCACGACCCTGTCTATAAAGACGAACTTGAAATGACCGGCCAAGTGCATGCGATGAATTATTTAAAACATTGTCGCGGTGGTGATTTTGTCAACATCCAAGCCCAATATGGCGGCGGCGATCCATCTTTAAAATAAATTCTCAGCTATAGCTGAGCGAACACCCAAACACTCTAAAGGGAGGAGAATATAATGGGAAATAAACTAAAACTGATGCTTGGTGGCTTGTTGCTATCAACGGCCATTATGGCATCACCAACATTAGCCGAAGATGTCACCATCACGGTATGGTCGCTAGATGATGAAAATCAACCAGCATATAATTATGCCAAGGAATTTAGCGAAATGGATAACGGCATTCAAATCGAATATCGTGAAATTCAATTTGACGATGTGGTTTCAGAATCGATGCGCGCCTTTGCCACTGGTAAATCGCCCGACATTATTGCGGTCGACAATCCAGAGCATGCCTTATTTGCAGGGCGTGGTGCATTTTTGGATATAACCGACAAAATTGCCGCATCGAGCGTCATTCACGCCGACAATTATTTTGCAGGCCCGCTTAACTCTGTTAGCTGGGAAGGCAAATTATTTGGCGTGCCCAAAGCCACCAATACGATTGCACTCTATTATAATAAAGACCTTTATAAAAAGGCTGGCATTGATGCTGCGCCCGAAACTTGGGCAGAATTGGTTGATACAGCCCGCAAATTAAATGACCCTGCCAATAATGTTTACGGTCTTGCATTTTCGGCCAAAGCCAGTGAAGAAGGCACATTCCAATTCTTGCCATGGGCGCAAATGGCGGGCGGCGGTTATGACAATATCAATGTTGAAGGCGCGGTAAAAGCACTGGATATCTGGAAGACTATATTGGACGAAAAACTCGCCTCACCCGATACACTGACCCGCGGTCAATGGGATAGCACAGGCACATTTAATGCCGGCAATGCCGCCATGGTTATTTCTGGCCCGTGGGAGCTTAACCGCATGTTAGAAGAAGCTAAATTTGATTGGGGCGTGGCGTTATTGCCGGTGCCAGAAGTTGGCTCAGCGCGTTCATCTGCAATGGGTGATTTTAACTGGGCGATTTTCTCCAATTCCAAACATCCAGATGAAGCGTTTAAAGCTTTGGAATATTTCGCCTCGCAAGATGACCGTTTATTCCCTGAATTTGGTCAATTGCCAGCACGGTCTGACATTGCTTTGCCACCCACAGGCATCGCGCTTAAAGATGCGGCGCTAAAAGTGTTCCAAGAGCAATTAAAATATGCCCAAGCGCGTGGTCCACACCCTGAATGGCCAAAAATTTCTAAAGCCATTCAAGATGCCATTCAAACGGCTCTCACGGGCGGCGCGACCTCAAAAGAGGCTTTGGATCAAGCCGCGGCTAAAATTGAGACCATCTTAAAATAACTTCCCCCAGGACTGTTCGATAGAAATATCGAGCAGTCAAAACACCTCATAAGGAGAGATCATGCGCGCATTATTCTCTAGCTTAAGAGATGGCAAAGGCTTTGACATTAGCCTGATTGCCATCGCCATGGTATTTTTGATATTATTTTCTGGCGCGCCGCTGGTTTATAATGCCATTATGAGCTTTCAAGAGGTTGATATTTTTAACCTCGGCACATTCATTCGGCCATGGGTCGGGCTGGATAATTATCGCAGCTTATTTGCTGACCCCAGCACATTGCCGATTTTTTGGAATACGGTGGTTTTTGTGTTCAGCTCCATCGCTGGGCAATTCATAGTCGGTTTTGGTTTGGCGTTGTTTTTCACGCTTAAATTCCCCGGTGCTGCCTATTTACGAGGTTTATTTTTAGTTTCATGGGTTATGCCCGGCCTGGTGGTTGGTGCCATTTGGAATTGGATATTGTCAGGCGACTTTGGCATTTTAAATCATTTTTTAAAGTCTGTTGGCTTTATTTCAGAGAATATTTTCTGGCGCTCCGATATAAATTACTCCCTATGGGCGGTGATTATTGCCAATATTTGGCTCGGCACGGCATTCAATATGATTTTACTTAGCGTTGGCCTCGCTGCCATCCCCAGAGATGTTTATGAAGCTGCCGAATTAGACGGCGCAACCGCTATACAACGCTTTAGAACCATCACCTTGCCGATGATGCGCGCCACCATTGGCGCGGTGGTTTCACTCGGCCTTATATTCACTTTGCAACAATTCGATCTGTTCGCCGCCATCACATCAGGCGGGCCGGCCAACTCATCCAATGTCGCGCAATATAAAGCGTGGGAAATGAGTTTTAGAGAATATGATTTTGCGCGCGGAGCAACCATTTCAGTGTTGATGATTGTGGTGGTGATGATTGCTTCGGTAATCTATGTGCGTTCGACAAAACAGGAGGTGCGCGGATGAATGAATATGGGCAGAAAATTTGGACAAGCCGCCTGCTGCTGATTGTAGCTTTGGGTCTTGCCGTCATCTATCTATTTCCGCTTTATTGGATGTTTGTGACCAGTTTAAAAACTGGTTCGGACGTGTTTGCCACACCGCCGGCATTGTGGCCAAAAGTTCCACAATGGTCTACCTATGCCGAGGTGTGGCAATCTAAAAACATGGCAAGATATATGGGCAATAGTCTTTATATTGCCACGGGCACAATGGCCATAACTGCAATATTAGGCACAGGTTGCGCCTATGTTTTGGCACGTTATCGCAATATGTGGATTGATATTGGCCTGTTCTTGGTGCTAATGTTGCAGGTGCTACCCGCCTCACTGATGGTCACGCCATTATTTGTTGGGTTCAACCAAATCGGTTTGTTAGAGCTGCCGCGCACGGCGGTGATTTTAGCGCTTAGTGCCAAAACCATGCCGTTCTTTATTATCTTGGTGCGCGCTACATTTATGGCCGTGCCACATGAGCTAGAAGAGGCTGCATTGGTCGATGGCAATTCGCGTCTTGGGGCATTTTGGAACATTGTTTTGCCGCTGGCTCGTAACGGAATTTTGGTTTCGGCCATTCTTATTTTCATGCAGGCGTTTGGCGAATTTGTTTATTCAAAATCAATGATACAGACCAGCGAATTACAACCTGCCAGTGTCGGTCTGAACTCATTCATGGGGCCAAACACCAATGAATGGAATAAAATCATGGCCTTTGCCATGATGTATGTCATGCCGATTTTGGGAATTTTCATATTATTGCAACGTCGCATCGTTGCGGGTCTAACATCAGGAGCGTTAAAATGAGCGACGTTACACAAATCGAACTTAGCAATATCAACAAACATTATGGCAGCTTCCATGCCTTAAAAGACATTAATCTAAGCATTCCCAAAGGCCAATTTGTGGCCTTGGTTGGGCCTTCTGGCTGCGGCAAATCAACGCTTTTGCGCTCCATCGCGGGGCTAGAAAGCATTTCGAGCGGCAGCATGAGCATTGCGGGTGAAGTGGTCAATAATTTACCACCGCGCAAACGCGATGTGGCGATGGTGTTTCAGTCCTATGCGCTTTATCCGCATATGACGGTGTTAAATAACCTGACTTATTCGCTGCGGATTAAAGGTGCTAACATGAAACAAGCCAATAAAGCCGCCGAAAAAATTGCCAAAACCATCGGCTTGTCGGATCTATTAAGCCGCTACCCGCGCGAGCTTTCAGGCGGTCAACGCCAGCGTGTCGCCATGGGACGTGCCATTATCCGCGACCCAAAGGCGTTTTTGTTCGATGAGCCATTGTCTAATTTAGATGCTTCCTTGCGGGTGCATATGCGCAAGGAAATCCGCGCCTTGCACGATCGGTTGGGCGCAACTTCAGTTTATGTAACCCATGACCAGATCGAAGCGATGACCATGGCCGATCATGTGGTTGTGTTGTGCGAAGGCGAGATTGTGCAACAAGGCTCTCCGCTCGATTTATACGACACACCGGCCAATAAATTTGTGGCAGGTTTTATCGGTTCTCCCGCCATGAATTTTGTCGATGGGGTGATATGTGAAGATGGAAAATCAGTGCAGCTTAACTTTGATCACCCCCAAAAAATTGCACTAAATCGTAAATTACCAGCAGGTCAAAAAGTTGAGGCTGGCATGCGGCCAGAACATCTAACCATTTCGAACAATGCAGCCAATCTAAGCGCCAAAATCGCCATGACCGAAGCCACAGGCCCCATAACTTATTATACCACCGACACCACCCCAGAATTAACCCTCATTCAACAAGGCCGCGGCACAGTGTCTACAGGTGATGAAATCGGCCTAACAATCAAGCCTGAACATATATATTTATTTGATAAAGACACAGGCTTAGTGCTTTAAATGGATTAACTTAAAGTCATAATAATTTGATGTCTTCAGCATTTCTGTCAGCCAATAACACTCCGTTTTCAACCCAAATTCGGGCATTATGAATTGTAGTGCGGCGCTCTTTACCCGTTTCTGGTATTTTTTTTGCCGCCTCATCCCATTCTGGATGAGTGAAATAGAATAATGCTCCTTCATTGCCGTTTACGACAATGTCTGCGTGGCGGGCATAGCTTCTGTCCATGAGATCTTCGCCCGGTTTGTCGAGTATATAACCTTGTTTTACCCAGCTGCGCATATCATCTGAACGAAACACGGCGAGGCCTTTCCATTCATCGGTAATCAGCCAATGGTAGCCGCTAAGGGTAAACACATTTGGGCCTTCGTGCGGGGGGTGGTCTGGCGAACCTTGAATGACCAATTCCTCAATTTGCCACGTATACAAATCATCACTTGTCGCAGACCAAGTGCATGAACCATGCGCCTCATCTTTATACCACATACGATATAGGCCATCGGGGCAATGCGCCACGCAAGCATCCATCACATTTGGTTTTTGAAGCGGCAATATAGATTGGCGCGTCCAATTTTCTAAATCGGGCGAAGTGAAATGGGTTAAATCTCGGTCAGATTTATCGAAATTATCGGGCGCGCCCACAAAATAGGTTAAATACATGTGATACTCGCCTTTTGCATATATAATCTCTGGCGCCCAATGGGTATTTAATCCTTTATCTTCTGGCCTATCAAGCCCTTGAACCGTGCCTTTATATTTCCAATCAATGCCATCAGGCGAGGTTGCGATGCCAATGGGTGAACCATTGATCCAACTTGCGCCTTTTGACGGATGGTGCGCGCGGCGATTTGTATAAAACATCCACCATTCGTTGGTTGCTACATTGCGTATGAGGGTTGGGTCAGCCGCGCCATCTTGAATGGGGTCAGCATAATATAATTTTGTCATTTTTTCGCACTCAAAAATCTCAAATCAGCTATATTCTCTGACTTGTCTGGTGTCTTCGTAAGTCCGCATTTTGCCAATTTGGCCTTCGTTGCGGTTTACAATTTCAATTAAATCAGTTGCAGGCGCCAATTGACCATTTCCAGCATCGGCGATAGATAGCACCGATGCCTTCAATAGCTGGGAATATGGATGTTTAGGGTCATCCAATATTGGTCGTGCAGGTCCCATTTCCACGACAAGGCCTTTTTGCATGATGATGATGCGATCTGAAATATAATATGCAGTGGCTAAATCGTGAGTGATGTAAATCACGTTCACCCCAAAATCATCTCTCAGTGATTGCAATAAATTTACAATCGACATTTTTAAAGAGGCATCAACCATTGAGACTGGTTCATCGGCCACTAAAAGAGATGGGTTACAAATCAATGCCCGCGCAATGGCCGTACGTTGCAATTGACCGCCTGATAATTCATGTGGGTAGCGCCCCATAATTTCTGCATGGCTCAAGCCAACTTTTTGCAAGTTATCATCGATAATGGTTTTCACTTCCTCATCATCTTCTATTTGCAATAATTCCTTGGTGGTCGACACCAAATATTGATCAATTTTCTTAAGCGGGTTAAACGCTTCAAATGGGTTTTGAAACACTGGTTGAACCGACCGCATAAAATTCATACGCGTTGATCGATTTGCATTGCCATCAACGCGCTTGCCTTCATGCAAAATCTCGCCATGGGTGGTTGTTTCTAAACCTAATATCATGCGCGCCAATGTGGTTTTACCAGATCCACTCTCGCCAATAATTGTAAATATTTCTGGCTTATTTTTATCTAGGGTAAAACTAACATCATTGACTGCAGTTAGTTTTTTATTGCTAAACAAGCCCCCCGTGTTGAATTTCTTCACTACGTTTTTAACTTCTAATAACTTATTCATTGAATGGCCTCCGCTAGCGGTTTGACTTTATCGCTATGGAAGCACGCCACACGACGGCCTTGCCCAATGTCAATCAATTCTGGGTTTTCTTGACTGCATTTATCTGTAGCTATTGGGCAACGCGGGTGAAATCTGCAGCCATTTGGCGGGGTGGCCAAACTTGGTGGTTTGCCTTCTAAAGATGTGCGCCTTTGCGTGTCGCCAATTCTTGGAATTGAGGAAACCAAATGATAGGTATACGGGTGTTTTGGTTGCTCAAACATCAGCTTTGTTGGCCCTTCTTCAACCAAACGCCCTGCATAAAATATACCAATGCGGTCGGTTATATTGGCATGAACAGACATATCATGGGTCACAAACACCACCGAAGAGCCCATTTCTTGCTGAATGCCTCTGATCATTGATAAAACTTCCTTTTGCACCACAACGTCTAATGCTGTCGTCGGTTCATCAGCAATGATGAATTTGGGGCGGCACACTGTGGCCAAAGCAATGGTTACGCGTTGGCGCATGCCACCAGATAATTCATGCGGGTAAGAATTTAAAATATCTGGCGATAATTTTAATTTTTCTAAATGTTCAATCACCAAAGGTTTAAACGCAGCTTTACTCACCCCCATTGGTTTTAGTGCAAAATCTTCAAATGTTTTGCCAATTTTTCGCACTGGGTTTAAGACGCTCATCGAGCCTTGCATTATATAACTGAAGTGGCTCCAGCGAAGCGCGTCAACTTTTGATTTGTCTTCTGCATATGGATCAATTTTAACATCACCAAAATCAAACTTAATGTCACCATCGACAATTTCAAATGGCGGGCGCATGGCTGCGGCAAACACCTTAATTAATGAGGTTTTGCCACTCGAACTTTCGCCGGCAATGCCATATATTTCGTTTTTACGAATGGTAAGGCTCACATTATCGACCGCCCTCACCTCGCGTTTGGTGCCGAAATAATTCATAATATAATAAGCTTTGAGCTTATTCACTGTTAGCACATCACTCATGAGCCACCTCCCATACGCCGCAGCCTTTGCCGCGGGTCAATATACTCATTCAATGAGACGGATAATAAATACAAGCCAAGGAATGTCATGGCTATAAAGACAACCGGAATAAGGATCCACCACCAAATACCAGCAATCATCGCGCTGTGGTTATTTGCCCAATATAACATGGTGCCAAATGTCGGTATGGAAATATTGGCAAAACCTAAAACTGCCAAAGTCACTTCTATACCGATCGACCAAATCATATTGGCGAGGGCGGTTGAGAATACGATGGGCATGATATAGGGTAAATGTTCTTTCAGCACGATTTTATACATCGGCATGCCCGAAAACCTAGCGTGTTGAGTGAATTCGCGATGTTTTAAACTTAACATCATAGAACGGATGAGCCGCGCATCAAACGCCCAGCCAAGCAGCGCCACTAAAATTGCTAAGTTAAGTGTGGTTAAATCATCTCTTAAAACAAAGAAAAACAAAACTAGAATTGGAAATACAGGTATCGATACAAAGATATCATTCACAAACATCAGAATGCGATCTGCCCATCCGCCTGCATAGCCCGAAACCAAGCCAATAACTAACGACAATACACGCGACATCATGGCCACTGTAAAGCCAAATAACAGCGAATTGCGAACCGCAAACGTCATTTGCCAAAACAAATCCTGACCACGTGAATTTGTGCCAAACCAATATTGTGCGTTGGGCTTTATATCTGGCACCAGCATATAGATTTGTGTGGGGTCAATGGGAGAAAAAAAGCTCAATGTTCCGAATATCAATACAGAAACAAAGAGAAAAAAACCAATTGCGAATTCGATATTATATCGCATTAAATCACTGAAAACTTTAAACATACTATTCTACCTTAATGCGTGGATCGAGCAACGGGTGCAATAAATCAACAATAAATATTGCCACGGCCACCGCAGCAACGGCAACCGACGACACTGCCAGAACGAGGGTGTAATCACCACTGTTAACGGCTCTGACTAATAATGACCCAAGGCCTGGGTAACTAAAGACTTGTTCGGTAATGACCGTGCCAGAAAAAATACCGCCAATGGCCATTGCCAGTGCGGTAAGTTGCGGAACCAGTGCATTGCGCATCACATAGGAGATGACTATTTTTGGTTTTGACACCCCAGCCAATTCGGCAAAAACCACATAATCTTCGCTGATGATATTTGAGACCAAGGCACGCATGCCTAAAAACCACAGCCCAAGGCCAACCATAATCAGCGAAAGAATGGGCAATATGGCGTGTTTCATCACCGAAAGTACAAATACCCATGACCATTCTTGAACAAGCCCGATGGCATATCCACCACCCAAGGGCAAAATAGGCCAAATAAATGCCAATAGCATGAGAGTTAAAAAAGCCACAATATAATAAGGGATGGGCTGTATACTCATCGTCACAAGGCCAAAAGTTTTTAGATATTTATTGTCTTGAAAATAGCCGGCAAATGCACCCAGAAAATTGCCAATGCACCAAGTTACCAAAATGGTTACGAGCAAAAGACCTACCGTCCATGGCAGTGCGCGTAACACTAAGTCCATTGTTGGGGTGGGGAATGATAAAAGCGAGGGGCCAAAATCACCAACCACAACTTTTGACCAAAAATTTGTAAATTGCTGCCACATGGGAACATCTACACCATAAAGGGCAGTGAGGGTTTCTCGCATTTTTTCGACAGCTTCGGGGTTAACGTTTGAATTTCGTGTGCTTCTTCTTATCGCCGCTTCAACAGGGTCGATTGGAGATAAGTGAGACACAAAAAAAGCGACTGATACGCCAGAAAAAACGACTGCAATCAATTGCAAAAATCGTTTCGCGGCAAATAGAAGATAATTTATCATGTGATTTATACTTATTATTTCATGCGGGGTGAAAATGTGCAGCCCAAATCAAGGGGCTGCACACATCTATGTCATTAAGCTTAATTTCCTGTCGGCTTAATTTGTGTAAAGATATACTTCGAGTTACCCCAATTGGTAACAGGGTTAGCATATGGGTTTTTGGCATTAGGCCAGCCAGTCCAATGTTTTTCAGATTGAACTGAAAATACATTAAACGCCATCAATGGGATGTTAGGCATTTCATCAATGGCTAACTTCACATATTCATTGCCTAATTCAATGCCTTTAGGGTCGTTAAAGTCGATGCCACGAATTCCCTCGATGATTGTATCAAGGCGCGGGTCACTCCAACGCTGCCAATTACGTTGCGATTGAACTTCACCAGGCTTGGCAAGAAATTCTGAATGCCAGCTATCCAAGAAGTATGAAAGGTCAGGATGACCACCCCAAGATTCTACAGACCAAGCGATAAGTGCATCATAATCACCAGCACCATTACGGGTCCAAAGATCAGGAGCCACTTCGGCAGTTACTGTCACACCAGCATCTTTCCAATTTTGCGCAATCATCGTACCTAAACGACCGAGTACGCCTTCAGCATCAATCAATATGCTGAATTTCATTGGCTCACCATTAGGCAACAACCATTTGCCACCAGATTTAGTATATCCAGCGCTTTCAAGCAATTCACCAGCGGCTTTTAGATCTTTCTTCCACCAGCCATAACCAAAGGCTTTGCGGATTTCTTCTGGATCTGTAGGTACAGCATCACCAAAGGTTGGACGCACCATGTCAGCCAATTGCAAAGTGATATCTGGATCATAAGGTTTGATGATAGATTTACCTGTATCAAGCGTATAATCAGTCAAATAACCCTGCAATTTGCTATGATAATCTTGCGGATGCGTGCCAGTTGGCGGTACGCCGATCGCAGACAGAGTTACAGCACCACGATATGAAGCCATTGAAATTTGCTTAATATCAAGCATTAATGCCAAAGCCCACCGAACACGTTTGTCTTCGAAGATCGGTTTTTGATGGTTAAAAATAACCATCGGTAGTGTAGGATCAGGATGCGCATATGGGAAACCATCATGCCAACCTTTTGCCGTTGGGTCTTGTTTGGCAAGTGCAAACATACCTTCTGGGGTTAAATCATGAATCATATCGAGATTGTCGTTTACCATTTCGGCTAAACGTAAATCCGTTGGAATGCCCATGCGGTAAACTACATATTTAGGTGCAGGTTTACCAAATTCGGCCAAAGATGTTTTGTCCCAGTCTTCGCGACGTTCCCAAGCTGCCCAATAACCGTTCGGGTCGAACGAATGTAGAGTATAAGGGCCAAGGCCAACAGGTGGGTTAAAGTCGAATTTCAAAGGATCTTCAACTTTTTCAAAAATATGTTTAGGCATAATATACGCGCCAGCCCAACGAACAGAGAAGTTGGTATGGAAACGAGAATTTGGCTTTTTGAGTTTAAACACAACGGTATAATCATCCGTTGCGGTTACAGTATCAACATTGGCTTCCATTGCGCCATGCCAACGCATGCCTGCGGTTTTTTTCAATGTTTCTGTTGTGTAAACAACATCAGCTGCAGTGAAATCCTCGCCATCACTCCATTTAATGCCTTCACGTAATTTTACAGTCAATTCGGTAAAATCATCATTATAGTCCCAATTTTCTGATGCCAAAGCATTATAAACCGAACCGTTGATACCAGCGTCAGGGTCAATATACCATAAAGTATCATTACTGAGCTGCTGTAACCCGTTTGACCAGCTACCGCCCGCATCAACCCAGATGTTAAACCAGCTCGGGTTGCCAATGGCAGCCTCAGGGTTTTGAACATATACGGTTTCTTTACGTGGAAAATCAACAGGTTTGTCACCATCTGCTGAATATGCTGGAGTGCTAAGAGCCGTAACGGTCAAGGCGACCACAGCCGCCAAAGTTGTCCATTTCTTCATTATTTCCTCCCAAAAATAGAATAAATACCAAACAATTCATTTGTAAGGCATATTTTGCAAGGCAATGCTACAACGACAAAATCAACATGTCAACAGTAATGTCGATACACATCGATTTATTCGATATAATAAAAAACCACCCATAACATGATGTTATAGATGGTTTTTTCTGGGGAAAGCTAAAATATTAAAATTAAATTTTCAACCGAATCATTTGATATGAATATGGTGCCAAAGATAAGGAAAGATTATTTCCATTAACTTTAGCTGTATCCGATATAGTCGGAGACACATTGTCTGGGTTCTCAGCTGTATTTGTCGCATTTAAATCATCATGCTTTATGACTTTGCACTCAATGATTTTTGCATTCCCAAAGCCTTCTAAACTAACGTCAACTTCAATGGTCTCATCACCATTACGATTTATAACGAAAAAGTTTAACGTACCATCTTCTTCATTATGCACGCCAGAAACGTCGACATAACTAACGTTTTTAATCAAAGGTGTGTCATAAGTCGGGCAATCAATTTTCAAATCTAGCGCTGTGCCACGACCATATACAGACGCAAACAAATATGGATAATAGATCGTTTGGCGCCATGCGCTCCCGTCTGGATCTGTCATAATCGGCGCGATAACATTCACAAGTTGAGCGATACAGGCAATTTTAACAACATCAGCATGGCGAATGAATGTATTGAGCACACAACCAACCATCAATACGTCTTCAAAATTATATATATCTTCCAATAGGCGCGGTGCATGAGGCCAATCATCGCCTTGTAAAATAGGTCGATCTTGCTTATTCGAATGATACCAAACATTCCATTCATCAAATGAAATATATACGTTCTTATCAGACCGTTTTTTGGCTTTTACATAATCAATAACGCCCGACACCGTGACAATATATTGATCCAATTTCTCGCTAAGTGCCAAGAAATTTGCGGTGTTTTTCTCGGAATTTTCAAAATACATATGCAGCGAAATATAGTCTATTTGGTCATATGTAGCTTCTAAAACCGTGGCCTCCCATTCAGGGTAAGTTGGCATATTTGCATGTGAAGACCCGCAAACAATAAGTTCTAAATTTTTATCAAATGCCCTTATGGCTTTGGCTGTTTCATTTGCCAATTGGCCATATTCTTCAGCACTTTTGTGGCCAACTTGCCAAGGGCCATCCATCTCATTGCCCAAACACCATAATTTGGTATTCCAAGGTTCTTTACGGCCATTTTTAATGCGCAAATCAGACCAGTAAGACCCACCGGGGTGATTTACATATTCAACAAAATTGCGTGCTGCGTCCAACCCGCGAGAACCTAGGTTAACCGCCAACATCATATCTGTACCAACCGTTTCACACCAGTCGGCAAATTCATGAACACCGACATGGTTATTGTCCGATGTATGCCACGCAAGGTCAAGTCTAACTGGGCGGTCTTCTATTGGGCCAATGCCGTCTTCCCAATTGTAAGCCGATACAAAGTTACCACCGGGGTAACGCACCATAGGTACATTAAGATCTTTCACAAGGCTTGCAACGTCACCGCGCATTCCATTTTCATCTGCTGTGGGGTGGCCAGGTTCATAAATGCCCGTGTAAATTGCTCTTCCTAAATGTTCTAAAAAGGCGCCGTAAACACGGTTATCTATTTTTGATATTGTATATTCCGCATGTGCAGTCAGTTTGGCTTTCATTGAGCCCTCCAGTTGTATATTCGATTTTATGATATATATCTATATATTCGTATTAAAGTCGAATAACAAGGTTCCGTCAAGAGAGGAAAGCAAAATATTTCTATAATTTGGGGGTTTATTTTTATTTAATGTGCAAACGCATAACGATATCTTGGCCGTAATTGCCGAAACCTTTGCCAAAAATATTAATGCCACCGGGGTTTTGCGCATCACCATCAACCCCAATGCGCATACGAACCGAGTGATGATCCTCAACATTTAAATCATGTAAAGTTATATCGGAAATTCGGATACCATCTACATAAGATCCGTTTTGCCCGATGCGCCAGGTTTTCTTTTTGCCATATTGTGAGCCAGCTTGCTTCCACCATTTGGGTGTATAAGTGCCACGTTTGTCACCAAAATCACCCGGAGACGTCCATTTGCCAATATGCGTCCCATTAATTGCCAAAGATATATCTGAAGGCCAATTTTCACTTGTTCCGGGCACTTCGCTGCTTAATTCCATATCAAACTCAATGGCCTCGATGGTTTTATTGGCCAAATGCGCATTATTGGGAAATTGATATTCCACAAAACCGCTGGTAAACCACAACAAGCCAGCGCGCATTCGTTCAGGGTCAAGGAAAGTTGATGGCACATCTAATAGTCCAATTATACCTTCAGGCGAACATAACCCACATGGAGCCGTCACCTCGTGGTCGGTATAAAGACCAAGTGGCATCGCCACATCTATAATATTTGAATCAACTGCGGGTTCATCTTTCTCGAATTTAATCAATATTTCTGAAAAGTTTGCGCGACAGATTTTCTGATTGCCTTTGATTGCCTTTTTCGTTTCAATAGAAATAAGGTTAGAATCAATAAGTAACTGCAAATTATTAGATATCGTAGATTGCGCAATGCCAAGGTCTTCAGCAATTTTATTTACATTTTGAGGGCCGTTATCATGTAAATTTCTTAGAATTGATATGCGCAGATCAGACGCTAACCCTTTGAGTACATCAAGACCATTATCTACATTTATGACTAGTAACTTTTCGCCCAAAACTATCTCCAATCAAGATAATAATTTCCAAATATGAATCAATTAGACATTCATAACAGATTTTTCGATATGATAAAATAGAAATTCCATACCAAGACAAACTAAAGCTCAGAAACGGTAATAACGTTTGAATATACTGAAAAACCAAGCATTAATGGCTATTATATTTGACGATTATTCTTCAGCGCAACAATTACCAATTGAATTTAGTCAATGATGAGAGGCGAGAATTATAGAATTCACCTCAAGCTTTCCAGAATTTAGTTTTTAAATCAAAGAAGGCTCGTACAAAGATCTACTGCATCGCTTGATACACGGCGATTTGGATTTGTTAATTGGAGCATTACGAGACCCAATTCCTGGTTTCGAGATTGCTCAAGAGACGCTTTCAAAATATATGTGGGTTGCCCCCCTCTGAAGGCACACCTACTCATTTGATTTAACAATCTATTTCTGATCAAAAAAAATATTCATATGCCCAAGAACATAGTCGAAACTAGCTCGCAGATTGTATTGCCAAATTTACTCCTGACGAGTGATAGAGTGGGAATAATTTCACAGGAACAGATTCAAAATGATCTTAATGCAAAAAAGCTTAAAAATACCTTTTGAGATTAAATAGGGTTTTCGGGTCATCAGAATCACTTGCCGAAAGGCTTGGGAACCAACCAAAACACAACACCACTTTCTTGAATGTCTGAACTCAATTACAAAAAACTAACAAATTGATATTCAGTAAGAATTAACCCAAAAAAAATTGGAGGGCGTCAGTTATTGGTCATCATGATCATGAAATTTAATCTGTATGTTAGAGAAAAAACCTTCAATTTCATCTTGCAAAATTTAAAACATCTGAATAATATTCTTTACATCACATGTAAAGAATATTATTCTACATATGATGTAGAGCTATAAAGGCCTGCAATTAACGCACACTTTGCAACCCTTTTCTTACGAAACCGAGGGTAATAGTGAGCATTTGGAGGGAATTATGAATTTGAAAAAAATATTAATGGCAGCAACCATTGCTGCAATGACAGCCGTCTCAGGCTTATCCATTGCACAAGCTGTTGAAATTAAATTTGGCATTGGTATCAAAGAAGGGGATTTTCCAGAATATAATGCTCTGGTAAGATTCAAGGAATATGTCGAATTTAAAACCAATGGCGAAATCACCGTGCGGCTATTCCCCAATAACCAATTGGGCGGCGAACGCGAAATGATTGAACAAGTGCGCGAAGGTAGTTTGGAGCTAACCTTCCCTGCTGATGGTGCAATGGCGGGTTTTTATCCAAAAATGCAAGTGTGGTCAATTCCATATTTATTTGAGTCTGCTCCCATCGCTTGGAAAGTGCTAAATGGTGAATTTGCGGATAATATGCGTAAAGACATTCTCAAAGAAACCGGCATTAATGTACTGGCTTTCTCACAAAATGGTTTCCGCTCATTTACAAATAATGTGCGCCCAATTATCAATCCTGAAGATATAAAAGGTTTAAAAATTCGGGTGATGGAAAGCCCCGTATTTATGAAATTGGTAAATGGCCTTGGTGCAACCGCCACGCCAATTAGTGGGTCTGAAGTTTTATTAGCTCTACGCCAAGGTGTTGTTGATGGACAAGAAAACCCGCCCGCTGTGGTTTATGGTGGCGGTTTGGGTGAAGTTCAGAAATACTACACGCTTAATGAGCATGTGTTTGGATTGCATCTCATCATCGCCAATGATGACTGGTTAAATTCTCTTTCACCAGGGCATCAACAAGTCATAAAAGACGCTGCTGCACTCATGGCATGGACAGAAAACTTACAAAAAACCCAAGGCGATTGGGCGTTCAGTAAAAAGCTAGTCGATGAGCTTGGTATGGAAATACACGTTTCAACACCAGATGAAAAAGCCGCATTTAAGGCCGTGACACAAGCACCTGTTGTTGAATTTATTCGGGAACAAGTCGGTGATGAACTTGTTGACTCACTGATTTCTGAAGTCGAAGCAACCAAAGTAAATCTCTACAAATAGAGCACATAATGTAAAATCTTGCCCAATAATTCATTCTATTGGGCAAGATATTTTAAAATTCCGCTTTTCAACACCTACTGGAATTCAAATATGCGAATAAACACCAAAAAAGCCGCCCAAATATTAGCAAAAAGCACCGAAACAATGGCAACTGTTTTGCTCATCATCGTCACTATATTAAACCTTACCCAAGTTGCAGGACGCTATTTTTTCAACACTGGATTCAGTTGGACGGAAGAAGCGATGCGTTATGGAATGATTTGGTTAATGATGCTGGGCAGTGTCGCCTGTATCTTCCGCGTTGAGCATATGGGCATTGAAATGCTTGAACAACTCGCGGGGCCAAACAAAGCACGTTTTGTAAAATCAGCTCTGTATTCCTTGGCATCAATTTTTTGCATTCTCATTCTTTATTATGGCTTTCCTTTGGCTTTACGTAATGCAAGCCAAATTGCGCCCGCATCGGGCATCCCGATGATTTACCCCTATATGGCTCTACCTGTAGGCTCATTGCTCATGCTTATTCAAATATATTTAAGTTGGTTTTCTGGGTTTGAGCCAGACGATGAAGACGATGTTGAAAACCTAGAAGACAATTCAAACTCAGGAGCTTCAAGATGATTTGGTTAGCAATTATTGGACTGGCGCTCATATTTATCGGCGTTCCCGTTGCATTCGCTTTAGGCCTTGCAGGAATATTTGGGGTTTGGATGGCGGGTGTGCCACTTAGCGTCATCGCCACACGGACCTTTACTGGGGTGGATAGTTTTATATTTCTGGCCGTCCCGTTTTACATTCTCGCGGCCGAAATTATGACCCATGGTGGCATCACTGCACGGCTGATTAAAATCGCTTCGCTTGCCACAAGTCGGCTTAGAGGGGGCACCGCCTATGCAAATATCGGGGCATCGGTTCTTTTCGCTGGCATATCTGGCTCGGCTGTTGCCGATTCTGCGGCATTGGGCAGGGTTTTTATCGCCGAAATGCCCAAAGAAGGCTACACAAAAGATTATGCCGCCGCGGTCACAGTTGCGTCGTCGATTATCGGCCCGATAATTCCGCCTTCAGGCCTGGCCATTTTAATGGCTGCGGTTAGTGGCATATCGGTTATTGACCTGTTTTTGGCTGGCGTGTTTCCGGGCTTACTTTTGGGTGCCGCTTGTGCAACGGTTGTTGCGATTGGGGCTTTTCGCGGAAAACTACCCAAACCTAATAAAGCAAATTTCTCTCAAGATGGCGTTTGGCGGATGATTGCTGAGGGTGCGGCGGTCGCCACTTTACCACTTATCATTGTGGGCGGCATGGTGATCGGCGCCTATACAGCCACCGAAGGCGGTGGCATCGCTGTGGCTTATTCAATATTCCTATCGGTTTTTGTGTTTAGAGCTTTGGATATGAAGGGCCTATGGCGGGCATTTCTAAAAGCCGCTCGTATTTCAGCGACAATCTATTTGCTGGTTGCTGCTGCCACAATCCTATCATATGCATTAAACCTACTCGGAATATCAGCATGGGTGACAAATGCAGCCGCCTATTTCAGTGCTAGCCCGACTCTATTCTTGCTTGCCATCGCATTACTGATGTTGATATTAGGTACATTTCTAGATATCGGCGCCGCAATTTTAATCTTTGTGCCGCTTCTCATGCCGGTTGTTTACCAGCTCGGCATTGACCCATTACAAGCCAGCATGGTGATCATGCTCACCTTGGCGATTGGTTTGATCACACCGCCAGTAGGCGTGGTTCTCTATGTTGTGATGCGGGTTGGAAAAGTCAAAATGTTACCGTTATTAAAATCTCTTAGCCCATTTTTCATCGCCGAACTTTGCGCCATTATTCTCTTATGCTTCATCCCTAGTATTTCGAGTTGGCTGCCAGCAACTTTTAACCCTTAATAAATTAACATCAAAGCGAAAGCCAAATTATGAAAATCACGGCCATAGAAACAGTCGTAGTCAATGCCATTCATCGAAATTGGATATTTGTAAAAGTTCTTACGGATCAAGCCGGTCTTTATGGCTGGGGTGAAGCCACTCTTGAGTGGAAAACCAAGGGCGTATTGGGCGTTATTGAAGATCTTAAACCGTTGGTAATTGGCCAAAACCCAATGAGGATCGAACATTTATTCAGCCGTATGACGCAATTTAGTTTTTGGCCACTTGGTTCGATTGGGCTTACAGCGGTTTCAGCAATTGATCAGGCGCTGTGGGATATTAAATCAAAGGAATTAGGCGTGCCAGCATGGCAACTTCTGGGCGGGCAAGTGCGAGATAAAGTGCGTGTTTACACTCATTTAAAACGCGGAAAAATTACACAACAAGTCGATCCAAAAAACATTGAAGCCTATTGCGATGCCGTCGAAGAAACCGTTGCAATGGGTTATAATGCCATCAAATTGGGGATGGTTCCCTATACAGGTTATGACGCCCCGCTCGAAGAGGTTCGCCATGTTGAAAAATTGGCGATCGCCATCAGAGAACGCGTTGGTGACAGTGTCGATATAATGACAGATTTTCACGGTAGGCCACAATCCATAGCGGCGGCCAAAGCCTATATTGACGCAATCGCTCCCATTAACCCCTTATTCGTTGAAGAACCTATCCAACCCGGCAACACCCCCGCAATGGCAAGCCTTGCCCGACAGGTGAATTGCCCGCTGGCAGCTGGCGAGCGGCTGTTCACAACCCGAGAATTTGCCGAAGTTGCTGAAACTCAAGCGGTAACATATATCCAACCTGACCTATGCCATTGTGGTGGATTAACAGGCGGCAAAAAAATTGCGGTGATTGCAGAAACTGCTGGCATCGGCATTATGCCACATAACCCAATGGGGCCCGTTGCCGGGGCTGTGGCTTTACATTTTGATGTGGCGACACCAAATTTTGTCATTCAAGAAGAAGCCGTTGGCTTGGTGCCGTGGTTTGACGATATTTTTGATCATCCGATGCAATTTAAGGATGGTTACTGGTCCGTGCCACAAAAAATTGGCTTTGGATTAGAAATAAATGAAGAGGCTGCAAAAAAACACCCTTACGCACCCGAGAAAATACCCGCGCTAGATGCAATTTTACCCGATGGCTCCATTGCCAATTGGTAAGTTGTTTCAAAAGGCGGTCTTCAAATAAATAACTCAAAACTATATACAAAAAATCTAGACTGGTTTAACTTCAAAAGCGGATTGAAATTAATGAAATAAGCAAGATATCTAAAATAGGGTATAAAATTGAAAGATAAAGGCAAAACGAATTCCAAATCTTTTGATATAAAACTACCGTTAGAATTCATATCATCTATGCCAACCGGCATCGCCAAAGAAGCCGTGGAAATTTTGGGCCGCAGGATTGCTGACGACGTTTATTCGCCAGATGAGATTATGCCAACCGAGCCAGAACTTGCAGAGTCTCTCGGCGTAAGCCGCGCCACGGTTAGAGATGCCATTAAAGTGCTGTCAGGAATGGGGCTTGTGCGTACTGCGCGGCGCTATGGCACGAGAGTTAGACCGGTTGAAGAATGGAATTTATTAGATAGTGATCTTGTGGGTTGGCATGATTTAAACCACCCTCGAATTAAACGTATGTTTTCAGAAACTACCGAGCTTCGAACCATCATCGAACCCGCTGCGGCTGCGCTTGCGGCTGAAAGAGCCACCGAAGTTCAAATTCAGAAAATCGAAGAAGCGGCGCATGCCATTCATCATGGCAAAGGCGACCTACAAGCGCTTTTTGATGCTGATTGCCAATTCCACATCACCCTGCTTGACGCCACTCAAAACAATGTCATTCATCAAATGCGACAAATAATTTTGACAATGCTAAGAATTTCATACGAATTTGGGGTCATTGTTGGCAACGCGGACGAAGTGAATAGCGAAGCCCACATTCTGGTTGCAAGTGCCATTAAAAACCGCCAACCAGACAAAGCCCGAGACCTAATGACAAAAATGCTCGAAAGAAACCAAGAAATCGCCGTAAATTATTGGGTTAAAATGGATGAGACAACGAAACAATAATATGTTTCCAAATCGCTTCTAATAATTTCCAACGTCTTCCAGCTACATAATCACGACCTCTATCATATCTTTGTCTTGAATTACACTCGATATATCGACAAGCAAAAAAATATTCAAGCCAGAAATAAATCAAATCAAGTCTATAAATTGCAAAAACAGAACTGCAGAAATATTTTCATTTCGTATTTATAGAGGCTGCATTTACCCAATAAGACTGAATCCGCTTGCACTGCTTTTTGAATGTTCGATAATAACGCGTAATTTGAATGCGTCTGAACGTTCCGAGAAATTGTTTAAATTAAGATTATATAAACACTTCTACATTTACTTTATGAACATCTACAACAATTTAGTTAGTAGAATTAGCTTTATACAATCTTAAACTGAGGGTGACCTTACGTCAACTTGCAGTCAAGGGGTTAAATATTATATTAGAAGAAAATTTCCCAAAATCTAACCTGGTAATACTTTATTTACCATTTTAAAATAAATTTTAACGTGTTAGTTCTGATAGATATGCCACTTTCTTAATTTAGAGTTGATGTCTTGCTACTGGCAGGATTCTACGTCCCCCACTGTAAAAAATAGGTATAATAAAATGAAAATTCAACAACTTAAAACCAAACCAAAAATTCTAATCGGCATTGCAATACCGGTAATATTTGCAATTTCACTAGGAGGAATCAGCATATATAGTTTTAAAAAAGTTAAAAGTGCTGAAGAAATCGTGGAACATACACACAATGTTTTAAGCACTGCGGATAAAATAATTGCGTCTGCCGTAAATATGGAAACTGGTATGCGTGGCTACCTCTTGGCAGGTAAAGAAGATTTTCTAACGCCATATACCGAAGGCGAAAAAGCAACATACAAAACCATCGAAGAATTGAAGGCTGTTGTTAGTGACAATCCTGCACAGGTTAAACGCTTGGGGAAAGTCGAAACCGTATTAAAAAACTGGCAATCCAATGTTACGACACCAACCATTGCACTACGGCACGAAATTGGTGATTCAAAGACTATGAATGACATGGCAGACCTCGTTGGACAAGCCAAAGGCAAGCTATATTTTGATAAATTTAGAGATCAAATTGGAGCCTTCATTGGCACAGAAAGCGACCTTTTATCCATTCGAAATCAAGAATTTAAACAAGCAGAAGCCGCCGTCAAAGCCAGTGAAGAATTGGTGTTAAAAACTCTAAATTGGGTAAACCATACAAATAATGTCTTAACCATAGCGTCGAGTATTTTGGCTTCAGCCGTGGATATGGAAACTGGAATGCGCGGTTATTTGCTTTCGGGTCAAAACGACTTTCTTGCGCCCTATAAAAAGGGACAAATAAGTTTTAATTCAGAAATTACCGACTTAAAACAACTGGTAAATGACAACCCCGCGCAGGTGGAACGTTCTGAAAAAATAGATAAATTAATCTCAAACTGGTCAACGCTGGTTGCAGATGTCGCCATTCAAAAAAGAGGTGAAGTCGCGTCTGGATTATTATCAATGAATTCAATCATTGCGCTGGTCAATAGGCAAGAAGGGAAAAAATATTTTGACGAATTCCGCAATTTAATTGGTGAATTTAAAAATATTGAGATGAGTTTATTGGTTGAACGCCAAAGTGCTGCCATGAAAGCAAGTGAAGCGATTAAGCAGAATTTAGCCGTGATGAGTGACAACCAAAAATGGGTTGAGCATACTCATAATGTTATCACCCTCGCAAATAAAACTCTGCAATCAGCTGTAGATATTGAAACAGGAATGCGTGGGTATTTGTTAGCCGGTAAAAAAGATTTCTTGGCGCCCTATTCCAACGGATCAGATTCGTTTTATGCTTATATAGATGAGCTTAAAAATTCGGTCAGTGACAACCCCAAACAGGTGACATTGCTAACCCAAATTAGCAGCAACATTACCGCTTGGAAAAAAGACGTCACTCAACCTGCAATTCAATTGCGCAGTGAAATTGGCGATGCTAAAAATATGGACGACATGGCGGATTTGGTTTCAGAAGCCAGAGGCAAAGTGTTTTTTGATGAATTCCGTGGTCTTATGGCCGAATTCAGAAATATTGAAGTTAAATTGATGGAAGAACGTAGACTCGCCAGTGATAATTTAATGAGTAACACTCAAAATATCATTTGGGTTTGCTTGGCAATTTCAATTATATTCGGCTTGGCTTTGGCATTACTAATCGGCAATGGAATTGCAAACCCCATCGTTGCGATGACCAAGGCTATGAAACAGCTTGCTTCTGGCGACAATAGCGTGGAAATTCCAGCCACCACTAAAACTGATGAAATAGGCGACATGGCGCGAGCGGTTTTGGTATTTAAAGAAAATGCGATAAAAGCTGAACATTTAGAAGTTGAAAATAAAAATAAGGATAAGTTAGCTGAACAAAAAATAAACGCGGATAGAGTTGAGTTTGCTGAAAGCTTTAACACCAATATAATGGGATTCATTGACAATGTTGCTAGTGGTTGCACCGATATGGGAAGTGCAGCAGACACCTTAATCACTTATTCTGAGCAAAGCACCGACCAATCATCACAAGCCCAAACAGCGTCTGAAAGAGCATCGGAAAACATCCAAGCCGTGGCAACCGCGGCGGAGGAACTATCATCCTCGATCGACGAAATTGGCAGCAGAGTGACTGAAAGTAAAAATATCGTTATTGGTGCTGTAAAAACCGCTGACGATACGAATAGAAAAGTTAATGAGTTGGCTAAGGCGGCCGCAAATATTGGTGATGTTATCAATTTAATCCAAAGCATTGCCGAGCAAACCAACTTACTTGCATTAAATGCCACTATTGAAGCAGCACGTGCTGGTGAAGCTGGCAGAGGGTTCACTGTTGTGGCGGCTGAGGTTAAAGATCTCGCCAGCCAAACCGCAAAAGCAACCGATGAAATTAAGCAACATATTAACACAATCCAAGAAACCACAAACGACACAGTGATCTCAATTAAAGATATATTTGAGACAATGAACCAAGTAGAAGATCTATCTAATAGCATTTCTGTCTCTGTCGAAGAACAAGGAAAGGCCACTCGATTGATTTCGGAAAACATACAAAATGTAGCCGGTGAAGCTGACCATATTTCAAAAAATATGAAGGCTGTCTCCAGTTCTGCTGAAAATGCGAATTCCTCGGCATCCAATATTTCTAACGTGAGTGAAGATTTAAGTAGAAACACACAAAATCTAAGAGATGAGGTCGAAGGGTTTGTTAGCCGTATTTCTGCATCCGCATAAAATACCCAACATCGCTTCAGTGCAACCGCTCATATCGTTCAAAATTTCTGAACTAGCTTTGAGAGCGGTTGCATTAAAACTAGAGAGAATTGAACTCTTTATTCGATGTCTTAAAGGATTGGCATGAATATTTGAACCAAGAATAAATCGACTTTGACTCAGCAGAAAGCATCCAAAAACAAGATTTAGCAAACTTTTAATGCGGTTGTTATCACTCGAACCAGCCTGTTCACAAATTCAATATCCGCAGTTTCTTGATTTATCAACATATGCCAATATAAAGGGCCAGCCAGTAGATCATATGCCAGCATATAATTTGCATCACCGGCCATTTCTTTGCGAGAAATTGCTTGTTCGACAATTTGAATGACGCATTTATTTTTCGGCTTTTGAACTTGTTCTCGAATGGTATGTCCAAGGCGGGTATCTCTGGTCATTTCGGAATAAAGGTCTGGTAAAATTTTCTTGGATAGCGGCCTTCTTAGCATTTTCGCCGCTTCGCTCAAATATTGTTTAACATCGCCCTCTAATGAACCCGTATTTGGTGCTTCAATTATCACCAATTTGCTTTCTAGCAAAATTTCGATGATCATATCTTCTTTGCCAGACCACCGCCGATATAAAGCGGCTTTTCCAACACCAGCGCGGCGAGTCACACCTTCCATAGTCAGGCCTGCATACCCTTCACGCGCCAATTCAATGATTGCGGCGCGCAAGATACTGTTTGTTAATTTTTGCCTTAACATAAATTGACCAACCCATTCAACCTCTGCAAATAAAGGTCAAAATTTCCCTAGAACGAAGACTAATTAAAATAGAGATAGCAATCAAGAAATCAAAAAGCCAGATAAAATTTGCCAATACATAAATATAAACAGAACACTTGCGTTCCATTAATAGTTGTGCAAATATGAAACGATAACGTTCCGTTTGTGTTTATGCATGTCACGATTTTTAAAAACATTCGAAATGATTTCATATTAACTTCTCGATTTTATTCTGTGATTGGGATCGAGAAAATTCTGAAGTAACAAATAGGAAAATGAAATGAGTGAAAAAATTCTTGTCACTGGCGGTACAGGCAATACGGGGGCACAAGTTGTCAAAAGACTTTATGAAATGGGCCATGAGCCGATTGTGGCAAGCCGATCTGGAGCTAAAACCCTAGAAGATGTTGAAGCGGTAAAGTTTGATTGGCTAGATAAGAATACCTACGCCAAAGCTCTTGAAGGTATTGAGGCCGTATATTTAGTGGCGCCAGCTCTTGTTGCAGAGCCAGGTTCGATTATGTCAGATTTCATTAACATCGCCAAAAAGGCAAATGTTAAGCGGTTTGTATTATTGAGTGCATCATTAATAGATTGTGGCGGCCCTGCAATGGGGCAAGTGCACCAAAAACTAGCTGAAGATAAGCAAATTGAATGGTGTGTTTTGAGACCTAGCTGGTTCATGCAAAATTTCTCCAAACAGCAACATCTAGCCACAATAAAAGACGAAGGTAAAATTTACGCAGCCACCGAGGATGGCAAAATTGCTTTTATAGATGCTGATGACATTGCCGAAGTTGCAGCCTTTGCCTTAACCGTCGAAAATTCATTTAATGACGACTTGATTTTAACTGGCCCTGAGGCATTGAGCTATGGACAAGCCGCCGACATTATTTCGAGCGCAATAGATAAGCCTGTGTCACATATAAAGCTAACAGTTGAAGAGTTGACCCAACGTTGGCAAAGCTTTGGATTGGATGAAGGCTATGCACAAATGTTAAGCGGAATGGATGGCGTTATTAAAGATGGGGTTGAAGACCGTACCACAAATTCAGTGTTAAACATAACCGGCAAACCTCCCCGCAGTTTGGCACAATTCGTACAACAAAACATGGGTGTTTGGCATTAAGTGACGGACAAATAGAAAAGTATAACAGAATCACCTTATGGATCTGGCATGGGATTACATGCCAGATCTGAACTGGGATTCTTGACTTGAATACCTATTATTTATCACTCGAAACTAAATTTGATCCCAGTTTCTTTTTCAACATATTCCCATAATTTCTTACCGACAAGCTCATCATTCACATAAGGCGCTACGAAAGCCGGAGGCGGAAAACCATTCATTTCATCTTTTCCATCTGGGCCAATATACACATATTTATTTGAACTTGCAGTGATGTTCAAGTCTTCAGTCACGGCATATAAAGTCGAGAATGCACCTTGGTTGGCATTCATATAATTACAGTTTCAACAACTTAGGTAATGTATAGTCAATACTGGTACCGCCAACGAGAAAAACATCGAACTCTTTATTCGATGTTTTGAAGGATTGGCATGAATATTTAAACCACGGTGTATGAGATAGCCAATCTAGATTTTGGCTATCTCAAGGTAGGGATTTAACGAGTTTATTTTCCCACGGTTGGTGGAGCAGCATATTCTGCACCAAAGTTTTGAATCTGCTGATTTGGGATGACAAGTCGATATTCTAAAAGTTTCGGCGCCATCACTTTAACATCGAATTCTCTGCCATTTGACCGCCAATTGGGTTGAGCTTGTAAGAATTTCTCCATATTTGATTCTGAAATATCTTTAGCTGTAACAATCTCATTCTTCGTGAAATATTCTCTGAACAAATCAGGTTTGCCTGCTAACAAATTTATTTTCAGTTTTTCATAAAAATATGGTGGGGCTTCCATGCCAGTACCGCGACTACCAATATGCGCACCGCCACTTTGCGCGGTTCTTTCTAACAACAATTTAAATAAACTGTCACGACCCACTCCTGCCGCTTTTGCGCCAGCGGTGTCGGCGCAATATTTTTTTCCATTTTCAAAACCAAGATCGTATGCATAATCTAAGTCGGCTTGTGTATAATATCCATCTGCTGCGTTGGCTTGATTTACAACGACAATCAGTGTGAAACATATTAATGAACTTTTAAATTTAAACATTTATCTATTCCTTTTTCTTTGGGAGTTTCTTTGGTTTAATCTTTTTTAATGCTTCTTTCTTTTCTTTCTCCGCGTCGTCGCCCTGTTCTGGTCCCAATGGAGCAATAAAAATATTTGGTTGTCCAGGGGATGACTCGCTAATTACAAAATAACCAAAGGATGCGCGATCTTTTGTTGTAATCTCTTGCCCTGCAGCGAGCGGCCAGCTCATGAGTATTGCCCCAATAAAAGCCAAGATTAATCCTGGGGAACTGGTATCTAATACAGCTTTTATTCCTCCTCCATTCACATCTATTTTATTCCCTTTGTCTGAAATTTTACCCAGTACAAAGGTCGCGCCAATGACAATTAAGATGGCACCGAACATTGAACTCATAAACCGTAACCAAGTGCGCGTTGCCAACAAAGATGCGACACGGCTGTGCCTTGCGCTAATGGTGTCAGCTTCCAAAGCTGCATAAATGGCAAAAGAATGCGAATTGTCTTTCTCAAGCAGAATATCAATAATTTTTGAAGTCTGTTTGCTTGGTATGTGCTCATAAATTTTCGATACAACAGTTTGCGCGCCTTGATAAGCCTGATACATAAAATATCCAGAAAATATGACAACCAGCAAGAATATAGCTAAAAAAACTAAAGGCGCCTGAATTCCGAATATTTTATGCGGTTTATCCGATGAAGACGAAGACTCTATATTTTTAGATTCTGTCATGATGCATCTATATTATGAGGATTTTATCTTGCCCAGCATCCGTTGCCACACGCCCAGTTTTAAGGCATGCAAGAATATGCTCAAAAACCAAGCCTGGCTTAGTTTTGGATTGATCATAGGTAAAATATGCATGGCCAAATGGACTATTATATTTTGTATTCACATCGTCGCAATCAACTGCGTATATATTTTTAGGCACTTTGCTCATATCTTCGGGGCCTGAGTGCCCTAGTCGCCTTGAGGCAATGCCATATTTAAGGTTAAGTGCTTTACTGGCCCTTAAAGCCAAATCATCAGAAGCATGATAAACCACCACATTTCTAGCGGAATGCGAAATATATTGACCTAGTTGGCCTTTTTCAAGAGCTTCATTAACTATATCGGCCGCAACCAAAAATACATTTCTAAAAATCATTGGCACACCGCGAGGTAGGTCATTTTGATTCCACGCATCTAATGTACCACGCAGCACTTTTGCGCCCAATGAATGAGTGAGCATATTGATGCGTTTAAAACATGGGTTTTCGGGGTCATTCTCACTAGAAGTAGACTGCCAATTTAAGAATTTATCAAAAACACGGGCAAAGGATAATGCGCTCATCTCAGCTGATTTATGATCGTTCCAATATTCAGTGACAATAATTTGGTTATTATCGTCTGCATTGTCGCAAGGCCATACGAGCGGCACAACCAAAATTTCATTTTTTGCAGACATATCAAATAATTTTTGCATATCGTTGGCCGTAGAAAATGCTTCTTCAGGTAACGTGTTAAAACCATGACAATAAAGTAATATCTGCTTATATTTTGAATCTTTTAGCTTTTGAAAAAACTGTTTATTTCCTTGCTCGGTATAAGCCCCAGAGCCTGATCGTTCGCAAAAAAATACAGAATTGCTGGGTGCAGTGTTCGATAAATCGAAAGTAAACTCACGACCAATTTCAGTGCGAATGCTAAGGCTTCCAGATGGAAAGCGGTTGGTGACAAATAACATAATAATCTCCTAATGTTGGTTTTTAAATTGTGATTTATAGATAATTTATGAGGTGGTTTTTGAGAGCAAAGACACTTGTTTTCCAAAGCCTTAAAAACGTCTCAATCATATCTTGGTTTTGAGTTTTGGCCTCGAATTGGGAAAGATAGTATATTGATATCCCCCGCCTTTATCAGCGACAATAAAAGGCACTTTGCCAGCACCCAAATAACCTGAAATATTGAAACAATCGTTATCTAAATTAGATTCTGTTTGGTGAGGATTTATTGAAATACTTACAGACATAAATACGACCCTTTATAATATAGAGTTAAATTTAGGCGGTTGACCTAAGGTGAATTAACACTAAATGAAGGGGCGTGCGGTATTCGTGATCCAGTCGTGAGTTAGCTGTGAATTCGAAATTAAAACAAAAAAACACCTTATCAATTTTGATAAGATGCTTTTTGGGGGAGAGGTTGTAAAAATTTATTACGGTTGATAAATGTAAGAGCGGGACAAGAGAAAATTACCCAAACGTGTTATATTTTCATCATTACCTTTGTTGAATATGCCATCGCTTTCACTGATTGCGCTTGCGATTTTTTCTTCAAACAATCCAACATAATTTGTTGCCATCTGAGCTTGAACCAATGTCGGGGCTAACTTGTAGAATTTTTTGGCTAATTCTCGGGTTACAAGTGGCGCTGCGCTACTTGTTCCGTTTAAAATTGAAAGTGATCGGCTTTTAACACCTGCGGCAAGAACACATTGTTGTGATGGTGACCTTTCTAAAATTGCAGAAATATTTACTTTCTTGTCTTCGATGATATTACTGATGTTTCCTGCACTGCTATAATCAGCTGGTTTATTTGTCACGGCATCAAAGCCTGCCACTAATGTTGTGCTGTTATGATTGGAAACGCCGCTTAACGTGCCGAAATTTTGAACAAAACCTTTTTTAATTTTAGATGTTGCAATTGGATTGGGGTTAACTGGAGGCGATTTAAAATCAACCAATCGGCTTTGGCGGCCATCTGTCTTAAATATCGCAGGATCATCATCTCTTTGTACATAACAATGAATTGCTTTCGTGCTCTTCACGCCGTTGGCTTTTTTAACGATATTGATTTTCCATTTACCAGCAGGTGCCGCGTTGGCGCCAGCACTGCTATTGCCTGATATGCTTGTCGGTGCTAAAGCAATTAAACAACGCCATCGCGTATCGCGATGTTTATCGACACTTATTTGTCCAATTATTTTCCCATTTATAGATATGACGTCAAACCTGCGTTTGATATCTGGAGTTCTTTGTATGTTATGCTTCAGAACAATTTCAATGACATCATCTGCGGCAAATTTAAACGGGTGAGAAAGACAAATGGTAAAATCTTCATCATCTGTGTCATCTGGAAACCAAATTTCTAAATAACTTGAAGTGCGATCATCTGGTTGTAGTTGCCAGCCAAATTCATATTGATTATTTTTAAAATCCTGACAGTTGATTATGCCATGCAAATTTTCATCAAAAACATTGCCACTCGGCATAACTATGGCAGTCGGTGCAATCTGTCTTCGGGCATCAATTAGCTCGCCAATTGCGGCTTCTAAATAATCTTGTCCATCATGCCGCCCGCCAGACCAGCCATAACTAAAATTAATGACGGTAGGGATTTCTGTTTTATCATCTTTATAATAATTTTCGGCTAAGTGTTTTGCACGGTTGAATATATAATGAACAGCACTAAGCATATGCATATCTTTGCCAAAGCCAGATGTATCCCAAGCGACCGTATTGGGCAATTGAACGGCTATTATACGAACTGGTCGTGTCCCGGTATTGTGCCGCTCCTCTAACCGCATATACTGCGTACGAGGAGAATATAAATGGGACACAAAGTTACATCAGAGTTTAAACAAGAGGTTGTTCGTGTTGCACTGACCAGTGGTCTGACACGAAAGCAAGTTGCCTCAGACTTTAAAATTGCTTTTTCAACGCTGAGCCGTTGGATTAGGGAGGAACGTGATCACGTCATTGAATCAGAACCACGGAGTGATTTAATTCAAGAGAATGAGCGTTTACGTAAAGAAATCCGTCTACTACGTGAGGAGCGGGAAATATTAAAAAAGGCTACCCAGTTCTTCGCGAGGCTAAAGTCATGAGATTTAAGTTTATCGAAGAACAGCTTGGCAAGCTACCCATTAAACGTTTATGCCAAATTATGAATGTAAGCCCCCGTGGTTATCGTGCTTACCGTACGCGGCCT
>NVUH01000019.1 GCA_002401855.1 Hyphomicrobiales bacterium
GGTGGATCAAGTGTTAAAAGCTGCCAAAGCTAGCAAAAATTTAGGTTTGAAGGTGGCGGTTTCGTTTACTGGTTCGTTGGCGTTTCCGTATCTTTACCCTTGGCCGCAGCGCCCTGAAGGTTTGATTGAAGAAGCGTTTACAGAATTGGGTAAGCGTTGGAAGCCAATTTTGGATGCTTATGAAGATGCGGGTGTTGACCTTGCTTATGAAATTCATCCTGGTGAAGATACATTTGATGGCACGACGTTTGAGATGTTTTTGGATGCAGTTGATGGCCATAAACGGGCTAATATTCTTTATGATCCATCGCATTTTATGCTGCAACAGCTTGATTATTTGGCGTTTATTGATATCTATCATGAGCGTATTAAAGCGTTTCATGTTAAAGATGCTGAGTTTAACCCAACGGGTAAGCAAGGTGTTTATTCTGGTTATTCTAGTTGGATGGACAGAGCTGGGCGTTTTCGGTCTTTGGGTGATGGACATATTGATTTTAAAGGTATTTTCTCTAAGCTTTCGCAATATGGTTATGACTCATGGGCGGTGCTTGAGTGGGAATGTTGCATTAAAAGCCCTGAACAAGGTGCGGCTGAAGGTGTTGGTTTTATCAACGACCATATCATTGAAACTACCGATAAAGCGTTTGATGATTTTGCGGGCGGTGCGCCTGACAAGCAAATGTTGCGCGATATGATGGGCATTAAATAAGGATTTTTGTAATGACTGATAATTCTCCGATTCGGTTGGGCATGGTTGGTGGCGGACAAGGTGCGTTTATTGGCGCGGTTCACCGCATTGCAATGCGCATTGATGGGCAGTTTAATTTGGTGGCGGGGGCTTTGTCCTCCACACCTGAAAAGGCTTTGGCCTCGGCGTTGGAGCTGGGCATTGATGCGAAGCGCAGCTATGGTTCTTATGATGAGATGGCAACGGCTGAAGCGGCGCGCGATGACGGTATTGAAGTGGTGGCGATTGTAACGCCTAATCATATGCATGCTGGGCCTGCGATTGCGTTTTTAAAAGCCGGTATTCATGTGATTTGTGATAAGCCATTGAGCAACACTTTGGAAGATAGTTTGTTGATTTCTGCTGCGGCCAAAAGCTCTGGCAAATTATTTATTCTGACGCATAATTACACGGGCTATCCGCTCATTCGCCAAGCTAAGGCGATGATTGCTGGCGGTGAGCTAGGCGATATACGCATGGTGCAAGCCGAATATGCACAGGATTGGTTGACTGAGGCTACTGATGCTGACAATAAACAAGCCGCGTGGCGGACTGACCCGAAGCGCTCTGGCGTTGGTGGGTGCGTTGGTGACATTGGTACGCATGCTTATAACTTGTCACGGTTTGTGACGGGGCTGGAGCTTGATAGCCTATCGGCTGATATTGATGCGTTTGTTGATGGTCGTTTGGTTGATGACAATATCAATGTGATGTTGCGTTTTAAGGGCGGAGCAAAAGGTATGTTGTGGGCGTCTCAGGTGGCGGTGGGTAATGAGAATAATCTTACCCTGCGCATTTATGGCAGCAAAGGCGGCCTTGAGTGGGCGCAAGAGAATCCGAACATTATGTATTATACACCATTTGGTGAGCCGAAGCGTATTTTAACCCGCGGTGGTGCGGGGGCTAATGATGCAGCCAATGCGGTGACACGCACGCCTGGTGGCCACCCAGAAGGTTATTTAGAAGGTTTTGCGACCATTTATAATGAGGCGGCTGCGTCTATTCGCGCAGCGCGTGCGGGGAATCTGGATACAGGTGCGCTTCCCACCATTGACGATGGTGTTGAAGGTGTTAGATTTATTTTGGCGGTGGTGAATTCATCGGCAGATAATGCCAAATGGGTAACATTGTCCGAACAGTGAAGCCTGAACAAAAATAAAAGATAGGTCTGACATATGTTTCCTGCATTGACAGTTGAAAATACATTGCCAACAGATGGCGCAAATGCAACTTTGGTTGGCCGCGTTTGGCTGCCAGAGGTTGCTGGCCCTGCTGTTGTGGTGGTGCGTGGTGGTGATGTTTTTGATGTATCGCGGGCTGTGGCGACTATGTCTGAGCTTATTAATGCCGAAAACCCGCGGGCGATATTACAGAATAATGTTGGCGTGAAAATTTGCTCTGTCGCTGAATTATTGGCCAACACTGTGCCGCATAATGATGGTGCGGGAGATAACCAAAAACCTTGGTTATTGACGCCGATTGATTTGCAAGCCATCAAAGCCAATGGGGTGACTTTTGCTGCCTCTATGTTAGAGCGGGTGATTGAAGAAAAAGCCATGGGTGACCCCGTGGTTGCTGACGAAATTCGCGGCGTGATTAACGAAAAAGTCGGCGCGAATTTGGCTGAAATTACCCCTGGTAGCGATGAGGCTGAGCGGGTTAAGCAAGTTCTTATTGAGCAAGATATGTGGAGCCAATATTTGGAAGTGGGCATTGGGCCTTATGCTGAGGTGTTTACCAAAGCGCCGACTATGTCTAGCGTTGGTGCTGGTTTTGAAGTTGGTATTCACCCTGAATCGACATGGAATAACCCAGAGCCAGAAGTGGTTTTGGTGGTCAATGCAGCGGGCAAAATTGTTGGTGCGACTTTGGGTAATGATGTGAATTTGCGTGATTTTGAGGGGCGTTCTGCCTTATTGTTGGGCAAAGCTAAGGATAACAATGCCTCGGCGGCGCTGGGGCCATTTATCAGGCTGGTTGATGATGGTTTTGGGCTTGACGACATACGCCAGATGGATTTGGCGATGAGTGTTGACGGCGAAGATGGTTATCATTTGAGCGATGGCTCATCGATGAAATTTATTAGCCGTGACATCGAGGATTTGGTCGGCCAGACCATTTCGCGCAATCATCAATATCCCGATGGTTTGGTTTTATATACAGGCACGATGTTTGCGCCGACTGATGATCGCGGCGAAAAAGGCAGTGGTTTTACCCATAAAGTTGGTGACATTGTGCGTGTTTCATCACCAAAACTGGGTATGTTGACCAATCGGGTGAATTTAACCACTAAAGCGCCTGAATGGGTTTTTGGTGTGGGGGCTTTGATGAGAAACCTCGCCAAACGTGGCTTAGTCTGACCTTTTATTTTTAAAAGTTGCAAAAAAGCGGTTTAAGAATTTGCGGCGGATGAAACTTTGTAGCCACCAAATAAAGCCAATTATGACGGCAATGATGAGGGCTGAGAGTAGAATGTTTTCGACCAAAAAGGCCTGAACAATTAGCCAAATTTCATAAATATTGAAAAATTCATAGCCCAGAGCTGACAGATAACCAACCAGAATGAATTGCGCCAGAGCCAATAAAATGCTGCTGACGCTGGCTAAGGTATAGCGCAGGTAATTTAACCTATATGCGCCCGCCATGGCTTGCGCGACCCAAGAAACGGGGCCTAAGAAGCGCGAGGCGAAGATGAATTTGGCGCCTTTTTGCTGGATGAGCAGGCGGCCATGGGCGATGAAACGCCTACGTTTGCGCCCCTTGATGCGGTTAAAGGTTTTGGGGCCTAATATACGGCCAATGCCATAGGAAGTTTGATCGCCTAAAACAGCACCGAGATAGACTAAAAATACTAAATTCCACCCCCTGCCACTGCCAAGTTCAAACCCTGCTAATAAAAAAGCTGGTTCGCCTGGAATGAAAAAATTGACTGGAAATAAAGCATCACCAAAGGCCACAAGAAAAGTGATGAGCGGGATGGGGAGCTCGATAAAATCTAGCATTTAGAGGTTTTTATGTTTCTTGGCATGATGACCAAATTCATATGACACTTCGTCTTTGGTAATTTCGCCGATGAAGAAGCGTCTTATATTGGCAATGCTCCAAATGTAGAGGATTTTAATATGACCCTCCTGCTCGAAACGCCGCATATCGAATTTAAAAGTGAGGTATATCATGTTAAATTTGAGTTTTTTATCGCTTTTGGCTTTGACAGCATATTCGCAGTCTTCGCCGATTTGGATTTTTTCATTAAAACCACCAACGGCAGAATGTGCGGTTTTGGTGGACAATATGCAGGCGCCAACAATGGTGGGAAAAACCCACTTGGTGAACCACAGGCCGACATTAACCAACGCCAGAGTGGAGCGGTTGGCTGGTGTGCCTTGGCTCATATCGCAATAAACGCCTGCAATGTCTATTTTTTGGGTGTCGACAATGTCTAAGGCTTGTTTGATGAAATCTGAATTGAGGCGGGTGTCGGCATCTAGGAATAGTAGGCGCTCGAATTTTGCAGCGGCGGCGCCTGTATTGCGGCCGAGGCTGACGCCGCGTGTTTCATTTTTTATGATTTTAAAATACTTAAAATCGTCGGAAAATTTTTGTGCCACTTCAATAGTGTCATCATCACTGCAGCTATCAACCACAATGACTTCAAAATCATTGACTGTTTGCTGTTTAAGATCATTCAATATGTTTGCGATTGTGGTCTGCTCATTTAAAGTGATGATAACGACACTTAACATAATTGATTGCTTCCTTAAAAAATTGGCATAACATCTATGTTTTGAGATATAATGGTTTCATCATAAATGTCAATTGTGACGGGGTTATTATCTGGTAAATAAGGTGAATGAATGGCGGAAAAAGCGCGGAATTTATGGCATTTGGCGAAACCGATTGCTGAATTAAAACCGCTTTGTGAAACGTTACATGCCGACGTGGCGATCGTTGGGGCAGGGTATACGGGGCTTTCATGTGCATTGCATTTGGCGCAACAAGGTAAACACGTGGTGGTGCTGGAGGCGCATGATGTTGGCTATGGTGCATCTGGCCGTAATGTTGGTTTAACCAATGCTGGGCTGTGGATTATGCCCGAGGATGCCGTAAGGTCAATGGGCGTTACGCAGGGGCAGCGAATCAATCAGTTTTTAATTGATTCGCCGCGATATGTTGATCAGTTAATTGCGGCGCATAAAATTGACTGCGATTATACGCGTAATGGCACCTTGCATTTGGCACATAATGCGCGAGCGATGAAATATTTGAGCGCGAGGCGTGGGCAATTGGCGGCATATGGCGCGGATGTTGAGTTGCTTGACAAAGATGTGACGTATGAACTGACACGGGCGGAAAATTATCATGGGGCGTTGAAAGATAGCCGGGCTGGTACATTGCAGCCGCTTAAATATTGCCTTGGTTTGGCACGCGCGGCGCTAAAATCTGGTGTACAAATATATAATCATAGTGCAGTTTTGGACATTGAGCAAAGCGTGGCGGGTGCGGGTGATAAAGGCGGAAAAATGCAGCTAAAAACCCAATATGGCCATATTATTGCTAATGATATTATCTTGGCAACCAATGCTTATGAAGAAAAATTGAGTCATAACAAAAGCCTATATACAAGCCTCTATTATTGCCAGCTGGCGAGCAAAATTTTAAGCGAGGTGCAGCGTGAGCAATGCTTGCCAGCGAATATGGGTGTTTGGGATAGCGGGGCGGTGATGCGTTCGTTTCGCACGGATGCTGAAGGTCGGCTGCTGGTTGGTACAGTGGGGAATATACATACGGCGAGTGCGGACGGCTTTAAAAAATGGTCGCGGCATGTGGTTGCGAAGACATTTCCGCATATTGGTGAGTTGAAATATGAGTATGCTTGGGCGGGAAGGATTGCTAAATCGGCCAATAATATACCGCAAATACAAGAAGTGCATAAAGGCGTTTATCAGATTGTGGGTTATAGTGGCCGCGGCATTGCGCCTGCGACGGTGACGGGCAAATTAATGGCTGATTACTTATGCAAAAATATATCGGCAGATGAATTGCCATTGCCATTTAATGTGGCTAAACATATAAACTTTAATAGAGTGCGGGCGGCCATTTATGAAATTGGCTGTCAATTGTCACATATCAGCGATTTTATAGTGAGGTGAAGTATGGAAATGAACGAAATTTATGCCAAATTAGGTTTGGATGCGGGCTTGATTGCAGGTGGTGATTTGGCTGTATTTACACCGATTGACGGCGGTAAAATTGCTGATGTGAAAATGGATGATGAGGCTTCTATTGAAGCTAAAATTGATGCGTCTGTGGTGGCGTTTAAGCAATGGCGCACTGTGCCTGCGCCGCGGCGTGGTGAATTGGTGCGTATATTGGGCAATATTTTGCGTGATAAAAAGGATGCGCTTGGCTCTTTGGTGGCTTTAGAGTGCGGGAAAATTTACCAAGAAGGCCTTGGTGAAGTGCAGGAAATGATTGATATTTGTGATTTTGCGGTGGGGGTGAGCCGGCAATTATACGGCCTGACGATTAGCTCTGAACGGCCATTGCATAAAATGCGTGAATATTGGCAACCATTGGGGCCTGTTGGCATTATTTCGGCGTTTAATTTTCCTGTTGCGGTCTGGGCTTGGAATACGGCTTTGGCGTTGATATGTGGTGATAGTGTGATTTGGAAGCCATCTGAAAAAACCCCTGTGACGGCGCTGGCTTGTCAGAAAATTTTGTTGGAGGCGATGGAAGAATTTGGCGCTGATGCGCCTCTGAATTTGAGCCAAGTGATTATTGGTGAGCGTGATGCGGGCGCGCAAATGGTGGCGAGCCGTAAAATGGCGTTGATTAGTGCAACAGGCAGTACCGCTATGGGCAAGATTGTTGGCGCTCAGGTGGCTGACAGATTTGGCAAAAGTATTTTGGAATTGGGTGGTAATAATGCGATCATCGTGGCGCCTTCGGCTGATTTGAATTTGGCGTTTCAGGGTATTTTGTTTGGTGCGGTGGGGACTTGTGGGCAGAGATGTACGTCGACACGGCGTGTGTTTGTGCATGATGATATTTACGACACACTAGTGCCGAAGTTGAAGGCTGCTTATGGGCAGATTAACATTGGTGACCCGTTGGATGAGGCGGTTTTGGTGGGGCCGTTGATTGATGGGCAGGCGTTTGATAATATGCAAGCGGCGCTTAAAATTGCGGCTGCTGATGGGGCTGAAATTTTGGGTGGTGAGCGGATATTGCAGGAAAAACATCCTGATGCTTATTATGTGAACCCTGCGATTGTTGAACTTGATGGCAATGTGCAGAGCGAGACATTTGCGCCGATTCTTTATGTGTTTAAATATAGCGAATTGGATGATGCGATTGCGCGGCAAAATGATGTGCCGCAGGGGTTATCTTCGGCAATCTTTACGCGTGATGTGTTGGAAGCTGAAATTTTTACCAGCGAAAGCGGCTCTGACTGCGGAATTGCCAATGTTAACATTGGTACATCGGGCGCTGAAATTGGCGGAGCATTTGGTGGAGAGAAGGAAACTGGCGGGGGGCGTGAGAGTGGCTCGGATGCTTGGAAGGGTTATATGCGGCGGATGACATCGACTTTGAATTATTCGAAAGAATTGCCATTGGCGCAGGGTATTAAATTTGATTTGGGGGACTGATAAAAATGGCTTATTTGCAAAATTGGGACAATGCTGTTCATTATAGCGATATTGATGATGTGAAAATCAACAAAGACATTGCTGAATTGCGCGAAGAGGTTACTGCGCTTGAAGCGGAAACTAAGTTGTTTGCTGATCATTTGAACGGTGAATTGCCTGATTGGAATGATGAGATTGCTGGGCAATTATCTGCGGTGTTTGTGCGGTTGGATGGTATTTCGCCGCGTATTCATAATCTTTCGGTTTATGTGCAGAGTGTGGCGACGATTGACAGTGGTAATGTTGAGGCCAAAAAACTTATTTCGGTGATGCAGGGTTTGGGCTCGAATATGGGGCAGGCATTTGCGCCGGTTATGGTGTTTTTAACCCGTGTTTCGGATGAGTTTATTGCCAGTCTTTATGGGCAAGAATTTATTGCGCCTTATCAATTTAAGATTGATTATAGCCGCGGCCATCGCGATCAATTGTTGAGTGTGAATGAAGAGAATTTAATTTCGGCCATGGCGCAGAATGGGTTGCAGGCGTGGGGCAATTTATATAATGAATTGTCGTCATCGCTTAGCGGTGAGGTGAATGGCGAGACTTATGGTTTGGCTAAGATTTTTAATATGCAATTTGATGATGACCGTGATACGCGCGAGCAAGCTTGGCGGGCGACTCAAAAGGCGTGGTCTGGCCGCGCTGAAACTGCGGCTTATATTGTGAACAGCATTAATGGGTGGCGGATTGAGGAGCGCAAAAAACGCTCTAGCATATCTGAATATCATTATTTGGATGAGGCGGTGCGCGATAGCCATGTGAGCCGTAAAACATTGGATGCGATGATGGGCGCGGCTTATGATCGGCGTGACATTGGGCATCGGGCTTTGGCGGGTATGCAGAAGCATTTAGGCGTTGATGAAATGCGGCCGTGGGATTTAACCTCGCCGGCGCCAGTGAGCAGCAATGCCACATACACTTATGATGAGGCGATTGATTTGATTGCTAAATGTTTTAGTGCGTTTAACCCCGAAATGGGCGCATTTGTGGTGATGATGGCCGAAAAAGGTTGGATTGATGCAGAGCCGACTGACACCAGACGCACGGGGGCTTATTGCACAGGTTTTAGTGAGCCGCGCGAGCCGCGAGTGTTTATGACATTTGAAGGCACGATGACCAATGTGACGACTTTGGCGCATGAATTGGGCCATGCTTGGCACAATTGGGTGATGCGTGATATGCACAAAACTCTCACTCAATATCCGATGACATTGGCTGAAACGGCAAGTATTTTTGCTGAAAATTTGGTGCGTGATTATTTATTTACGCATGCCAAAGATGAAGATGCAAAATTGGTGATTGGGTGGAATGATGCCGAAATGGCAACCGCCATGCTGAATAATATTCCTGCACGGTTTGATTTTGAGCGAAAATTGGTTGATGCGCGGATGAGTGGTTTTGTGCCTGAGCCGCAATTGGTAAAGCTGATGGGCGATGCGTGGGGCAAATGGTATGGTGATAGTTTGGCCGAATATGACCCGTATTTTTGGGCGACTAAGCTGCATTTTTCTATATCGGGCATGGGTTTTTACAATTATCCTTATTTGTTTGGGTATTTATTTAGCCTTGGAGTTTATCAGCAAAAAGATGAATTGGGCGATCGGTTTAATGATTTATATACGGGTTTATTGCGTGACACGGGCAGCATGACTGCCGAGCAAGTGGTGATGAAGCATTTAAAGCGCGACATTGAAAAAGAAGAATTTTGGCATAATAGTTTGGACATGGTTGATAAAGCCATTGGGCAATTTGAAAGCTTAGCGGTGAAATGAAAATTCATGTTGAATGGGGCGCGGCGGCGCTAAATGCTAAAGCTGACATTGTGGTGATTGTTGATTGTTTGAGTTTTAGCACGGCAACGACAGTGGCGACGGCCAAGGGGGCGCGGGTTTTTCCGTTTGGTTTGCAAGGTGAGGTTGCGGCTTTTGCTGAGGCTATGGCGGTGGTGTGTGCCCAGAGGCGCAGCTTAGGTGGTTTGTCTTTATCGCCTGCGACATTGACCCGCTTGGGCAAAGATGATGCGATTATTTTGCCATCACCGAACGGCGCGCATTTAACTTTATATGCTGACGCGCCGATTGTGATTGCGGGTTGTTTGCGCAATGCGAGGGCTGTGGCAGATTTTATCAATATATCGGGTGTGAAAAATGTGCAATTTGTGGCGGCGGGGGAGCGTTGGCAACATGGTGGTTTGCGGCCTGCATTTGAGGACTGGATTGCTTGCGGCGCGGTACTTAATCAATTGAACGGCATATTAACTGCTGAGGCAGGCGCTGCAGCAGCATCATTTAGATGGGCAGAACCGCAATTGCAACAAATGATGAAAAACTGCCTATCGGGGCAAGAATTAACCGCGCAAAATTTTGAGCAGGATGTTGACTGGGCCAGTGAATTATCGACCGCCAACCATGTGCCGATAGTGCGCGAACTTGAACAGACTTATAGCGATTTTGGTGTGCGTGATGAAAAACTGAAATCAGTAACTGTGAAATATTATGAAAGTATATGACATATTGTTTCTGTGTATATTGTAAAATTAATTTTTCTACTTATATTATTTGAATAACGCGAGCAATTTTAAACTATATTTAGGGTAATGGTTATGAATAGACGTTTTATAACAGTATTCATAATGGCTTTGATGGCGAGCGGCCTTATGGTGGCTTATGCTGATGATTTTAATGTTGATGAGATTGAAGCCGCGTTGAAAACCCGTATTGAAAATGGTTATGCGGTAGGCTTAACTGTGGGTTTGGTTAAAGATCAGCAAAGCTATATTATTAGTTTGGGGCAAAGTGCAAAGGCAAATGGCTTTGAAATTGATGCTGATAACATTTTTGAAATTGGCTCGATAAGCAAGACATTTACAGGGATTTTATTGGCCGATATGGTGCAGAAAGGTGAGGTGAAACTTATTGATTCTGTGGCGGACTATCTGCCCGACAATGTGACAATGCCGACACGAAATGGCCAGCAAATTAGTTTGTTAGATTTGGCGACTCACCGTTCTGGTTTGCCTAGATTGCCTGATAATATGGCGCCTAAAGATATAAATAACCCCTATGTTGATTATAGTGTGCAAGATTTATATGAATTTTTGTCGGGCTATGAATTGAGCCGTGATATTGGGGCGGAAACTGAATATTCAAATTTAGGCATGGGCCTATTGGGACATGTTTTGGCATTGAAAGCTGGCATGAGTTATGAAGACTTAATCAAGCAGAATTTGCTAATGCCGCTGGCTATGAGAGATACTGGCATTGAGCTTAGTGGGGAACAACTGTCTCGGTTTACAACTGGGCATGATGTGGCTGGCGAGGCGACTGCCCATTGGGATTTGCCCACTTTTGCAGGGGCAGGCGCGCTGCGGTTAAGCGCAAATGATATGATGAAATATATGTGGGTAAATATGGATGTAGCTGCTTCGGCTTTGGCTGATGCAGTGACGTTGAGCCATGAAATTAACGCTGAATTTGCGGCGCCGCAAATGTCTATTGGTTTGGCTTGGCTTATTCGGGATGATGGCGATAAATCATATGTTTGGCATAATGGTGGCACGGGCGGTTATCGGTCTTTTATTGGGTTTGATAAGCAGGCAAAGCAGGGTGTATTTGTGCTAAGTAATTCGCAAGATAATGTCGACAGAATTGGCTGGGCAATATTGGAGAATAGGCTTGATGATTTGATTGCAGAAAAGATTGTGAAAGTGAAAGATGCTGATAAATATGTTGGTGATTATCAGTTGACACCTGATTTTATATTGTCGGTAAGTCAAGAGGACGGGCAACTATATATACAAGCCACAGGACAGAGCAAAAATGCTATATATATGAAAAGTGAAAATGAGTTTTATTTTAAAGTGGTTGATGCGCAAATTAGTTTTAAATTTGACGCAAATGGAGCGGTGACGGGGCTGATTTTGCATCAGAATGGTGACCATCCAGCGGATAAAATTTGATAAAAGGGTGTGCGGTAAGGCACACCCTTTTTGTTTTTTTAAATTTGAAGCTTATTTAATCACTAAGCGATACTGAGTGAAACCGTCTGGGGCTTCGCCGACGACTTCTATGCCTTGGGCTTTGCCAAAATCTTCGCCATCGGGGCTGGAGATAAACACTAGATTTACATCTGTGCCAATCGGTGCGAATTTCCAGTTGCCATCGGCTGATGGATCAATTGTACCTTGTTCGAAGATATAATTACCTAATACGATGCGGTTTTGATCTGGGCTTTCGACGATGGTTTTGCTGCCATCTAGACCTGGGAAGCTGCCGCCGCCTGAGGCGCGATAGTTGTTGGTGGCGACTGCGAACATCATGGCGTTATCTAAAGGTTTTCTCTCGAACATGACGTTTTTAATGCGGTGGCTGTCTGATACCATTTCGCCTTTGCTGTTGTAACGCACGGGCACTGTGATGTCGATTTCATAGTTGATTCCGTCGATTACATCAAAGTTATATGAGCGGAAATCGGGGTTGATTAGCTCTTGATCGCCAGATTTTTCTGGGTCAATTTGTAGGAATTGGCGGGCTGACATTTCGAGCCATTCTTTTACCTCAGCACCGTTCAGCTTAACAATGTGCAATGTGTTGGGGTAAATATACAAATCAGCAATGTTTTTATAGGCAATGTCACCAGCGGTTAGGGCGGTGTAATAGCTAGCGCCAATGCGGCCGCCAGATTTAAATGGTGCGGCTGCACTTAGCACAGGCAGATCGCCATATTCGGTGCCTTGCAATTGTTGTTTAACATATGCAAGCTGGGCATTGTTGACGATTTGAATTGATGGATCATCATACATGAGAGCAAAATAAGAATTGATTGGCGCGGATAGTTTACCGAGCTTTTCATTCATATAAGCGATGGTGGCTAAATGTTCGGTTTCTACAGCTTTGACGATGTTGTTATCGGCTGTCACCAATGGCACGATTGTGCGGCCATCGCGGCGGTAAATGCCGCGAATTTCTGACTGGCCATCAACGCGTTTCCAGCCGTCACCATCTTTTTCTAACTCTAGATCGATCACACCTAGATGCGAGCCCCAGAAGCCTGGCATGGTGGATGGAACGCCGTTTAATGTGCCTTTTTCTACATCGGCACCCGGGAAATCTTTAAATGTTTCGCTGGGGAAGAAGGCGTGAGAATGACCAAATAGAATGGCATCGATGCCTTGGATTTTGGATAGATAGGCCGATGCATTGGCTTCGCCGCCAACACGGTCGGATGAAGAAATGCCAGAATGCGGAATGGCGATGATGATGTCGGCGCCTTCGGCCTTCATAATCGGGATGTATTTATTGGCGGTATCGACAATGTCGGCAGCCCAAACTTTACCTTCTAGATTGACTTTATCCCATTGCATGATTTGCGGAGGGGTGAAACCAATGACGCCGACTTTAACCTGTTGCATATTGCCTTCGGTATCGGCAAATTCGCGATCTAGTATTAGGTAAGGGGCGTATAGGTTTTTGTCGTTTGATTTATCGCCATCACCATCATCAACATATACGTTTGAATTGGTGTAGGGGAAATTGGCGCCATCGGTTGAGTTTTTTAGGAATTCTAGGCCATAGTTAAACTCGTGATTGCCAATGTTGCCTGCATCATAATTTAGCAGGTTCATGGCTTTGTAAACGGGGTGAATTTCGCCGGGTTTGAGGCCAACTTTTTTGGCGACATAATCGCCCAATGGGTTGCCTTGTAATAGGTCGCCATTATCGAAAAACATGCTGTTTGTCACTTCGGCGCGTGCGGCGGTGAGCAATGACGAGACTTTAGCCAAGCCGACTTGGTCGTTTTGGCGGTCGGAATAGTAATCATAATCGACCATATGAACGTGCAAATCGGTGGTTTCCATAATGCGTAGATTGATGGTTTCGGCATTGGCTACTGACATGAAGCTGAGCGAGGCTAAGCTTGAAAGTAGCAATAACTTTGTGGTTTTTTTCATTTTCTTCTCCCAAGAATTTGAATCATTATTGTTGTTATTCAGGTCACAAATATAGAAGATTCATGACATTTTTTTTGAATCAAAGGGAATATTAAACGGTGTTTTTACTTGTGGAGTCAAGCATAGTGTAGCTGTCTTATATTATGGTTAATAATCGTTAAGCTTTTGCGTGACTTAGCTTGTGTAAAAATGACTATACTTGATAAATTTCGAGTGGGAGGTTATCTGGGTTGATGAATAAGGTGTGGGTTTTGCCGTTGTTTGTTTGGTTATAATGGGGGGTGGCTTGGGTGGGCGAATCAGCTGTGTGGGCTGTAGAAAGACAGTCGGCTGGTAGTTGAAGCTCTGGAAGGTTGCATTTTTGCTTGGCACTGCGTGCGCGATGCTCCGCATCGCTTGCTAAGCCACTCAGCCGCTAGTGGGACGTGAACTCACCACCTAACCTAACCTCATTACGCTTAGTTAACTCGAGTTTGGAGAGGCTCCGAGTATTGGTGCTATATTATTTTATTGCTCAATGTGCTTATCGTGGGAAAAGGGTCCTCGCCCGTAGGGTGAGGCAAGCGCGACTGCGCGTCGCCGTTAGGCGGTAGCAAGCTTGGCGGAGCCAAGCGCCCGCGGGGGCAGGTATAAAGAGAGGCGTAGCCAAACGTTAATGTGCGTCATTCCAATTTAAGGCGGCTTGGGCGTCGACTTTTAGGGGGACGGTGATGTCGACTACGGGGTTGTGGGCGTTTTCCATTATGGTTTTGGCGATTTTTATGGTGGCTTCGACCTCGTTGTTGGGGGCTTCGAAGATTAATTCATCATGCACTTGTAGTAACATTTTGGCTTTTAGGTTTGCATTTGTGAGGGCCGCGGGCATTTGAATCATGGCGCGTTTTATGATGTCGGCGGCGGCACCTTGGATGGGCATGTTGATGGCGGCGCGTTCGGTGAAGGCGCGGTGCATGCCGTTTTTGTCGTTTATATGCGGCATGTGGCAAACGCGGCCGAATATGGTTTTTACATATTCATTGTCGCGGGCGAATTGTTTGGTGTCTTCCATATAATCGCGGATGCCGGGGAAGCGTTCGAAATATTTTGTGATGTAATCTTTGGCTTCGGTGCGGGTGATGCCTAGTTGTGCGGATAAACCGAAGGCTGAAATGCCGTAGATGATGCCAAAATTAATGGCCTTGGCTTGGCGTCTTATGGATGCATCCATGTTTTCGATGGGCACGCCGAACATTTCGGATGCAGTCATGGCGTGGATGTCGACGCCATCGGCGAAGGCTTGTTTCATGGTTTTTAGATCGGCAATGTGGGCGAGGAGGCGCAGTTCGATTTGGCTGTAATCGGCCGAGATGAGTTGGTGGCCAACTTCGGAGATGAAGGCGGTGCGGATCATGCGGCCTTCTTCGGTGCGCACTGGGATGTTTTGCAGGTTTGGATCGGTTGAAGCTAGGCGGCCTGTGGTGGTGTGGGCCATGGCGTAGCTGGTGTGGATGCGGCCTGTTGTTTGGTTGATATGATTGGGCAGGCTGTCGGTATAGGTGGATTTTAGTTTGGAGAGGCCGCGCCATTCTAGCATTTTTACGGGGAGTTCCTGGCCTTCGGCGGCTAGGTCGTCGAGTATTTTTGCGCCGGTTTGCCACGCGCCTGTTTTGGTTTTTTTGCCGCCGGGGAGGGCAAGCTTTTCGAATAGGATTTCGCCCAATTGTTTGGGGCTGCCAATGTTAAACTCTTGGCCTGCCAATTCGTAAATTTCTTTGGTTAGGATTTCGATTTTAGCGGCGAAGGTGGTGGAAAGCTCTAGTAGCCTTTCGCGGTCTACTTTGATGCCGTGTTGTTCCATATCGACTAGGATATCGACTAAGGGGCGTTCCATTGACTGGTAAACTTGGGTGGCGTGTTCGGCGGCTAGGCGCGGGTATAGGGTTTGGAATAGGCGCAGGGTGACATCGGCATCTTCGGCGCCGTATTTGGTGGCTTGGTCTATTGGCACATAATCGAAAGTGATTTGTGATTTGCCGCTACCGCAGACATCTTTAAACGCGATGGGCGTGTGGTCGAAATGATATTCGGCCAAGGCATCCATGCCGTGATTGGTGCGGCCAGTATCGAGTGAGGCCGAAATGAGCATGGTGTCGTGGAAGCTTTTGAGGTTGATGTTGTATTTTTTTAATACGCTGATGTCGTATTTTAGGTTTTGGCCGATTTTTAGGATGCTGTCGTCTTCGAGCATTTTGCCGATGATGTCCATGGCGGTTTTAAAGTCGATTTGTTCGACATTTTCTTCGGAGGCTTCTTCGGAGAATAGATCTAGTTTTTCGGTTTTGATTTTGTGGGCAACGGGGATGTAGACGCCTTCGCCTGCTTCGGTTGATAGGCAGATGCCTGCTATGTCGGCGACCATTGGGTCGAGGCTGTTGGTTTCTAGGTCGAAGCTGACTTGGCCTTTGTCATAGACTTTTGCGATGTAATCATTGAGCGCATCTAAGGTGATGATGCTTTGATAATCATCGAGTTTTACGGGTAATGCGGCCAAAGTGGCGCGGCGTTTGGCGGCTAGGTTGGCGGGCGTGTCGCCGTCGGCTGCTACTGGGGCTGGAGTGTCGGCTTGTGGTGTTTCTTGCTTTGGGATATCGGCATCATGAGCGTTGGCAATGCGTTTGACTGCTGAATTGAGGCCGAGTTCTTGTAGGTGGTTGAGTAGTTCCGTGATGTCGGGATAAGCTAGTTTGAAATCTTGGACTTTTTCGTCCATTTCGACATCTTGTTTGAGGGTGACGAGGGTGCGGCTGACGCGGGCTAGGTCGGCGAATTCTATGAGGTTTTCGCGGCGTTTATTTTGTTTCACTTCGCTGGCGCGTTCTAGCAATGTGTCTAAATCGCCATATTCGTTGATGAGTAGGGCGGCGGTTTTGACGCCGATGCCTGGCACGCCTGGGACGTTGTCGGCGCTATCGCCTGCTAATGCTTGAATGTCGATAACTCGGTTGGGGTGGACGCCGAATTTTTCCATCACTTCGTCATAGGAAATGACCTTGTTTTTCATAGTGTCTAGCATATCGACATCGTCATTGATGAGTTGCATCATGTCTTTATCAGAGGTGACGAGAGTGACTTTCATGCCGGCTGCGACTGCTTCTTTGGCGTAGGTGGCCATGATGTCATCGGCTTCGAAACCAACCTTTTCGATGGAGGGGACATGGAAGGCGCGCACTAGCTCTTTGATGATAGGGAATTGTGGGACTAGGTCCTCTGGTGCTGGTGGGCGGTGGGCCTTGTATTGGGGGTAGATGTCGTTGCGGAAGGTTTTGCCTTTGGCATCGAAGATGACGGCGAGATGGCTGGGGCCTTCGGGGGTGCGGGCTTGCTGGATGAGCTTCCACAGCATGTTGCAGAAGCCGGAGACGGCGCCGATGGGCGTGCCGTCTGATTTGCGGGTGAGAGGGGGGAGTGCGTGGTAGGCGCGGAATATAAATGAAGAACCGTCTACTAAATATAGGTGAGGTTTGTTGGGCATAGCTGCCTCCGAATTTGTTGTTGATTCATCATATTCAATTTGGCTCATTATTCAATTATATTTAGTGGTTTATACGTTCGCGTTGCTCTCTGTTGGTACTGCGTGCGTTCGCTCCGCTCTCTAGCTAAGCCACTCAGCCGCTGGTCGGATGTGAGTTCGGCACCCCAATCAACTACATTAAACTTAGTGAGCTGGAGGTTTGTGACAATCCGCATATAGGTGCCAAACTATTTACTCATTGTGCTTTGCTTGGGAAAAGAGTCCGAAGCCGTTAGGCTGAGGCAAGGCCGACTGGCCGTCGGGCGGATAGCCCGTAGCAAGTACGCGGAGGCGTGCGCCCGCAGGGGCCATAGCGCACCGATAGGTGGGCGAAAAAGAGAGGCAAAGCCGAACGAAAAAATGCAAACTTCCAGAGCATTTTCTATCAGCTAGCTGTCTTTTTGCAGCCTATGCTAAGGTGTTTGGGGGTTGCATTTATTCGATGAAATTGCTGATTTTGTCTAGGGGGAGGCGTTTTATGTCGGGGACTTGGCATTCATCTTCGGGGTAGCCGATGATGAGTAGCATATAGGGTTTTTCGTTTTTGGGTCGGTCGCAGAGTTCGTTTAGAAAGCCCATGGGGCTGGGTGTGTGAGTTAATGTTGAGAGGCCGACATTGTGCAATGCGGTGATGAGCATGCCCGTGGCGAGGCCGACGGATTCGTTGAAATAATAGTGTTTTATTTTGTTGCCGTTCTCGTCAATGCCATATTTTTTAGCAAAAATGGCGATGACCCAAGGGGCGGTTTCGATGAATTGTTTGTTGCTATCCACGCCTAATGGAGCGAGTGCATTGAGCCATTCGGGGCTGGCTTTGCTTTCATAAAATGCTTCTTCTTCGACTTCGGCGGCGTTGCGGATAACCTCTTTGGCCTTTGGGTTTGAAATGGCGCAAAAATGCCATGGTTGTTGATGGGCGCCAGATGGCGCGGTGCCTGCGACTTTTAAGCAGTTTTCGATGATGGTGCGCGGGACGGGTTCGGGTGAATAATGTCGTATTGTGCGGCGCTTGTTCATATGTTGGTAGAAGGCTTCTGAGGTGGCTTTTGCACCATTTGGCATATCAGGGTGATAGCGTTTGTAGGTGATGAAGGGATGTTCTGTTTCATCAATGGCAAAATTGTTGGGATCTTGATTGTATAAATCTGAGTTTTTTGTCATATTTTTCAACATGTTTGGGGGACAGGAATAAGTGGTTTGTGAGGTGTTTATAAATAAAAAAGCCTCCAAATGATAAGGAGGCTTTTAAAATTATATTTGGCTGTTGCTAAAGAACTTCGCCACCGACTTCTCGGTTGCAGCCACAGTTAACGCCAGTTTGGATGGCATCTAGAATGCGCAATGTTTCTTCTGGGTTACGGCCAACTGATAGGGGGTTGACGCTGATATGTTGAACGACATTTTCAGGATCTACGATGAATGTGGCGCGGAGGGCTACATTTGCGCCTGCATCGCGAATGCCGAGGGCATCCATGAATACGCCGCCATTGTCGGCAAAGCTCCATTGGTTTAATTTGTTAAGATCGGCATGATCGCGGCGCCAAGCTAGTTTGCAGAATTCATTGTCGGTAGAGCCGCCGATGACGACGGCACCTCTGGCATCAAAATCGTCATTTAATGCGGCGAAAGCTACGATTTCAGTGGGGCATACGAAAGTAAAATCTTTCGGATAGAAATAGATAACTTTCCATTTGCCTGCAAAGCTTGCATTGGTTAGTTCTTCAAAAGCGTCTTTGCCGCCTTCTTCTGGTAGGTTAAAGCCGGGTTTTACGCCTACAAGGCTGAATTCTGGTAATGTATCGCCAACGCCGATCATAATAATTCTCCGATAGAATGAGTTAGATTTATATGCTATTTGTAATTTGAATCGTTTGCAAATACAATATAAATTACAGCTATTCTAAAATAAGAATGAATGGAAATATGGGCTATCATAAAGGTGATGTGAAACAAAATGCGGTGAATATTGCGTTTGCTATTGTGCAAGGTGAAGGCGGCAAAAAACTGACCATGCGGCATTTGGCGGATGAGATTGGCATTAGCCATACTGCGCTTTACAGGCATTATAAAAATAAAGATGCGGTTTTGCTGCAAGTGGCGACTAAAGGTTTTAAGCAGCTTATGTTGAAAATGGCGGCATGCTTAAAAGTACCAGATAAAGCCAGTGCTGAGCAGCTAAGTGATGCGTCTTTGGCCTATGTTGAATTTGCCATGCAACATGCTGAGATTTATCGGTTGATGAATGGTGGTTTTGTACAGAATGATGCGGCTAATGTGGAATTATCGGCGCTTTCGAACCAGATGTTTGAGATTTTGAAAATTATTATTTTAAAGGGTCAGGCTGAAGGTGCGTTTAAGAAAGATGATGTTGACATGATGGGGTTTGCTTTGTGGTCGATGTTGCATGGGTATGTTGAATTGATTTTGCGGGGCCGGGAGCGGGATGACGCGGAAGCGGCTGTGCAACTTTTGATTTCGGCGGTTAAGGTTTAAGTTTATATTTGGCACTGCATATAGGTGGTGTCCTTGTCTAGGCTCTGGAAGTTTGCATTATGTTTGGCACTGCGTGCGTTCGCTCCGCTCTCTAGCTTAAGCCACTCAGCCGCTGGTCGGAGGCGGATTCGGCACCTCAATTAACTACATTACGCTTAGTAAGCTAGAGTTTGGTGAAGCTCCGAGTATAGGTGGTGTCCTTGCTTAGGCTCTGGAAGTTTGCATTTTTGTTTGGCACTGCGTGCGTTCGCTCCGCTCTCTAGCTTAAGCCACTCAGCCGCTGGTCGGAGGCGGATTCGGCATCTCAATTAACTACATTACGCTTAGTAAGCTAGAGTTTGGTGACGCTCCGAATATAGGTGGTGTCCTTGCTTAGGCTCTGGAAGTTTGCTTTATGTTTGGCACTGCGTGCGTTCGCTCCGCTCTCTAGCTAAGCCACTCAGCCGCTGGTGGGACGCAGACACACCACCCAACCTTACCGCATTACGCTTAGTGAGCTAGAGTTTGGCGAAGCTCCGAGTATAGGTGCCAAACTGTTACTCATTGTGCTTTTCTAGGAAAAAAAGTCCGAACCCGTAGGGTGAGGCAAGGCCGACTGGCCGTCGCCGTTAGGCGTGGCAAGCAAACGGAGTTTGCGCACGCAGTGCTAATAGAGAGCGCAGCGAACCAAAAAAAACTAATTAATAAAAAGCCACCCCGAAGGGTGGCATTTTATTAATGACTAGCTAAGTTTCCCCAGACGGCTTTTAGGCGTCTGTCGCGGCCGCAGCCGCCGCGGTAATATTTGTAGCGTATGGGGTTTTTCTTGTAATAATCTTGGTGGTAATCTTCGGCAGGGTAGAAAGATACATAATTGGTTATGTCGGTTTTGAAGCTGCCATTGCCTTTGGCAAGTTTTTGGAAATCGGCTTTGCTGGCGTTTGCGGCTTGGCGCTCTTCGCTGTTTTTTGTCCAAATGGCGGTGGTATATTGGTGGCCTTTGTCACAAAATTGGCCTCTGGCATCGAACGGATCGATGTTAACCCAATAGGTTTTTAGCAAGGTGGCGTATGAAATGATGTCGGGGTCATAGGTTATTTGAACGGCTTCGACATGGTCGGTGCCGCCAGATGACACTTGGCCATAGTTGGCGGTGCTGGCTTTGCCTGCGGCATAGCCCGATGTGGTGGCGGTGACGCCTTTTAGCTTGTCGAACGGGCCTTCCATGCACCAGAAGCAACCACCTGCAAATACGGCTTTGGCGGTGGCAGCTTGCGGCGCTGAGACCATGAATGTGCTCATAATTAAGCTCATGGCTAATGCGGGAATGAATTTTTTCATATTGTTTCCTTTAGTGAGTTTAAGCTTAAGCGGCTTTGAAAATTATTGATGCTGAATTTAAGCAATAACGCAAACCTGTTGGCTCTGGGCCATCGTTAAACACATGGCCTTGATGGCCGCCACAGCGGGCGCAATGCACTTCGGTACGTGGCCAGATGAGTTTAAAGTCGCGTTCGGTTTCAACAAAGGCTTTGTCGATGGGTTGCCAGAAACTAGGCCAGCCTGTGCCGCTTTCGAATTTATGTTCGGAGCTATAGGCGGCTAGATCGCAACCTGCACAATGATAGGTGCCGACTTGCTTGTTTTTTTCCATGCTATTGCTATAAGCACGCTCGGTATCGGCATTGCGCATGATGTTATATTGAGCTTTGTTTAGACGTTGGCGCCATTGTTTGTCGCTCAACTGCCATTTATCGAAATTTTTAAGGCTGCTATTGCCTTCTGCATGGACGAAAAGCGGCGTGGCGGCCAAGGCGGCGCCGGTTAATAATGTATTGCGGATAAAATTACGTCTATTCATGGCATCTGTCCTCTTCAATTTGATTGAGTGTATATTATTTGCCATGGGTCGGTTTAGCAACTCACATGTAATAACAAGTCTGTGAGCGGTGGGGGAGAAACGGAAAAACCCTAATCAAACAAATGATTAGGGTTTTTCCTACGTATGATTTACTTCGGTTCAACCCTTGGGGGCAACGGCTAAAACGGCGTCACTCACACGATCTTGATATTTCTCAAAATTATCGCGGAACATTTTGGCCAAAGCTTTTGCTTGATGGTCATAGGCGGTTTTGTCAGCCCATGTATCACGTGGGGTGAGCAATTTGCTGTCGACATTGGCGACTTCAATTGGCACTTGGAGGCCGAAATTTTCATCAATGCGCATGTCGGCATCGTCTAAATCACCACTTAAAGCGGCATTTAGTAAAGCACGGGTGGCTTTGATGGGCATGCGATTGCCTGTGCCATATGCGCCGCCTGTCCAGCCTGTATTGACCAACCAACATTTTACATCATGCTGTTTGATGAGCTTTTGCAACAAATTGCCATAGTCGCTTGGGTGACGAGACATAAAAGGCGCGCCGAAGCAAGCGGAGAAGGTGGCTTGTGGTTCGGTGACGCCTTTTTCGGTGCCAGCCACTTTTGCTGTATAACCAGATAAGAAGTGATACATGGCTTGCTCTGGGGAGAGGCGTGATAAAGGTGGCAACACACCAAAGGCATCGGCGGTGAGCATGATGATGTTTTTTGGCATGCCTGCTGTGCCGCTCTCATTGGCATTGGGAATGGCGCTGAGCGGGTAGGCTGAGCGGGTGTTTTCGGTCAATGAGCCATCATCTAAATCTAGCTCACGGGTGATGGGGTCCATCACCACATTTTCGAGCACTGTGCCAAAAGATTGCGTGGTGGCGAAAATTTCTGGCTCTGCCTCTTCTGACAAGCGAATCACTTTGGCGTAACAGCCGCCTTCAAAGTTAAAGATGCCATTTTCTGACCAGCCATGTTCATCATCGCCGACCAAAATACGATCGGGGTTGGCGCTTAAGGTGGTTTTGCCAGTGCCAGACAGACCAAAGAATATGGCGCTGCCTTCATCGCCAATATTGGCGCTGCAATGCATCGGCATGATGCCTTTGGCAGGCAGTAGGAAGTTAAGCATGGAGAAGACGCTTTTTTTGGTCTCGCCAGCATAGCTTGTGCCGCCTATCAGCACTATTTTGCGGGTAAAATCGCAGGCAATGACGGTTTCGCTCTCGCAGCCATGACGCGCAGGATCTGCCTTAAAACTTGGCAGATTGATGATGGTCATTTCGGCTTCGAAGTTTTCGAGTTGCTCTGGTGTGCCTTCACGTAGGAGATGTTGGATGAAGAGCGCGTGCCATGCATATTCTGTAAAGATGCGCGTGGGGAGTGTGTTTTGCGGGTCAGCACCGCCAAATAAATCCTGGATAAAGAGGGTTTTGCCCCCATTTTCTGTAGATGAGCCATGGTTTAAAAAATCCTGATAAAGAGTGTCAAATTGTGCAGGTGTCATTGATTTATTGGCGTCCCACCAAACCGTATCTTCGGTTGTGGCATCGCGCACGATAAATTTATCAGAGGCACTACGGCCCGTATGTTTGCCCGTTTGGACAACCAAAGCACCGCCTTTTGCAACTTCGCCTTCGCCAAGTTGAACGGCCATTTGAAACAATTCGGCTGCCGAATTGTTTATATGCACATGTTTAAGATTTTTAAATCCAGTCGTCTCTTCTAGGTGGTCGCGACTCAACTGGTCGTGAGCATACCTTTCTAGGATGTTCATATCCTGTCTCCTTTAATGAAATGGCCGTTAGCCATCCATTTTTTAGATCGGCCCTTAACCAATCAATTTACGCCCATAGACAATTGATAAAAATAATACCAATTTGATATTGGTACTGTTTATATATTGCCCGTTAAATTTCTCCCGCCCAGGAGAAAATGTCTTATCAAGCATACTAATGCGAGTTAAAACACAAGTTACCATTAGGACAAGTTTTGAAAAAGTGCAATCGTAAAATGGGCTTAATGGTATTATATTGTGGGTATGATTTTACTGAAACGTTGCAGTAAATAAAATGAGCATAATTGACTAAAGTATGGGGGTAAAATGGTGTCTTGCATAAGTTGCCTTATTTTGTTCAATTTTTGCGGTTATTGACATATACTGATTTAAAATGATGAGGAAAATATGCCGAAAATTGCACTCGTTGATGACGATATGAACATCATCACATCTGTATCCATTGCGCTCGAAGCCGAAGGGTTTGAAGTGGCCACATATAATAATGGCGCTGATGCGTTAGATGGGTTTACGCATAACAAGCCTGACATTGCGATATTTGATATTAAAATGCCGCGTATGGATGGTATGGAATTGTTGCGCCGCGTGCGCCAGAATGATCAATTTCCAGTTATTTTCTTAACCTCTAAAGATGATGAGATTGACGAGTTATTTGGGCTTAAAATGGGCGCTGATGATTATATCACCAAGCCATTTTCGCATCGTTTGGTGATTGAGCGAATTAAAACCATTATGCGCCGCACCGCTGCGCGTGAAGTGAGTAAAACTGCCGGCACAGACGTTGCGACGGCGAGTGACAATATATTAGAGCAAGGCCTGTTGCATATGGACCGCGAGCGCCACGAAGTTTTGTGGGCTGAAAAACAAGTGGTTTTGACGGTGACTGAGTTTTTGATTTTGGAATCATTAGCTCTGCGCCCTGGCATTGTGAAAAGCCGCGATAGCTTGATGGACGCAGCTTATGATGAGCAAATTTATGTGGATGACCGCACTATTGATAGCCATATAAAACGCTTGCGCAAGAAATTTAAAATGGTTGATGATGATTTTGACAATATTGAAACGCTTTATGGCGTTGGCTATCGTTATAAAACTGGATCCTAACCGTGGCACAAGATGCTGAAAAATCGAATGTAAAGCCTACAAGATCGACTTTGAAGTCGGTCTTGTTTGGGTTTTTTAAGCGCGATTTTCGCAAGTTTAGATTTTTTGGTTTTCGCTCTATTTATGGCCGCATCATTGTGATGAATGTGGTGGCTTTGGCGATTTTGCTATCGGGCATTTTATATCTTGATCAAACCAAAGAGGGCTTGATTGACGCTAAATTGGAAAGCCTGATTACCCAGAGTGTGGTGATTGCGGGGGCGTTGAGTGCCAGTGCCAGTGAAGAGGATTTTGGTGAATTTGATTTTAGCATTGATGAATTGCTTGAAGACAATGCTGATATCGACATTAGCCAAGATGATGTTTATTCGACCATTAGCGTGCCGATTGACCCTGAAGATGCCGCAGAAATATTACGCCATTCATTGTTAAAGAAAAAAACCCGCGCGCGAATATTTGATGCCGAAGGGGTTTTATTGCTTGATTCGCGCTCACTTTATGCGGGTGGTGATATTTTGCAAAGGGAGTTGGCGCCGTTGGGCGAAACTAACAATGCATGGTATGAAGAGTTGTGGAATTGGGTGAAATTGGGCTATTTGCGCCGTGATTTGGCGCTTTATAAAGAATATTCGGGCGAGAATGGCCGTAAATATTCGGAAGTGGCAACCGCGTTAAACGGTGAAGCCGGTACCAATGTGCGGGTTGATGAAAATGGCAATTTGGTATTGTCTGTAGCGGTGCCGATACAGAAATTGCGCTCGGTTTTGGGTATTTTGTTTTTATCTACTAAAGGCAGTGACATTGAGGCTATGGTGGCGACCGAGCAGGTTAATCTGTTTAAATTATTTGCCATTGCGGCGGTGGTGATCATTGTGCTTTCGTTCTTTTTGGCGCAAACCATTGCTTTGCCGATTCGCAGTTTGGCCAATGCGGCGGAAGAGGTTGGCAAGGACATTGCTAATGCTGATTTAATTCCTGATTATTCGCACCGGCGTGATGAGATTGGACATTTGTCTGGCTCTTTGGGCAAAATGACTGAAGCTTTGTTTAGCCGCATTGAGGCGATTGAACGGTTTGCGGCCGATGTTTCGCACGAGCTTAAAAACCCGCTGACTAGTTTGCGCAGTGCGGTTGAAACTCTGCCTATTGCCAAAAGCGATGAGAATAAAAAGCGATTGATGGAGATTATCTTACAAGATGTGCAGCGACTTGATCGGTTGATTACTGACATTAGTGATGCCTCGCGCTTGGATGCCGAATTGGCGCGTGAAGAAAAAGAAGAGGTGGATTTACGGGCTTTGCTGGAGACTTTGGTGTTGATTGCCAATGAGACCAAACGGGATGGAGAGGCGCAGATTTTGCTAGATATTGCAGAGCCAACTGGCGATGTATATGAGGGCGATGCAGCATTTTTAATTGCTGGGCATAACATTCGGTTGGGCCAAGTGGTGCAAAATATCATTGGCAACGCCCGCTCGTTTGCGCCTAAAAATAGTGAGATTGATGTGATTATGCGGCGCATGGGTGGGCATATTTATATTGATATTTTAGATGAAGGTGCGGGCATTCAAGCTGAGGATTTTGAGCGGATATTTGAGCGGTTTTACACTGACCGACAGCATATGATGGATGTTGACCCTGATAAATATATAAAACAAGATTTTGGCGATAATTCGGGGCTTGGCTTGTCAATTTGCAAACAGATTATCGAAGCGCATCAAGGCACTATATCTGCCGAGAATATTGTGGTAAATGATCAGATATTGGGCGCGAAGTTTTCGATTAAATTGCCTGTTGGATCTGTGGCGAAAGCAAATTAATGTCTAACGAAATAGTTGAAGATAAAAGCGGCACTGGTCATCTTATGCATGCCACTAGTATTTTTTTGGATGGGCTTGGCATTTTAATTGGCGGGCCATCTGGCATTGGAAAATCGGCTTTGGCCTTGGATTTGCTTAATGATGCTCATGGGTTTGACAATGTATTGCTCAATAGCGGCGGCAGCTTGCTGGTGGCGGATGACCAAACCCATATTGGGCGCGATGAGCGTGGGGAGAGCGTCAAATTAGTGGCGCGTTGCCCGAAAAATATTGAAGGCATGCTCGAAGTGCGCGGGCTTGGTATTATAAAAGTGCCTCATAAGTCGCCTGCGCCGATTGATTTATATGTTGAGATTGTGGATGATTTGCCTGAACGTATGCCTGAAGTTGAGGATCAGTATCGGTATATATTGGAGGTTAAGCTGGCGTATATACAGATACATAAGGATGATGGGTTGGCGAAAGCGCGGGTTCGGGCTGCGCTTTATGCGCATACGCGAGGGAAGCTCTTGTAAGTTGATGCTTGGTGCTGACTGGTTTGGGCTGTAAAAAGACAGTTGGCTGGTTGTTGATGCTCTGGAAGTTTGCATTTTTTCGTTCGGCTTCGCCTCTCTTTTTCGCCCACCTATCGGTAGGCTATAAGCACTAGCGTGCGTTCGCTCCGCTCTCTTGCCACGCCTAACGGCGACGCGCAGTCGCGCTTGCCTCTGCCTATCGGCTTCGGACTCTTTTTCCATGATAGGCAGTATAGCACCAAGCAGCATACTCAGAATTTGTTGGGGTGCACCGAAATTCAGAGTTTCGCCAAACTCCAGCTAACTTAGCTTAATGAAATCAATTTGGGTGCCGAACTCACATCCGACCAGCGGCTGAGTGGCTTAGCTAGAGAGCGGAGCGAACGCACGCAGTGCCAAATATAATGCAAACTTCCAGAGCTTTGGCAGGAGTGCTGCCCAGTACATGCAGCACAAAAACAGTTGGCTGGTAGCTGGTGCTTTGCAAGATGTCGACAGGCATATTATACTACGAAGGTGTGCAGTGAAGATAATTTTGATTGCTTCTAAATTAAAACAAGCTCAGTATGTAAATCCGTTCGGTAAAAATGATGGTGAGATAGATGATTGGCTTGGTGTTGGTTACGCATGGCGCTTTGGCAGGTGAATTTAGGGCAGCAATGGAACATGTTGTTGGTGAGCAAGAAAATTTGATCACAGTCTCTATTGGCCCTGATGATGATATGGACGAAAGACGCGAGGAAATTGTTCAGGCGGTGAAAGCTGTGAATAATGAAAAAGGCGTGATTTTATTGACTGATATGTTTGGCGGTACGCCATCTAACTTAGCCATATCGATGATGGATATGCCGAAAGTGGAAGTGATTGCTGGGGTGAATTTGCCGATGTTGATTAAGTTGGCTGCGGTGCGCGAAACCCTTGATTTAGAAGAAGCTGCACTACAAGTACAAGAAGCTGGGCGTAAATATATATCGATTGCTAGCCAAGTGTTGGCAGGGTGATATATTTATGAGCGAGCTCGAATTACAGATTTGCAACCAGCGTGGCCTGCATGCCAGAGCTTCGGCCAAATTTGTAAAATGTGCGGCGCAATTTAAAGCTAAAATTACCGTATCCAAAGATGGCACATCGGTTGACGCGACATCGATTATGGGTTTGATGATGTTGGGCGCGTCAATTGGTTGCCGCATTGCGCTGAGCGCCGAAGGCAAAGATGCTGATGATGCGCTTAATGCCATCTCTGATCTTGTCGCCCGCCGCTTTGATGAAGAATGTTAAATTTTCGTTATAAAGAAATGCTTATATCCTTATTGTATTTTAAGTGTTGTTCTGTTATACAGCATCCATAATTTCTAAATTTGGAGAAAAATATGAGTTTCACAGATTATAAAGTGGCGGATATGAGTCTAGCCGATTGGGGTCGTAAGGAAATTACGATTGCTGAAACAGAAATGCCTGGCCTGATGGCCTTGCGCGATGAATTTGGCAAAGACCAACCACTTAAGGGCGCACGCATTGCAGGTTGTTTGCATATGACCATTCAAACTGCGGTGTTGATTGAAACTCTGATTGCTTTGGGGGCGGAAATTCGCTGGTCGAGCTGTAATATTTTCTCAACTCAAGACCATGCGGCGGCGGCAATGGCCGAAGCTGGCATTGCCGTTTATGCGTGGAAAGGCCTAAATGACGAAGATTTTAATTGGTGCATTGAGCAAACCATTAAAGGTCCAGACGGTTGGGCACCCAATATGATTTTGGATGATGGTGGTGATTTAACCATTATGATGCATGAAAAATTCCCTGAAACTATGGATGATGTTCGTGGCTTGTCTGAAGAAACCACAACTGGTGTGATGCGTTTGTATGAAATGGAAAAAGCTGGCACGTTAAAAGTGCCTGCTATCAACGTCAATGACTCTGTAACAAAATCTAAATTTGACAATCTTTATGGCTGCCGTGAAAGCTTAGTTGATGGCATTAAACGTGCTACTGACGTTATGATTGCGGGTAAAACTTGTGTGGTTGCAGGTTTTGGTGATGTGGGCAAAGGTTCATCTGAAAGCTTACGCAGCCAAGGTGCGCGTGTATTGGTGACTGAAATTGACCCGATTTGTGCGTTGCAAGCGGCGATGGAAGGTTATCAAGTTGTATCAATGGATGAAGCGGCTAAAATTGGCGATATTTTTGTGACCACAACCGGCAATAAAGATGTGATCACCATTGACCATATGCGTGATATGAAAGACCGTGCCATCGTATGTAACATTGGCCATTTTGATAGTGAAATTCAAATTTCGGCGTTGCGTAATCTCAAATGGCATAATGTGAAACCACAAGTTGATGAAGTTGAATTTCCTGATGGCAAACGCATCATCGTATTGGCTGAAGGCCGTTTGGTGAATTTGGGTTGTGCCACTGGCCACCCTAGCTTTGTGATGTCCGCTAGTTTTACCAATCAAGTGTTGGCGCAAATGGAAATTTGGGATAATTACAAGACTTATGAGAATAAAGTTTATGTATTGCCTAAACATTTGGACGAAAAGGTGGCTAGTCTACATTTGGCTAAACTCGGCGTTGTGTTGACTAAGCTCACGCAAGATCAGGCCGATTACCTGTCTTTACCTGTAGATGGTCCGTTTAAGGCTGATCACTATCGCTACTAAAATTGCTTGATATGCAAGTGACAGTAGGTTTGATGCCGTAAAATTTAGGTTAGTCACAGGATTTGCACTGAAAATTGAATGATAATATTAAGGGAGCTTTAGGCTCCCTTTTTTTGTGGCGGCAATGGTGTTTTCTATGGGCAAATCATTTTCTTGGGTTTAGAGTGTTGAAATCACAGTGCACTGATTCGAGATTTGTATAATGAGAGAATATCAAAGTTTTTTTAATTCCGAGTATATTTTGAGCCTATTCGAGAGCCATGAAAATATGGTGTTGATGGTGATTTTCGGGTCTGTGGTTCTTATATCTATTTTATTGCTGATGTTTTTATTCTCGTCTGAGCGCAAACGCTTGGTGCAAAGCAGGCAACACGCTTATCAAGCTAAACAATTGACCATGAAATTAGCACAGGCTGAAGCGGTGATTGCCAGTGATGAGCAATTGATGATGATTTGGCCGAGCCAAGACAGCATGATGAATGGCCAAAAATTAAACGCCGATAGCTTGCGTGAATTGGGTGGTTTGCACAATGTCATCGGCTTGCCCAAAACTGTGAAGCAGATTTTAAATTTTGAGGATTGGCTGAGTGAAGAAGGTGCTGAGCAAACCCAAAAAGCGCTGGTTGAGCTTGGAGCAAGTGGCAAAAGTTTTACATTTTTTGTGAAAACTCGCGCGGTGGAACGGGTTGAAATGTCGGGTCATGTGGTGGGGCAAGAGATTATTTTTCGCATTCGAGATTTAAAAGAAGACCGGTTGTTTTTGGCGCGTGCCAATGAAAAATGGGTTGGGCTGGAGACAAAAGTCGCCCAATATGAAGCTTTGCTGAACATTTGCCCATTGCCCACATGGCTGCGTGATGAAGGGGGCAAATTGATTTGGGTGAATGATGCCTATATCAGATCGGTTGAGGCTGAGGATGCGAATAATGTGGTGCAAGATCATATTGAATTGATTGCGCCATCTGATGTTTATAAAGCGCGGCAATATTTTATGGATGAAGCGGCGGGCAAAAAACGTAATTTTGATGAAAATGTTGAAACTCAATTTGTGAAATTGGATGATGGCCGTATTGAGCAACAGGTTTTTGCGGTGATTAAGGGTGAACGTTGTAATTTACAGATTCAGCATCAGAAAATTGAGGGTGGCATTGTGGCCACGGCGTTTGACGCGACAAAATATGAGCGGATTAAAGATGAGTTAAAACGCTATAATAATGCGCATAAACAGACGTTGGACAAATTAAAAACGGCCATTGCGCAATTTGGCCCCGACCAAAATTTGGAGTTTTACAATAGCTCTTATCAAGAATTATTTGGCATCGCGACTGAGTTTTTGGACAGTAAACCCAGTATGTCGATGATTTTGGAAGAAATTCGTAATCTGAAAAAAATGCCCGAACAAGCCAATTTTAAAAATTGGCGGGATAATGAGCTTGAGGCATTTCGGCAGGTTGAATCGAGCGAAAAATGGTGGCATTTGCCGAATGGCAGTAACTTGCACATCATTGCCGACCCGCATCCATTTGGTGGGGTGACATTTCTGTATGATGATGTGACTGAGCATGTGGCGTTGGCCAGTAAATATAATGAACTTGACCAGATGCAAAGCGAAACGTTGGATAATTTGACGGATGGCGTGGCGGTGTTTAACTCTGACGGTGAATTGCAAATTTCTAACCCAGCTTTTGCGAAAATTTGGAATTTTGAAGCGGCGCAATTGGCAGGCAAACCGCATGTCAATAAGGTGCTTGATTGGTGCGAAAAACACAGCCAAAATATTATCTTATCGAAGGATGCTCAGCTGACTGAGAATGCTGAAATTTGGAGCTGGTTAAAAACCAGTGTCACCGCGATTGTTGATGAGCGGCGAGAGGTTGAGGGGCGGATTAATTGTGCTGATGGCTGCGTGTTTAATTATGCCTCTATCCCGCTGCCCAACAGCTCGACTTTGATGACGTTTACTGATGTGACCGTGGAAGCCCAGTCATCTAATTTATTGGTAGAACGTAATGATGCTTTGGTGGCGGCAGATCAGTTGAAATCTGACTTTATATCGCATGTTTCTTATCAATTTCGCGAGCCGTTGACTAATATTTTGGGTTTTTCAGAAATGCTTGAAGGCCAGATATTTGGCGAGTTGAACAAAAAACAATTGGAATATGTTGATTTTATTCGTTCATCGAGCTTTGGCTTGCGGGCATTGATTAATGATATATTGGATCTAGCTTCGCTTGATGCGGATCGCATGGAATTAAAATATGAGCAAATTGACATTATTGAGCTGATCGGTAGTGCGGTTGATGCCGTAAAGTTGTCGGTGGCGCAAAAAAATATCATTTTAAACCGCATCATCATGCCGAAGATTGGTGCATTTGCTGGTGATGCTGAGCGCGTGTCACAAGTGCTATACAATCTATTGGCTAATGCCATTTATTTTAGTGATAATGAGAGCATTGTTTCAATTGGTGCGGAAAAAGAAAAGCAACATATTCGCTTGTGGGTGCGTGATGCAGGTGTCGGCATGAGTGCTGAAAAACTTAAAAATGTATTTGAAAAGTTTAACTCGGACAAGCCAACAGGTGCGGGTTTAGGGTTAGCATTGGTTAAAAAGCTGGTTGAATTTCATGGTGGTGAGGTGAAAATATCATCTGTGCTTGATAAAGGCACAATTGTAAGTTGTTATTTTCCGATTCAACAAGCTGAAATACGCAGTTTGCCGCTAAGTGTGGCACCGCAAGAGATTGCGCCAGTTGATGAAGCTGCGCTGGGCAGTAATGTGATTAGTATGCAGCCTATTGATGCGGTTTTGCCGATTGTTTCGGCCTTTGTTAACGCACAAAATGAGCAAAATGATGAGACGCCTAAAAAACTTTCGACTATTGAACAATTGAAATTATTGCGCAACAAAACCAAGAGTAAAGGATTGAAATTGGTTGAAAATGTGGTGGAGACGGTTGAGGATGAGGCTGATGAAGCCGATGAAGCCGATGAGGTTGAAGCAGAGCTTGTAGATAGTGATGATGAGGCTAAGGGTATTTTTGCGAATTCGCGGTTGGCGGCGCTTTATCAACGTGGTAAAAATAAATCTGATGAAGATAAATCTGATGAAGAAAAAGATGAATGAGTTTTACCAGCCTTCGTAAACATATTGATAGTGAGGCGCAAATGGCTGCATTTGCTAGTCAATTGGCCGAGATTTCTCGAGCTGGTGATGTGTTGTTATTGGATGGTGATTTGGGGGTGGGCAAAAGCTTTTTTTCGCGCTGTTTTATCAATCATTTGGCTGAAAAACAGTTGGGCAAAAAAATTGAAGTGCCAAGCCCGACTTTTACCTTGGTGCAGACTTATGATCAGCTAATGCCTGCCATTTGGCATTTTGATTTATACCGTTTATCCAGCCCTAATGAAGCTTATGAATTGGGTTTAGATGAGGCGGTTAAAACTGCAATTTGCCTGATTGAATGGCCAAGCCGACTGGAAGGTGATTTGCCAGAAAATTGTTTGAATATATTTTTTGAACATGATGGTTTGGAAAGCCGAAATGTTAAGCTTTTACTTAACCCAGAGTGGGCTGAACGGCTGAAACACTTGTTTTAAAGGGTGAGGCGAGATGCAAAATATTTATAACATTCCCTCTGGATATAGTTTTTTGCGCGAGTTGGCGCGGGCGATTTTAAACCGTGATTTGCCGAGCTTAATGCAGCATAAAAAAAGCCATTTGAGTGATGTACTGATCTTATTGCCAACCCAACGCGCGTGCCGTGATTTACGTGAGATATTATTTGCAGAAAACGGCAAAAAGCCGCTTATTATGCCAGAAATTCGGGCTTTTGGTGCGCTTGAAGATGATTGGGTCATGATGGCTGATGAGCCTGAACATGCGGCTGAAAATTTGGAGATTGAGGCTGCAATTGCGCCGCTGGACAGAGAACTTATTTTGGCGAAATTAATCAGCGCTTTATCCAAACAAGGCGGCTTGGATGGTCGGTTAAACCTTGAAAACCCAGCCATGGCTTTACACATGGCCAAGGATTTAGCCAAATTATTTGACAGTGTGCTGATTGAAGAGGCTGACCCCAAGCAATTTGAGCAGTTGGTGGATGGTGAATTTGCCGAAAACTGGCGGTTGATTACCCAGTTTTTGGACATTGTATTTAAAACTTGGCCAGATATTTTGCAGGAAATTGGTAAGATTGACCCGATAAAACGGCGGCAGAAATTGATGGATTTGGAGCTGACGCATTTGGCCAATCAAGAGATGCTTGGCTCTGGCAGGCCGGTGATTGCGGCGGGTTCGACCGCTTCGGTGATGGCGACTAAGAAATTTCTGAACGGTATATTGCAGCTCGAACAGAGTTGCGTGATTTTGCCTGGGCTCGATGTTTATATGGATGAGTTGAGTTGGGATGAAATATCGTTGGCGCATCCGCAAAATAACCTGAAGAATTTTTTGGAATATGCTGAAATTGACCGTGCTGACGTGGCTTTGTTGCCTAGCCTTCGCGGTGTTGAAAGTGACGTGGCAAAATTACGGCGGCAAATTGCCAGTGAGATGGTGCGCCCAACTGCGACCTCGCATATGTGGCATAAATTACCAGAGACGTTTAGCCGTGATGCTTTGACAAAATGTTTGTCGGGGCGTGTTGAATTGATTGAGGCGGTGCATGTGCAGCAAGAGGCGGTGATTATTGCCTTGATGATGCGCAAGGCGGTTGAAGATGATAAAAAGGCGGCGTTGATTACGCCTGACAGGCAGTTGGCGCGAAGGGTGCAAAACGAGTTGAAGCGGTGGAATATTCATGTTGATGATAGTAGTGGTGTGCCATTGAGTGACACCGCGCCTGCGGTGTTTTTGAAGCATATTATCAATGTGCAATTACAGCAGTTTAACCCTTCTTCTGTGCTGGGGTTGATTAAACACCCCTATTTTAAAACCGCATTTTGGGGTGGCGATTTGTTGGCGCTTGCTGATGAAGAGGCGGCACGGGCGATATTGGCGCTGGAGCTGATTCTACTGCGCGGGGTGCGGCCAGCAGCGGGCATTGATGGCTTGTTGGCGACTTTGCAGGTGAAACATGACGATCGGTTTTTTAGCACTTCAGGTCAACAATATATGCATCCGCTGATTGCAAAACTTAATGATGATGATTGGGAGTTGGCGCGGCTTTTGCTCGAGAATTTGAAATTTATATTTGAGCCGCTGAATAGTGGCAAAAAGCAGAATTTTACTGAGACTTTTAAGCAACATATAGCGGTTTTGCAATGTTTGAGCCAGATTGATGAGGCTGGTAATTCAATCATTTGGCAAAGTAATGAGGGCGAAAGCTTGGGGCTTTTGTGTGGCGATATTTTGCAAAGTGAGGCTTATTTTGAGCCGGTTAATTTGGTAGAATATGAAGCCTTATTGGCGCAATTGATGAGTGGTATGATGGTGCGCTCGAAAGATGTTTCATATGATGGGTTGGCGATATTGGGCGCGATGGAAGCGCGGTTGGCTGATCTTGATATCGCGATTTTAGGTGGTTTGAATGAAGGTGTTTGGCCGCAAATTCCGCAAGCAGATGCGTGGGTCAGCCGCCAGATGATGCAGAAAATTGGCCTGCCTGCGCCAGAGCGGCGGGTTGGCCTCTCGGCACATGATTTTGTGGCGGCATTTTCATTTGATAAAATATATATGACGCGGGCTGAGAAATTGGGCGGTGCGCCGACCATTGCTTCGCGTTGGTTGTTGCGTTTAAAGGCTGTGCTTGCGGCGATGGATATGGACGATATTTTGCTACCGCAACTGCCTTGGGTAAAATGGGCGCAAAAGATTGATGAGCCGATGCAGATTAAACCTAGCTCTCGGCCAGAACCTCGCCCGCCCGTGGCGGCGCGGCCGAGCCGCATGAGTGTGACGGATATTGAAACTTGGATCAGAGACCCGTATGCGATTTATGCCAAACGGATATTGAAATTATCGCCGTTGGATGCGGTTGAATTGGAAATTAGTGCGGCGGAAAAAGGCTCGCTATTTCATGATATATTGCATTTATTTAGTGAGGGTTATAAAGGCGCTATTGGTGAGGATGCATTGGGGGTGCTAATTGAGATTGGGGTGCAAAAATTTGAACCGATCAAGCTGGCATGGCCGCAATTATATGCTTTTTGGTGGCCGCGGTTTTTGCGGGTTGCAGAATGGTTTCTTAATGAAGAAAGCAAACGCCGCAGCGATGATTTGAAGATTTATAGTGAGATAAAGGGTGAAATGCATTTTAATGCCCATTATGGCGATGATGGTATGCAGCCATTTACGCTGACCGCGCGGGCTGACCGAGTGGATATACGGCCTGAACGGGCGGATGTTATTGATTACAAAACTGGTGCGCCACCAGCGGCCAAGCAAGTGAGTGCGGGCTTTGCGCCGCAATTGTTGTTAGAGGCGGCGATATTGGCGGCGGGCGGCTTTGAGGCTTGTTATTTAGATGGTGATGTGCCGATTGCTATTACTTATATTCAGCTGACGGGGGCGTATCCTGCGGGTAAAATACAAGATTTTAAGCGTTTGGATGCGGGTCAACTGATTGAGGATGCGCTGGAAGGCTTGCAGCAGAGAATTGCTGATTTTGCTGATCAGAATATGGCATATAAACCGCGTGAATTGGCTGAATTTGCGGCGCGGTTTAGGGATTATGATCATTTATCGCGGTTGAAAGAATGGTCGCTTGGTGAAGCTGGGGGTGAGGCATGAGTGAGAAACTTGTTCTAACCACGCAATTGCAAAATGCGGCTGCTGCGCCTGAATTGTCGGCATGGGTGAGTGCCAATGCGGGTAGTGGCAAAACTTATGTTTTGATTAAGCGGGTGATTCGGATTTTATTATCTGGCACCATGCCGCATAAGATTTTATGCCTAACTTTTACCAAAACTGCGGCGGCGGAAATGCAGAATCGGTTGTTTAAAATCTTATCTGAATGGGCAGTGATGGATGATGAAAAGCTGGTTGCTGAGATTGAGAAAATGGCAGCGGTGCGGTTGGAGTTGGATGAATTAGGTAAGGCGCGGCGGTTGTTTGCTGAGGCGCTTGAAACGCCTGGTGGGCTTAAGATTCAGACCATTCATGCATTTTGTGAGCGTATACTGCATACGTTTCCGATTGAAGCGGGTATATCGCCGCAATTTGAGGTGATTGATGACCGTAGCGCCAGCGAAATGTTGGCGATTATTAAACGTGATATATTGAGTGAAGCGCAGAGTGCTGTTGGTAAATTTGGTAACGCGATGATGGTGGTCAGTCAATATGCTAATGAGCAGAAATTTGATGAATTGCTGAACGGCCTGATTAAAAACCGCAACAAGATTGCGAAATTGATTGGTTATGATTTTACTGACATAGATATGGATGCTGCGCCTTTGGGTAAGGTGATTGGTAAATTGGGTGCGGAGTTGGGGTTGAGTGATTTGCTCGGCCAAGCTGATGATTTGGGCGTGGATATTGAAGCATTTTATCAAAATATATTGGCGGATCGGAAACAATGGCCAGTGGCTGATTTGCGAAAAATGGCCGAAGTTTTGCGTGAGGATGGTAAAAAAACCAATGTAAAATTTGCGACCTTTATGAATGATGCATTGTCGATTGAAAATATTGATGCGCGTATTGCTGCCTATTTTAATATTTTTTTGACGGCAGATCGAACTGCTGTGAAAGCTTGGATTAGTAAAAATGTTCAGGCGGAATATGCTGATATTTATGAGCGGTTGGAGGCTGAAAAAGCCGTGGCGGTGGAGAAATTTGAAACATTGTCGGCGGTGAAATTATATCAAGCTTCTACCGCGTTGTTTGAAATTGGCAATGCTATATTGTGGAAATTTGTGCAGCAAAAGCAGGCCAAAAGCTTGGTGGATTATGATGATTTGATCAATATAACGGCTAATTTGTTGAATGGCAATGATTCCAAAGCAGGGCAAACTGCGTGGGTTTTGTATAAATTAGACAATGGTTTAGACCATATTTTGATTGATGAAGCGCAAGATACCAGCCCTGAGCAATGGGCGGTGATTGAGCCTTTGGTGCGCGAGGTAACAGCAGGTGAAGGTGCGCGCGATGTGGCGCGTAGTCTGTTTGTGGTGGGTGATGAAAAACAGTCTATTTATAAATTTCAGGGAGCCAACCGCGCTGAGTTTAAGCGCAAACAAGTTGGTTTTAAGGCGGCATTTGAAGCGGCGAAAATGCCGTGGGATGATATTGGGCTTGATTTGAGTTTTCGGTCTGCACCGGCTATTTTGCAAGCTGTTGACAGAGTGTTTAATTTTGAAGCGGCGGCATCTGGGGTTTATGATGATGCGGTTGAGCAGATTAAGCAGGACAATGTTGAGGCGCGGCATTTTGCCAACCGCACGGTTGGTGGGATTGTTGAGTTATGGCCGATTGAGCAGGGGGCTGAGGTTGATATACCGAATGCATGGCGGGCGCCTGTTGATGAGCCGAGCCCGATTAGCCCGAGCCGTATGTTGGCAGATAAAATTGCCGATGAAATTGCTACTTGGTTGGCTGATGGCCGCATGTTAAAATCTAACAATCGGCTGGTGAAACCTGGTGATATTTTGATATTGGTTCGGCGGCGAAATGATTTTGTCAATGCCTTGATACGGGCGCTTAAAAAGCATGAAATCCCTGTTGCGGGGATTGACCGTATGCGGGTGAGGGGCGAGTTAATTGTTGAAGATATGATTGCTTTGGGGCGGTTTTGTTTGTTGCCTGAGGATGAATTGACCTTATCGATTGTGCTAAAAAGCCCGTTGATTGGACTGAATGATGATGAATTGTTTGAGCTGGCATATGGGCGCAAAATGAATTTGTGGCAAGCATTGAAGAGCCATCAGTTGCCAAAATGGCAGGTTATTTATAAGCAATTGAATGCGTGGCGGCAGCTATCGCGGCGGGTGAGACCGTTTGATTTTTACATGCAGATATTATCTGCCGATGGCATGCGGGCGCGGTTGATTGCGCGTTTGGGAGTTGATGCGCTTGATCCGCTGGATGAGTTTTTGAACTTAATTGAGACATTTGAGCTGAACCATATTGCTGATTTGAACCAGCTGATAAAATGGATTGAAAGTGATGAGGAAGAATTAAAGCGCGAGATTGATCAAGCGAAAGACGAAGTGCGCATTATGACCGTGCATGGCGCGAAGGGGCTTGAATCTAACATAGTAATTTTGCCAGATACATGTGGTTTGCCGCAAAAATCGCGCGGCGAAGATTTGGGTTTTAAGCCTGATTTCGCTTATTGGCGGCCCAATAGTAAAATCGAACCGCAGCTAGTGAAAGACATAAAACAGGCCAATTATTTGGCTGAAATTGAAGAATATCATCGTTTGCTTTATGTGGCGATGACGCGGGCGGGTGACGAGCTATATATTGCGGGTTATGCCAAAAAGCCAGCGACTGAAAAGGCAGAGTTTTACAACTGGTACCAGCTTGTCGAGCAAGCTTTATTGGGCTGGGCGGATGAGGTGGAAACAGCTGATGGCACGCGGATATTGCGTTATGAAGATGATGGTGATGTTGAGCCGAGTGATGATGAAAGCCTGTGGGAAGCTGATGAAGCTGATCTGCCAGCTTGGGCGGGCGAGAATGCGCCAGCAGCTAAGGCTATGGCGCGGGCATTGGCGCCATCTACATTGTTGGAGACCACATTAGATGCGGCAGATGGCGGTTTTAATATGGATGCTGAGATGCGGCTTTCGCCTCTGGATGGTTTGGATGATAGGCGGTTTTTGCGAGGCAATATTATTCATAAATTATTGGAAAATTTACCGAAGTTAGAAATAAATCAGCATGATGTGGCAATGAAGCGTTATTTAGGCCGTTATAGAGAGCAGTTTGATGCAGATGGGTTGCTAGAAATTGCAGGTGAAGTGACAGCCATTATGGAAAATGTGGATTTTGCCGAAATATTTGGTAAAGAATCGCAATCTGAAGTGGCGATTGTTGGAAATATTGCGCATAAGGGGGGCAAAAAGTTGATATCGGGGCAAATTGACCGTTTGTTGGTTGGCGATGATGAAATTTTGATATTGGACTATAAGTCTAACCGCCCGCCGCCAGATAGGGCGGAAAATGTTAGCCTGCAATATTTGGGACAGATGGCGGCATACCGTGCTTTACTGGTGCAAAGCTACCCGGAATATGAAATTAAATGCGCTATTTTATGGACATTTACGGGGCAGCTCATGCCATTGGCAAATGATCAATTGGATGAGGTATTTGTAAAAATATTTGAATAAAGTTGACGGAATCACTTGACGAAAGTGTAAGGAATACCTAAATTTGCATCTCGAATGTATAATGAAATCCTGAAAGGAAATCTTATGGCTACAATGAAAGTAACTGACGATAGCTTTGAAGCAGACGTATTAAAAGCAAGCAACCCAGTTGTTGTTGATTTTTGGGCAGAATGGTGTGGCCCTTGTAAACAAATTGGCCCTGCACTAGAAGAATTATCTGAAGAATTGGGCGATAAAGTGACCATTGTTAAAGTGAATATTGATGAGAACCCAAACACTCATACTATTTATGGTGTGCGCGGCATTCCGACTATGTTGATTTTTAAAAATGGTGAATTGGCTGCCACTAAAGTGGGTGCATTGCCTAAAGGTAAAATTGCCGAATGGATTGAAGAAAACGTTTAAGTTTTTTGATATGATAAATTTAAAGCCGCTTGAGTTGATCTTAAGCGGCTTTTTTTAATTTTGTTCTATATAACTAAGTATGTTGCCGGCTTGATAGAGTGAGCCGCAGATGAGGATGCGTATAGGCTGGGTTGTTTCGGCTTTTATCTGTGCTAAAGCTTTGGTAAAATGGCTGGCGGTTCGGGCTCTAATGCCCACTTTTTGTGCCATTTGTTGCATTTCATCGGCGCTGAAACTATTGGGTTCATTTTCAATGTCTAGGCAAAAGGCGGTTGGGTTGAATTTGGCAAAAGGGGCTAAAAATTCATCGGCCTGTTTGCTATTCATCATGCCGATTAGCATATAGAATGGTTTGGGGTTTTTATTTTGTAATGTGCTGAGCAATTGTGCCAATGCAATGCCGCCGGCTGCGTTATGCCCGCCATCAAGCCAAATCTCGGCCTTGTTGCCTGTGAGGGCATAAAGTACGTCTGCCTCTAATTTTTGGAAGCGGGCTGGCCATTTGACTTGGGTTAGGCCTGTGGCTAGAAGGTTCTCGTCTAAATCAGCGCCGAGCAGTGATTCGGTGGCGGCAATGGCTAAGCTGGCATTTTGTATTTGATGTGCGCCTTGAAGGGCGGGTAATGGCAAATCGCGCAGTCCTGTGAGATGTTGATAGATGAGGCGGCCGCGTTCTTCATAGGCTTGGAAATCAACGCCGTAAGCGGTGATTGGGGCATTTTTTTCAAGCGCGACTTTTTCGACCACTTCGAAGGCTTCGGATTGTTGTGGGCCGATGATGACGAGGCAGTTTTGTTTGATGATGCCAGCTTTTTCAAACGCGATGCCAGTGAGTTTATCGCCCAAAAATTGCACATGATCTATGCTGATGGGGGTGATGATTGAGAGGGTTGATTGCGTTAGCACGTTGGTGGTGTCAAAGCGTCCGCCGAGGCCGACCTCGAGAATCAGATAATCGGCGGAGATGCGGGAGAATGCCAAAAAACCTGCTGCGGTGGTCATTTCAAAAAAGGTGATGGCTGTACCGTTATTGATGCGTACCACTTCTTCTAATGTTTCGACCAGATAATCTTCGCTGATGTCGGCACTTGTGCCTGCGCCTGTGGCTAAATTTATGCGCTCGTGAAAGCGCACTAGATGCGGTGATGTATAGGCATGGACACGTTTGTTATGAGCTTGCAAGATGGCTTTGATATAAGCACTGGTCGAGCCTTTGCCATTGGTGCCTGCAATGTGAATGACTGGCGGCAAGTTTAGCTGTGGATTGCCGAGTTTTTCGAGCAAAATGAGTAGCCGATCTAGTGATAGATCGATCATTTTGGGATGCAAATCATGCATGCCAGCTAATATCTGATCGCTTTTGAGCATATATTTTTAAGATTCTGAGACGACGATTTCGCCTTTGACGTCCTGAATGTTTTCAGTCAATTCAGGGGCATCAAAACTATCGGGTTCAACAGCAGGTTTGTTGAGGAACATAAGTGCCAAACGGCTAATGGTGTCGCGCAATTTATGGCGGTGGACAACCATATCAACAATGCCATGCTCGTATAAATAATCAGAACGTTGGAAGCCTTCTGGCAGTTTTTCGCGGATGGTTTGCTCGATAACGCGCGGGCCTGCAAAGCAGATGAGTGCGTCAGGTTCGGCAATGTGAATATCGCCTAACATGGCGTAGGAGGCTGTTACGCCGCCAGTTGTTGGGTCGGTTAGCACGACAATATAGGGCAGGCAAGCTTCGCGTAATTTTTGCACTGCAACTGTGGTGCGCGGCATTTGCATCAAAGATAAAATACCTTCCTGCATGCGTGCGCCGCCAGATGAAGCGAATAAAACAAAGCCAGTTTTGCGTTTAATGGCCTCCATCATGCCGATAATGATGCCATCGCCAGCGGCCATGCCGAGGGAGCCGCCCATAAAGTTAAAATCTTGCACTGCAGTGACCAATTCGAGGCCATTAACTTTGCCAACACCAAGCTCGACACTGTCTTTATTGCCTGTTTTGGCTTTGGCAAGTCTTAAGCGATCGACATAGCGTTTTTCATCGCGGAATTTTAGCGGGTCGAGCGCCACATCGGGCACTTCTATTGGTTTATATTGGCCATCATCGAACCAAATTTCGAAGCGTTTCTTGGCGCCGATGCGCATATGATGTTCGGATTCTGGGATGACAAATTGATTGGCTTCGACATCGCGATGAAACACCATTTTGCCTGATTTGGGGCAGGTGATCCAAAGGTTTTCGGGGGTGTCTTTTTTGTTGAGCATGCCCTGAATGCGGGGTCTCACGACGTTTTTAATCCAATTCACTTGTTAACTCCTATGGCCTTGGTTCGAGGCGTTTAACGCGCGTTTATTATGGCTTGTTTTAATGACTTCGTTAGATTTGTCAATTGTTCAAATGTTTCGGCCGTGGCCTTGCCATTTTTATCCATTGTCTTGGGGATAATGCTGACTAGAGCCGAGCCGACCACCACACCATCGGCAAATTTTGCCACTGCGGCGGCATGTTCGGGGGTTCTGATGCCAAAACCGACCGCTATCGGCAAATCCGTTTTTTGTTTAATGGGTTTGAGGGCATTTTCGACCACAGAAAAATCGGGCGTTGCTGTGCCTGTTATGCCATTGATTGATACATAATATAGGAAGCCGCTGGTATTTTGCAAGACGCGAGGCAATCGCTTTGCATCGGTGGTTGGAGTGGCTAGGCGGATGAAATTGATGCCATTTTCGATGGCGGGTAGGCATAATTCGTCATCAGCTTCGGGCGGTAGATCGACAATGATGAGGCCATCGACGCCTGCTTGTTTGGCTTGATCGAGAAACTCATCGCAGCCCATATGATAGATGGGATTGTAATAGCCCATTAACACGATGGGGGTGGTTGTGTCATCTTTGCGAAACTCGCGTACCATTTGCAGAGTTTTGGCGACGGTTTGGCCTGCTGCTAGTGCGCGTTCGTAGGATAGTTGAATGGTGACGCCTTCGGCCGCGGGGTCGGTAAATGGCATGCCTAATTCAATGACATCTGCGCCTGCTGCGGGTAGTAATTTGAGCAATTTTAATGCGTCGTCATAATTGGGATCACCTGCGGTGATGAAGCAATTGAGGGCGGCACGGCCTTGCGCTTTACATTGTTCGAATTTAGCATCGAGGCGGGTGGTAAAATTGGTCATCTGTTTGTCCTCTCTACTATATTTCTTGGCCAAGGTGCTCGGCAACGGCGAATACATCTTTATCGCCACGGCCACATAGGTTCATCAAGATGATTTCATCTTTGCCCATGGTGGGGGCCAATTTTGCGACATAAGCCAGTGCATGACTTGGTTCTAGTGCGGGAATAATGCCTTCTTGCAAGGTGCAGAGCTGGAAGGCTTCGAGCGCTTCTTTATCAGTGGCGTTGACATAGTTTACGCGGCCAATTTCTTTGAGCCAGCTATGTTCTGGGCCAATGCCTGGATAATCTAGACCTGCTGAAATGGAGTGACCTTCTAGGATTTGGCCGTCATCATCTTGCAGTAAATATGTGCGGTTGCCGTGTAAGACGCCTGGTTCGCCACCTGCTAGTGAGGCGCAATGCTCATCGGTATCTAGGCCTTTGCCACCTGCTTCTACGCCGTATATTTTGACGCTTTCATCGTCCAAGAAGGGGTGAAATAGGCCAATGGCATTGGAGCCGCCGCCAATACAGGCGACCAAGGCATCGGGTAATCTGCCTTCTTCTTCTTGTATCTGGACTTTTGCTTCTTCGCCAATAATTGATTGGAAATCGCGCACCATCATTGGGTAGGGGTGGGGGCCAGCGGCGGTGCCGATGATGTAGAATGTGTCTTCTACATTGGCGACCCAGTCGCGTAGGGCTTCGTTCATGGCGTCTTTTAGTGTGCCAGCGCCATTGGTGACGGCGACGATTTTGGCGCCTAACAAGCGCATGCGGAATACATTGGGTTTTTGGCGTTCGATGTCTTTTGCGCCCATATAGACGGTGCATGGCAAGCCAAAGCGGGCGGCAACGGTGGCTGCGGCCACGCCATGTTGGCCTGCACCAGTTTCGGCAATGATGCGTTTGGCGCCCATGCGTTTGGCGAGTAGAATTTGGCCGAGGCAATTGTTGATTTTATGTGAGCCTGTATGGTTGAGCTCGTCGCGTTTGAAATAGACTTTGGCGCCGCCAAAATGTTCTGTGAGCCGTTCGGCTAGGTAGATCGGGCTGGGGCGGCCGGTGTAATATTTGCCTAAATGAGTGAGTTCGGCGGCGAAAGACGGGTCGGCTTTGGCGGTGGTATAAGCTTCTTCTAATGCCAAAATATTGGGCATTAGGGTTTCGGCCACAAAACGGCCGCCAAAAATGCCAAAAAAGCCATTTTCATCGGGGCCTTGACGTAGGCTATTGGGGTTTTTATCACTCATTACTTTTTCCCTTTTGCGCTCTGAATAAATTTTTCGATCAGAGCTTTGTCTTTATTGCCGCGACTGATTTCGACTGCGCTGGAGATATCAACATTATCAATGCCCGATTGTTGCATAGCCTGTTGCACATTGCTAGCATTTAAGCCACCTGCCAACATGGTTTGGCAGTTAAATTTTTGATCTTGAAGTAGATTCCAATTAAATGGTTGGCCATTGCCACCAGGTAATTCATCGCCCGCTAAGGGTTTGGTATCAAATAGCAAAATATCAACTATATTTTCAAATTGACGAGCGGCTTCAATGTCCTCAGCTGTTTCAACACTGATGGCTTTCATGATCTTTAGATTGCTAGTGGCTTTGATGTCTTGGCAAAAAAGTGGTGTTTCATCGCCATGTAGCTGGATGTAATCGGCACCTAATTTGTTGATTTCCCACATTTCGTCATAAGTCGGGTTGATGGTCAGCACCACGCGCTCTAGCTTTGTGGGTTGTGCATATTCTATCAATTTGCCAATGGTTGCCAAGTCGATATAGCGGGGGCTTTTTTTAATGCTGACAAAGCCAATGAAATCAGCGTCAGCTTTGGCGCAGATGTCGACAAATTCGGGGGTTTTGATGCCGCATATTTTAACTAGGTTGTTCATATATATCGCCTATAGGTCCGCATAACGGACAGATTGCCAAATGTCATCGGCCATATTTTCGGGGCTATCGGCTCCAGTTATCGGGCGGCCAATTACCAAATAATCGGCGCCTTGTTTGATGGCTTCGGCGGGGGTCATCACGCGTTTTTGGTCGTTTACAGAGGTGCCTTTGGGGCGAATGCCTGGCACGATGGTTTTAAATTCTGCACCACATGCGGCTTTAATGGCGGCGATTTCGTGTGGTGAACAGACCACGCCGTCTAGGCCGCAATCTTGCGCTAATTTCGCCAGATGAACGACTTGTTCGGTTGCGCTGCGGTTTATGCCGAGCTCTTGCATGTCGGCATCTTCCATAGATGTGACAATGGTGACGCCGATGAGCATGGGGCGGGCATAGCCCAAGCCTTCTGCCTCGTTAATGGCGGCGACGGCGGCCTGCATCATTTGGCGGCCGCCTAGGATATGAATGTTGATGATGAAAGCTTCGAGTGGCAATAAAGAGCGAATGCCTGCAGCGACGGTGTTGGGAATGTCGGATAATTTTAGATCAAAAAACACCGGCATGCCTAAGTCGACAATCTGTTTGACGCCTTGCGGGCCGTTGGCGTTGAAAAACTCTAGCCCAATTTTCATGCCGCCAACCTTATTGGCTAGGCTTTTGGCTAAGCTTAATGCATGTTTCAAATCGGGCGTATCGAGCGCCACAAGCGTTGGATTATATGGGTTGTTGCTGGTCATATGATTAGTTGTTAGATAATTGTTTTACATTATTGGTGGCATTTTGTTCGGCGCGTTTGCGTAAATCATCGGCTTCATTATGCCATTTATGAGCATTGTTGCGTTCAACGCGCGAGGCTTTGCGATATCTGTGCTGGCCAACCCAAGTGAGGGTACCGCCAAGTAGTAAGCCAATGAAAATGGCGACTAAAATGACGATATAAAGCGGTAACTCCAAGCTAAAAGCTGGGTCTTGGGCATTAAATGGATCTAAAGATATATCGATAATGTGGCGGTTGGCAACAAGCAGAAAACCTGCAACAAGCAGAATGGGGAAGGTGATTAGCCAGCGGAAAATACGTCTCATAAGCGTCTCATTATAACTATTATTATGAATATAGAGACATTATGGATGGCTTGCAATGGTAAGACCCATAAAATCACTATAATTTTATGGGTTTATGCTCACGTATAATGCAGAGTGATTAGCTATTTAAGCGGTCACGCAATTCTTTGCCAGTTTTAAAGAAAGGCACATATTTTTCATCAACCTGTACAACTTCGCCAGTGCGCGGGTTGCGGCCTGTACGGGCCTTACGATGTTTGATGGAAAATGCACCAAAACCGCGTAATTCAACACGGTCGCCGCGTGAAAGAGCTTCGGTAATCTCATCAAATATCTTGTTGACGATGCGCTCAATATCACGCTGGTAAAGATGCGGGTTGGCATCAGCAAGCTTTTGTATCAGTTCAGACTTTATCATTTGTTAATCAATCCCAACGATGAAAAAAGTTTATCATTTAAAAATTACAATGTGGCCGCAAATGACCTTCGAAATCAAGATAAAAATAAACTATATATAAAAATTACCATTCTTATGATGGTTAATACTTAAGAGGAAAAGTAAGCTTGATTTGTTGAAATGTAAAGACTTTTCAGCTTAAGAGTTTTTTTTTGAGATAAATTAACAAAATTTACTGTTGCGATTAGTTGAGCATTAGCGCCATGAGGCCTGTTGAGCTTATATTCTTGGTGTTATTAATGTCAAAAACTTTTACCCCAACGATGTTGTTTATTTGTATTTTTAAAAATTGATTGAGACCAGCTTGTTCAAATAAAGGTGGAGTCCAATCGATTGATTCTAGATCTTCATAGGATTTGCCATCTTGTTGCAACTGATTCTTTAGCCATTGTTGGGCGGTGTCAATATCGCCAATGGCATCGATGAGATTTTCGGCCAAAGCTTGGCGGCCAGAATAAACGCGGCCATCTGCTAGCCTTAAGGCATTATTCATGCTCATGTCGCGGCGTTCTGATACCAAGCCAACAAACCAGTCATAGCTGTCTTTAACCGATGTTTCGACTTGTTGGCGCACTTCATTAGTTAATGGCACCATGCCTGATGGCTCGGCTTTGAGCGGGGAGCTTTTGACGGTTTGCATTTTTACGCCAACTTTATTGAGCAGCTCGACATATTCTGGCCATTGATAAATGACGCCAATAGAGCCAGTTATGGTGTTGCTGCTGGCAAAAATATGATCGGCTGCGATGGCTGAAATATAACCACCAGAGGCGGCAACGCCGCGCATTAGGGCGGCGACAGGTTTTTTGGCAGCGATTTTGCGGATGGCCAAATAAATATCTTCAGACCCGGTGACTGTGCCGCCTGGGCTGTCGATGATTAGAATCAGGCCAGAGACTTTGTCGGATTTTTCGATCTTCTTGAGCTGGGCTAGCAAGCGGTCATCACGGTAGATGATGCCACTAATTTCGATGGTGGCGATGTGTTGTTGGCGGATGGAGAAAGTTTTATTGTTAATGGTCACGGCGCTGACGGCGATGAGGCCGATGATGAGCACCGCCACGGCCATAAAACGCCAGAAGGTGAGGTGGCGCTTGAGGTGGCGTTGTTGAGCGATTTCGTGGGAGTTTAGCGGCATGAGTTGGCACTCTGATTTTTATTTATCTGTTGAGGGTCATCATAATGGGGAATGAGAATAATGGAAGTGGTAAATGTGATTTTAGGCTGGGAATTACTGTGCTGGCGGGAGTTGCAGTATTGGCCTTGGAAAGATAGTTGGCTGGTAGTTGATGCTCTGGAAGTTTGCATTTTTACGCCCACCTGTCGGTGGGCTAGTGGGCCCCTGCGGGCGCTTGCCTCCGCAAGCTTGCTACGCGCTAACCGCGCGACGGCCGGTCGGCCTTGCCTCAGCCTATTGGCTTCGGACCTATTTCCCACGAACGGCTGTAGGTGCATTACTGCAAATTCTGAATTTGTTGGGGTGCACCGAAATGCGGAGTTTCGCCAAGCTCTAGCTCACTAAGCGTAATGCGGTTAGGTTGGGTGGTGAATTCGCGTCCCATCAGCGGCTGAGTGGCTTAGCTAGAGAGCGGAGCGAACGCACGCAGTGCCAAACATAAAGCATCACCAAATGCAAGAAAGGGCGAACCTAAGTTCGCCCTTTCGGAATAAAAGCTTGTTCAGAACTATCAGTCCTGTTTATTCAAAGCTGCACCAAGAATATCACCAAGTGATGCACCTGAGTCGCTTGAGCCATATTGTGCGACTGCTTCTTTTTCTTCAGCAATTTCTAGTGCTTTGATAGAAACAGAGATGCGGCGTGAGCGGGCATCGAATTGAGTGATGCGGGCATCCAATGTTTCGCCAACTTTAAAGTTGTCAGCATTTTGGTTGTCACGATCACGCGATAGGTCATTACGACGGATTGTCGTTGTCATGCCTGAATCGCCGATGGTCACTTCAACGCCATCGTTAGATACGCCGATAACTTCACAAGTTACAACAGCACCACGTTTCATGCCAGTTGCAGCTGAACCAGTCATTGGGTCAGCACCAAGCTGTTTGATGCCAAGGCTAATGCGTTCTTTGTCGGTATCAACATCAAGCACAACAGCTTTGACTTCTTGACCTTTTTTGAACTCTTTAATGGCTTCGTCGCCAGAAATGTTCCAATCAAGATCTGACAAATGCACCATGCCGTCTACATCGCCATCAAGG
>NVUH01000020.1 GCA_002401855.1 Hyphomicrobiales bacterium
CGAAATTTTTAATCTGTTCTTTGAGGATTGCGGAGATTTCCGCGGCTTTGATTTCCATTAGCCAACCTCTTTCATCGCAAGTTTAAGATTATTGAGTTTTGTGCGCAGTGAATTGTCAACCAATTTACTACCCACCTTTACGCGAAGCCCACCCAAAATTGCCGGATCAACCGACAATTCTAATTGAACTTCTTTTCCTACAGCGTCTTTCAACGCTTTTTTTAGTGCATCAGTTTGGGCTTTTGTAAGCTTTGCTGCACTTAAAACCTCGGCCGTCACTTCACCTTTTTCAAGCGAAACTAAACCGCGATATGCTTTAATAATTGCGTCAATCGCGAACAGTCGGCGATTTTGAGCAACCAAATTTATGAAATTAGCAGTGAGACCTTTAAGGCCTACTTTTTTAACAATGGCGCCAATGGCTGCACTTTGTTGATCTGCTGTAAATACGGGTGATTTAACCAAACGAGTAAGCTCTTCATTCTCGTTGATCATTTGGCCGAAAGCATCAAGCTCTTTACCAATCTTATCCATTTGTTTGGCATCTTTTGCCAAATCAAAAAGGGCGGTCGCATAACGACCAGGCATACCAGAAATAATCGATTGGTTATTTGACACGTATCCGCCTTTTTCTTGAGTTAAATGTTAACGTCAATATGTTTATTATTATTTTTGCACAATTTAAAGTCATCCAAAGGTATGACATTCAATATGTGTTCATAAGTTGGGCATGATCTAACATACATAATTGCCCCTTGCAATATACTGAACACAAGATTCATCAAAAAATCAACAATTTTGATGTTATTGGCTTGTATATCATTACAAACGCCCGACGAATGAGCAAATATTGATATTTTAGTTTGAAATTATCGACCTAGAATTGAACGGTTATAGAAAGGCAGCCACAGCAGTGTAAAGCATTCTAACCGCCATTATAGTGAGTATGATGGTGATTCCCGTTTGGAAATATTTCGACGGCATGCGCTGCAAAATAGCCCGGCCAGAATAAGTGCCAATAAAACCCGCCACAATCATACAAATTAAAAATAATATCCACGCTTTAAACGCAAAACCCAAAAACCCGAATATAATAATTTTAAGCCCATGTTGCACCACCAATAACGAACCATGCGTGCCAGAAACCTGCTGTTTTTCAAGCTCTTTACGCGGCAATAAGGCCATAGCCAATGGCCCAGTCGCGCCAATAAACATGGTCGCAAACGTGGTGAATGCGCCGCCCACTATATAACCAATCTTACCCAGTTTAAGGTTTTTAGGTTTCGGCCCCCATGTTATATAAAGAATGAACAGGCCTAAAATACCCAACAAAACACGCTCAGGCAGAGCCACCACAAATTGCCCACCAATGACCGCCCCAACAAGAGCACCCAAAAAGAAATAAATGAATATCGGCCAGACAATATGTTTGCGCATCAACACCGCACGGCTTGTATTGCTGCCCATTTGAATAACCGCATGCACAGGAATAACCACCGCGACAGGCAAAAAATTAACCAGTAACGCCAGCATAATCACCCCACCACCAAGCCCAAACGCCACCGTCATCGCCGAGGTAAACATCGAGCTAACAATCAGAGTAATGGCAGCGGTGTTAGTAAGAATTTCAGGCCAATAGCCTGCATTAATAAGTTCAGTGAGCATAGATATCTTTAAATTTAGAAGTTATATTTGGCGCGAATTTCAGCTTCCGTCATATCTTCAGTCACATTGGCGATATTGAGATAGGCTGGTTTTTTATCAACAAATAATTGTGTTTGAAGAGTGAAATCTCTCTGATCATCAAACAAACCAGCTGCCAAACTATAGCCTTCGGCCTGTTTAAATTTATAATAAAGATTGCTACCACAGACACCACAAAAAGCCCGTTTTGCCCAATCTGAGCTATCATACACTGTTATAAATTCAGCACCCTGAAATTTTATTTCGTCTTTATGGTATATATTGGCGAAATGAGAACCCGATATTTTTTGGCAATCGCTGCAATGGCAAATACCGACATTATAGCTGTCTAATTCTATCTCAAACGAAACTCTGCCGCATTTGCAGCTAGCTGTATGCATTTTGGTCAAGTGATTCCCCTTAATATTTTAGCCAATAATAGGCATAAATATACCCATTACCAGTCAAAATATTTGAACAATTCACCCAACCTGTTTCAACATCACCCCCATTTATCAAAACATTCTTGCCGCGTCATGTTTTCAGTATTGGCAGTCAACTCTATATAAGCAGGCTTAATGTCAGTAAATAGCTGCGTCTTCAGCTCAAACTTCGATTTATCATCAAACAATGCCGCCGAAAGCGAATACTCATCTGCTGATTTAAGCTTGTAATAAAGATTTGTACCGCATTTGCTACAAAACGCCCAAGCTGAGCTATCATAAATGCTAATATTCTCAACCCCACTAAACTCAATCGCCCCCGTATAATGCGCTGCGATATAAAATGAGCTAGAGATTTTCTGGCATGATGAACAATGGCACGCCCCTACAGTTAAATCATTCAACGGCGTCTCAAAACTAACCGCCCCACAATCACAACTGGCTTTATGAATTTCTGACATAATTTTTCTCCTCTTTAAAGTGTGTGAAAAATTTATAGCAGAACCCTACTGACACTATTTGTCAGCATATTTCAACATACCCAACATTTCTATCTACCCCCACACAACATACTCGGCATTTCTATCTCCCCGCAAGCACCTCTGCGATTCGGTGAGCGCGTCCCGTAGCCGTTCGCAGCCCCAGCCAGCCAACGCGCGGTCAGCTAGCTGTCACGCGCAGAGCGCGGGGCGGCGCACGCAAGTGCTAACAGAAAGGCGAAGCCGAACGTATAAATGCAAACTTCCAGAGTATTGGCAGTACAGCTAAGTGTCTTTAATTAGGCAGCGCACCCCCAAACTTACTCCCGCCTCCCCCCACATCCACGACTGGGTAGCGATCCAGCCAATACTCTGGAAGTTTGCATTTATACGTTCCTACGGCCTATCGGCCTTGTCTCTGTTAGCACTTGCGTGCGCAGCGCGCACCTAGCGGCGCACACAGCTAGCCGACCGCGCGTCGGCCGCACAGTTTGCCTTACGGCTTCTGGGCGCACTCACCGAATCGCGGGGGTGCTTGCGGGTAGATGGAAATGCCGAGTCTGTTGTAATGGGGGTAGCCAAAAATGCCGAACTTGCCTCTAGAAAAAGCTGTAAGGATCAGTATCCACCTGCACCTTAAGATCACCCACAGGCTTCAGCGTCAGCATTCCGCTTTTCAGCCAATCCTGCATCTTAAAACCTTTTGGTGCGCGGGCTAGCACCCGCACTCTGTGGCGGCCACGCACAAAACCCATTGGCGCAGGCGCTGGGCCTAATATCACCATGCCTGTAATTTTCGGTGCAGCCTCAATCATCGTACGGGCAAACGCAAATGCTTTTTTCTGCTCTTTTGACGAAACGATGATAGACGCCAAACGCCCAAAAGGCGGCAAGTTTGCCAGCTCGCGGCCATAGGCCTCGGCTTTGTAAAAAGCCTCTCTATCTTGCGCAATCATCGCCCGCATCACGGGGCTTTGCGGCATATAGGTTTGCAGCAACACCATGCCTTGTTTTTGCTCGCGCCCTGCCCTGCCCGCCACTTGGTTGAGCAGCTGATAAGTACGCTCAGCGGCGCGCGGGTCGCCATTCTCCAACCCCAAATCAGCATCAACCACGCCAACTAATGTCAGATGCGGAAAGTGATGGCCTTTGGCGATCATCTGCGTGCCGATAATAATGTCACACTCGCCCGCCGCAATGGCATTAAGGCGGCGCTGAATTTCGTCAACATTCATCTGAATGTCCGACGATAACAATTCGATCCGCGCCTCGGGGAATAACAATTCAACCTCTTCAAATATCCGTTCAACCCCAGGCCCGCAAGCAACCAATTTATCCTCAGCCTCGCATTCAGTGCATTTAGTCGGCTTCACAATCGAAATACCGCAATGATGGCACATCAAACGGTTGTTAAACCGATGCTCGACCAACCATGCATCACATTGTGGACAAGCAATCCGATGCCCACACGCGCGGCACAGGGTCAGCGGCGCATAGCCACGGCGGTTCAAAAATAATAGGCTTTGCTCACCCAACGCCAATTTGGCTTTCATCGCAGTAATCAGTGGCTCAGATAAAAATTTCTGCGATTCGGGTTGATGCTCGCGCAAATCGATCGACCTGACATGCGGCATTTTCGCCCCGCCGTGGCGTTTGTCTAGAACCACATGCGTATAGCGGCCAGAGGTGGCATTGAGATATGTCTCCAGCGACGGCGTGGCACTCGCCAAGATCAGCGGGAATTTGCCGATATTGGCTTTAACCACCGCCATATCGCGCGCATGATACATCACGCCGCTATCTTGTTTATACGCACCATCATGCTCTTCATCGACCACAATCAAGCCCAAATCATCAAACGGCAAAAACAATGCCGACCGCGCACCGATAACAATTTTCGCCTCGCCCGATGCCACCGCCCGCCACACCCGCTCGCGTGCGCCTTTGGCCAGACCACTATGCCACGGGGCAGGCTCAACGCCGAAGCGGTTTTCGAACCTTTGTAAAAAATCCACCGTCAGAGCAATTTCGGGCAGCAATACCACGGCTTGCTTGCCTTGCTCTATCGCCTTGGCAATGGCCGCAAAATAAACCTCGGTTTTGCCTGAGCCTGTCACTCCATCAAGCAAAAATGTCTCAAATTTTTGCGCCGCAACCGCTTGGCAAATTGCATCAGCCGCTGCATGTTGATCATCAGCCAGATCAGCCAGATTATGATCGGTTTTCGGCACTTTAAATTTGGCAAATTTGGGCATTTGCGCCATGGATAAGGCGCCCATTTTAAGCAAGCCATTAACCACCGCCACACTCACGCCCGCTTGTTTGGCAAGGTCAGATTTACGGAATGTTTCGCCGCCCTCGCAAATGTCTAACACCTGATCGCGGGCTTTGGTGCTGCGTTCGACTTGGCCTGTGCCCATCCGCACCGCATCAATATTTTTTACAACCCCAATCGCCTCTGGCACATTCATCACCAAGCGCAACCCCATGCCTTTGGGGCTGATATAATAATCACACACCCAATTGAGGAATTTAATCAACTCAAGCGGCAACGGCTTCATTTCCACCACTGCAATGACCGCCTTAAGCTTGGTGGTTTTGATCGGCGGTTTTGCACCATCATCAGGCCACACCACGCCGATCATCTTGCGGCTACCCAGCGGCACCTCGACAAAATCACCAATTTCAGCATGCAGTTCATCAGGCAGCAAATAGGAATAAGCATCAGCAATGGCCAGTGGCAACAGCACATTTATTATTGTCATTTATCCGCCTTTTCGCCTAACTAGAATCGCGCCTAAAAAATCATACCATTCATTATATAGTCGAATATTATCTATGCAAAATCTAAAAACCAGCAAAAATCACAACAGCTCATTTTTATTAACAAAACTATGCTATGCATAAGCATGATAACCACGGCAGATAAATTAAAACAATTATTATCCGAGCAAGACAGTGTGCTGGCCGAATGTGCCGCACCAGTCAACGCCCATTTACGCAATTGGTTGATCTGGCTAATCAGCGAAAAACGCAGTGCCAATAAAACCATTGATGCTTATTTGGCCGACATGCAGGGGTTTTTTTGCTTTCTGACTGATCATTTGGGTGGGCATGCAAGCATGCAAACCTTGGAACAATTAAGCTTACAGGATTTTCGCAGCTTTTTGGCCGCACGGCGTAATGATGGCCTAGGCGCCCGCTCGATGGCACGCAAATTATCGTCATTACGTTCCTTCTTTAAATATCTAGAAAAAAACAACATTCTGATCAATGCCGACATCAAACATATAAAATCACCCAAAATAGCCCACAGTCTGCCCAAACCACTCAGCCCCGATATGAGCAAAAAACTCATTGCCGAGGTGAAAAACATCGCCCGCAGCAAAACCTCTGAAGATGATCAATGGGTCGATGCCCGCGACACCGCCATTATGATCATGCTTTATGGCTGCGGCTTGCGCATATCCGAAGCTTTGAACATAAATGGCAAAGAGCTTTACAGCATAAAATCTGGCGTGATGTCGATACTCGGCAAGGGCAATAAAACCCGCATTGTGCCCATATTGCCAATTGCCATCAACGCCATCGAAACCTACCAAGAATTGTGCCCCTATGTGAGCGAAGCCAATGACCCGTTATTCTATGGGGTGCGCGGCAAACGCTTGGGCGCACGCGCGGTGCAGAAAAAAACCGAAAAATTGCGTTATCAATTAGGCCTGCCCGAAAGCGCCACGCCGCATGCCTTGCGCCACAGTTTTGCCACCCATTTACTAACCGCAGGCGGTGATTTGCGCACAATTCAAGAATTATTGGGTCATGCCAGCCTATCAACCACCCAAATATATACCGAGGTCAATGCCGATTATCTGCGCAACATCCATGAATTGGCGCACCCAAGAAATCGTTGAAATCAATATTATTGATAGATAGGTCAGCGATATTGACGTGACTTATGATGTGAAAAAACTTATAAATATGCATGCAAGAAAAAGACCCAGCCAAAGCAACCACTAAATTAGACCCGATTGGCATTATCTGCGCTCTATTGGGTGCGGCTTTTTTTTCGTTAAAGCCCGTGCTGATAAAATTGCTTTATGCCGAAGGCGTACCAACCGATGTTGTCATCGTTTGGCGCATGCTCATGTCTGCACCCATTTATGTCATCATTGGTTATTTAGTCTATCGCAGCCGCAAGGGTGAGGTAAAATTCACCCCCCTGCTTATATTGCAAACCTGCATATTGGGCATTATAGGCTATTATATCGCCACATATTTGGATTTACTCGGCATCCATTACATCAGCGCACAACTCGAGCGCATTATATTATTCACCTACCCAACATTTGTCGCCATTTTGGGTTATTTAGTTTACCGCGAAAAAATATCACTCAAACAATTTGCATCGATGATTTTAGCTTATGCCGGCATTGCCATCATGTTTGGCAATGAGCTCAATGTAACCGGTGATGACGCGTTAAAAGGTGGCTTATTGGTTTTGGCCGCGGCGTTTACCTTTGCTTGTTACATGCTATTTCAAAAATCTTCCATCGAAATAATGGGCAGCCGCATGTTCACCTCCATCGCTATGGTCGCCGCTTCATTGGCGATATTTGTGCATGGCGCACTCTCATCTGGCTTAGAGTTTTTAGATGTCAGCAATTATGTCTTATGGCTCAGTTTTGTCACCGCCATCATTGGCACGGTCATCCCCTCCTATCTATTGGCCGAAGCAGTCAACCGCATTGGCAGCGGCCCAACCTCAATATCCATCGGCATTGGCCCATTATTCACCAGCATTTTTGCTGTGCTAACATTGGGCGAGAGTTTTACCATCTATCATTTAATCGGCACAATATTGGTGATTCTTGGCATTTATTTGCTCTCCCAAGTCAAGAAATAGCCAAGGACAAAATCATCTGCTAGGCTTATGGAAAGTATTTTCATAAGTGAGCTAAAAATGATCGAAAAAACTATAAATGGCATTCCACAAATCGGCTTTGGCAGTGGTGGTTTTAAAGGCGATGATTGCTATAATGTGGTGCAATCAGCTCTGAATGCGGGCTACAGACATATTGACACCGCCCAGCGGTATAAAAATGAAGCCGAGGTGGGTCGCGCCATTGCTGATTTTGGGCTAAAACGTGACGAAATATTCATCACCACCAAAGTCCACGAAATTAATTATGGCACCGGTGAACTGCGCCGCACCACCGAACAAAGCCTCGAAAAACTAGGCGGCCCCGTAGATTTATTGCTACTGCACTGGCCATCAACCAACGGCGTAGAGCCTGCCGAACAATATATTGGCGAGCTTTGTCAATTATATGATGAAGGCATGGCCAAACGCATTGGCCTATCTAACTTCACTATAAAATTAATGCGTGAAGCCAAGCAAATATTTGGTGATCGAAAAATTGCCGCCAACCAATGCGAAATTCATGCCTATATGCAGAACAGCAAGTTAGCAGCCCATTGCAAAAGCACCGATGTGCCGATGATTGCCTTTTGCCCCATGGGCCGTGGCATGGTGGTTGATGACCCAACCTTAATTAAAATCGGCAAAGACCACAATGCCACCGCCGAGCAAATCGCTTTGGCATTTTTGATGAATTTGGGTCACATTGTAATCCCCTCATCCAGCCAAAAACAACGCATCATTTCAAATTTTACGGCGCGTAATATAGAACTTAACGCTGATGAAATGACTCAAATTAAAGCCTTAGACCGTGGGTTGCGAGTGGCGACCATAGAGTGGGACATTGGTTGGGATGAAAAAACCAATATCGAGCGTTTAGCTCGGTTTGTTAAGTAGGTTGGCTTTTATGGCTAGGCTTGCGACATTGCTGGCTTTGGCATGAAAAGCATGCAACTCATCATTCACCAATCTCTGCAACATGTCTTGGCCAAACTGTCCATCATTCAAGCATGGAATAAAAGTGAATTCTTCGCCGCCTGCATTGATAAAATCATCGCGGATTTCCATGCAAATTTCTTCAAGAGTTTCTAGACAATCAGCAGCAAAACCTGGGGTCAACACAGCCAATTTTTTAACCCCTTGTGTGGCTAATCTTTTAACCGTGTCTGATGTATAAGGCTGCAACCATTTGGCTTTACCAAAACGGCTTTGGAAGCTGGTTGCCACGCCTTCTTCGCCCAAACCCAAACGCGCGCCAAGTAAGCGCGAGGTTTTAATCGCTTGGCAATAATAAGGATCACCATTTTTAAGTGAGGTTTCGGGCAAGCCATGAAAACTGGCTAAAATCATATCAGGCTTAAAGCCGGTTTTGTCAAAATGTGCCAAGCTGCTTTTGGCCAAAGCATCAATATAAGCGGGGTGGTCATAATAAGCGGGCATCACCGAAATGGCAGGTTGCCAGCGCATTTTTTTAATCACGCGGTTCACTTCATCCACCGCGGTTGCCGTGGTAGTCGCGCTATATTGCGGGTAAAGCGGCGCAACTAAAATACGGTCACAGCCTTGCTCATTTAGGCTTTTAATCTTACTTTCAATCGATGGGTTACCATAGCGCATTGCCCATTCAACAATCACTTGCTCAGTAGCAATTCTTTCGCGCAAATTTTGCGCTTGGCCGCGAGTGATGATTCGCAACGGCGAATCATTTTGATCTTGATTCCAAATTTTCTTATAATTCTCAGCCGATTTAGGCGCTTTAAACGGACAGATAATGCCGTATAAAATAGGCAGCCATAACAAACGTGGCAATTCAACCACTTTGGGATCAGCTAAAAATTCGGCCAGATATTTCTTAACATCTTTTACCGATGTGCTATCTGGAGTGCCAAGGTTAACCAACAAAACTCCCATTTTACCACCGCGCGCGGCTATATGATTTTGCGGCATAAAGCTCGTGACGCTGCGCATGGCATTTTGCTGGTCTTCAGCCAACAGACGTGATGATTTAACAAATTCAAGCATATTGTTATTTTCATTCGAATCATCGAGCATATAAGAACTTACCTTAAAAACTATCTAAGTTATCTATACCAGTAACCCAATTCGCCGTAAACTCATAAAGCCAAATTGTCGCACTCACCTAGTTAACCACACAAAAAAGCCCACTTTTAACAAGTGGGCTTTCATTTTACTATGGCTTTAGCTGTAAATATAGTTAGGCAACCATGTGGAAATTTCTGGATAGAACCACAACAGCACCAAAGCCAGCAATTGAATCATCACAAATGGAATCACCCCTTTGTAAATATCCATAGTTTTGACACTTGGTGGCGCCACGCCGCGCAAGTAAAATAGGGCAAAGCCAAATGGCGGGGTTAAAAAGCTGGTTTGCAAGTTAATTGCCATCATCACACCCAACCATACGGGGCTCATATAAACCCCCGGGGCGATTTCCATTTGCAGCAAGATCGGCGCCACAATCGGCACCACGATGAACACAATTTCCAAGAAATCGAGGAAAAAGCCCATGATGAACATAACCAGCATGACCAAAAGAATCGCACCAATGGTGCCGCCCGGCATATCAACCAAAATTCCAGCAATATAATCATCACCACCAAAACCACGAAAAGCCAATGAAAACATAGCCGCGCCAACCAAAATGACAAACACCATTGATGATATTTTCATCGTGCTGCGCATCACACTGACTAAAATAGGATTATTGGTGCGGTCCATAGCGCCAAAAGTGCGTTTCACGCCAAGCCAAACACCATTGATCAGCAATAATGACAAAATTATACAAATGCCAATGGCAATTTTATCAGCCATTGGGATGACATTTCGCGCCACTCTTAAATCAAAATTAGCGGCAATGCCGAGCATAACGAATAAAGCCAAACCACCAACGATAATCATCCGCCCTTTTTCGGGCGCAATGCGGTAGCCTGCGAGCAATAATGAGCCCACCGAGCCAACGGCCGCTGCCTCTGTTGGTGTGGCAAGACCGCTCAAAATACTGCCCAAAACCGCCAAAATCAAAATTAAGGGTGCAAATAAAGATGACATCAGCGAGCGCATGAACGCTGCTTTATCCTCAGTGTCTAACTCCTCCCGCGGAATCGGCGGCACTTTACTTGGCCATATAATCGCGAAGATAATTTGATACAGAATATACATACCAACCAACATCAAACCCGGGAACAAAGCCCCAGCGAATAAATCATTAGCGGTGATGGTATCAGGGCTGAATATACCCATCGCAAATTGTGCCGTTTGGTAGCTGTTCGAAAGCTGCTCGCCCAACAGAACCAAAACAATAGATGGCGGAATGATCTGCCCCAATGTGCCAGAAGCGGCAATGGTGCCCGTAGCAAAGCTAACGTTATAACCGCGTTTTAACATGGTTGGCAAACTGAGCAGCCCCATAGTCACCACAGTGGCACCGACAATGCCTGTAGAGGCCGCAAGTAAAGCGCCCACAATACACACACTAAAGCCTAAGCCGCCTGGCAATGAGCCAAACAACCGCCCCATATTGTCGAGCAATTCTTCGGCGACACGCGATCGCTCGAGCATCACCCCCATAAATACAAATAACGGCACAGCCACCAGCACTTCATTGGTCATCGTACCAAAAATACGCTGCGGAAACGCGCCAATAAGGCTTAAATCAAATATGCCTAAGCCAGCGCCAATAAACGCAAATAATGCGCCCGTGCCAGACAAAACAAACGCCACGGGAAAGCCCGTTAATAACAAGCCAAAGGCAGTTAAAAACATCAGAGCTAATAACATTTCAGGTGAAATCATGACAGGTGATCTCCTTCGGCCAATTCGGCCTTATATTCTTCGGTTAGGAATTCATCTTCAGGCAATTCATCATAATGTGAGCCTTGGTCGTGGCGATATAAAAAGCCTTTAATTGCCATAGAAATCCCTTGTAATGCCATCAAAGCACAAAAAATCCAAATCACTGTTTTAAGCAGGAATTTTAAATGCAAACCGTTGGTTTCAGTCGAACCTTCAAACACCGCCCAACTATTGCTGACATAGCCGTATGAATAAACAAAAATCAGAATGCAAATTGGAATGAGATAAATCACACTGCCAAGAATATCAATCAGAGCTTTGGTTTTGGGTTTGGCATCACGATAAAACACATCAACCCTCACATGCTCGTCATGCAACAAAGTATAGCCTGCACCCAGCATGAAAATCATGCCATGCAAATACCATATGCTTTCTTGTAGGGGGATAAAACTAACTGAAAATACGTAACGGAAAATGACCACAAAAAACTGCATTAAAACCATAAGCAGTGTGAGCCAAGCTACACCGCGGCCAATGCGTTCGTTTAATGCATCAATCATTGCACTAAGCGCCTTAAGAGATGACATGATGCCCTCCAAGAAATAATCTAAAAAAGCTGCCAAAACCCGAGATATTGGGAATTTGGCAGCATATACTGTTAAATATTATGAATGAAAATCAACCAATGCACGTTTTCTCATATAAGAGGCATCAGAATATTCAGACCACACTAAAGCATCCTTACGGAACGCCATAAAGCTTTCATATACTTTCTTAGTGATGGCATCAGATTCAGAAACTTCGGCAAGCACTTCTTTAGAAGCTTCGCCCATAGCTTTGAATATTTCATCTGAATATTCATGATATGTCACGCCATGCTTGTTGACCAAGTCATATAAAGCCGATGTAGATTTGGCATTATATTCAGCTGATACGCTGTCATTGGTAGCCAAGGCACAAGCTTCGATAAGCGCTTGTTCAGACGTACTAAAACCTTCCCAAACATCTTTATTAAAGCCAACAGCCAAAGCTGAACCTGGTTCATGGAAACCTGGGAAATAAGCATGTTTAGCCACTTTATAGAAGCCAAATGCCATGTCATTCCATGGGCCAACCCATTCTGTTGCGTCAATCGTACCTGCTTGTAGAGCTGGCATAATTTCGCCACCAGGCAAGGTAACTGGTGTACCGCCCAATTTAGAATGCACCGCGCCGCCCAAACCAGGGATACGCATTTTAAGACCTTTAAAATCTTCAACTGAGTTAATTTCTTTGGTAAACCAACCGCCCATTTGAACGCCTGTATTCATCACAGTGAAACACTTAATGTTGAACTGCCCTGAAACTTCATCCCAAAGTTCTTGACCACCGCCATGTTGAATCCACGCATCATGCTCATTGGCAGTAAGACCAAAGGGCACAGCAGTGAAAAAGTTAAGCGCTTGGCTTTTGCCACCATAATAATATTCAGCACTATGATAAAGATCGGCAGTACCGGCTTGTACAGCATCATGCACTTCAAGCGCGCCAACAAGTTCGCCGGCAGCATAAAGTTTAATTTCAATAGCACCGTCAGATACAGCCTTTACACGGTCTGCAAATTGTTGTGCGCCTGTGCCCAAACCCGGAAAGCCTTTTGGCCAGCTGGTTACCATTTTTAATTGTTTAACACCTGCAGCAATGGCTGGTGTGGCGAGTGTAGCAGCTGTTGCACCAACAGCGGCAATCGTAGCGCCTTTTATAAACTTACGACGATCCATTTAATTCTCCCTCATTAAATCGTTCTACAGATAAGCCTGTAGCGATTTTTAAATTACAATTTTACTCCGAATAAATAAATCCTAAATAATACCGATAGACGTTGCGGAAAACCCGTAGTTTTACCACCTTAGGCTTTTTAAATAGAATATATCCCCTCAATTATGTAGTATATGAGCTCGCATTAAATTATCAACTGATAATTAGTTAGCTTTTGTAGGCGGATAGGATATGAATCTCAAATATAAAATGATGTTACTCGGCACCATTCCGCTGATCATTGTCATCATGCTTATATCCTTAATGTTCATTCTTCAAACCCGTTCACTCGCCGCCAACGAAATTCAATTGATCGAACAAACTTTGTTGGATGAAAAAAAAGCCACCATCAAAAGCCACACAACCCTCGCCTTGGCCGCCATAAAACCCGATTATGAAAAGGCTTTAAAAGGTGACAAAACCGCACTGGCCAACATTGCCAAAACCCTCAGCCAAATGCAATATGGCGACAATGGCTATTTTTATCTATATCACATAGATGGCACCAACATCGCACACGTAAAACAACCATTCCGCATCGGCAAAAACTGGATGTCACTCGAAGACATCGAAGGTAATTTTGTCATCCGAGATCTGATAAAAGCTGGGCAAAATGGCGGCGGCTTTACACAATATATATGGGAGCGCCCCTCAACCGGGCAACCCGCCCCCAAAATAAGCTATAATGTCGAGCTTAAGGGGCTTGATTGGGTGTTTGGCACCGGGCTATATACCGATGATTTGAACGAAAAAACCTCCGAAATTCGCGCCAATGTACAACAATCCATTGAAAACAGCCTGTTGCTCACCGCCTTTGCCACCATCATCTCGGTGGTGATTATCTATATTTTCACCTTCACCCTCAACACCCGCGAGTTAACCCGCGCCGACCAAAGACTGCTCGAACTAAACGAACGGATTTTAACCACTCAAGAAGAAGAACGCTCACGGGTTTCTAAAGAATTACACGATGGAGTGAGCCAACTTATCACCGCCACCAGATTTGACATTGAACATGCCCGCAAAAAATTGAGCATGAGCTACGAAAACCATGTAGATATAAAGTCTTTGGATGAAAGCTTAGGCGGGGCATTGGATAAATTAAAAGGCGTTGGTGGCGAAATTAGGCGCATCTCGCATGATTTACGCCCGCGTGATTTAGATGAGCTCGGCCTATTTGCCGCCATCGAGGCGAGCTTGGTCGAGCTAAACCGCCGCAGCACCATCATTTATGATTTTAAATTTTCAGGCCAAGGCAGCATGCTCACCACCCCAATATCCAACACCTTATTTAGGGTATTTCAAGAGGCCACCACCAATATAGAAAAGCACGCCAAAGCCCAATATGTATTGATTGAGCTTGCGGTCAATGATAAATTTGTGCATATGAAATTATCCGATGACGGAATTGGGTTTGACGTCATCACCACAAAAAATAAACATGGTGGCATTGGCATATATAACATGCGCCAACGCATCGAATCACATCATGGGAAAATGGAGATTAACTCTTCTGAAACCGGCACAATCTTAGACATTCTCATTCCCAACATTACGGCAAAACCCTCCGTAAAAACCACTAAGGAGATGGTATGAAACCTATACATTTATTGATTGCAGATGATCACCATATGGTTGCCGAAGGCTTGGCAAAATGCCTAAGCCTCTACCCGACATTTGATAAAATCTCCTATGTGCCAAACGGCATTAAAGCCCTCGAATATATCGAACAAGATAAACCAGACGTTATTTTGGTTGATATTAATATGCCCGAAATGGGTGGTCTGCGCCTACTCAAAGCTCTTAAAGCCCAAAAAAGCTGCATCAAACCAATTATATTAAGCATGCACAGCTCATCCGAATATGTACATAAATGCACTGCCCTTGGCGCTAAGGGCTATATCACCAAAGATGTATCGAGCGATGAAATTGAAATGGCCATCAAAATCATTCACAAAGGCGGGGTGTATTTTTCATCCTCAGTGGCCGAAACCGCACTAGATCGCAAGCAGCAATTTAATTCCGATTTAACCACCCAAGAATTAATCATTCTCAAACGCATCACCGCAGGCCAAACCACCAAAAAAATTGCCAATGACATTAAAATATCACCGCGCACTGTCGAAACTCATCGGCGCAATATACGCACCAAATTGGGCTTAAACACCACTGCCGATATGATTAAATATGCCATAGAAAACCAAATAAATTAGTCTCGCTCTACTTGTGTTGGCACATTAAGCTTGGCCACATAACGCGCCAAAGGCGCAATGGTCAAGCCTTGTACAATGATTGAGAATAACACCGTTATATAGGTCAGCATCAATAAAATCGGCTTATATTCATTGTCTGGCAATGACAACACCAAAGCCACCGATATGCCACCACGCAATCCGCCCCAAGTGAGGAAACGCGTCGCCCCCTTAGAGAATTTAAGCTTTATCCTAAGTATAGTGATGGGAATAAATACACCCAATAACCGCCCCAATAATACCAACGGAATGACCACCAAGCCAATCAACGCATAGTCATAATAAGCCGCGATAATCAGCACTTCGAGACCAATCAGTAAAAATAATATCGAGTTAAAAATTTCATCCAACAGCTCCCAAAACTGGAATACATGCTTACGCGTGTTTTCGCTCATCGCAAATTTCGCGCCGTGATTGCCAATGAACAGACCGGCCACCACCACGGCCAAGGGACCGCTAGTGTGCAACCGAATGGCAATCGCATAAATGCCCGCCACCAATGCCAAAGTGATTAACACTTCAATATTATGCTCATCAATCCGCCTCATCGCATAAAATGCAATATAGCCGCCGATAAGCCCGAGAACCACACCGCCAACCGCCTCTAGCGCGAAAATTTCAGCGACTTGCAGCCATGAAAATTCGGCAGCATGGCCAGCGCTTGGCACAGCAAGCGCTAAAATAATCACAAACACCACCACACCAATACCATCATTAAACAGGCTTTCGCCAGTGATTTTGGCTTTCAACTCGCGCGGAATATTCACGCTCTTTAGGATTGCTAAAACCGCCACAGGGTCGGTCGGGCTGATTAATGCGCCAAACAATAGAGCCCATAAATATGGAATACCAAGCCCTACATATTCAAGCAGATAAAACACTGCGGTGCCGATGAAAAAAGTCGAGATCAGCAACCCTAAACTGGCCATCAACGCAATCGGATATTTACGCTCACGTAGGTCTGATAAATCAACATGCACCGCACCCGCAAATAGCAAAACACTCAGCATGCCATTCATCACCACATCATGAAAATCAATTTGTAATAAGGTGGATTTTATAGCTGAGCTAATGTGATATTGCGGCACAATATAATCAACCAGCACAATACAGCCCGAAGCCAGTATCGCCATAATCATCAGCCCAATGGTGTGCGGCAATTTTAAAAACCGATGGTTCAAATAACCAAACACCGCCGACAAAGTGAGCAATAATGCCAAAATTTCGAGTAAGCTCATGATCTCATTCTCCGAATTTATATTGGTTCGGAGATTAATGATTAAATGCGGAATATCAACCTATATCGTTAAACACCGGGAAGGTTTCTAGCAACCAATATGACAGTGTCGACATATAACCTGTTAAGAACATAATACCCGCCAAGATCAGGAACACGCCCATGATTTTTTCGACCATACCCATATGTTTACGAAACCGCTGCATAAAGCCCAAAAACGGCCTAAGGAATAAAGCCGCCAACATAAATGGAATGCCTAAACCAGCCGAATAAGTACCCAGCAATGCCATACCGGTAAACGCCGATTGTTCTTGTGAGGCTATCGCCAAAATGGTTGCCAATATCGGCCCCACGCAAGGCGTCCAACCAAAGGCAAAAGCCAAACCAATCACATATGAGCCTAAAAATCCGCGCGGTTTATCACCACCATGATAGCGTTTTTCGAAATTCAAAAACGGAATTCTAACAATGCCTAAAAAATGCACACCCATAATAATAATGATAACACCCGCAATTTGGCTTAAAATTACGAAATAATCCTGCACTGCTTGCCCCAAAATGGTGGCGGTGGCACCCAGCATAATAAACACCGTCGAAAAGCCAAACACAAACGCCAAAGCCCGCCAAGATAGCTGCTTCAGCAATTTATGACTTTGGACGTCATCGGCGTCTAAATCCGTGGTTAAATCATTAAGGCTTTTGCCCGCTAAAAAGCATAAATAAGGCGGTATGAGTGGCAGCACGCAAGGCGATAAAAAACTGATAAGCCCTGCAAAAAAGGCACTAATATAGGATACTGTTAACATAGAGGTTCTGGCTTATCTAACTGGTGAATTTATCTTTATGATTAGCATACAGGTTTTCCATCTGTTGCCAAAATAATTTTTCGCCCGTAAAACCTTGAATGCGCACCAGCTCCTTGCCATCCTGCACCAGCACAAATGTTGGCGAGTAAATAAACGGAAAACCTTTTAATTCAAGGCCTTTATAAGGGTCTGGGTCATCACCAACAATCGAGCGAATCGGCATAACCTTGGCATATTTGCTGTTTAGATATTTAGGCAACATTTCGGCTTTGAATTTTTTGCACACCACGCAGCCAGCATGCTCAAACATAAGCAATTCAGCAGCTTGTACAGATGCAAAGCTCAAAGTCAGTGTCGCAGCCACAACGGCTGTTTTGAAAAAATGGCGCATGGTCAATCCTCAAGATTATTTTTTCATAATATGCATCATCTAACAAAAAAATCCAAATGACATAATGTCGCAACGAATCACATCTTTGTGATGTTATTTACCAGCAACCCAAATTTCGAGCAGATTACGCGCGATGGCAACCGATGGCGGTAAAATGAATGGCAGGCTTTCATCACCCGCAAGGCCTTTGACAATATCCGCCTTATCGACCCACATAGCATCGGCAATTTCATGATAATCAATTTTAAGTTTTTGAGTTTTGGCCTCGATATGCATGCCAAACATTAAAGTTGATGGAAACGGCCAAGGCTGGCTGAGTAGATAATGCGTATCACCACCAATAACCCCTGCTTCTTCGAACAATTCGCGCCGCGCCGCATCTTCAATCGTCTCGCCACTTTCAACAAAACCAGCAAGGCATGAATAACGGTTTTCGGGGAATTGATGACCACGGCCAAGCAAACATTGATCACCATAAGTGACCAACATAATTACCACAGGGTCAACCCGAGGGAAATGCTGACGGCCACAAGTTTCAGACGGGCAATCGCGCCGCCACCCGCTATGTGCAATTTGCGTCGGCTCACCACAACAAGCGCAATGAGTGTGCGACAAATGCCAATTCAGCACCGACGCCGCTTGCGCCAAAATGCCCAATTTTTCTTCTGGGTAAAGTTTTTTTTCAGTAAATAACCGCGTCGGAAATTTGCGCAACGGATGATCAGAAAAATTACCATCATCGTCACGGGTCGCAACATTTTTATTGTCCTCTACACTGATAGCAAAATAATTCACCCCTTCAAGCTCGCCCAGCAACACACTGTCATGCACATTCATATCATATTGTTTTAACTGCAAACCTGAAAATTCGCACAATGTCTCATCATGCACCAGCAACTCATTGCCATTAAACAGCAGAAAAACACTGCTATCCAAACCACGCCTACTTTTAAAATCCGCTTCATTGCCACGTGTTTGATCAAGCCGATTAAGCGGGTTCTGGCTATAAATTGCATCCATTTGTTGCATCCATTAAGCCTCTAATTTCGGTAATAAATCATAAGGATGTTGCCAGCCTTTCAAGGCTTTTATATTATTCAACCATCTGTCAACATGAGGATAATCCGCCCAATCATAACCAAATTCATCGGCAAAAAATAAATAGCTGCATAATGTAAAATCAGCAATCGTAGGACGGTTAGCAACAAAATAATCTTGACCATCTAGATGCTTATTCATCACACCCAACGCATCTGTGATGCGGCCACGCAAATATTTCGTCACGTCATTTTCATCCATTTTTTTAATGCCAACCATAAACCGCAACGGCCCAATTTGCGAACTAATTTTATGATTGTCGTAAAGCACCCAACGCCAAATATCGCGCTTTTCGGCCGCCGTTTCGCCACCAAATTGGCCATATTTATCGGCCAAATAGTCCAAAATCACCCCTGATTGGGTCATTTTTTCACCATTTTCAACCAAAACAGGCACTTCACCCATTTCGTTGACATTGTTACGATATTCATCGCTGCGCGTTTCACCTTTAAAAAAGTCGACTTTTACAACTTGCCAATCCAACCCCAAAAGCTCAAGCATTAACGCCACTTTATAACTGTGACCAGATTGCGCAAACCCATATAATTGATATGTGCTCATTTGTCGCCCACCTTTAACATTGAAAAAATTCTAGCTTAGCGATAAACTGATCAAATACAATGCAATTTATGTGATGCTTATGAATCTTTTTATGTTAATTTTGGGTGTTTTAATCATCAACATCACCCATCTAATTTCGGCCATTGGTAACTGGCGCGAAAGCCTCATTAACAAATACAGCCGCAAAAGTTTTTTTGCCGCCTACAGCCTAGCATCCTCCCTCGCTCTACTGCTCATCATTTTCGGGTTTTACCAGCGCGATTTCATCACCATCTACGAACCACCAATTTGGGGCATAAAATTCAACAAAAGCATCATGTTCTTAAGCTTTTGGTGGCTCACCAGCCAATTTTTCAACGGCTATATAAAACAAGTCACCAAAGCCCCCGCCCTCGCCGCCATCGCCATCTGGAGCTTCGGCCATCTGTGCGCCAATGGCGACCTCCACAGCCTAATTATGTTCGGCGGATTTTTACTCTACGCCCTAACCGGCCTCTATTTCAAATGGCAAAAACCCACCCCCAAAACCACCTATCACTATAAACACGACATATACGCCTTGGTCACCGGCTTCATCGCCTACATTGTCATCGGCTTGGCACACCTTTATTTCACTGGCATCATCGTATTCTAAGCCATCATCACACTCCAAGCACCCCAGTATTTCGGTGAGCGCGTCCAGTAGCCATTCGCAGCCCCAGTCAGCCCACGCGCGGTCAGCAAGCGCTTAAGCGCACACGGACCGAAGGGAATGCCTGTGGTGCAAGTGTCAACAGAGAGGCTTAAGCCGAACGTATAAATGAAGCACCCGAGCATCGGCAGTACAGCCAACTTTCTTATCTCTTAAACCAATATCGGGTCGCCTTCCCACCGCGCCTCATCTATTCATCTCCACATCAGAGGAGAAAACCATGAAACTCAAATTCCTACCCGTGCCAACAGAACAATATCTCGAAATCATCAATGGTGGCTTAGACGCCCACGGCAACAAGCCAACGCTCTCTATATCAGACGGCGGCGGCATGCCCTGCCGCCACTGCCTAGAAGACATCGCCAAAGGTGATGAATTCCTCGCCTTCGCCTATAGCCCATTCAACACCAAACACGCTTATGCCGAAGTCGGCCCGATATTCCTGCATGCAAAAACTTGCAAAGCCTATGATGCCCACAGCATTCCACCGTCATTCTTAACCCGCGAACATTATATGATACGTGGATACAGCAAGACCACCAAAGCCATCCAATATGGCACAGGCCAACGCGTAGCCTCAAATAACATAGAAGCCCAAGCCGCAGAAATATTGAAGGATGAAGACTGCGAATATGTCCATATACGCTCGGCATCATACACATGTTTTGCCTGCCGCATCGAACGCAATTAGAAAACGACAGTTAGCGCTCCTGCCGATACTCTGGAAGTTTGTATTTATACGTTCGCCTTAAGGCTCTCTGTTAGCACTTGCGTGCGCAACCCCAAACAAGTTGGGCTTGCTAGCTGACCGCGCGTTAAACGGCAGCGGCTTCGAACGGCCGCTATCGCACTCACTGAATGGCTCGTTGTTTGGATAAAAGAGGTGGATGGAAATGTTGAATTATTTACAAATACCGTAAATCACATGATCGACAATTTTACCATGCAGGTTTTCGGCGTTTTTGATAACGCCTTCTTGCTCAAACCCCGCCGCCAATATAACTTTTTGGCTCGGTACATTACCCACCGCATGCGCGGTTTCTATTTTTTCCAAACCCAATTCATCAAACCCATATTGGATGAGAAATTTTACCACGCGGGTCATAATGCCTTTGCCTTGAAATTCAGAACCGAGCCAATAGCCAATAAGTGCTTTTTTCAAAGTTGGCGTAATCGAATTAAACCCGCAACAACCAACTGCCGCGCCATTATAAACGATCGCGCAAGTCATCGATTTGCCGTCGGCAAATTCTTTGATGCTCTCAACCGCAAACTTATTTAAATCATCATAGCTTTTGGTATCTTTAGGCCAATGTAACCACTGGTTTAGATAATCTTGCTCAGCGGCAATAATATCATAATTTTGGCGCGCATATTTCGGCACCAAAAGAGCCAACTCAAGCTCATCATCAATTCTAACGCTGAACAACATTTTAATATCTACGCTCAACCATCATGGCCTTAATCGAGGCAATGGCTTTGGCGGGGCTTAGCCCTTTGGGGCAAGCTTTGGCGCAATTCATAATCGTATGACAACGATAAAGCCTAAATGGATCTTCCAAATCATCGAGCCGCTCGCCAGTCGCTTCATCACGGCTGTCAATCAACCAGCGATAGGATTGCAACAAGATTGCAGGGCCTAAATAACGATCGCCATTCCACCAGTATGAGGGGCAAGAGGTCGCGCAACAAGCGCACAAAATACACTCATATAACCCGTCGAGCTTAGAACGATCTTCAGGGCTTTGCAGCCATTCTTTTTCAGGTTCAACCGTAGTGGTTTTAAGCCATGGCTCGATAGAAGCATGTTGGGCATAAAAATTAGTCAGATCGGGCACCAAATCTTTAATCACTTGCAAATGCGGCAACGGATAAATTTTCACATCGCCCTTCACATCGGCAATGGCTTTGGTACAAGCCAATGTATTTGTGCCATCAATATTCATCGCGCAAGAGCCACAAATGCCCTCGCGGCACGAGCGCCTAAACGTAAGCGTTGGGTCAATGTCGCTTTTAATTTTGATAATCGCGTCCAAAACCATCGGACCGCAATCGTCTAAATCAACATGATAAGTATCGACGCTGGGGTTTTTACCGTCATCAGGGTTCCAACGATAAACTTTAAACAACTTGATATTATCCGACAGGCCTTCGGCTTTCGCCCATTCTTTGCCGCCTTGCAACACCGAATTTTTAGGTAGAGCTAATTCAACCATTTATTCTCTCCCTTAGTAAACACGTTTTTTAGGTTTGATATAATCAATCTCATCAGTCATGGTGAAATCATGCACCGGACGATAGCTGATTTTGACTTTTTTCTTTTTGAAATCAATTTTGGTCAGCGTATGCTTCATCCAATTTTTATCATCACGCTCAGAAAAATCTTCACGTGCATGACCGCCGCGGCTTTCCTTGCGGTTTTCGGCCGCAATCATCGATGCCACCGCTTGAATGATCAGATTGTCATATTCCAAACATTCAATAAGGTCACTATTCCAAATCAAGCTTTTATCAGTCACTGCAATGTCATCAGATTCATTCCACAGCTTATAAATAAGCGCAACACCCTCTTCTAAAATGGGGCCATCTCTAAACACCGCACAATTGGTTTGCATAATTTTTTGCATGCTCAAGCGCATTTCAGCAGTGGATTTTGAACCCGATTTAAACCGCGCTTCGTGCAAACGTTTCATGCCAAATAAATGGCCATCTTCTTTAAGCGGTGCGTGTGGCGTACTCGGTTTGATCAATTCTCCAACCCGCATGCCCGCCGCGCGGCCAAACACCACAAGGTCGATCAGCGAATTACTGCCCAATCTATTGGCACCATGCACTGACACACAAGCCGCTTCACCAATCGCCATCAGCCCTGGCACCGTGGCATTCGGGTCATCTTTAGTTGGGTCAATCACTTCGCCATGATAATTGGTTGGAATGCCGCCCATATTATAATGCACAGTTGGCAACACAGGAATCGGCTCTTTATTAACATCAACTCCCGCAAAAACTTTAGCAGATTCAGAAATACCCGGTAGGCGTTCGGCCAGCAAAGCCGGATCAAGATGATCCAAATGCAGATAGATATGATCTTTATTGGGGCCAACACCGCGGCCTTCGCGAATTTCGATGGTCATAGCACGCGATACAACATCACGCGATGCCAAATCTTTAGCGCTTGGCGCATAGCGTTCCATAAAACGCTCACCTTCGGAGTTGATTAAAATGCCGCCTTCACCGCGGCTGCCCTCGGTAATCAAGCAACCAGCACCGTAAATGCCCGTTGGATGGAATTGAATAAACTCTGGATCTTGCAAACCAAGCCCCGCCCGCATAACCATGGCATTGCCATCGCCCGTGCAAGTGTGAGCTGATGTGCATGAGAAGAATGTACGGCCATAACCACCTGTTGCCATCATCGCAATGTGTGAGCGGAAAACATGGATTTTGCCATCATCTAAATTGATGCAAACCACGCCCTTACATTCGCCATCTTCCATAATCAGATCAATGGCAAAATACTCAATGAAAAACTCGGCATCATAGCGCAAGCTTTGGCCGTATAATGTATGCAACATAGCATGGCCAGTACGGTCAGCCGCGGCGCACGTGCGCTGGGCTTCAGGGCCTTCGCCAAAGTTTTGCATCATCCCGCCAAAGGGGCGTTGGTAAATTTTACCTTCTTCGGTACGAGAGAAAGGAACGCCGAAATGCTCGAGCTCATAAACCGCTTTGGGAGCGTTACGGCATAAATATTCAATCGCGTCTTGATCGCCCAGCCAATCCGAACCTTTGACCGTGTCATACATATGCCACTTCCAATTATCGGGGCTCATATTGCCAAGTGAAGCCGCAACCCCGCCTTGCGCCGCAACCGTGTGCGAGCGTGTCGGGAAAACTTTTGTGATGCATGCGGTGCGCAAACCTGCTTGGGCTGAACCCAATGTAGCGCGCAAACCAGCGCCACCAGCGCCGACTACAACCACATCATATTCATGCTCTACAACATCATAATCATCTAAATTAAATGGTTTAGTTTCTGCTTTTGCCATTGATGATTATCCTCCGAAACTAATTTTTAAAATTGAAAAGATACAAGCCAATGCCACTGCCGCCGAGAAAAATATATTCAACATAAGCGTTAGGATTTTTTTCTTCTCACCTGATACATAATCTTCAATCACCATTTGCATACCTAATTTCATATGATAAGTACTTGAAACCACAAATAACAGCAACATCACTGCCACAAAAGGATGACCAACAAACGCCACAGCTTCATTGTAAGATTTACCTGCCATCGCGAAAACCGCATACATAAAAAACAGCGACAAAGGAATATTCGCCAACGCGGTTAAACGTTGCTCCCAAAAATGGCTTGTGCCTTCTTTGGCACTGCCATGGCCACGCACTTTGCTAAGTGGGGTACGCATGTCTGTTTTGCTTGAGCCGCTCATAGCCCGCCTCCTGAAATTAATAACAATCCAAATGCCCAAACAATAATGGTGGTGCAAACTGGCACAACCACAGCGAGTTTAGCCACATGCTCAACTGTTTCAAGCTCAAAGCCTTTGCCAAAATCCCAGAAGAAATGTTTAATGCCGCCAAACATGTGATGAAACAACACCCAAGTAAAACCAACCAAAACAATCATGCCAACCCAACTGCCCATAACCCATGCAAAAAACTCATAAGCCTCAGCCCCCATTGCCAATGACATAAACCACCATGCCGCCACCAATGTGCCGAAATACATAGCCATGCCCGTTGCCCGATGCATAACCGATAAAGTCATGGATAACATAGGTTTGTAAATGAATAAATGTGGGGAGAGAGGCCGTTCTGTTTTTTTAGATGCCATAGGAGCTTTGTCCTTTTAGAATTTTATTATGCATACGCCCATATGCAGTCATTTATTTTTAGACTTAGTTTAGAAGGATTGCAATCTTTACTCTATTGTAACCACATGATTTTTACTATTTGTATGATTTATAAACTAATATTTAATTAACCATAGTGCCAAAGCTCACGCTTTTATTTGATTTTCCGAATCAGCCGCACAACCAACATACAAAACAACAAGTTCTGAATTTCTATCTACCCCTCTTTTCCACAACTCCCATACATTTCAGTGAGTGCGTGCTCGGCCGTTCGAAGCCGCTGCCGACGAACGCGCGGTCGGCTAGATGTGATGTTTCAATAGGTTGTTCATTCAATATCAACTATGCTGATTGGAGCTACCAAACCACAATCCATCATGGAGAGATTGAATGAACATTCACAATAATGCCCGATTACCCCCCAAAGGTCGAGAGAATTTAGTCAATTTAGTATCAAAGGGTTTAACGATTAAGTCTGTCGCTCAAAGGTTAAGCATTAGCGTACGAACCGTTAGTAAATGGGTTGGACGCTATAAATTAGAGGGCGTAGCAGGTTTGCAGGATAGATCTTCTCGCCCCAACAAATTATATAGGCCAACACAACAAAAGGTTATTGAGCAAATTGTAAATCTCAGGCGACAACGTCTCACTGGTAAGCATATAGCACGGCTTACAAGAGTTTCTGCAGCCACAGTAAGTCGGGTCTTAAAACGTGTAAATCTATCTCGAATGAAAGACTTAGAACCAAAAGAACCAGAACGGCGTTATTGTTATGAACATGCTGGTGATATGATTCATATCGATATTAAGAAGTTTGGGCGTTTTACCCGACCAGGTCACCGTATTATGGGTTCTCGTAAGGATTTACCTTACCCCAGAGCCACTAAATTAAAACCACGAGGGTGGGAATATTTACATGTATGTATTGATGATGCAACACGCATTGCCTTTACAGATATATATCCAAATGAGAAAAAGGAGACAGCCGTTGCCTTTCTTGAGGCTGCCATTGAATATTACAAAAAACTTGGAATATCTGTAAACCGTGTGATGACAGATAATGGCGGCTGTTATCGATCTAATGACTTTCGTGATGCCTGCAAAAGATTAGGCTTAAAGCATGTAAGAACAAAACCATATACTCCACGTACCAATGGTAAGGCAGAAAGGTTCATTCAAACCGCAATTAGAGAATGGGCTTATGCCAGAAAATATCAAACCTCAGACCTTAGAAAAGAAACATTGCCAAGCTGGACACACATGTACAATTGGCATAGACCTCACGGGGGTATTAATGACAAAACACCTATCTCTAAAGTTGATTTAAACAGGAACAACCTATTGACTATCCACAGCTAGAGAGCAGAGCGAACGCACGCAGTGCCAAGCATAATGCAAACTTCCAGAGCGTTTAAAATCAACTTCTTTCTACTCCAACAACACATTCTCATATTTATCACGTAGCTTATTCTTGAGCAATTTGCCGGTGCCACCGTGCGGCAATTCTTTAACAAATATCACCCGATCAGGTATCCACCACTTAGCCACTTTGTCGGGGTATATTGTTAGTAGCTCATCTTCTGTCAGCTTAGAACCTTCGGCCTTAACAGCCAGTAATATTGGTCGTTCGCCCCATTTTTCATGTTTGGCACCAATCACTGCGGCATCTAAAATATCCGCATGGCCTATGGCAAGATTTTCTAAATCGATGGAGCTAATCCATTCGCCGCCTGATTTGATGACGTCTTTGGCGCGGTCGGTGATTTGCATGAAACCATCATTATCTAAATTCGCCACATCACCTGTGGCAAACCAGCCATCGGCGTTGAGGGTGGGGGTTTCGACTTTGAAATAATCTTCTACCACCCATAGACCGCGGACTTGTAGCTCGCCTTGGGCTTCAGCATCATTGGGCAAGACTTGGCCTTCATCATCGCAAATACGTAAATCTATGCCGAATGGCGGGCGGCCTTGCTTGACTGCCATTGCGTCATTTTCGGCATTGTTTTGGCCTAAATGCTTGGTCAAAGGTCTGTTGACACTGCCCAACGGGCTGGTTTCGGTCATGCCCCACGCGTGGATGATGTCGACATCATAATCATCTTCAAAAGCTTTGATTAGTGACAGAGGGCAAGCCGCGCCGCCTATGATGGTGCGGTCGAGGGTTTTGAGTTTCTCGCCAGTTTCGCGCAGGGCGATTAGCAGGCCTTGCCACAAAGTTGGCACGCCCGCCGCCAGTGTGACGCCATAATTGTTGATTAGGTTTTTAAGGCTGATGCCATCAAGCCCAGGGCCAGGCAGGGTTAGCTGGGCGCCTGTCATGGCGGCGGCATAGGGCAAACCCCATGCATTAACATGAAACATCGGCACCACGGGCAATACGTTGTCGATGGCACTTAGGCTTAAACTATCGGGCGCGACCACGCAAAAACTATGTAGCATGGTTGAGCGATGGGAATATAACACGCCTTTGGGATGGCCTGTTGTGCCTGAAGTGTAGCATAGGCTAGAGGCGGCATTTTCATCGAAACTTGGCCATTGATAGCTGTCATCACCATTTGCAATTAGGTCTTCATAAAATAGAATGTTGGGCAGGGCTGCTAAGGCTTCTTCATCTCGTGCGCCCATGAGTACCACATTTTTAACGGTTTTTAGGTGGTCTTTTAAGCCGACAGCGATGGGCAGGAATGTTTTATCGATAAATAATATTTGGTCTTGCGCATGATTGATGATGTAGGCAATTTGCTCGGGTATCAGCCGCGGGTTAATGGTGTGGCAGATATATTCAGCGCCTGAAACGCCGAAATAAATTTCTAAATGCCGATGGTTATTCCACGCGATGGTCGCAGCCCGATCGCCTGATTTGAGGCCGAGCTTACCGAGTGCTGATGCCAAAAGGCGGGCGCGTTTTTCGACATTTTGCCAGTTGGTTTTGGTGACGCTGCCGTCGGTTTCGACCGAGATGATATCCCGATCTGAATGAAATTTACCCGCATGCGCAACCATGCTGCTAATTAGCAGTGGTTGGCTCATCATTTGCCCCAACATAAACATCTCCCTTTTTTTGTTCAGTAGAGCGTTAAACAAGATTCAGAGCAAGCGAAAAACTGCAGCATATTCAGAATATCCGTTTGTCCTCTCGTTTCCATGCAAAGGTCATTTCAGTGAGCGCGGCAGCGGCTTCGAAGGGCCGCTGTCGTGTTCACTGGATGGCACGTTGTTCGGATGCAAGGAGTAGATAGAGGTTCTGAGTTTGCTGCTTATTTCTTTTTCTTTGGCTTGGTGATGCTTTTTACATATTCCAAGGCCTCTAATATGTAGCCTTCATAATCGTCTTCGTCTTCGGAGGGGATCATCACCCATTGTTTGAATTTTTTACTGGTATAATTAAACTCTAGGCCTTTGCCGTTGTTGATTAATTCATCGACGCGTGCGGGGGAGACTTTGATGATGAGGGCGTCGGCTTTGTCGAACATCATGCTCATAAAGCCGCTTTTATAGCGCAGGCATTTTGCGCCCATCATGGTGGAAGCTTCGACCCCATCATGGTCGTGTGGAAAATTGTCGCAAATGTCATCGAAATTCATTTTGTTACCTCTTCAATATAGTGCAGTAATGGCTGGTTATTGTTTAAATTACGTGGCCCCATTAGCATGCCTGTTAGGCCGTTTTCTTTGAGTAGACTGTAGGCGGTGAATGAGTTTTCTTTTAGCGCGAAGCTTTTTATGGTTTTGAGCTGCATGAATTTTTTGCCGCTTTTGCCGTCTTTGCCGTCGCCTTTGAAATAGGGTTTTATTTGGTCGATAATTTCGTCTTGCTCAAAATTTACCTGTTCGATTTTGCAGATAAACCCAATTTGTTTATGTGGTGCTGCGAGGTAGATATAGATAAGGTCATTTACCTCGACCTTGCTGTTCATTGGCCAATAAGTTTTGGGCGCGGTGAACGCGCCTAAAACATTGTAAAATTTTACATTTGCGGGGTAAAGCCAACTGGTCATTTATGCCTCATTTGGTTGGAATTTGGAATGAATATAGCCCAAAACGAGACCAAATACCACAAATTGGACAAGGCTTGCAGTGGCTTCGATTTTTATCCAATCGATGATTGATGGCACTAGATATTTTGATGGCTCGACCAAGGCAATGTAGCTGGCTAAAATTATGCCATCATGCTTTCATAAGTAATGAGCGCAATGCGGCCGCCTTGTGGGTCGATAATTATCGATTGACGACCGACGCTTGGCACATCATGCGGTTCAACTTCGATGGTTGCGCCTAGATCTTTGGCGGTTTGGGTGGCTGTGTTGACATCGACTACGGTGATGTAAATAATCCAACCGCCTTTATCTGATGGTATGGGGCTGAAACCGCCAATGGGGCCGTCTTCTAACATGATGGCATTATATTGCATGTCGCCAGCGGGAACGGGGGCAATATTCCAGCCGATAACTTTGGCGTAAAATTCTTGGGCTTCGGCAATGTTGGGGCCAGAAAATTCTACCCAACCTGAATTGCCAATGGTTTTCATATCTACAGTCATGTTTTTTATCCTTCAAGTTTCATACAAATAAGTTTAAATACAAAACAAGGACGTTATGGCTTTGGTAGAATCTACAGCTTTTAAAAATTATTTTTGATTTGGTCGATTTTTTCACGGATGTGAATGGCTGCGGCGGGGCTGTTGGCTAGTTTTAGCGCGGCTTCCAGTGCGGATTTGGCTTTTTGGGGTTGATTTTCTTTTAGATGAATTTCGGCCAAAAGACCGTGATAATAGGGGTATGTGTTTAATTTATCGGCCAATGGCGCGAGGGTTTTTAGCGCTTTATCGGTCTCATTGTTTTTAAATGTTGCCGCTGCAAGGTTGAGGTTAATGACGGGCGAGGGGAATTTATTGGCCAATATAATATATAGAGCTTTTATTTCTTGCCAATTGGTTTGGGCATAAGTGGTGGCCTCGGTATGCATGGCGGCGATGGAGGCTTCTATTTGCATTTGGCCTGCATTGCCTTGGCGGATGGCTTTTTGCAATATGGCGGTGGCTTCGGCAATCTGGCCTTTGTCCCATAATTTGCGATCTTGTTGTTCGAGCAAGATAATTTCGTTGGTTTCGGACAATCTTGCATTTTGCCGAGAATTTTGTAGTAGGCACAAAGCCAACAAAGCCATAGTTTCGGCATCAGATGGCATCATTTGCAGCAATAGCCGCGCGAGACGGATGGCTTCGCGGCATTCTAATTGCCTGATGTGGTTTTGGCCGTCATTGGCGGCATAACCTTCGTTAAACAGCAGGTATATGGCAGTGCGGACATGGGTAATCCGGGTTTCTCGTTCTTGTTGCGTTGGGGTGAGATGGCTAAGGGTTGCGACTTTGGCTTTGGCGCGGGTGATGCGCTGTGCCATGGTGCCAGCTTTGGTTAGGAAAGCCGCCGCAATTTCATCGACTGACAGGCCAACAATGATTTTGAGGCAGAGAGCGAGTTGCTGCTCAAAGTTAAGTTCGGGATGGCAGCAGAGGAATAAAAGGCGGATCAGGTCATCTTTATAGATATAATCTTCTGGTGGTTTTTCGTCAGCGGCAAAATCCTGCCCGTCTATACTGCTAAGGCGGGATGTTTTGCGAATTTCGTCAATGCCGATGTTGCGCCCGACGAAGATAAGCCAAGCTGTTGGGTCTTTGGGTAGGCCTTTTTGTGGCCAGTTTTTGAGCGCGCGGATGCAGGCTTCTTGGAATGCATCTTCGGCCTTATCTAAATCATTAAAATAGCGCAATAGAGCTGCAATTGCGAGTGGTCTTGCGGTGGTGAGGGCTTGCTCAATTGTTGTTGATGATTGTTGAACTGCCATTGCCATCAACCCCTTCATAAAACATTACGGGGCGGATTTCGAGTTTTTCATGGTCGGGCAAATGTTTTGATAGTTCGATGGCTTCATCTAAATTATCGGCTTCAAACATATAAAAGCCGACAAATTGCTCCTTGGTTTCGGCAAAGGGGCCGTCGATAATAGGTGCATCTTTTGGTCTGGTTACGGCGGTTGAGGTTGGCATTAGCCGGACCACGTTGAGTAATTTATTTTGCTGTTTAAGCACGGCTTGAAACTCATGATGGCCATCCATCACCCTTGCTTGTTCGGCTGCATTGGCATCTGCCACACGGGCTTCTGACTCATAGATTAAAATAGAATAAAGCATAAATATATTCTCCCTCTTGTAATAAGACGTAACAGTAAGCGCAAAATATACAAAGTAAATTCATTTTATACGTTCGGGCGGCCTATCGGTCTTCTCTCTACTAGCACTAGCGTGCGTTCGCTCCGCTGTCTTGCCACGCCTAATGGCGACGCGCGGTCGCGCTTGCCTCAGCCTAAAGGCTTCGGACTCTTTTCTCGAGCAAGGCACAATGAGTAAATAATTTGGCACCAGAGTTCGGAGTTTCACCAACCTCTAGCTCACTAAACTTAATGTAGTTGATTGGGGTGCCGAATTCGCATCCGACCAGCGGCCGAGTGGCTTAGCTAGAGAGCGGAGCGAACGCACGCAGTGCTAAATATAAAGCAGACTTCCAGAGCATTAGCTACCAGCTAACTGTTTTTTGCAGCAATACTGGTATTCAGAGCTTGCATTTGACATTTGCTCACTATATAACCGCGAAAATACATTTTTGATGCATTATATGCACCACCGGTCGAGAACCACCCGGAGAAAACAGGAAACACCCCGATGAAGACACTCGTCATCTGTTCGGGCGGAATGGATAGCATTACGCTCGCACATAAAATAGCCGATCAAGGCAATTTATCTCACATTCTTACATTTGATTATGGCCAGCGCCATGTGAAAGAAATTGATTTTGCGCGTGATTGCGCTGCCGATTTAGACGTGGCGTTTACGTTGATTGATATGGCTAACATTGGCCGCGAATTCACTGGCACTGCGCTTACTGGTGATGTTGATGTGCCGGATGGGCATTACCAAGAAGCCAGTATGAAGGTGACGATGGTGCCCAATCGCAATGTGATTATGTTGTCGATTGCCTATGGTTTGGCGGCGACGCATGAACTTAAGCGCGTGGCGTTGGCGGTGCATGGTGGGGATCATTTTATCTATCCTGATTGCCGACCTGATTTTATTGAGGCGTTTGCCAAGATGCAAAAAATGGCTCTTGCGGGTTATGCTGACATTGATATTTATGCGCCTTATGTAAATGCCTCTAAAGCTGATATTGCGATAGATGCTAAGGCGTTGAATGTTGACCATACGAAAAGCTGGTCATGCTATAAAGGTGGTGAGCTGCATTGTGGGCGTTGCGGCACATGTGTTGAGCGGCGCGAGGCGTTTGACTTGGCTGGTTATGCCGACCCGACTGTTTATGCCGACCCAGATTTTTGGCAGGGCGTTGTAGAGAAGGCTGCAAACTGATGTTCACTATTTCAAAAGAATTTCATTTTTCGGCGGCGCATCGGCTATTGAATTTGGCCGAAGATCACCCTTGTTATCGCTTGCATGGGCATAATTATATTGTGACTATAGAACTGAAATCTGAACAGGTTAGCGACAATGGTTTTGTGGTTGATTTTCGTGATTTAGCGCCGTTGAAGGATTATATTGATGGCACATTTGACCATCAATATTTGAATGATATTTTTGGTGGTTTGGCGACCACATCAGAGCATTTAGCTAAGCATTTTTATGATTGGTCAAAACAAAAATGGTCAGAAGTGAGCGCAGTTAGGGTGTCTGAAACCGCCAAAACATGGGCGGAATATCGGCCATGAATGAAGCATTACGTCCAGAATTAGAAATTGCCAAAAGCAAGACATTGCGGGTGGTCGAAATTTTTGGGCCGACCATTCAGGGTGAGGGTGCATATATTGGCCGTCCTACGGTTTTTGTGCGGTTTGGCGGGTGCGATTATCGCTGTCTGTGGTGTGATACTATGCACGCGGTTGGCAAGCAATATGCGCATGAATGGGCGAAGATGACGGCGATTGAGATTTTGGTCAAGGTGGATGAATTGACCGGTGGTGCGCCGATATTGATTACCATTTCGGGCGGCAATCCAGCCATTCAGCAGCTTGAAGAATTTTTAATTTTGGGTAGAGCCAAAGGTCATACATTCTCGATGGAGACACAAGGCAGTGTGTCTAAGGATTGGTTTAAGCGGCTGGATCAGCTCACGCTCAGCCCTAAACCGCCTTCCTCGGGCGAAGATACTGATTGGGTGAAATTGGATGCTTGTATTGCGGCGGCGAAGGGCGTGCAAACATCGCTCAAGGTGGTGGTTTTTGATCGTGCCGATTTTGCTTATGCGCGTGATGTGGCGGTGCGGTATTCTGACTTGCCGTTATTTTTATCGACCGGCAATGATGATACTGACCCAAATGCTCCGGTTGATAAAGAAGCTTTACATGCTAAAATGCGTGAGCTTATTGATTGGGCGGTAGAAGATAAATGGTATGATGTTACAATTTTACCGCAGCTACATGTGCTCCTTTGGGGCAACCAACTCGGAGTTTGATATGTCTAAAGAAGATATTTATAAAAATTTGAAAAGTCTTGGTTCTCATACGGAGTTACCGACAGACCCAGAACAAGATATTTTGGAGCGCGTGCAAAACCCGCAAGCTGATGTTGATTATGCGGTGCGGTTTACAGCGCCTGAATTTACCTCGCTGTGCCCGATGACAGGCCAGCCCGATTTTGCCCATTTGGTGATTGATTATATTCCTGGTGACTGGTTGGTCGAAAGCAAAAGCCTTAAATTATATCTGGGTGCATTTCGTAATCATGGGGCGTTTCATGAAGATTGTACGGTGAGCATTGCCCGTAAATTGGTTGATTTGCTCGACCCTAAATGGCTGCGCATTGGCGGCTATTGGTATCCACGTGGCGGCATCCCGATTGATGTTTTCTACCAAACTGGCGAAATACCCGCTGGCGTTTGGGTGCAAGATCAAGGCGTGCCGACTTATCGAGGGCGTGGGTAGCTGCAAGTTCGGAATATCCGTCTACCCCTAGTTTCCACAATTGCCATTTATTTCAGCGGCTGCGAACGGCCGAGCACGCACTCACTGAAATGAATGGAAGCTTTGGAAAAGAGGGGCATGCGACAGGGCTGGGCTAGTTTCTGCTTCACATTGGGCGTGTCATGGGCTAGAAAAGCCTAATAAAATCATAAAAAACTATATGGAGCATTCACAATGGCAACTAATCTTCTACTTTTACCTGGTGATGGCATTGGCCCTGAAGTTATGGCGCAGGTTGAGCGTGTTATTGAATGGTTCAATGATAATGGTGCAGATTTTGTGACTGAAACTGACCTTGTGGGCGGTTGCGCTTATGAAAGCCATGGCCAATCTATTTCTGATGAAACTATGGAAAAAGCCTTGGCTGCCGATGCGGTTATTTTTGGCGCTGTTGGCGGTGCGCAGTGGGAGAATATCGGTTATGATGTGCGGCCAGAAGCTGGTCTTTTGCGCTTACGTAAGGATATGCAATTGTTTGCTAACCTTCGCCCTGCAGTTTGTTTTGATCAGTTGGCTGATGCCTCATCGCTTAAACGCGAGCTTGTTGAAGGTTTGGACATTCTGATTGTGCGTGAGCTTACGGGCGGTGTTTATTTTGGTGAGCCGCGCGGCATTACCGATCTGGGCAATGGCCAACAACGCGGTGTGAATACGCAAGTTTATGACACTTATGAAATTGAACGTGTGGTGCGGGTGGCGTTCGAGCTGGCTAAAGTGCGCGATAGCCGGGTGATGTCGGTCGAAAAACATAATGTGATGGAATCTGGCCTGTTGTGGAAAGACGTTGCCACCAAAGTGCATGCCGAAGAATATGCTGATATGACGTTAGAACATATGCTGGCTGACAATTGCGCGATGCAACTTGTGCGGACACCGAAACAGTTTGATGTGATTGTGACTGACAATTTGTTTGGCGATATATTATCTGACATTGCTGCCATGCTAACAGGCTCGTTGGGCATGTTGCCTTCTGCCTCTTTGGGTGCCGAAGTTGATGGTAAAATCCCTGCGCTTTACGAACCAGTACATGGTTCAGCGCCAGACATTGCTGGCAAAGGCCTTGCTAACCCGATCGCGACAATTTTAAGCTTTAGCATGGCACTTAAATATAGCTTTAAAATGACTGATGAAGCTAAATTGGTTGAAGACGCCATTCAAGCCGTATTGGCATCTGGCCTGCGCACTGGCGATATTGCCCGTGGTGATGAAGCGATCTGCTCAACATCTGAAATGGGTGATGCCATTTTGGCCGAAATGACCAAGCTTAAATAAGTTATTTTTCGCCGTAAAAATTAAAAGCCCCGCATGTTCATTCATGCGGGGCTTTTGTCATATGCTTGTCATGTAGAAAATTTAGATTGCCGATAGATTATTTTAAAGGAATTTTTTATGTGCAAATTTTTAAAGACATTATCGCTGCTGACAGTTGCAACATTGTTAAGCAGCACGGCCTTTGCTGCAGACATTAAAGTCACATCATATGATGTGCAAAAACTGCCGCTTGAAACGGTTGAATTTAAAGGTGGTAAAAAAATAGCGTTGGATGTTGGTATTGGCTCTGGTGCGGTGCATTTTAAAAATGACCCTGAAAATGTGTTTTATACCATCACTGATCGCGGTGCGAATATTAAGTGTAGCGACGCTGAAGAGATTCTAGGTCAAGATGCCGATGCCATGTGCGCAGGCGATGAAAAGAGTAAAATATTTCCAACACCAGATTTTGCGCCATTAATCATTAAATGGGAATTAGATGGCAGCCAAGCAAAGGTGTTAGAGCAGATTGCATTAACTGGCCTATCTGGCAAACCAATGAGCGGGCTTACTAATGGTTTGACCATCACCAATACCGAAAAATCATATTCAAATTTGGGTGAATTGATCGATTATACCGCCAATGGGCTGGATACCGAAGGCTTGGTTAAATTGACCAATGGTAATTTTTGGATTTCAGAAGAATATGGTGGCTCAATCGCTTTGCTAGCGCCCAATGGTAAGGTGCTTGAGCGCCATGTGCCAAAAGGCATGGCTAAAGATTTAGCGGGTGCTGATTATAAAGTTGTTGAAAGCCTGCCCGCGATTATCGCCAAACGTAAATTAAACCGCGGAATCGAATCGCTGACCATTTCGGCTGATGAAAGCACACTTTATTTTGCCATGCAAAGCCCATTGTCTAACCCCAATGCTGATGCTTATAAAACAAGCCGCAATGTGCGGATTTTTGCTTTTAACATTGCTGACCAAAAAGTGGTTGGCGAATATTTATATCTGCTCGATAAGCCAGAAACATTTGTCAAAGATTTTGCCAAGAAAAAACGCAAACAAAATGACATTAAAATTTCTGAAATGATCGTACTTGCCGATGAGAAAATGTTGGTATTAGAGCGTATTTCTAGCACCACTAAATATTATCTGATCGATTTGGCGGCTGCCACAAAAATTGATGCTAAATTTGATGACATTGCTACCACGCCAAGTTTGGAATTAACTGACCCCACAACATTGTCGCCAATGACAAAAGAGTTGGTGTTTAACTCGGACGATTTGAAAGGTTTGCCATCTAAAACTGAGGGCATCGCTATGTTGAATGACCATGAATTGCTATTGGTCAACGATAATGATTTTGGCATTGATGGCAAAGCGGTTTCAATGGTTAAACTTACATTCCCAACAAAAGTCATTGACTACCGTAGCAAGTGATAAAAACAAAAAAGTTTGGGTCTTACTTTCTGCCCGAGATTGCTAGTTCGATCTCGGGTATTTTTCTGATTATATATTGCCGAAAAGCCCGCACTCTTGCGGTGGCGCGTAGATCGGCATGGCTCAATAGCCAGATGTCGAATGATGGTTTGGGTTCAGATAATCTGATCAAATCTGTATGCAGATCACCTTGAGAGCAGGGCACATAGGCAATGCCTAAACCGCGTCTGGCGGCCGCCACCTGAATGTCGATATTGTTAAAACTGCCGGCTGTGTCTAAATGTGGAAAAACCGCGCCCTTTTTCCATTTTGGCCGCTCTTCTGGTACGCCCCAACCGATCCATTTGGCGCTGGTGTTTAAGTCATCAATTGGACTGTGTTGATCAATATATTTTTGGGTTGCATAGGCGGCTTGGTGCAATGTACCAAGCTTACGGCCGATGAGATGTTCGGGTGGGTTTTGGGTCACGCGGATGGCGATGTCGGCCTCGCGGCGCGATAGATCTAAGGTTTGTAAACTGGTGATGGTTTTTACAAATATTTGCGGGTGGTTTTCCATAAATTCAAAAATATAAGGCATCATTAAATCGACAATCATGCCATCGGGAAAGGTGACCACTAATTTGCCTTCAAGCGCGGCATCACGGCCGGTGACATTGCGACCAAAACTTAGTAAATTATCGTCAGTTTGTAGTGCGATGGGCAATAATTCACTGCCCGATTGAGTCAAGCGATAACCATCAGGTAGGCGATCAAATAATTTCACATTTAATTGATTTTCCAATTCGTCAATATGGCGCGATATTGTGGTGTGGCTGACTTTTAATTGTTTGGCGGCGCTGCGCATTGAGTTATTTTGTGCAACGGCCAAAAAATATTTCAAATTATCCCAATTCATATTTCAGGCTTCCTTGCGAGGCGTGGTTCATTTATGCACCATGCTGGTGTGGTATCTGTCATTGTATTGTCACAAGATTTGAGTATTTATAATGGATGTTAAACCATATATGTGGGGCTTTAAAGTGAATAATTTTAAATATAACATTGTAGAACCAAAATTAGTAGATGGTGAGACTCCCATCAAAAATGCACCAGTTATTGGCTTGAGCAATGGCGAACAGTGCATTCCGCAACATTATTTAAAATATGCTCATAACCGCGAAACGGTCGAATCAATCATTTGTGACATTGAGTATAGCGATCAATATCCAGTATTTGTATGTGAAGATAGGGCGGGCATTTATCTACAGGTTGGCATTATTGGCCACGATAATTATGGTAATGATGCTTATCGGGCGCAGCCTAAAATTGTTTATGGTCGTAAATGGCGGGTCGAGCCGCAATTGCCGACGTCTGAAATTATCCAAACCGCATTTTTGGCGCTTAAATGTGCGCGCGAACATGAAGTGCGGGAGTTGTTGCGGTTTCATCATGATGGCGGCAGCACCACGCCGTTTAATACCCATCATGATTTGCCACTGATTTGCCAAAATGTTGATTTGGTCAGCCATAATAGCCATGCGGATGATGAGTTTGATTTGAGCCATATACGTTATGACCATGCCAAATTAAGCTTGGCTGAGATTGAAGAAATTAGCAGCGATAAATGGTTGATTGAAGTGTGGGTGCAGCCGAATGACAAAAGCTCACTGCCTGAAATTTATACACGTAAATTACATTTGTTGATAGACCGTTTGGATATGAATGAGGTTTATTATGCGCTGATGGCTGAACTGCTTAACCTTAGCAATAAACATGTTGATGAGAATTTTAAATATAAAAATGCCGCGCGGTTCAGCCGCAACAATAGCATACTTTCCATGGCCAGCCTGTCATCGACCACGCGCAGGAAACCACATGATATTGCGCAAGATTTTGATGAAGATTTTAGCGAACATAATTATGAAACTGATAAGAGCCGTGTGCCGACTTTATATAGAGGTAAATTAGGTGAAAAAATTAATGCGACCTTGGGGCAATTTGATTTTTTAACAGGTATTTTGCCATTGACTGAAAATAATGCTTAACTGATGGTGGTTAAGAGCTTATTGGAGGTGCTAATTATGAGATTTCATTTTAAAAGTTTTGCAATGCTGACAATGTTAGTTGGTAGTTTTACGGCTTGTTGCAGTGCAGTGAATGCGCTGGAGATTAATGCCAAAAACACTGCGGGTATTTTAACCGCGATTACTGATAAAAAATTGATCAATGATAAAGGTTATATCATTTTAAAATCGGATGGTAAAATTGAAGGCATGTCCGATGGTAAATCGGTGACGGGTGATTGGTCTGAGAAAGATGGGTTTTATTGCCGCAGCATGGCGGTTGGTGATGGCCGTGTTGATATAGATTGTCAGATTATTCTGAATACTGATGATGGTTTAATCTTTCATCGTCATAAAGGTGCTGGGCGCAAAGTCGGGCCTTATAAAGCGCAATAAAGTAAGCGGTTTGGTAAATTCTGTCGATAATTTGGGCTGAATTAGCAAGAAATGTTCTTTACACTTGAAATTAACCTATTTGTTTGATATTTGTCGGATACTTCTTGCCATAAGGGCGGATGAAAGACTGGATTAGTGATGACTGTTTTTGTAATAAAAACGACAACGACTATAACCAAACGCACCACGAAGATGGTTGCGTAACCTTTCCTCTTGTCCTTCCTGCAACGTCTCCCCGCAGGGGAGAAGAGAGCCCTTCAAAAATATTAAGGGGTTTATCAGCGGGAGAATAGCGGAGTGTACCTCCAAATAGGAATAGAATAATGGGATATAAAGTTGCAGTTGTCGGCGCTACAGGTAATGTTGGTCGCGAAATGTTGGCAATCTTGGCCGAACGCGAATTTCCAGTTGATGAGATTTTTGCTTTGGCTTCAAGCCGTAGCCAAGGTCGCGAAATTAGCTTTGGCGATAAAACCATTAAATGCCAAAATTTAGAAAACTTTGACCCCAGCAAAGCTGATTTGGCTTTGTTCAGCGCAGGTGGTTCTATATCAGAAAAATTCGGCCCAAGATTTGCCGCTGCGGGCTGCATTGTGATCGATAATAGCTCCCATTTTCGCTATCATAGTGACATTCCACTCATCATTCCTGAAGTGAATGCCGACGCGGTGGTTGGTGTTAAAAACCGCAATATTATTGCTAACCCCAATTGTTCGACTATGCAAATGCTGGTGGCGTTAAAGCCATTGCATGATGCTTTTACCATTAAGCGTTTGGTTGTTTCGACTTATCAATCGGTTTCTGGCGGCGGCACTGCGGCGATGGATGAATTGTTCAATCAAACCCGCGGCATTTTTGTTAACGATGCGATGGAGCAAGAAATATTCACCAAGCAAATTGCGTTTAATGTCATTCCGCATATCGATGTATTTATGGAAGACGGCTACACAAAAGAAGAATGGAAATTGATGGCTGAAACCAAAAAAATCCTTGATCCTAAAATTAAAGTGACTGCGACTGCGGTGCGCGTGCCGGTATTTATTGGCCATAGTGAAGCGATTAATATTGAGTTTGAAAAACCGGTGACTGCTGAAGCGGCGCGTGAACTTATGCGGGTTGCCCCTGGGCTTTTGGTGGTTGATAAGCGTGATGATGGCGGTTATGTAACGCCTGTTGAGGCTGTTGGTGAAGACGCAACTTATGTCAGCCGCATCCGCGAAGATGCGACGGTTGAAAACGGCCTGAACATTTGGGTGGTTTCGGATAATCTACGTAAGGGCGCGGCGTTAAACACTGTGCAAATCGCTGAACTATTGGTTAACCGCAACCTGCTTTAACAACCAAACATTTTCGACGGCAGATAATGCATTTTCTGCCGTTGATTTTTCCAATAAGCTAATGTCGTAATGTTTGGCATAATGGGTTTTTACTTCCTCTCCTGATACCGAGAATGGCGGACCATTACGTAAGCTCTGGTCATATTCATAGCAGATTAGCAATTGCGGCGCGTTGTTGCTGATTTTTATTATATGTTTGACATATTGGTGGCGGGTGCTTTCAGGCAAAGCCACCAAAGCCGCGCGGTCATAAATGGCCGCAATTTGACCGATCATGTCATTGGTTAATTCGAAAATATCACCAACAAAAATGTCAATATTTTCGGCTTTATAATGTTGCAATTTCCCATGATTGGTTATTTGTGGCACGAGCTTGAGCGCTTCAAATAATTGTTCAATTGCCATTTGGCTCAATTCCGCGCCAATCACATAATGACCCTTTGAAAGCAACCAAGCTATATCCAAAGTTTTGCCGCATAAGGAGATAAATACACGGCTGTTTTTTGCCAAATTTAATTTAGCGAAATTTGTGGTTAGCAATGAGTTTGGCGCATTCTCATGAAAACCAATTTTATTGTCTTGCCATTTTTTGTGCCAAAAGTCTGCTTGCATTTTGTTTCCTGTAAACTTGTTCAATTTTGTAGTTTGGCCTAATATACAAGTTCAAGTTAACTTGAGGTCAAGAGAAAAATGAAATATGTTGAAATTTTAGACATTGGCGAAGTTGTAAAACAATCAGGCCTGCCTGCATCGACACTGCGTTATTATGAAGAAAAAGGCTTGATTCAATCAATTGGCCGACGGGGTTTGCGTAGATTGTTCGAAGGTAATATTTTGCAACAATTGGCGCTGATTTCGCTTGGCCGTCAAGCTGGATTTTCACTTGGTGAAATCTCTCAGATGTTTGTTATTGATGGAAAATTGGAGATTGATCGGGCCTTGCTTATGAGTAAAGCCGATGAGATTGATGAAAATATAAAGCAGCTTGTCGCTGTGCGAGATGGGCTTATTCATGCGGCAGAATGTAAAGCACCAAGCCATTTAGAATGCCCAAGTTTCCAACGGCTGTTGAATATGGCGCGTAAAAATCGAGTGCGGGTTTCTAAATTTTAGATTATGCATTGGTAGGGTGTGACAATATTAGCAATTGCTAATGTTTTGTGATTGCGATATTCTTGATTCATAACTAAAGATAAAGGAGAAAAATCATGAAAAATCTCGGTAGCCCTGACAAAATGATTCGGTTTGTTATCGCCATTGTGGCCGCCATTGCGGCCTATATGTATATGGCCACATTGGGCGTATGGTTTTGGGTGCTGATTGTCGTTGCGGTGATAATGGCTGGCACGGCTTTGTTAAATTTCTGCCCTATATATGCTATTTTCGGCATTAAAACTTGCAAAACAGACTGAGAATCAGTTAGCATATCTGCAACATTCTATGAGGCAAGATATGAAAAATTTAAGCATAGTCGACAAGTTAATCCGTGTATCGTTGGCGCTTATTTTTATGTATCTTGCTCATATTTTTAATGCTGAGCTTGGCTATTATTATTGGGCTTTTGTGTTTGCGGTTTTCTACTTGTTTGCAACGTCATTTTTGAGCTTTTGCTATGTTTATTATCCGCTTAATATTAAGACCAACCGAACAAAGCCGCGTATTGATGTGCGCATAGCAGCAGTTGGCTCTGAGAAATTATAAATATTCCTGTAATTCAATCACTGGTAGTTGGGGACTGCTGTGCTTGGCTGTGTATTCGGCGCATTTTTGCAAAAATAGCGTGGCTTTTGCCAGCGATTTTTCGGCTTTTAGGCCATTTAGCTGGTAGCCGATAAACAATGCGGTCAATAAATCACCCGCACCGTTTAAATGCACGTCTATCGGGGTGAAGCTTTGGCTTATACTCACTGCGTTTTCGGTATAAATATTTTGATTGGTTGATTTTTGCAGTATTTTTTTGGCGCGTAATTCACCTAAATACTTGGCTTCAAACGTGTTGGGTGTCACCAAATCGGCCATTGGTGCTAAATAATCTTTGATATATTGGGCAACATTTTCGGCCACATATAGGCCTTTGGGTTCATCACCCATAACCGGGTCGCAGCAATATTGAATGTCAGGGTTCTTGGTTTTTAGCTGAGTTACCAGCCATTTTACGCTATGAGCTTGTTCGGCATTGGCAAAATAACCGCTTATTATATAATCGATTTTTTCTTCGAGCCGCAATGAAATAAGCTCAGCCCCCATATCGGCTAATTTATCGGCATTTATCACTTCGCCAATTGGTTTGCCAAGCTTGGGGTGGGTGAGCCAGTTGACTGTGGGTAGGCATATCACCTCATGGCCGAGCTTTTGCAAAGCGAAGCTATATGCACTTAAACCGACACGGCCATAGGCGACTTGTGATGAAATTGCTAAAATTACTGCCATGATTGACCCACTTTCGCATTGACCTGATATGCTAATAAATTATAATGTCCACTAGATCAAAAAAAACAGCAAAAGGCTAGCTTGCATGTCTCTATCCCCAATTAATGATGCCAATGAAAATTTACTCGGCGCGGTGCGCCATGATTGGACGCGTGATGAGATTTTAGAGCTGTTTAATATGCCGTTTATGGATTTGTTATTTGAAGCGCAAGTGATTCACCGCACGCATTTTGACCCGAATAAAGTACAATTAAGCCAGCTTTGTAGCATTAAAACTGGCGGTTGTGCTGAGGATTGTAAATATTGCCCACAATCGGCGCGTTATAATACGGGCTTAAAAGCCTCTAAAATGATGGAAGTGAACCGCGTGGTCGAGCTGGCCAAACATGCCAAAGAAGCAGGCGCAACCCGTTATTGTATGGGCGCTGCGTGGCGCGACCTTAAAGACCGCGATGTTGACCAGATTTGCGCGATGATTGAAGGTGTTAAAGATTTGGGCATGGAAAGTTGCGTGACTTTGGGCATGCTAACAAGCGATCAAATTGGGCGTTTCAAACAATCAGGTTTGGATTATTATAACCATAATGTCGATACATCCGAAGAATATTATAAAGAAATTATCACCACAAGAACTTATCAAGACCGCTTAGACACCATTCAAAATGTGCGCGATGCGGGCATTAATGTTTGTTCTGGCGGCATTATTGGTATGGGCGAAAAAGAAACTGACCGTGCGGGCATGTTGGAAACACTGGCAAACATGCCAGCTCACCCTGATAGTGTGCCGATTAATAAATTGGTGCAAGTAAAAGGCACGCCTTTATATGATGATAGCATTGATGAAATTAGCGATTTTGATTTTATTCGCACCATTGCGGTGGCGCGCATTATGATGCCTAAAGCTTATGTGCGGTTGTCGGCTGGGCGTGAAAGCATGGATAAAAAAATGCAAGCCTATTGCTTTATGGCGGGGGCGAATAGTATGTTTTATGGCGAGAAATTGCTGACCACGCCCAATCCAGTTAAAAATAATGATATGGCCTTATTGGCCGAATTGGGTATGTCGCCCGAAGGCCACATGATGAGCCATCAAGATGCGGCGACAGAAGCTAAGTTAACCGATGCTATTGTGCCGTTAAACGCGGGTGGAACAAGAGAGTTTGATCCATCGATTGCTTATAACAGCCGTGCGGCTGACAATGTCACGCAATAGCTGATATGCTCTGGGGGGAGTGATATGCAAAATAGGCCTGTGCGTTCAGTGCTTTATATGCCTGCCTCTAACGAGAGGGCTTTAGCTAAGGCAGAAACCCTGCCTGCTGATGCCTTGATTTTGGATTTAGAAGATGCCACTGCGGTTTCGCAAAAGGACAATGCGCGGGCTCTGTTGAAGGCAAAATTGAAAAAAAAGCCTTATGGCCAAAAATTGGTTATTATACGGGTTAATTCTCGATGTTCAGATTGGTATGACGATGATTTGCGCATGGCGGTTGCAGCCAAGGCAGATGTGATATTGGTGCCCAAAGTTGATAATGCATCGGATGTGAGCGACATTCTGCGCGATATAGATGCGCTGAATGCATCCAAGAAAATGCAATTATGGGTGATGATTGAAACCCCGATGGCACTGATTAATTTATATGAGATTGCGGCTTTAGGGCCTGTGTCACGCTTGGGTGGTTTGGTGCTGGGTACTAATGATTTGGCCAAAGAAATGAACATTCCGTTGCCGAGTGCAGAACGGCCTGATCGGATCGGTTTTCTTACCTATTTTTCCAATTGTATTTTGGCTGCACGGGCTTATGGCTTGGTGGTTTTGGATGGGGTGTTTAACGATTTTAATGATGCGGCAGGGCTTGAATTTGAAGCTCTGCAAGCTAAGCAATTAGGCTTTGATGGCAAAACGTTGATTCATCCTAAGCAGATTGATAAAGTGAATGATGTTTTTGCCGCCAGTGCTGAAGAGCTTGCTATGGCGCAAAAGATTATTGATGCGTTTGCTTTGCCCGAAAACGCAGATTTAGGCGCAATCACTATTGATGGTAAAATGATCGAACGCTTACATGTCGATATGGCAAAGGCCATGCTTGAAAAAGCCAAATATTATGGGTGACGAAATTCAGATTCGGCAATTTCGAAATGAAGATGCTGAAGCTGCGGCGCAGATTTTTTATGATGCCGTGCATATTGGTGCAACTGAATTTTATGATGAGGCGCAGCGCAGCGCTTGGGCGGTGGAAGTGCCCAATTCAGATGCTTGGCGCGATCGATTGAACGCGCAAATAACATTTGTGGCAACCTCTGATAAGCAGCTTGTCGGCTATATGACGCTTGCCGATGACGGTTATATAGATTTAGCTTTTGTGCGGCCAGACAGAATCGGCACAGGTGTTGCCAAGGCATTATATAATGCGGTTGAAACCAAGGCGATTGAGTTTGGTGCCTCACGCTTATATTCCGAAGCCAGTTTTTTGGCCAAACGGTTTTTCGAGCGGCAAGGCTGGTCGGTTCTTAAGCAACAAACTATCGAACGGCACGGTATAAAACTTACTAATTTTGTGATGGAAAAGCAGTTGGGATGAGGCTGAATTTACAGCAAATGCTGAGTTTCCGTATGCGCTTCGTTTCCACAATTCCCATACATTTCAGTGAGCGCGACAGCGGCCATTCGAAGCCGCTGCCGACGAACGCGCGGTCGGCTAGTAAGCCCAACTTGTTTGGGATTACGCACGCAAGTGCTAACAGAGAGCGTAAGCGAACGTATAAATGCAGACTTCCAGAGCTTAGGCAGGACGCTGCCCAATGATGGCCGAAAAGTTGTGATGTGGAAAGTTTGCACAGGATTCGCAACGGATGAGCTAGCGGTTGAAGCTGCAAAGCCATAAGAAAGTTAGCTGTACTGCTTATACTCGGGTACTTCATTTATACGCATGCCTTTCGGCATGCTGTTGACACTTGCGTGCGTTCGCTGCGCTCTCTAGCTGTGGATAGTCAATAGGTTGTTCCTGTTTAAATCAACTTTAGAGATAGGTGTTTTGTCATTAATACCCCCGTGAGGTCTATGCCAATTG
>NVUH01000034.1 GCA_002401855.1 Hyphomicrobiales bacterium
CTTGCAACACGCTTCGAAAAACACGGACAGAACTTCCTGAACATGCTCTATATCTATGCATTCAAATGCTGGTGCAATTGAGTCCACACCCTAGTAAAACAGGGCTTATAAATCAGTTGCTAATACCGCTTGGCATCGAACCAATTAACTTCTTGAATGATTTTGCGTTTCAAGTGGTGGTGGTAGCAAATATTTGGAAGGGGACAGCTTGGTCTTACCTCTTATATTCAGCGGCATTAGATAATGTTTCGACCGAAGTGATAGAAGCCGCAAAAGTTGATGGAGCCAATGCGTGGCAACGTACACGCCGCGTTATATTGCCCATCATTCGCCCACATATTGGCACCAATATGCTGTTTATTACGATTTGGACATTTACATATTTCCCCTTGATATATGCACTTACTGGTGGCGGTCCATGTACAAAAACACAGGTGCTTGCGATCTTCCTTTATAGACAAAGTTTCGGTGTTGGTAAGTTAGGGTATGGCAGTGCAATCTCTGTTGCGATGCTGCTCATTGTGGGTCTCTTGTCGCTCTTCTATCTCCGCTTGCTTAAGGAGCCTAAATAATGAACAATAATTCTTCATCTCCCTCACGCACTATGTCTTTAGCTTTGGCATTCTTGGCAATAATTTGGGTGAGTCCATTTGCTTGGTTAATCTCAAATGCAGTTGACCCAAGTGCCAACGGCCAGTTGCGTGTGCCAGAATCGATTGGAGTTTCGAATTTCATTTCAGCGCTGTCAGGAAATTCACTCAATCAATTATGGAATTCACTGATAATCGCTGGCGGCACTGCAACATTGACGCTTATCGTGGCAAGTGGTTCTGCATATGCATTGTCTCGATTGCGCGTGCCGGGCAGGAATGCCCTGCTATGGTCGCTGGTTCTTTTGCGGATGTTACCGCCTACTGGCATCCTAGTGCCGATATATTTTGCAGCGCAAAAAGTTGGGCTTTTAAATAATATGGGAATCATAGTTGCATTGACGGTATTGAATTTGCCCTTTGCACTGCTGTTGTTGAAAAACTTTTTTGACACAGTTCCTGTGGAACTCGAAGAGGCAGCTCATGTAGATGGAGCTTCTTTTTTAACTATATTGAGGAGAATTGTTCTACCCATGTCACGAGCTGGCATGGCAGTGGTGTGGTTCTTTGCTTTCACTGGAGCGTGGAATGAATTTTTATTTCCATTGCTTTTTTCTAGAACAGAAGATGCGTTTCCCATGGCAATGGGTCTGTACTCCGCCTTTGGGCGGAACGGCTCTATTGATTATGGGTTTCTTGCCGCTTTTTCTATTGTTTACGCGGCGCCAGCTATCGCCGTTTACTTTTTATTACGCCGGAATATGAATACTGGTTTCGCAGGTGTCGGAGTTAAAGGATGACCTATACTACCCCTCTTAAACAAAAATTGAACCTCAGCAATGATGACCTCAAGCAAGAAGGCAAACTTAAACGCCTTTTGGAAGATTTAAAAGAGAAAATCTTAGAGCCAATTGGTCAAGAAATTGATTGGCATTATTATGAACCAGAAATTGAACCATCTGCTGCTACTGCTGCGGATTGGCGTCAATGGCCTGAATTTACGCCACGGACAGTTTGGTCTAAGGATCAGGGACATACTTGGTTTGCTGCAGAAGTAGAAGTGCCAAAAGAAGCGGCTGGTAAAACTTTCGTTTTACGTTTTACATCGCAATGGGCGGATCGCCCAGGTACGACAGATCCACAATGCTTGGCTTATCTAGATGGTGAAATTGTTCAGGCAATTGATGGTAACCATACGGAGTTGGTTATCATGCGAAAAGCAGTACCAAACACAAAAGTAACGCTTCATGTGAACGCGTTTACTTTCTTTGATCGCCCCCTTGCTGGCTTTAAAGTGGAATATCTTATTCGCAATGAGAGTGTTGAAAGTCTTTATTTTAACTTGCAGACGCCGTTTGACGTTGCTTCTCGTTTACAGCAAAATGATCCACGACGACATGAAATATTTAACCTCATTCACCGCGCATTACGGGTGCTTGATAGACGTGGGAGAGGTTTGACAAAAGAACTTGCGGATGGTCTTGCTGCGGCAAATGCCATTGCGGATGAAATATACGATATGCAGGATACAGAAGTTCAGCCCACCATCACTGCGTTCGGCCATACACATATTGATATTGCTTGGCTTTGGCGGGTGCTGCATACACGCGAAAAAGGCGGAAGAAGTTTTGCGACAGCCCTGAATTTGATGGCTGAATATCCACAGCTTAAATTTATGTACAATCAAGCCGTTCTGTTTGATTTTATTAAACAAGATTACCCGACGATTTGGCAGGGAATTAAAGACGCCGTTGCCCGCGGGCAGCTAGAAATCGAAGGGGCGATGTGGGTTGAACCAGATGCAAATATTGTTTCAGGTGAAAGTATGGTGCGCCAAATTATGATGGGCACTAAATTCCATCAAACAGAATTTGGTGTCACACCAAGTTGTGTCTGGCTACCTGACACTTTTGGTTATTCTGCCAACATGCCGCAAATTCTCGATAAATCGGGGCTTGATTATTTTCTGACCTCTAAATTATCATGGAATGATACAGATCGGCAGCCTTATGATACTTTCTTTTGGGGCGGTATAGACGGGACAGAAATTAAAGCTCATCTCATCACTGCACAAGAATATGAAAGCGATGAAATATTTACGACCTATAATTCGGTTCTATCGGTATCTGAAGTTATGGGGGCTTGGAAACGTTATGAACCAAAAGCTGTACATAATGAATTAGCCCTATGTTACGGCTATGGTGATGGCGGCGGTGGCCCCACAAGAGAAATGGTAGAGCGCGGCACGCGGCTAGAGCGCGGAATTCCCGGTGCGCCTAATTTGAAGCTTGAAGGGCTGAAACCATTTTTAGAGCGTCTCGGTAAAAAGATGGATAAAGATGCCGAACGTTTTCCAAAATGGGATGGTGAACTTTACCTGCAATATCATCGTGGAACATTGACTACAATAGGGAAAACAAAGCTAAATAATCGGCTCGCAGAACGTAAAATGCGCGAACTTGAATATATGGCAACTATGGCGAATGTTAAATCGAATGCTGAATATCCAGTCGGTGATCTTGATCGGTTGTGGAAAGTGGTGCTTATCAATCAATTTCATGACATTTTGCCCGGCACTTCAATTCCAGAAGTTTATAAGGATACTGATGCTGAGTATGCGGCTCTATTTTCGGAACTTGAAAGCAAAGAAGGCGCGTTTCTTGTTGCAGAGGCTGCCACTCGTGAAAACACGGATGCAAATGCCCGCGTTTACAATTTTACGGGGCAATCTCGTGAAGGATCATTATTGCACCTTCCGAGTGACATAGTGGCAGATGCGCTGTGCTCAAACGGTAAAATAGAAGAAGTGCAAAAGATACACCGTGCTGATGGTTCAATTGAAAAAGTTGTGCCTATACATGGTTTGGGCTCACATGGCTGGACAGGTGTTTCATCCGCTTCGATGGACATGGCGGAAACCAAAAACACAATGAGTGTTTCGCCTTCTCATATTGAAAACGCCTACATTTCGGTTAAGTTTGATAAACATGGCGAAATAACCTCAGTTTTTGACAAAATATTATGCCGCGAGTTAATTAAACAAGGTAAAACGGCTAATCGTCTTGTGGCCTATGAAGACAAACCTATGGAATGGGATGCATGGGATATAGACGCTTATTTCGAGGAACAATTCTGGTGTTTGGCTGACGAAGAAACTGAGATTACAGTGGTAGAGGATGGACCTCACAGAATTGCACTAAAGATCTCACGGGTTTATAAAACTTCCAAAGTGGTGCAAATTGTTTCACTTACAGAAAAATCCAAAATGATCGAATTCGATACATTTATCGATTGGCATGAGAAACAAACCGTTCTTAAGGTGCTTTTCCCATTCGATATGAATGTATCAGAAGTGCGCTCGGAAATTCAATTCGGCCATGTAACACGCCCGACCCATCGCAATACGAGTTGGGATCAGGCACGTTTTGAGACTTCTATGCACAGATGGGTCGACATGTCGGAACCAGATTTTGGCGCGGCCTTACTTAATGATTGCAAATATGGTTATGATGCTTTTGAGCAAACCATTCGTTTAACCTTAGTGCGTGGTACCACTTGGCCACATCCACAAGCCGATGAGGGGGAACATAATATGCGATATTCGTTGCTTGTTCATGACGGTGCGCGTGATCTTGAGTGTGTTCATCACGCCGCAGAAATATTCAATAATCCGCTGCAGATGATAGGGAATATAACCGAAGTTGAGGAACAAGCTTTTAGCTTTGTATCAACGACCTCGCCCAATGTGACAATAGAAACCATCAAACGAGCGGAAAATGGTTCTGGAGTGATCGTGCGCTTATTCGAGCATGCGAACCGCCGTGCCGCAACCGAAGTGTCATTTGGAATGCCAGTGAAATCAGTGAGAATTGTAAATTTAATGGAGGAAGAAGCTTCTGAACCAATGGAATTAATTGATGGTAAGGTATCGCTTGCGTTTAGACCATTTGAAATATTTACACTTTTAGTAGAAATGGCTTGAGGAGCAGAATATGGCAGATCTAGTTCTTAAGAATGTTGAAAAATCTTATGGACCCATCAAGGTAATCCAAGGTATTAGTCTTGATATTAAAAATGGCGAATTCATTGTTTTCGTCGGGCCATCAGGGTGCGGTAAATCAACTTTGCTGCGCATGATTGCTGGGCTTGAGGATATAACTTCGGGGGAGGTCTTTATCGATGGCCAGTTGGTCAATTCTGTACCCGCTCCCAAAAGAGGCATATCAATGGTTTTTCAATCTTATGCTCTTTACCCTCATATGACAGTGCGGCAGAATATGTCTTTCGGGCTAGAGGTTTCGGGTGCACCAAAGGATTTGGTGACTGAACGCGTAGCCGATGCCGCGGAGATTCTGCAGCTTGTGCCGTATTTAGATCGATTGCCTAAGGCGCTTTCAGGTGGTCAACGACAACGGGTTGCCATTGGCCGCGCCATTGTACGTGAACCTAAGATATTTCTGTTCGATGAACCGCTCTCAAACCTTGATACTGCACTGCGTGGTCAAACGCGGGTGGAGATTGCTCGGCTGCATGCTAGGCTGGATGCGACGATGATATATGTTACGCATGATCAAACCGAAGCGATGACGTTGGTCGACCGTATCGTTGTGTTAAACGAGGGCAAGATAGAGCAGGTCGGTACGCCACTTGAATTATACCAGACGCCAAATAATGCTTTTGTTGCCGCGTTTATTGGCGGGCAGGCAATGAATTTTCTACCTGTAGAAAATGGTCAAATAACCCTAGAAGGCGTAAAACTACCGTTTTTACTACCGCAAGATACAAAGACTGTGGGCATAAGGCCCGAACATCTTACGCGAGTGCCAGATGGGGAAAGGTGGTTAAGTGGTGTCGTTGATGTGGTTGAAGAATTCGGGGAATCTGTTCTTTATCATATTATTATGGACAATGCACCTGCAGATATGCCACTTATGATCTTTAAGAGTGATCATAATATTGGTGAAAAAGGCAGTAGAGTTTCACTTTCTGGAGATGTGAAAAACCTTCATGCTTTTGATGCGGATGGCGGGTCACTAAAATTTGACAAACTTTAATAAGTAAGAACACTAGAATGACTTTTAAACAAACCTCTTCATTTCACACAAATGAACTTCGTAAACACATGAAAACGGACGCGTTGGCTCAACTTAGTTTTTTTAAGAGTAGCCTGTCTAGCGATGGTGGTTTTGCTAATTTATCTCGGGAGGGGAACGTTAGGACTGGTGAGCCGCAGGAGCTAATCACCACAACCCGACTGGTGCATTCCTATGCACTTGGTAAATTAGCGGGTGTTGAAGGGTGTGATGAAATCATAGATGCTGGCATGAAGGCTTTGTGGGGAAATCATCGCGATAAAGTCAATGGCGGATATATCTGGTCTTTTACATCTAATGGGGCAGCTGAAACTGACAAGCTTGCTTATGGACATATGTTTGTTTTGCTGGCAGCATCAAGCGCCAAATCCGTTGGGCACCCTGATGCAGATCGATTACTAGAGGATGTGAGCGAAGTTATAACCGACCGGTTTTGGGATGAAAATGCAGGCTTGATGCATGATGAATTTAGACGCGACTGGAGTAGTTTTTCAGATTACCGCGGGATGAATGCCAATATGCATGGTGTTGAAGCACATTTAAGCGCATTCGAAGTGACCGGAAATCAGACATATCTTGACCGTGCGCAACGTATTTTGAGCTTTTTTGTCGATAAAATTGCGGCTTCACGTGATTGGCGATTGGCTGAGCATTATACGTCTGATTGGAAAGTTGATGCGACTTATGAAGGCAATCCAATGTTTCGACCGAAAGGCACGACTCCAGGGCATTCATTTGAATTAGGACGGCTATTGATTCAGGCTTGGGATTTGGGTGGACGTAAAGACGATGCAGCGGTTGCAAAAGCCCGTGCATTGATTGAAACGGCGCTGAAGGATGCTTGGAGACCCAATGGTGGTTTTGCCTACACGCTTGATTTTGATGGAAATATTGATGTCAGTGATCGATATTGGTGGCCTGTGACGGAAGCAATTGGTGCGGTGGCAACATTGCTCAAGCTTGGCGGAACACAAGCTGATCAGGTTTGGTATGACAAGTTGTGGGCTTTTGCGTTTGAGTTTCTTGTTGATGCCAATCACGGTGGTTGGATACCCGAAATAGATGACGAAAATTTACCTTGCGAAAAGCAGTTTATTGGTAAACCTGACATTTATCATGCGCTTCAAGCCGATTTATTTCCGTTGCATAAGGGCGTGTCTCGGCATTATGACGGAATTAAAAACATCCTGAAATTATAAAAAAGCCCGTTGAAGGGTTTTATGCCTTTGTCAGAATGTCATTCTATTGGCGAGAACATTGTGTTGTCGTCATTTTTTTTCGGACAGTAGAAAAATCGATACAGCCGACTACATCCTGTCTTGCGTTCCTATGGTCTGCGTCGATTTTACACCTAAGTATGGTGTGGTGCAAACTTGGTTCTTTATCGGTTATCACGGTACGAGGGACTGCCTGAATAACACCCAAACAGTATTTACAAAGCGATTGTCCTGTCATTTTCCATTTATGCCCGCACGCAAACATTAATGCCACGTTGCAGGTGGTGAGGCATCGCATTTGTTGAAACTTGCTATTATACACTAGAAAATTCACAAACACTTCCTTCAAAAAAGTAATTGACACAATTGCAATTTATCTGCTAATACGCATTAACAGATCTGCTAATGCGTATTAGCAGATAAATACTATTCTGAGAAAAAGCCATGTCTGGAACTAAACGACTAACACAAAAAGAAATTGCTCGGTTGGCTGGCGTTAGCCAATCTGCTGTTTCAATGGTGCTTAACGATTCTGCCGCAGCGGCTGGTCGAATCCCAGAAGAAACACGAGAGCGCATCCATAAAGTCATTAGAGAAACGGGTTATGTGGTTGATCCTGTGGCGCGAAAAATGGCATCTGGTCGGAACCGTATTCTCGGGGTGTTTACTTATGAACCTGCGTTTCCGAGTGCTCAATCGGATTTCTTTGCACCATTCTTTCTTGGCATCGAAGAAGCCGCTCAAGAACTTGGTTATGATCTTTTGTTATTAACTGGCTCTTCAGGGGTGCGAAAAAAGATTTTCAGCGAAAATGTTAGGCTACGTTTGGCAGATGGTTGTCTCGTTCTAGGAATGCAATTTAATCGTGATGAATTGGAAAGACTTGTTGGAGGTGATTACCCCTTTGCTGCCATTGGGCGACGCGATGATGCGGGTGGTCCAGTGCCTTATTGTGGAGCTGATTATGTTTCGGCAACGCATGATCTTGTTCAGCGAGCTAAATCTCTAGGTCACCGGCGCCTGGCTTATGTTGGGCCAGAAGATGGCGCCGAATCCTTGGTGGATCGCTGGAAGGGTTTTCTTAGTGCAACTGACGAAAATTCTGAACTGGTTAGTCGCATGGATTCACTGATTCCAAGCCCTGAAGACATGCTTGATGGGATTGTCTCATCTGGCGCGACTGTGGTGTTTTTCACCGAATTGTCCGACGCCGTAAAGGTGCAGGGACTTGCGCTTGCTAGAGAATTTAACATTCCAGAAGATTTTTCAATCGTTGTACTGGGACGGCATGCACGTGCAGCTGATACTGGCACACGTTTTTCCACTTTTAGAATTCCCCGAGAAGAAATGGGGCGTGAGGCGGCGCGCATGTTGGTGCGGCGTATTGAGGGCAATGAATCTGCGCAGCAGATATTGCTCAATTGTGACCTGATAGAGGGTGAAACCTTAGGGGCAGTGTTTGAAGGATTATGAGTAAATTGAGAGAATTTAAAACAGATGTGCTCGTCGTTGGTGGCGGTCTTGGTGGTGTGGCCGCAGCGTTGGCTGCGCTCAGGGCAGGGCGTACGGTTGTCATGACAGAAGAATTTGATTGGATTGGCGGTCAGTTGACCAGTCAAGCTGTTCCGCCAGACGAGTCATCGTGGGTGGAGCAGTTCGGCATCACTCGTAGCTATCGACAATTGCGCGAAGGTATTCGCTCATATTATCGTAATAATTATTTGCTCACACCCGAAAGCCGCGCTTGTTCTGAGCTTAACCCAGGTGCTGGCTGGGTCAGTCGCTTATGTGCTGAGCCAAGGGTGGCTGTTGCTGTGCTGGAAGCTATGATTGCGCCATGGCGTGGTGGCGGTCAGTTGACCGTATTGCAACCTTTTATTCCGATCAGCGCTGATGTAGATGGTGATGTGGTAAAGGCTGTGACGCTGAAGCAACGTAATACTGGCGAATTGGTGACTGTTTCTGCGGAATACGTGATTGATGCAACTGAGCTTGGGGATTTGCTCCCGATGACTGGCACAGAATATGTAACTGGATTTGAAAGTCAGAGCGATACAGGTGAGCCGAGTGCGCCAGCAGAAGCGCAGCCGAACAATGAGCAATCGTTTTCGGTATGTTTCGCAGTGGATCATGTAGATGGTGACCATACAATTGATAAACCAAAAAATTATGATTTTTGGAAAACCTATGGGCCAGATTATTGGGGTGGGCCAATGCTAAGTTGGAGCGCTCCTCATCCGCGCACGCTAGAAATTGCAACACGCTCATTCACCCCAAATCCAGACGATGACCCGCTGTTGGTGAAAGCCGATCAGCGATTGAATGCTGGAGATTCAAATCTCTGGACATTCCGTCGAATCGCAGCTCGGCGTAATTTTGTATCAGGTGCCTATGCCTCAGATATTTGCTTAGTGAACTGGCCGATGATTGACTATCTCGAAGGCTCTATCATTGATGTCAGCGAAGCAGAAAAGCAACGCCACATAAAAGCAGCGTCAGAATTATCTTATTCTATGTTTTATTGGATGCAAACAGAAGCGCCACGCGTGGATGGAGGGATCGGTTTCCCTGGTTTGCGACTTAGAGGTGATGTCACTGGTACGGATCACGGATTGGCAATGGCTCCATACATCCGTGAAAGCAGACGCATCAAATCTGTTACGCGGATTGTCGAACAGGATCTCAGCCATGAGGTGCGAGGAGAAGCGGGCGCTGTTCGTTATCGCGATAGCGTTGGCGTTGGCATGTATCGCATCGATCTTCATCCTTCGACTGGTGGTGATAATTATATCGATGTGGCCTCTTGCCCGTTCGAGATTCCGCTTGGGTCATTGCTGCCCATACGCATAAAAAACCTTCTGCCAGCCTGTAAAAATATTGGCACCACACATATCACAAATGGCTGTTACCGTCTTCATCCCATCGAGTGGAATATTGGCGAAGTGGCGGGCGCGCTTGCAGCTCATTGCCTCAATAACGGGCTTACGCCGCATGGCGTACAAGAAAACGATACCGAACTCTCTGAGTTCCAAACCAGTCTTCAAAACCAAGGGGTCGAGATCCATTGGCCAGAAGCAAAAGCATACTAAATGTTCAAAAAAAGGGAGAACAAAATGAAGAATATTTCAAAGAAACTAATGGCTATGGGAGTGGCTTGTACGATGCTGAGTGGAGGAATCGTCAGTTCAGCAATGGCAGAGGAACTGCGCATGACGATCTGGAGTGCAAATGAAGGTCATCTTGCATTGTTCAACGGCATTGCTGATGGGTTTGTGGCATCACATCCAGACGTTACGGTAAAATTCGATTCTTTACCATTTTCAAATTACACAACCACAGTAACCACTCAAATCGCGGGCGGCAACGCTCCTGATTTGGCATGGATATTGGAAACAACAGCGGCCGATTTCGTTAATTCTGGTGCACTTTATCCACTTAACGATGCGTTGAATGCGGCAGAAGGTTATGAGCTTAGCGATGTGTCTAAGCCGCCGCTTGGCTTGTGGTCAAAAGACGATGCCATTTTGGCTATGCCATTTTCTACATCACCTTTCGCAATGTTTGTGAATAATGATTTGATCAAAGCGGCGGGTGCTCAATCTCCTGCTGAACTGATTGCCGCGGGTGAGTGGAATTGGGAAAACGCTATCAAAACTGCGTCAGCAGTAGGTGCAACAGGTAAAGGTGGCTTGATTGTACGCGACTTTAAATACCAGAATTGGAAGAATTTAGCTTCCATCTGGAGTGGCTGGGACGCCGCACCATGGAGTGCAGACGGTAAGGATTGCGCGTTTGCTGAGCCTGAAATGGTGTCCGCGATGAATTTCATTCATGATGCTATTTTTGAGAAAAACGCAATCCCAGGACCTGGTGAGAGCGTTGACTTCTTTGCGGGAGATGCTGCTTTAACAATTACGCAAATCAGTCGTGCATCTCTGCTACCTAAAGAAAATGGGTTTGACTGGGATCTCGTGCCGTTACCTGCTGGCCCCGCTGGCGAGTATTCTCTGATCGGTCAGGCTGCAATAGGCGTTTTTGCTGCGGGTAAAAATGCAGAATTAGCTGCAGAGTTCCTCGCTTATATGACCAATCCAGAGAATTCAGCCAAGCTCGCCCAGTTCTTTCCGTCAATTCGTGGTTCGTTGTTGAATGCGAAAACTCTAGGCGAGACGAACGCACTGCTAAGCGAAGACCAGCTGAAAAAAGTTGTAATCGAAGGCATTGCCAATGGTTCAGTGATCCCTGGACACACCGGATTTGCGCAAATCGAACAAATTGTTCGTGCTGGTCTTGATGCGGTTTGGGTGCCAGACGCTAATGTCGAAGACGCTTTGGCAAATGTATGTAGCCGCATTCAGCCGTTGCTTACGCGCTAAATCGGTTTAATTCATGAGTTCCGATCCGTTTTGGATCGGAACTCAACGAGCCACTTTTAATCTGTGCTGAAAATTTAGGAGTCCCTCTGAGTCATGTCACAAGCAAGTCACATTGTTGCTAAGTCACCCCGCGCGTTCTGGACGATAAAGCGTCGAGATCAAGTTGCTGGTACGTTGTTTATTGCACCACAATTGATCGGGATTATAGTTTTTGTCCTCATCCCGCTAGGTTTGGTGTTCTGGTATTCTCTACATGAATGGAACGTTCTGGCGAATAGTTTTAAATTTGTCGGTTCGGCTAATTATAAAATGCTGTTGGCTGATCCTGCGCTTCCCGAAGTCTTGACTGCCACTGGTATTTTTTCCGCAGGTTTGGTTATATTCAACATGAGCCTCGCGTTGTTGATTGCGGTTCTTCTGAACCAAAAGTTGTGGGGAATTGTTGTTTTTCGAACTCTGTTTTTTTCACCTGTTGTGGTTTCACTTGTGGCCTGGACGATCGTGTGGAGCTTCCTGTTGCAAAATAATGGGGGAATAAACGCGGTGCTTCAGACAATGGGCATTGAAGGGCCGAATTGGTTACGGAACCCCGGTACAGCGATGTTCTCAATTATTGTGGTTCAAGTTTTTAAGAATGTTGGATTGAATATGATCTTGTTTTTGGCTGCTTTGCAAGGCGTTCCCAAGGAATTATACGAGGCAGCTCGTGTTGATGGCGCGTCAGCGTTTAAGCAGTTTCGCCGAATTACCTTGCCGCTTATCAGTCCAACAATTTTACTGACCTCTATAATTACAATTGTTGGCTCGTTGCAGGTGTTCGCTCAAATCGCGGTTTTGACCCAAGGCGGGCCGGGCATGTCGACCACGGTATTGGTCTACTATCTCTATCAGCAAGCTTTCCAATTCCATTTCTTCGGGTATGGAGCGACCCTCTCCATTATGCTCTTCATCATCGTTGCGGTATTGACATTCGCGCAATGGCAATTGCGCAAAAGGATAGTGTTTTATGAAAATTGATATGTCTATTCGCACGAGGACAATGCTCTACGGCTTAATGTGTGTTCTGTTGATCCCGTTTGTTTTTCCAACATGGTGGATGGTAACCTCATCTGTTAAACCGATTAGCGATATATTCGCTTTTCCACCAGATTTTTTGCCACGTACTTACGAATGGAGTACCTATCAAAGAGTTTTTGAGCTGCAACCTTTTGCCCAGCAATATTGGAACTCTGGCTATATCGCAGCTATAGTTACAGCAGGAACAATGATTGTGTCCTCATTAGCAGGTTATGCGTTTGCCCGCATTCGCTTCCCAGGTGCAGATGCGATATTCATGGTGGTGCTTTTGGGGCTGCTCATTCCTGCTGAGGTCACCATCGTCCCGCTTTTCCAAATGTTCAATCAGTGGGGCATGATCAATACCCATTGGCCACTCATTCTGGTGCCTGTATTTGGTGCGCCGAGCGTTTTTTCAACTTTCATAATGCGGCAATTCTTCATTGCATTACCGATCGAACTAGAGGAAGCAGCGCGCGTCGATGGCTTGGGTCGTTTCACTATTTTTCGTAAGATAGCATTGCCACTAGCAAAACCTGCATTATCCGCAGTTGCGATATTCACCTTTCTTCATAGCTGGAATCTCTTTTTGGAGCCGATCGTGTTCATTTCCACACCCGAGATGTTCACTCTGCCGCAAGCCCTCACTCAGTTCACCGACGCCTATGGCGGAGCCATGTGGAACATACAGCTCGCTGCTGCCACCCTCACTGCATTACCAGTTCTCATTGTATTCATTGTTGCACAAAAACAGTTCGTTGAAGGGCTGGCACACACGGGCCTTAAAGGCTGATCACATTTAGGAAATAAAATGGCAAACGTTACCCTCTCTCAAATTAAAAAAAAATATGGCAACACACCCGTAATACATGGTGTCGACATAGAAGCCGCTGACGGTGAATTTGTCGTGTTGGTAGGCCCGTCAGGCTGCGGTAAGTCCACGCTTTTGCGAATGATAGCAGGACTAGAAACCATCAGTTCAGGCACATTGACCATCGGCAATCGCGTGGTGAACGACCTTGATCCCAAGGATCGTGATATTGCGATGGTGTTCCAAAATTACGCACTTTATCCGCACATGACTGTCGAAACCAATATGGGTTTTTCTCTGGAGCATCGCGGTGGCAGCAAGTCGCAAATTGCAGAACGGGTGAAATGGGCCGCCGAAATTCTTGACCTGTCGAATTTATTGATGCGCTACCCTCGCCAACTGTCGGGTGGACAACGCCAGCGTGTAGCAATGGGCCGAGCTATTGTTCGTGATCCGCAAGTGTTTTTGTTTGATGAGCCGCTCTCCAACTTGGACGCTAAATTGCGTGTGGCCATGCGGGCAGAAATTAAAAACCTGCACAGAAAACTCAAAACCACAACAATCTATGTAACGCATGACCAAGTAGAAGCCATGACCATGGCCGACAAAATCGTGGTGATGAATGCTGGCGAGGTGTCACAGGTTGGCGCGCCACTTGATCTTTATGATCGACCTGCCAACAGGTTTGTTGCAGGGTTTATTGGCTCACCCTCAATGAATTTTATCGACGGGGTGGTGGAGAATGGCCGCTTTACTGCACCTGGGATTGATTTGAAAATCCCTTCTTTTACCGCTGGCGAGACTAGTCGTCAGTTGATATGCGGTATACGGCCAGAACATCTAGTGATCGGTGGTGAAGGTATTTCTGCCGAAGTGAGTTTGGTGGAGCCTATGGGGTCGGAAACTCAAGTTACTTTTTCTTTACCTGAAAACACAATAGTTGGCGTGTTCCGCGATCGAATTGCAGCGAAGCCTGGAGATGTTTTGAGTTTGGGTGTTCAAACTGATGGGTGTCACTTTTTTGATCCGCTCACTGACCTTCGCGTTGAATAACATGTGAGCTGTCCATTGTGTCATGTGCTCGCTTCCTTAAAACTAATTGGTTTTATCCGCGAGCGTTTAGTGCGGTTAGCTTTTTAAAGGGTTTATTATTAACTGAGAATGGTGAATTGTAATAAAATACTATACGTTAAAGGTAAAGTTTTTAGGGGCAAGATCATAAATCCCACCCCTAAAAAGTTTATTAAAAACATTTCTCTCGTCGAATAAATCTTTCTAATTCAGAGGCGTAAAAGCTCGCCCAATAACATGGGTAGTTAATAAGTCTAGATTTAACCCTAAAGCACCAAATGAATAACCATAGCTTGCATAAGGGAAAAATAGGAATTGATCATTTTTACAGGCGTGTAAAAAATCACACCATCCAGGCAGAAATTTATCAAGCCCAGCTCGTATTTTACTTGGGCTACGTGCAGCTGTCGTGCCAAAAAAATTAATTATAAAATCGGCATCAATATCTTGCCAACGTTCTCTGCTTAAGGTCATTGATCGGCCATCCATGGCTTTTGCAGCTTTTGGCAGTTCAATACCTAAATCGTTCAATACAACAGTGAGTGCGCCTAAATCTTTGTAAAAATACACATTCTCTCCGGCTTCAAAAGAAAATGTTACACTAACTGTAAGATCACCAATTTCATCAAACATAGGCTTAACTATGCCTAATTTACGCGCGTAAGCTAATGATAAACGTTCATATGAATCAATATAACCAGTGGCTTTAGCAAGGCGTAACATTCCTTCAGGTACGGGATAATTGTTTGGATTTATGACTAATGTTGGTGCAATTACGGAAAGTTGTTCAACTTGGTCTTCACGCATGGTGATAATAAGATCTGGTTTTAATGAAACAATTTTTTCATAGTCCAAATCATTGTAAGTTCCGATAAATTCAAAATCTGCACTATCAAAATCAATGCCCAGTAGATCTGGTACCGACCGCATATAAGTATTGCCTTCAGAATCGACACGGCCTGAACTTCCTACCAACGGGACACCCAGTTCAAGAAGAGGCAGCGTAAGCCGGTTGTCATTTTGCGAAATGACTCGTGTTGCCTTTGCTGGTATTTCGACACTACGACCAGCATCATCAATAAAAATACGTGTTTCCGCTGCAGCAGGTGTAGTGATAGAAATAAGCAACAATAAGGCAACAGTAAGCCTGAAATATTTATTTATAAAAGCTTTCACTTCATAAATTATAGAATGGTAATTCATTTAATTTTCTCCAATAAGTTCTAAATTTATATTTTTAAAATCAATCCACAAAACAAATTTATTACCCATTGTTTAGCTAGTAAAAACAACTAGGTAATATCTCAATTCATCAATAAAATTTATCAATCCGCTATAGTAACTATGTTATAGCTCCCATACAATATAGAAGAATAATTTAAATTTCAATTTATTTATCAATAGGTTAGATCTATTCTAAAGTTGATTTGCGGTGGCGTTATTTACCTTAATTCTAGTTGCAAATGCTAGAGTTAATGTGCGGACGTAGCCGACCCCACAAAAGCATATTGTTTATCGTCAATAGCAAAATGAATATCTTTAAACCTCATCCTGCTTTCCATGCAGGGGCAACTGCATCTCCTACAGCTTTCTGGAGGATAAGGCACTTGAGTGGCACTTTCTATTTTTTGAGCGTTGGAGATCGCGCGAAGACATTGCCTTACATTTTGATAAGCCATATTTTATGTCGTTTGCAGACAAATTCCCCAATATGATAGAGAGATGCAACAATTGAAATTCATCAAATAACAACAACGGAAACCGTATGGCCTCAATTGGGTTGAAATTATAGCATGCATCATTCAATGCTGATGGTTTTATCTAATTTTTGTAAATAAACTGCGTCCTACCAATTTAATGTCAACCATTTAGAGATTCCGCGAATGCACATATTGCCTTGCGGAATGATTTTGCAAAAATTTATAAAGGCATGAATCTGCCCTGTATATTCCTTATATTCAACCGCAACACCACATTGCTCAAGCTGCTGAGCATATAGCATGGCCTCATCACGCAGCGGGTCAAACCCAGCTGATATAATATAAGTTTTCGGTTGGTCAGATAGCGCCTTATTGTTCAGCGGCGAAAGCCGAATGTTAGATAAATCTGCCGTGCTGTCGATATATTTATCAATAAAATAATTTAACCGCGGCGCGGGCACTACATAAGCATCAGTCAATTCTGCCACCGATTTTGTCGAAAGCGTACTGTCCAACCCAGGATATATCAAAACCTGTAAATACGGCAAAACACCACCAGATATAGCTCGTTGTTGGCATATAACCGCCGATAAGTTACCACCAGCACTATCACCACATACGCCAATGCGCTGCGCGTCTCCACCCCAAGATGCCGCATTTTCACCCGCATCATTAAACGCCGCAATGGCATCCTCAATGCCAGCAGGAAATTTATTTTCGGGTGCAAGCCTATAGTCAACCGCCACAACGATACAACCGCCCCATTTGGCCAATTTACCACATATGCCATCATGCGTGTCCAAATCCCCTTGCATAAACCCGCCACCATGAAAATATAGCAACACAGGCAAATTACTTTCACCATGCGGCTCGTCACTATACAGGCGAGCGTTCAGCTCGCCTTCGGCACCCATAATTGTAATATTTTCTTTACGCACCAAGTCAGGGCAGGGCTCATCAAATAACGCCGTACCCGCCAAACTATTCAGCCGGCTTTGCTTAACGCTCGGTACAGGCATTCTTTGTGCAACTTGTTGCAAATAACTCCCAATGGCCTGCGCTTTGGCATCCATCACTCTATCTCCCATCCGCTTGCGCCGCCCCAAAAAGAATATTCTCGCCAGCGTTTCCGAAGAGAAGGTAATGTATTTGCTCAGTCTCAAGTTCAAATTTTCAAACATAGTATCCTACAATTTCTAAGTGGCCCTCGCCAATTCGGCCAGCACTTGATTTTTTTTATAGTAGATTTATTATAATCATAAAAAAAGTACAAATGTATAAAAATATATTGCAGACAATGTTTGTATAAGTGATGGGAATAAAATTCTTTCCCTTCTCTTTTATGTTTATTCATTGGTTGGCTATACGCCATCTTATATTTTGATGCATTAAGTTGCGCATAAAGCTATATGGCTCTAAGGTAGTTTAGAGGTTGAAAATGAACGAGAATTTGCCTGCTTTACCAGTATATGGGCGTAAAGCCACACAACAAAGATCCATCAACACCCAGCGTAAAATCGTGGCTGCTGCAATCGATATTGCAGCACTGCAAGGTTTGGCTGGTTTAACCCATCGTGTGGTGGCACAGCGCGCAGGCGTTTCGTTAGCGGCAACAACATATTATTATAAAACAAAATCCGATATAATTGCCGACATTTCAAACACTCTGAATAATGGCTATGTTGAAATGTTCAGTAAAACAAACCAGCGTATGCATCGGTATAATGGCTCTAAGTCTAGGCCTCATTGGTTTGCCTTCAGGCTTCTTCAACGCGCCACAAAGGCCAAACGCGCATCAAATATTGCTTGGATGGAAATTTTGTTAGACCAAGGCCGTCATGTCAATGACATGCGGTTAACCCGTCAATGGGCAAGTCGCATTGAACAGGTTTGGAGCGAGGTCACCCATTTTTATAACGATGAAAAACCCGATGAAGCCGCGCGCTCCGAAATAGATATGACAGTTGGTTTTTCGTTGATGATTCTAGCGCTTGGGCTTACGGAACAAGATGTGGTCGCTGTTTTCTATGAACACGCCGATCCCTTTCACCAGTGGGCACGATCAGAACCAATGCAGAAGACAAACAAAAACCAACAAAGCCGCATAACACCCAAGGCCAAGGCCACCCGTCGCCGAATTTTGGGTGCAACCATATCGATCCTCGTCGAGCAGGGGGCATCTGCCGTGAATTTTCGCTTAATTGCCAAACGTGCCCAATTAACCCCCGCCGCACCTTCTTACTATTTTTCATCACCGCGTGCTTTACTGCGCGAAGCGCAAGCCGAATTATTCGAACGTTCAAAAACCCGCTATCGCGATGCCATGGGCAAGGTAGATTATCACAATCTGCAAATCGAAAACCTTGTTGATCTGACCACAACCGTCTTTTCCCGCGAATCAACCGAATATGGCGCACTTAACTTTGCCAATTACGGCATTTGGTTAGAGGCCTCCCGCACCCCAGAACTGCGGCCAATGATTTGGACTGCAATTATTGACCAAGCGCAAGCTTGGCATCGCATTTTAAATGTTTTTAATGCCAACTCCACTCCGTTAGATGCATTTCTCATTCAAGCCATATATATAGGCAAACTCATCAGAATTGTCGGCCTCGGTTCAGCAACCCAAGACTTGGCTCAAGTGCGCAAAGAGTTTTCAAATGTCTTAACCGCACTGGTCACTGCACGTAAAAAATAAAATTAGTACACATAAATAAAAATTGACAATGAATGCTGTATTCACCTATGTATGAGGCCACAAATTAAGCGGTCGAACCAAAGGATATGACATGAATATGAACGATATTTTTTCCCTCAAAGGTAGAGTCGCACTGGTAACAGGTGGCTCAAGAGGTATTGGTAAAATGATTGCCGAAGGATATATTGCCCAAGGCGCAAAAGTTTATATCAGTTCACGTAGCCAACAAGCTTGCGATGAAACAGTCGCGGAGCTCGGCAGCAATTGCATTGCCTTGCCAGCCGATATTTCGACCATTGCGGGCTGCGAAGCTTTGGTCAGCCTGTTGGCCGAAAAAGAACAATCGCTCGATATTTTGGTTAACAATGCAGGCGCTACATGGGGTGCCGAATTTGCAGATTTCCCCGAAGCTGGCTGGGATAAAGTTATGGATTTGAATGTAAAAACCCCGTTCTTTTTAACCCAAAAACTATTCCCCATGCTCAAAGCCAGCGGCACGCCCCAAAGCCCCGCCAAAGTCATCAATATTGGCTCAATCGATGGCATGCGCATCAGCCAATGGGAAACCTATAGCTACCAAGCCTCTAAAGCCGCAATTCTATATTTAACCAAGCGCATGGCAGCACGTTTGGTGACTGATCACATCAATGTCACCGCCATCGCACCAGGCGCTTTTCCCACAAAGTTAAACCGCGTCGCACTTGATCAAGCCGAGAATGTAGCCAAAGCCATCCCCTCAAAACGCGTTGGTTATGATGAAGATATGGCCGCTGCAGCCATTTATCTTGCCGCTCGATCAGGCGACTATGTTGTCGGCCACACCCTCACAGTAGATGGTGGTCTGGTCAATGCCGAATTAGGCGTTAACATCATAGAATGATAAGCATTAGCTAAGAAACAGGGAATCCACCCAATTCAAACAATTGATCCCGATCATTCAGGTCGATATTCATATCAAACACCACCCCGTCAGTGCGGTAAACCAGTTGCGCCAAACATAATATTTCTTTTTTGGCGTTTAAGAAAATTCGCCGCACTTGAATCACTGGGTCATGGGTTTGAATTTTGAGCTCAGCAGCTTCTTGCGGCATTGAAGATATGACTCTAAATTTTTGCTGCACATGGCTTAAACCAACATCTTTCGTATCATAAAGCAGCTCACTTATCAGCCCTTTCGCCCATAGGTTTTCAGGGATTTTTCCAAAAACCTCACCTGCAATCATATATTCAGCAACAATATATGGCCTGCCATCAGAAGCAAAAGTTCGTTTCATATATTGGTAATCATCCAGCGCTGTGCCATCTTCAGGCGTGATGCGTAATTCATTATTTGCAGGTCTCAATGCGACCATCCGAAAACTAAATGCACCATCATCAGTGCCAGAAGAGCGGTTAAGATTATAAGGAATAGAGGTCAGAGTTTCTGGTTTGGCGATTACAAATGTGCCGCGCCCACGTGTGGGGTCAATCAGGCCTTCCTGCTTTAAGCCTGCAATCGCTTGGCGCACCGTCATAGGAGACACACCATATGTCGCAACCATTTGTTTTAACGTTGGTAATTTATCGCCAATGTCCCAGCTTCCCTCAGCTATTTGCCGCCGAATAATTGCCGCAAGCTGCACATAGTATGGGGTTCCGTCTTTCCGGAATTGTCGTTTAGTTTTGGTCTCACTTGTCAAAAGCCATCTTCCATACACCAAATTTGGTTTCACTTCTTATCGCATTCAATCGCTATGCCGACAAGTATTAAAAATTTCACTTCACATTAGTATAGAATATGCTAAAGTACTAGAATATAATCACAATGTGAAAAAAAGAGAAAAATAATAGACATTTCATAAAAATTATAACGATGCCAACATCATGTTTGGCAATTTTGGCAGGGAGGCCGAGATGAATAAATGGATCAAAGGGACAATTCTATCAGTAGGTATAACTATAGGATTTAGCAGCAGTTTTGCAATTGCAGCAGACACACCATTAGGTAAATTTAGAATGGCGGAGGAGGTCAAACTCATCACGCTTGACCCGCACAATCACACAGGCGGCGGGCTTTCATATTTACGCCCCGTTTACGAAACATTATTCTACCGCACGCCAGATGCACGCATAGAACCACTGCTCGCAACAAGCTACAAGCTTGAGGGTATGACCCTAGAAATCACACTGCGTGAAGATGTGAAATTCAGCGACGGCGAGCCCTTTAACGCCAAAGCCGTGGTCGCAAACATCACCCGCGGCATTGAACTCGGTGTTCTAGCAGGCCTAAAACCAGTCGAAAAAGCCGAAGCTATCGGTGATTACAAAGTCCTAATCACCCTAAAAGCCCCATCGCCTTCTCTACTGTTAGATCTAACAGGTAATTCAGGCATGATGGTCAGCCCCATCGCCCTACAAGCCCCAGCCTTAGATCGCAACCCAGTTGGCACAGGCCCCTATGTCTATAATGCCGAAATGTCACGCGAAGGCGAAGTGCGCATTTACACACCAAACCCCACATATTGGGAGCCCGAGCAAATCGGCCTAGAAAGCATAGAAATTTGGGAAATCCCTGATAACACCGCCCGCCTAAACGCCATCACAACTGGCCAAGTCGATATAGGTAAATGGCTATCCAGCCCGCAAGCCGTAATCTTAGACAAAACACCAGGCCTAACTTTAATCAAACGCCCGGGCGGCTCCACATATCACCTAGTCATCTCAGACCGTGAAGGTACCAAAGTCCCAGCTTTTGCCGACAAACGCGTGCGCCAAGCCATGAATTACGCCATCGACCGCGAAGCCTTCGCTGCCGCCGTACAATTCGGCCTTTCCGTCCCCGCATTCCAACCTGTAGATTCAGGCCATTGGTCATATAACACAGCCGTAGATGGCCGTTTTGCCTACAATCCAGATAAAGCCCGAGAGTTGCTGGCCGAAGCTGGCTACGCCGATGGTTTTACTTTCACCATGCCTAGCATTCCCGTGTTTTCAGCGCGGCTCGAGGCAATCGCTGGTTTCTTCCAAGATGTCGGCATCACCATGAATATCGACCCGATCGAACCGGGCACGCTAGCCCGCCGCAGCCGCACAACCGATTATGCCGCGACAAACCTAGTATGGCGTCATCTAGCCGATCCCTCACTTTTAACCACCTATTACATCGGCGAAAGCGGCATTTTCAACCCGTTTAAAGTCAAACCAAGTGACAAGCTGTCAAAATTAGTTGCCGACGGTTTGGCCGCCAAAGAAATCGACCAACGCGCACCTATTTATTCACAAGTGTTCGAGCAACTGGCCGATGAATCATATCTGATTTACATCACCGCAACACCGCTATTGGTTGGCACGACAGACGACGTCGCCAACAACCCAACGGTAAACTTCAGGGCAGGCGAGTCATCACCATATTGGCGTGGCCTGCGCATGAGCCAATAAGACTAATGTTGGTATCATTATATGCTTAGACTTATTGGGCAAAGACTAATCTCGCTTATTCCGCTATTATTCATCGTATCGGTGCTGACTTTTTCCTTCACCGCACTCCTCCCAGGTGATCCAGTTGATTTGATCATTGGCGATGAAGGCACTGCAGAGCAGTACGAAATGGTGCGTGAACGATTGGGCATGAATGTCCCCATCGTTACACGCTATTTCCAATGGTTAGGCCGTGCGGCACAAGGCGATTTAGGCACATCATTCTTTAATAGTGTGCCCGTTATGGATGCCGTCATGCAACGGTTACCTGTCACCATATCTCTCACCGCAGTTTCGGCCCTCATCGCGGTGATTGTAGGTATGGCGGCAGGCATCGCGGCGGCTCTAAATCCCCGTTCTTGGATCGATCGCCTCGCCACTTTTGGCGCCACGCTCGGCCAAGCCATCCCAAATTTCTGGTTCGGTATTTTGCTGGTGGCGTTTTTCGCCGTCTCCCTCCGTTGGTTTCCCGCCACAGGTTTCACCCCCATATCAACCTCACCGTGGGAGTGGTTGCGCAGCGTCACGTTGCCAGCCCTCGCATTAGGCTTAAGCTCCAGCGCCGCCATTGCCCGCCAAGTGCGCTCGGCTATGGTCGGGGTTTTGCAGCAAGATTACATCCGCGCCGCCCGCGCTCAAGGCTTGTCACGGCGCCGCGTGGTCTTCAAACATGTGCTTAAAAACGCATTAATCCCCGTGGTTGCCGTCCTATCATTCCAAATCACCATTCTACTCGGTGGCGCATTAATTGTAGAGCAAGTATTCGCCATTAACGGCCTAGGTTCTCTCGCCATTTCCGCAGTGCGCCAACAAGATATTCCAATGATTCAAGGCATCGTTCTCGTCTCGGTCTTCATCGTCGTGGCCATTCAACTCACCACCGATATGATCTATGGCTTCCTCAACCCCAAAGCACGGCCTTCATGAAAACAGCAACAAACAAAACCCATAACGCGTCCATGCTGGCCGTCGCCATTCCCGCCTCAACAATTTTGATTCTGCTCGTCATTGTCTCAATCGGCGCAGAATGGATCGCCCCCTATGATCCGCTAAAGCAATCCTTACGCGAAGCCCTGCAAAGCCCATCTCCAGCCCATTGGCTCGGCACAGATAATCTTGGCCGCGATGTCCTAAGTCGTCTCATTTTCGGCGGCCGCATCGCTCTAATCTCATCCCTCGAAGCCACTCTAATTGCCGTAGTTCTAGGCGTGCCACTCGGCCTATTCATCGGCTATCGCGGTGGGTGGTGGGATTGGGCGGTGATGCGTTTGGTCGAAGCCGTGGTTTCAATCCCGGGAATCATGGTCGCCATCGTCATCATCGCCATTCTAGGCCCAGGCCTTCACCGCGCGATGATCGCCCTAGGCATCCTATATTCAACCGCCTTCCTGCGCCTAGCCCGCAGTGTCGTGTTGGCCGAGCGCGAAGAAGTCTATGTCAAAGCCGCACGCGTCATCGGCGCATCTTCAAACCGCATCCTGTTGCGCCACATTCTGCCCAACATCGCCCCCCCATTAATTATCCAAGTCACCCTAACCATAGGCGCAGTTCTATTGGCCGAAGCAGGCTTAAGCTTCGTCGGTCTAGGCGTACAACCCCCAGGTGCAAGCTGGGGCACAATGCTCAACACCGCCGCCACCTATATGGCACTAAACGCCTTCTTAGCCGTCCCCCCAGGCTTAGCCATTGTCATCACAGTATTGTCAGTCAATCTACTCGGCGATGTCCTCCGCGATTCAGTAGGCCGCGGCATTGCCATCAGCGTAAAACCCACCACACCCACAGCAAAATTCGCCGAAAGCACCACCACATCGCAACCCAAAGCTGACGATATCCTCCACATCCAAGGCCTACAAGTCGTAGTAAACTCAAAAGATGGCAGCGAATTCCCCGTCATCACCGACCTATCATTCAGCATAAAAAAGGGCGAAACGCTCGGCCTAGTCGGCGAATCAGGCTGCGGCAAAACCATCACAGGTTTGTCAATTCTAGGTCTAATCGGCACGGGAGGCCGCGTAACCCACGGCACTATCAACCTCAACAATACCGAACTAACCTCATTTTCCACCCAACAAATGGAGCAAATTCGCGGCGATGAAGTGGCAATGGTATTCCAAGACCCAACCACCAGCCTCAACCCCGCTTTCACCGTGGGTGATCAAATTGCCGAGGTTTTACGCGTCAAACAAGGCATGACCAAAAAACAAGCATGGGCGAGGGCGGTCGAACTAATCGATCGCGTCGGCATCACCAGACCCGCCGAACGCGCCAAAGCCTACCCGCACGAATTATCTGGCGGCATGGCACAGCGCATCGCCATCGCCCGCGCTCTATCCTGCAACCCCAAATTACTAATCGCCGATGAGCCAACCACAGCTTTAGACGTCACAATCCAACAAGAAATCCTAGATTTATTCCGCGATCTTCAAGATGAGTTCGGCATGGCCATCCTATTCGTCACCCACGATTTAGCCGTGGCCGCAGATATCTGCGATCGCGTCTGCGTCATGTATGCAGGCGAGCTAGTAGAAATGGCCAATGTAGACGAACTATTCGCCGCCCCCCGCCACCCCTACACAGCAGGCTTGCTATCCGCCATGCCCCACGCCTCAGACCGAAAACCACCATTACCAACCATTAAAGGCACAGTCCCAGTGCCAAAATTATGGCCAACAGGCTGCCGCTTTTCCGAACGTTGCGATTATAGCCAAAAGGCCTGCGAACAATTAATTACCTTAACAGGAACCACCTCTCAGGTGCGCTGCATACGCGCCAACGAAATCAACATGGGGGCATCTATATAATGGGCGATAAACCACTAATTGAAATAAACGATTTATGGGTCACATATTGGGCGCGTTCAGCTTTTCAACTGCGCAGCAAACCATTCCATGCCGTCAAAGGCGTGTCACTATCCATCAAAGCAGGCCAAACATTAGGTATAGTCGGCGAATCTGGCTCAGGTAAATCCTCACTCGCCAATGCCGTACTAGGCTTAGTGCCAGTCGAATCTGGCACAATCCGCTTCGATCAACATGAATTATCAGCCATGAAAACCCGTTACCCAGCAGCCGTACGCAAACAAATACAAGCCGTATTCCAAGACCCATTTTCATCGCTAAACCCATCAATGACGGTCGAAGACATCATCAGCGAACCACTGCGCGTCCACACCAAAATGAGCAATGACCAACGCCGCAAATTAGTGATCGAACTCCTAGAATTAGTTTCCCTATCAAAAGACCACCTAAAACGCCACCCCCACGAATTTTCAGGCGGCCAACGCCAACGCATCGCCATCGCCTCAGCCCTAGCCCTACAACCCAAGCTACTAGTCCTAGATGAACCCGTAAGCGCCTTAGATGTCTCAACCCAAAACCAAATCATCAACCTATTATACGAACGCCGCGATGCCTTAGGCATTGCCTATATGCTAATCGCCCATGACCTAGCACTAGTACACCACATTTCAGATCGAATCGCCGTCATGTATCTCGGCCACATTGTCGAAGAAGGCCCCGCAGACCGCGTCTATAAAAACCCAGCCCACCCCTATACAAAAGCACTGCTAGATGCCGTGCCTTTACTCGACCCAGCCAAACAACGCGCCCGCCGCGCAGCCCGTAAAGCCCAACCAGCTTACGACACACCGCGTGATGCCCAAGTCGGCTGCCCCTATAAAAACCGCTGCCCCCAAGTTTTGCCCAAATGCCAAACCCAAGCCCCCGCACCATTTCCAGTCAAAGGCGGTGGTGTCGCAAGCTGCTTCCTTGTTGCCGATGCCCAACCAACAAGCGAGGCGCTTTAAATGAATTTAAAGCAAATCGAATATTTTGTTGCCGTATGCGAGGAAGGCTCACTAAGCGCCGCAGCTGTGCGCCTCAATTGCACAGGCCCCGGCATGAGCCAACAAATGAGCGGCCTAGAAACAAGGCTAGGTGTCATCCTGTTCGACCGCACCTCGCGCGGCGTCACACCAACCGATGCAGGGCGGCGCTTCTACGACCGCTGCCTAATCATATTAAAAACCGTCCGCGAAGCCGAAAACGAAATTGAAGATTTCAAAGGCGGCATATACGGCTCCCTATCAGTCGGCTTCGCCCCGGGCGTGGCAAAATCCATATTGCCCCAAGCCTTAACACGTTTCACCAAAGAATTCCCCCAAGTCGATATCGACATTGCCAGCGGCACCGCAGATGCACTCGTTGCCGCCACTTCCAACGGCACGTTAGATTTCTATGTTGGCCAATTTATCGAACCACAAATCGGCCTAACCGCAGAGCCAATTGGCCGCTACCCCGTCGGGCTTTTGTCAGGTTCAGGCTTAGGCTTCGAACCAATGAAACCCGTGAATTTAGCTAAAATGCCCCCCCTCAAACTTTTTGTGCCGTCAGCCATCAACAGCCTCAAACCCAAAATAGAAGACGCCATCCGCCACGGCGAAATTCTATTAGACCGTAGAATCTCAATTGATAGCCTAGCTGCGGGCATAGAATTCATCGCCCAAGCCGACTGGTCAGCAATTTTGCCCTATTGGATTTGCCTCAAAGAGCTAGACAATAAAAAAATCACCATCAACCCAATCGCCCAACCATTTATGCAAGTAGATGTCGCGCTCATCTATCCAACCAAGCGCCCGATATCCAGAACATCCAAATTATTTTACCAATATTTCATAGAGGAATTACAACGAACCGAGGAGCAATGGCAGCGCCTCACAGCGCATCAGCCTTAAGCAATCATTAGAGCTGGCATTAGTAGAAATAAGTTCTCCTAATGCTGTTTCTAAAATAAAATCACCAACGGTAGCCTGTTTCACACAAGCTCCACCAGCACTAAGGGAAGTGCTTTTAATTCACAATCGCGAGCATAACTATCCGCATCGCATCAATGGGAGGAAAAAAGATGAATAAGTTTAGAAAATTAATTATGGGCGGCATGGCTCTGGCAATGGGGTTAACCTCACAATTAACTATTCAACCCGTAATGGCAGCAGAGCTAGAGCTAAAAATGCAGTTCGCCTCACCAGATGGCACACCATGGAATAAAATGGATCGCCGTTTTGCCAAAGAATTGGAAGATATGTTAGGTGGCCGCGCCGAGGTTCTATTCTTCCCACCAAACTCAGTCATTCCATTTAAAGATTGGCTACAAGCCACAGGCGCAGGCTTGCTAGATATAGGTTTTGCATGGCATCCAATCCTAGCGGGTAAATTCCCCCAAATGGAGCTTCTAAGCCTACCAGGCCTAACCAAAAACCAAACCATAGCCAGCACCGTATATTGGCGCCTCAGAGAACAATATCCACAAATGGGCAATCTCTACACCGAGCGCGATAACGTTGTCGAACTAGCCACATTCGTAGCCATGGGCTCTCACTTACACAGCAAAGACCCCATCGCCAATCTTTCAGATCTAAAAGGCAAAGTCATCGCCGCCTCCGATGCCGCCGGTGTCGCCGTGCTGCAAAAACTAGGCGCAAGCTCAAGTGTCATGATCGGCCCAGATGCCTATCTAGCCCTACAACGTGGCGCCATTGATGGCGTACTCGCCGCTTGGGGTTGGGTCAATAACTTCAAGCTAAACGAGGTGACAACATACCACACATTGCTAAATATGAACCCCGGCACCTACAGCACAGTGATGAATAAAGACACGTTCAACACACTAACTGATGACGAACAAAACCGCCTCACCAGCATGTTGCCTATGTATTACCTGTACAACACCACCGATAGCGCCGCTGCGGCAACTAAGGATATCCCCGCACAAAACATCTTCACCCTTTCAGAAGCCGACCAAGCCGAATTGGCCGAAAAAATGCAGCCATCATGGGCTGAATGGGTAGAAAAAGCCAATGATCTCGGCATGCCGGGTCAAGAAATTCTTGATGAAACAGTGCGCCTACTCAAACTATACGATCAAAACTAAACCGCTGTTTAACAACATAAAACACGTGTAAAGCTCCCAATAACATGAGCTTTACACGTGAGGAATGAGGTAGCATTGCAAGCTAACAATTCAAAAACCCAAATAAAGACCGCGGTCACCCACCTAAACCGCATCACCGAATATGCAGGCGGCGCTGCACTTATTGGCTTGATGGCTCTCACCGTCGCCGATGTTGTTTTGCGCAACCTATTCTCCATCATTGTCCCAGGCGGTATCGAGCTAACAGGCCTGCTAATGATCATCGTCGCCCTGTCGACATTGCTCGTGGTCGAAATGAAAAACAAACATATCCAAGTCGATATGCTCCTCACCATGATGCCCAAAAACATCCACCTAGCCATGATTGCAGGCGGCCTTCTGCTGACCTCCACTTTAATGATCGTGGTGTCCGTTCAAATTCTAAAACAAGCCGATTATCTCTGGGTAAATAACATAGTCACAGGCGTATTGCGCATATCCGAATGGCCATTTGTGCTGCTAGCAGCCTTTTTCGTCATCCTTTTCGCCATCGGTCTACTCACCAATTTCACCACAGCATTATTAAACATCATCAAACTAAAAGACCCCAAAGCCCTTCTCGTATTGGCCATATGGATATTGGTCATAGCCGCAATTTTCACCCTATCTTTCTACCCAAAATCATTACCCTTCGAAATGTCCCGTAACCTACGCGGCGTATGCAGCATTCTCCTATGCTTTATTCTCATCTTCCTAGGCGTCCACGTCGCCGCTGCCATGGCCGTAACCTCCTTAATCGGCATCAGCCTACTCATCAGTTCAGGCGCCAGCCTCACCAGCCTCGGCACCACCACAATCGATGTCGTCAGCGACCCCGTCTGGAGCGTCATCCCACTCTTCACATGGATGGGTCTCATCATCGTCGCCTCAGGCTTCGCCGAAGACCTGTTCCGCGCCGCAAACAAATGGATCGGCCACCTCCCGGGCGGCCTAGCATCAGCCAGCACAGTCGCCTGCGCAGGCCTATCCTCAATCGTCGGCGATACACTGTCTGGCGTCTACAGCATGGGCTCCATCGCCCTGCCGCAAATGCGCAAATACGGCTACGATATGAAACTAGCCACAGCCTCAATCGCCTGCGCCGCCACCATCGGCGTCATGGTGCCACCAAGCCTAGCCTTCATTGTTTATGGCATGATTACCGAAGTTTCAATCGGCAAACTTTTCATGGCAGGCATCCTACCCGGCATCCTCTTCGCCATCATCCTAATTTCACTCATCACCATACGCGCAATGCTCAACCCCGCACTCGCCCCCCGCGGCGAAAAAAGCACGTGGAACGAGCGCTTCAATTCAAGCCTAAAAATTTGGCCAGTTTTACTCCTAATGATACTCGTCTTAGGCGGCATCTATAGCGGCTTAGTCACCCCCAATGAAGCAGGCGGGTTAGGCGTTTTCGGCGCACTCGTCATCTCAACCTTAACCAGAAGATTAACTTGGTCAGCATTCTGGCAATCCATCATACAAACCCTGCACATCACCGCAGGCATCATCGTCATTTTCATGTTCGCCACAGCCTTCAGCCGCTTCATCGCCATAAGCGGCATCACCACCCAACTAGCCGATTTGGTGATAGGCATGGATCTCGGCAAATACCAACTCATCGGAGCCATCCTGCTTTTCTACGTGCTCATCGGCATGTTCATGAACGCGCTACCCGCCTTAGTCCTAACCGTCCCACTATTCTTCCCCATAGCGATGAATGCAGGCTTCGACCCCGTCTGGTTCGGCGTCATCGTGGTGATTATGGTCGAGCTAGGCGTCGTCACACCGCCAATCGGCGTCAACGTATTCGCCATCGCCTCAATGGCTAAAGACGTCACAATGTATGATGTATTCCGCGGCGTTTTCCCGTTCTGGTTCGCCTTCCTCATTCTCATCGGCCTGATCGTCATATTCCCACAAATCAGCCTTTTCCTCCCCTCAATAATGTAAATGTGAACATAAAAAACAAGAGTTAAGTGTAATGAATAATCAAGCCTACAAGTCCCAATTCCAGACTTGCCCCGTCACCACTTCACATGAGGTAAAACTCAACGGCGTTGTCAAAGAGCCGTTGCTTCTCACCTGCCGTTGGCCAGAAAACAAACCACCAAAAGCAGTGGTTATATTCTGCCACGGCTTAGGCGCAGGCGGCCAAGATTATGCTGAACTTTCAACCGAATTAGCCGCCAATGGCTATTTTGTCGTGCATCCTACTTTCCCCGATTGGATCGGCGCAGTCGCCGCCGCATATCCAGACCTTGGCATAAAGCTAGACGCAAATAACCGCTTCGCATGGCTCAACGCGCCCAAAGTACGCGAGCAAATGTTCAAAATCCTACATTCCCCTTCATATTGGATGGAAAGAACCCTAATCGTCCGCCAACTGCTAAATGGCCTAGATGCCGTTCTAAACTCAACCTGCGGCAGGCCAAAACAACCAATCCCCACCGCCATTGCAGGCCATTCCTTCGGCGCTTACACATCCCAACTTTTCGCAGGCGCAGAGATCGATGTCCCCAACAAAGGTAAACGCCAATATAAAGATAAAAGATTGTCTGCCGCCATATTACTAAGCGCCCAAGGCCGAGATCAACAAGGCCTGCGCGATGGTTCATGGGATCAAATGACAGGCCCTGTGCTAAACGTCACAGGCACATTAGATGGCGGCGCAAAAGGCCAAGATTGGCACTGGAAGTGCGAACCATATCACCTCGCACCAGCAGGCGATAAATATTTGGCAGTGCTAGACAATGCCGATCATTATCTAGGCGGCATGACACCAGATGACCCCAATTCAGGCATCCCAAACCAAAGCCAAGCCGTCACCCAACTGTCCTTAGCGTTTCTAGATGCTTATTTGTTGGATGACTTAGCCGCAAAATTGTGGCTCGCCGCTATATCCGATCACATCGGCGACTGCAAATTATTGTTCGAGAAAAAATAACCAGAGGCAAGCGCAACATGGGTTGTGCAAATTGTCCAAAATGTGAGTTTAATTATCAATGGAGTTTTTATGTTTCAACCACTAACCGACATTCGTGTTGTAGATTTAACCCAAGTATTAGCAGGCCCATACGCCGCTTATCAACTTGGCTTGCTAGGCGCAGAAGTCATAAAAATTGAAGCACCGGGTGTTGGCGATTGGTCGCGCGACAAAGGGTTTTTGCCAGAGCTAAACAAAAGCCAAATGGGCTTAACCTACCTCACACAAAACGCCAATAAAAAATCAGTGACCCTAAACCTGAAAACCCCAGAAGGCCTAGAAATTCTAAAACGCCTCATCGTAGATGCAGATGTTTTCATAGAAAATTTCCGCCCGGGCGTCATCACCCGCCTTGGCCTGTCCTACGAAGTGGTCAAACAGCTAAACCCCAAAATTGTCTATTGCTCAATCTCAGCCTTCGGACAAGATGGCGAAATGAGTAAACGACCCGCTTATGATCATGTCATTCAAGGCATGTGCGGCATCATGAAAACCACAGGCCGCCCCGATACAGGCCCGCTAAAAGTCGGCGCGCCTTATGTAGATTACGCCACAGGCATGAACGCCGCCTTCGCCATTGTCTCAGCCCTGCACGAAACCAAACGTAAAGGCGAGGCAATTCACCTAGATGTCGCCATGCTCGATACCTCCATGCTACTCATGGCCTCACTGATGACCGACCACCTAAATGGCGGCTGGATGCCAGAGCAATATGGCAACGAAGCATGGAGCCAAAGCCCCTCATCAGGCGCGTTCGAAACCGCCGATGGCCTGCTCATGATCGCCGCCAACAATAACAAACAATTCAAAGACTTATGCAAAGGTATTGAACGTCTAGACATACTAACAGATCCACGCTGGAGCGAACCGCAACAACGCAAGCAAAATGCCGATGAGTTACGCCAAGAATTAATAAAAATCTTCAAAACGCGCTCAGCTTTAGAGTGGGAACAAGCATTAGATGTAGCAGGCGTTCCCGCCTCTAAAGTCAGATCATTAGATGAAACCCTACAAGAGGATCACGCCAAAACCCGCGAGTTCACCACCAAGCTAAAATTACCCAACCACCCACATGACATTCACATGCCAACATTAGGTTTTAAGGTCGATCAGCAAGTCATATCTGCCACCGAAGCACCGCCAGAATTAGGCGGCGATACAATGGCGGTGTTAAAAGGCTTGGGATATGATCAAGATGATTTAAATCGTCTTAAGGAGTTAGAGGTAATCTAACAAGTCTGGCAGGGAGGCCAAGATAAAATGCTAATAAATTCAAAATTCAGCCTAAACAAAGGCGCAGCAATATGAGACGTGCAGATATTATTTCAGGCATGGTGCTAATCGTGTTCGGGCTGGTGATGCTCTTCATCGTCATCCCCACGCAAATAGACACCGCACCAGATGGCTTTGTATCCCCAAGCCTCGTCCCCAATATGATGATGATCCTCATCACTTTCTTAGCAGGCTTGCTAATCATAACCACCATCCGCAACAAAGCAAAAGACACACAAGAAGACACTGCACCTCCCATTTCAAAGGCCGAACTCCTCGCCTTTCTAAAGCTAGGTTCAGTGTTTGCAGTCGCATTAATGCTTTATTTATGGGTCGCACCACTCGCCGCAGGCATTGCCATCATTGTCGGCTCATTGGTTGCGTTAGGCGAACGCCGCCCGCTTATCATCATTGTAATGCCAACCCTCATTCTATTCGGAATTTGGTTGCTATTTTACAAGCTATTAGGAACGGCAATCGTATGAGTATTTTATGGACTATTTAATCACAGGTTTTTCTCACGTATTAAACCCCATTACCATCCTCTGGGTCACGGTCGGGGTCACGTTAGGCTACGTACTCGGCGCACTACCAGGCCTAGGCAAAGCCACAGGCGTCGCCGTCGCCATCCCGATGACTTTCTACCTAGACCCCGTAACCGCCATCGCCATGCTCATCGGCATTGCCAAAGGCAGTGGCGCAGGCAGTGCCGTTTCAGCCATCCTGCTCAACACACCGGGTGAGCCGTCATCAGCCCCAACCGCATTAGATGGCTACCCATTAGCCAGACAAGGCAAAGCCCAAAAAGCCCTAAAAATGGGCTTGTTCGCTTCAGTAATTGGCGATTTCATCTCCACCCTAGTGCTCATCGTACTAGCCGCCCCCTTAGCGCGCTACGCCTTGCTAATAGGTCCAATAGAGCTATGCGCAATTCTCCTATTCTCCCTCACATTCATCGGCGGCTTAGCAGGTAAATCACTCATCAAAGGCCTAATCGCCGCCGCCTTCGGCGTATTTTTCGCCACAGTCGGCCTAGAAACCGAAACTTTTATTCCACGCCTAACCTTCGACATTCTAGAGCTAGATAGCGGCATCTCACTCGTCCCAATGGCCATCGGCATGCTGGCCATCGCCGAGATGATCGTCCAAGCAGGCAATATGAAAAAACTAGATGCCGAAACCGCGAATATGTATAGCAAAGGCAGAAAAAAAGAAGATAACATCGTCACCGCTTCCGACTGGCGGCGCAGCCTACCTGCCATTTTCAGGGGCACATTAATCGGCTCTATCGTCGGCATCCTACCGGGGCTAGGCGCCAGTGTCGGCTCCTTCCTCTCCTATGGCGCCACCAAAAAAGCCTCCAAAACCCCAGAGAAATTCGGCACAGGCATGATAGAAGGCATCGCCGCCGCCGAAAGCGCCGATAACGCCGTCGTCCCCTCAAGCTTCATCCCTCTATTCGCCCTCGGCATCCCAGGTAGCGTCATCGCCGCCATCCTCATCGCCGCATTTGTTCTGCACGGCCTAACCCCAGGTCCACAAATGTTCCAAAAACAACCGCAAATGGTTGCCGATATTTATGCCGCCATGCTGTGCGCCAGCGTCATATTATTAGCCGTCGGCTATGCAGGCCAACGCCTATTCTCACAAATCATCCGCGTCCCCATCCGCCTCATCATCCCGGGGGTCATGTTCCTATGCTGCATCGGCGCGTATATGGAAACCAGCAGCGTTTTCTCCATATATGTGATGCTATTTTTCACCGTCATCGGCTTCATCGCCCGTAAATTAGATTTTTCATTCGTTACATTCCTCATCGGTTTTGTCATCGGCCCCAATCTCGAATTAACCTTCAGGCAGGCCATTCAAATCCTCGATCAAAAGGCAATAAATCTAATTCATCACCCCATCGCGATCATCTTCATCATCCTAACAATGGTGACGGTGGTCTGGATCGCCCGCGGCAGCGGGAGTTCAAAAAGAGCTGCAAAAGCAGCCGAAGTGGACAAACAAACGAAAACCAACAAAGAAGGAGAGACATAATGTCTTTATCAATGAAACGCTCAATAATGGGTACAGTTGTCGCACTCGCCGTCGGCTGGACAGGCCTAATGCCAGCCATGGCTGCAGATTACCCAACAAAACCAATCACCATGCTGATCGGTTATAAAGCAGGCGGCCAGACCGACCTTGTCGGCCGCGCCACAGCCCGCGTGATGTCCGAACAATTGGGTGTGCCCATCAATGTGGTCAACAAACCGGGTGCAGGCGGCGCTGTCGCTGCAGCAGGTCTTCAGCGCGAAGATGCAGATGGCTATACCATCATGTTCCACGCCAACAGCGTCATCAACACCGCACCATTCCTCATGAAACGCGTCATTTTCAAACCCGAAGATTTTGAATATGCAGGCATGATCACCGCATATCAAGCTGGTTTGGTAACTCAAAAAGATGCTCCATTTAACAATCTTGCAGAATTTGTGACATGGGCGAAGGCCAACCCAGGTTTCAGCTACGGCTCACTTAGCCCCGCTTCACGTATGACTATGGATCAGATCTCGCAAAAAGAAGGCTTAGACGTTAACATTGTGCCTCTAAAAGGCGGTGGTGATATGATAAATGCCATCCTTGGCAAGCAAGTTATTTTGGCACTATCAGGCGGCATTCATAACAATTACCCCGATGAAATGAAAATGATTTCAGCCCTAACCACATTTAGGCATCCTTCTGCCCCTGATGTGAATACCATTGAGGAAAATGGCTACCCAATAGGCATGGACACACGCACAGTGTTAATCTTGCCCAAAGGCACACCACGCGAGATTCTTGACCAGTTAGCAGACGCTCTAAAAGCCGCGGAAACTGATGAAGGCTTCAAAAAAATCGTCGCCACAGCCAATGTACCGATCATGTATTTTGACGTCGATGCATCTTATAAAGAAATGCAAGACAGCTACACCAGTAATGGTGCGATTATGAAAAACGCTGGCATTGAGCCAAAATAACCCACTCCAAACTGCGAACCCTCATTGGTTCGCAGCTTTGGTTCGCAGTTTTCTACCCCGTTATCAGTCTCCCAACATCCCAAACCGCCATAGATTCCCACAGCTTCAATCCAAACAAATGAATCGCCAAATGTAATATTGCCCGTGAGGCAGAGCCCAGAACGACCATAAGCGATGGTGTTGTTTTAATTATCAATAAAACTATACTTCATATTCAACAGTTAATTGGTGTTAGGTAAATTTGGCGTATTTACGTGGGCATATTAGCCATTTAGTCACAATTTGCAGATTTTCCTTGATTAATATCTTTATAAAACTATACTCCAAATTCAACGATGAGCTGTTTTCATTGTAAGAATGGTCGTAAAGGCCACAAAGGGAGGAAAAGATGAATAAATTCAAATTGATGTTGCTAGGGGCGAGCTCACTCATTTTAAGTGCTGGTCTGCCAGCTGCAACCGTGCAAGCAGAGAACCTAACAATCGCGTTCATTGATGCGCTTTCAGGCCCGTTCGCCGCAACAGGTCTCGGCAGTGGTAGAGAACTTAAACATGCAGTAGAAAAGTTTCTAAATGGCAAAGAAGTTGCTGGCGAAAAACTTGAAGTAGAATTCTTAGAGCTTGACGGTAAGATCAATCCAAAAGAATCTTTGGTTCAATTGCAAAATGCCATCAGCCAAGGCGCCAAATATATTTTCCACAATAGTGGTTCAAGCGTTGGTCATGCACTTGTCGGTGCCATCAACAAACATAACAAACGCAACCCAGATAACCGCGTACTTTATCTTAACTACGGCGCCATTGACCCAGCTTTAACAGGCTCAAAATGTAGCTTCTGGCATTTCATGATCGACGCCAATGTTGATATGAAAGTTAGCGCTTTGGTTGACGAAATCGCCAAAGACAAATCTGTCAAAAAAGCCTTTATCATTGGCCAAGATTATTCATTCGGCAAAGCATTCTCAGCTGCAGCCAAAAAATATCTAGCCGACAAACGCCCCGATATTGAAATCGTTGGCGATCAATTGCACCCAATTGGTAAAGTTAAAGATTTCACTCCATATGCACAAAAAATCTTGCGTTCAAAAGCTGATGTCGTCATGACAGGCAACTGGGGCGCAGACATGATTAATCTTGCCAAATCTGTAAAAGAAATCGGCACAGAAGCCAATATCTACGGCATTTATGCCTATGGCCCAGGCGTAAGTGCAGTTGTTGGCGAATCTGGTCTAGGCAAACTATCAATCGTAACCCAAGGTCACATCAACCCACCAAACACGCCAGAATGGGCAGCTTATACCGATGAATTCCTTGCCAAACATCCTGGTAATGATATGAGCAATGAACGTACAGTTTATGGCGTTCAAATGTTGGGCGAAGCCTTCGTCAAAGCTGGCAGCACCGATCCACTTAAAGTGGCTTTCGCGCTTGAAGACCTAGAATTCACAACGATAAGTGGTGATAAAGTGGTTATGCGCGGTAAAGATCATCAAATGCAAATGCCATTGCAAGTGATGGCTCATGCCAAAGATGGCTTGAAATATGATTTCGATCAATCTGGCTATGGTGTGATAACAACCTCATCCATTCCGCTAGAAAACAACACGCTCGAAACATCATGCGAAATGCAACGTCCTTCATAATGAAGTAGGTGGGCCTGATAGTGCCTTAGCTGGATCGTGTGTTGACATACGATCCAGTTACTGTCAAAAAATATTAAATTTTATTGAGGTGAATTATGCTTGAAACCGTAATCTTTTCCTTACTGAACGGCCTCGTCTATGGGCTGCTTCTGTTTTTGCTCGCCAGCGGGCTTACCCTTATTTTTTCAATGATGGGGGTTCTTAATCTGGCGCATGCCGGTTTCTATATGCTAGCTGCATATTTTGCATACACAATTTCACTCTATATGGGTTTCTGGTTCGGCATTCTGCTCGCACCATTAATCGTCGGCCTCATCGGCGGCCTCGTCGAGCGATACGGCTTGCGACAAGTCCATCAATTCGGCCACGTACCAGAACTAATCTTCACCTTCGGCGTCGCATTCCTGCTTGAAGAAGTGGTTCAATTCATCTGGGGTCGCGATCAACTCGCCTATAACAAGCCAGAAATACTAGAAGGCGCATTATTCACCCTCTTCGGTGCCGATTTCCCCATCTACAAAATGTTCATGCTCATTGTTTCAGTACTCATATTCATCACCTTATTCTTAGTCCTAAAACACACCCGCATCGGCCTCATCATCCGCGCCGCAGTCGGCCACCCACAAGTGGTTGGCATGCTCGGCCACAATGTACCGCTCATTTTCATGGTTACATTCGGTGTCGGCACAGCCTTAGCTGGCCTAGCTGGCGCAATCGCAGGTCCCGTATTGGGCACCTATCCAGGCATGGCCAGCGGTCTTGGCGGCATCATGTTTGTCGTGGTTATCTTTGGCGGCCTAGGTTCACTCGGCGGCGCATTCATCGCCTCCATAATGATCGGCCTCATCCAAACCTTCGCCATCGCCATCGATGGCTCATTAGCCGATGTCCTAGCACTCGCAGGCATCATCGTTACAGAAGAAACATTCATGTATGATATTTGGTCAACCACCATGCCACAAGTCGCTCCACTCATTCCCTATTTGATGATGGTCGTCATGCTAATTTTCCGCCCAACAGGTCTTATGGGAGCGCGTGAATCATGAGCAATCTTACCCAAATCCGCAAAGCCGAAAACATAGCACGCAAAAAACGCCTACGCATTCTATGGCTCTGCTTCGCTGTCATCTTAGTGGTTCTACCGCTACTAGCCACAAAATTCGGCCTCACAATCCTAACCCAAATCTGCGTCGCTTCAGTTTTCGCATTGGCCTATAATATGCTACTCGGCCAAGGCGGCATGCTGTCATTCGGCCACGCGGTTTATTTCGGCCTAGGCGGCTATGCCTCCATCCATCTAATGGAATATGTCGGCACAGGCGGCGCACCCATCCCCTTAGTCCTCACCCCAATCTTCGGCGGCCTATTCGGCCTAGTGGCAGCACTCCTCATCGGCAGTTTCTCCACCCGCCGCGCAGGCACAGTTTTCGCCATGATTTCATTCGGCATCGCCGAGCTTGTCGCCGCATCCGCCATCATCTTAGTCGGCTTTTTCGGCGGCGAAGAAGGCATGAGTTCCGACCGCACCATGGGACCATCCTTCTTCGGCTACGAGATGATACCCCAAATCGAAGTCTATTATTTCGCCGCAGTGTGGTTTTTCCTAGCCACATTCGCCATGTATTATTTCTCCCGCTCCCCAGCAGGCCGCATGGCCAACGCAGTGCGAGACAATGCCGAACGCGCTCAATTCATCGGCTACAACCCGCAAAAAATCAGATTAGTCAGCTTCGTAGCCTCAGGCTTTTTCGCAGGTATAGCAGGCGGCATCTTCGCCATTCAATATGAAATCGTCACCGATTCAAACCTAAACACCGCAGCCTCAGGCCTCGTAATGCTACAAGCCTACATAGGCGGCATTGGCTACTTCGTCGGCCCCGTCATCGGCGCCATCGTCATGACCCTACTAAACACCGTAGTCAGCGGCATGACCGACCTATGGTTGCTCTACACAGGCCTCCTATTCATCGGCACAGTTCTACTCGCCCCCAACGGCCTAACAGGCCTCATCATGATGCACACCGATGCCTACCGCAACGGCAAACTAAGCACATTGGTAAAACCATATCTAATCGGCCTCATTCCACTCACCGCCTCATTTGTCGGCATAATCTCTCTGGTCGAAATGTTCAGCCATCGCAACGAGCAAACCGTAGGTGATGATGTCATGCCACTATTCTTTATGAATATTGACGTATCAACCTCCGAAGCATGGATAGCCTTCACCATACTCAGCCTCGCAGGCATTATAGGCCTACGCTTCACCATTCCCATGGTGCGCACCGCATGGCATGAGGCCAACGAAGCGCTGACTTTACCCGCAAGCCCTACAAAACAGGAGGGAGCAAAAAATGAATAACGCAATCTCACTAACTGATTTAAGAAAATCCTTCGGCCAAATGGAAATCATTCGCGGCGTGCATCTCGATATAAAAAAGGGCGAACGCCATGCCATCATCGGCCCAAATGGCGCTGGTAAATCAACATTATTTCACCTAATCTCAGGCCACTATCAACCCAGCTCAGGCAGCGTCATCCTCAACGACGAAGAAATCGGCGGCGTCATGCCCTACGATATCTACCGCAAAGGCCTAGCCAGAAGTTTCCAAGTCACCAACATTTTTCCAAACCTAACCGTCTACGAAAATGTCAGATGCGGCGCATTATGGGCATGCGGCCACGGCTATTCCTTCTGGCAACAGGTAGAAAACCTAGAAGACGTCAACCTGAAAACCGAAGAAATCCTAGAAAAAATCAACCTAACTCACCGTCATAATGTGCCGGCATCTTTGCTAGCCTATGCCGAACAACGCGCCCTAGAAATCGGCATCACCCTAGCTGGCGGCGCAGATGTCATCATGCTAGATGAACCAACAGCAGGCATGAGCATCGGCGAAACCGAGCAAGCGGTAGAGCTAATCCGCTCCGTAACCGAAGGCAAAACTCTGGTAATTGTAGAACATGATATGGGCGTAGTATTCGATCTAGCCGATAGAATCTCGGTTCTAGTCTATGGCGAGATTATCGCCACCGACACCCCCGCCGCCATTCGAACCAACAAATTAGTGCAAGAAGCCTATCTAGGAACAGAGGTGACCGCCGATGCTTAAAGTCAAAGATTTACACGCCTATTACGGCAAAAGCCACATCCTTCAAGGCGTCTCTTTCGAGGTTGGTAAAGGCGAAATCGTCAGCCTACTCGGCCGCAACGGCGTCGGCCGCTCCACCACCATCAACGCCATCATGGGCGATGTTGATTGCAAAGGCTCAATCCTGTTCAATGACGAAGAAATCGTCGGCCTAGACTCCCATCAAATATCCCGCAAAGGCCTAGGCATCGTGCTAGAAAACCGCGAAGTTTTCCCCACACTCACTGTGCGCGAAAACCTCATCCTCGGCATTAAAAACATGCGCAAAACAGGCAGATGGAAAATAGACGACATGTTCGATATGTTCCCAAACCTAAAACGCCGTGCCGATGTTTCAGCAGGCGCACTAAGCGGCGGCGAACAACAAATGCTCGCCATGTGCCGCGCCCTAATGGGCGATCCAGATCTAATCATGGTCGATGAACCAACCGAAGGCCTAGCCCCAAAAGTGGTAGACCAAGTTGCTGATCTACTAACGGAAATCGCCAATAGGGGCGTTTCAATCTTACTAATAGAGCAAAAACTAACCATCGCCCTAAAAATCTCAGCCAGAATTTACGTCATGGGTCACGGCCGCGTTGTCTATGAAGGCACGTCAGCAGAATTTGAAAAAAACGAACAAGTCCGCAAAGATTGGCTCGAAGTCTAAAATCAAAGAAAAGAGTATAAAATGGCAATAAGAAGCATCGCAAGCATCATAAATGATCTTGCAACCGAAAAACCCGACGCTGTGGCCATTACAGTCGAAGAACAAAATATCACCCGCCTTGAATTGGAACTAACCACCAATAAGCTAGCCCGCGCCTACCAAAAACTAGGCGTAAAAGCTGGCGATTTTGCCACCATAATGCTGCCAAATTCAATCGAATTTTATCAAGCCTGTATCGCTCTGTGGAAGCTAGGCGCAACCCCACAACCCGTCTCATCCAGATTGCCGCGTGGCGAGCTTAAAGGCATCATCGAGCTAGCCAAGCCAACTTTGCTCATTGGCTCGGATGATGAGAACATTGCCGATTGCCCCAGCTTACCAATCGGATACACCCCAGATGCCAACCTGTCAGACGATAGATTGCCCGACATCACCAGCAGATACTATAAAGCCATGACCTCAGGCGGCAGCACAGGCCGCCCAAAACTAATCATCTCAGAATTCCAAGGCGAGCTAGATACAGATGTAGAATCCGTCCTCAGAATAACCCAAAACGAAACCCATCTAGTCCCAGGCCCACTCTATCACAACGCTCCTTTCGGCTTCTCAATGGATGGCCTACTAAGAGGCAACCACCTCGTAGTCATGAAAAAATTCAACGCCGAAGAATGCTTAAATTTACTACACAAATACCAAGTAAGATGGGTATTCATGGTGCCAACCATGATGCAACGCATCTGGAAGCTAGGCGCAGAAAAACGCGCCACAGCCAACCTCGATAACATGCGCATTGTGCTGCACACCGCAGGCCCATGCCCCGCATGGCTCAAACAAGAATGGATCGATTGGCTCGGCGGCGAAAAAATTCACGAACTTTACGGCGGCACAGAAGCCACAGGCGTCACATGGATCACCGGCACGCAATGGCTAACCCACAAAGGCTCAGTCGGTAAAATAGAACCCAAATATGTCGAAGCACAAATTAAAATCGTAGACGAGGACGGCAAAACTGTCCCCATCGGCACATTAGGCGAAGTCTATTTCCTACCCGATGCAGGGCAGGGTAGCACCTACCATTATCTAGGAGCCGAGGCCGATAGTCTAACAGGCGGCTGGGAAAGCATCGGCGATCTAGGTCATCTAGACGATGAAGGCTATCTATACCTAAGCGACCGCAAAAAAGACCTCATCGTCAGCGGCGGCGCAAACATCTACCCCGCAGAGGTCGAAGCAGCAATAGATTCCCACCCCTCAGTCTTATCTTGCGCCGTAGTCGGCGTCCCACACGAAGATCTAGGCCAAGTCGTACACGCAGTCGTAGAAAGCGTCGACAACCTGTCCGAAACCACATTGCAAACCTATCTCGAAGAATTCTTAGTGCGCTACAAAATCCCCCGCACCATAGATTTGGTCGATAAACCAGTGCGCAGCGATGCAGGCAAAGTCAGGCGTTCCAACCTAGCCGATGCCAAAGCAGCGAGCTGAGGCTAAGCCTCTTCACGAGTTTTCAAGCCGTATAGAAACAATTTCGCATAATGGTCAGCAACGGCTATTGGCGTCCAATCTATACGGCTGTTAAACCAAATAGGGTACCAATGGCTCATGCCAGTGATCACGCGCTGCGCAAAATACATGTCAACATGCCGAAAATGCCCAGCTTCAATCGAACCTCTATAATCCTTTTGAGCCGAGTCAATATTTTCCAACACTTCGGATATGTATTTTTTCCGATGTTTTTCGCCCAAATAGTTAATATTGTGATAGGTGCTTTTCGGGCCATATGGCGTCGCGTGCAACATAAGCAACAGGCGCATATATTGAATGATATGCTGTTCATCACGAAAACCAAGCGAAGTTAAGTGATCATATACCACTTGCTCACGGTCAAGCCCGCGTTGCAAACACGCCAACAGCAATTCTTCTTTATCATCAAAATGGTAATAAATCCCCGCGCGTGATATGCCAACATCTTTGGCAATGCTATCAATCGACGCGCCCATAACGCCTTTGCGATTAAAATTATCGGCAGCCACTCTCAGCATGTGGTCATATTTTGTTTCGCGTTTGTTTAGTTTTTTCCGCCCATCTAAAAAAGAAGCAACATCAGGTATTTCTGGCAGTGGCGGCACAGGCAAATCACGCCTATATATGCCATGGGTGATAATGTCATCAATGCTTTCTATGGCTTGCGAAGGCGTATAATAATCATTTTCCGAATACCAAAAAAACAACCAGTCAAAAATAGAAATCAAAGCGATTGCCGACAATAACGGGTTGTCGCTAGTTATAGACCCATCATCCACACCAATTTTAATAATCTCGGCCAACTTTTCGGCATTCTTCCAGCGCTGTCGATGCACTTCATCACTGTATTTTGGGGGCAGGGCATCTATATCGGTATACATAATCATCCGCTGCCCACCGGGTTTTAACCGCCCACGCATAAAGCGCCTAATAATCTCTAACCCGTCAATGCCGGGTTCGGCAGCGGCCTCAATTTCTTGCTCATAAATATGTAGGCCGCGAATGTAGCAAGAATAGATAAGCTCTTCTTTGTCACTAAAATAATGATAGAGCGCCCCAGGCACCATATCGAGTGAAGATGCAATTTGTTCCATGGTAACTTTCGCAAAACTATACCGCGCAAATAACCGTGATGCTGCCGTCATTATGTCATTTGCTTTGTCATTCACTTGGGGTTCCAATATTTTAATTTACTAACATTACAAATCGGGGGCTTAAAAGCCTTACACCATTTTCCAAGGGTCGTAAACTATTCACCAATTTAATATAAATAGCCATTTTTAAAATTATACATCATATTCATATTTTTTGAAACTTCTAATAAAATAAATAGCAAACTCACCATTAACTCCCAAAATTACATAATTATGTTGATTTAATCACACCTATAAGTTAACAATATATTCAAATTTAATTCAAGAGTTTCAATTCGCCATTTCAAAATTGATTGGCAAAATGGGGCATATTTTAAATTATTTATAAAACCCAAAACCCTCGCATTTGCGAGTTTTTTGGGGGCAAATGGCGCGGCAAGCCAAGGCCAAAACACTAGAAAGATGAGGTAGGGGAATGAGTATTCGATTTGATGGACAAGTGGCAATTGTAACCGGCGCGGGCAACGGCTTGGGGCGGTCACACGCGCTTGAGTTAGCAGCACGTGGCGCAAAAATTGTGGTCAATGATTTAGGCGGCTCCCTTGGCGGCGAGGGAGGCTCGTTAAGTGCTGCCGACGAAGTTGTGCAACAAATCATTGCGGCAGGCGGCGAGGCCATCGCCAACGGTGCTAACGTAACCGATAAAGCCCAAGTCGATGCCATGGTCGTCTCAGCCATGCAAAAATGGGGGCAGGTCGACATTCTGGTCAATAATGCGGGCATATTGCGCGATAAAAGCTACGCCAACATGGACATCGAAAATTTCAAAACCGTCATAGATGTCCATCTCATGGGCAGCGCCAATTGCACCAAAGCGGTGTGGGACATTATGCGAGATCAAAAATATGGCCGCATCGTCATGACGTCATCATCGTCAGGCCTTTACGGCAATTTTGGCCAAACCAACTATGGTGCTGCCAAAATGGCAGTTGTCGGCATGATGAACACCCTGCATCTAGAAGGCGCTAAATATAACATTCACGTCAATTCACTAGCCCCCGCCGCGGCCACAAGAATGACCGAAGATTTATTTTCAGAGGCCGTCAATGACTTAATGACCGTCGAAAGCGTATCCGCCGCATTGGTTTATTTGGCGCACGAAGACGCGCCATCAGGCGTAATCCTATGCGCAGGCGCAGGCGTTTATGCCGCAACCCGTATTTACGAAACCGAAGGTGTGTTTTTACCGCCCGCCCAACAAACGCCCGAAAACATCGCGGCAAATATCGATCAAATATTAAACGGCGAAGGCCAAGCCGTTTTGGCAGAAGGCGGCGAGCAAGTCATTAGATTTGTCAAAAAAGCCGCAGAAGCACTTGGCATAAAATTAGACAAAGAAGAGGTATAATTATGCGCGAAGCGGTTATAGTATCGACAGCACGTACACCGATAGGCAAAGCTTATCGTGGGGCATTTAACAACACATCAGCCAGCACATTGGGGGCACATGCCATAGCCAACGCTGTCAATCGCGCAGGCATCGACCCTGCCGAAATTGACGACGTGGTCATGGGCTGCAACATGCAACACGGCACCAGCGCGATGAACATCGCCCGCATAAGCTTAATGCGCGCAGGCCTCCCAGTATCAGTCTCAGGCCAATCCCTAGACCGCGCGTGCTCTTCAGGCCTCATGGCAATCTCCATAGCCGCCAAACAAATCATGGTCGACAACATGTCCATCGCCATCGGCGGGGGCGTTGAATCAATTTCAACCAACCAAGTAGAAGCAGCCTTCATAACCCCCGATCCATGGCTGATGGAACATAAACCAGCACTATACATGTCAATGCTAGAAACCGCCGAAATCGTCTCCGATCGCTATAACATCTCGCGCGAACGCCAAGATGAATATGCATTGCAAAGCCAAATGCGCACCGCCGCAGCCCAACAAGCTGGCAAATATGATGACGAAATTGTCCCTCTGACCGCCACCATGAAGGTGATGGACAAACAAACCAAACAAATATCCGAACAACAAGTCACCTTGTCAAAAGACGAAGGCAACCGCCCCACCACAACCCTAGAAGGTCTAAATGGCTTGCCTCTAGTTCACAAAGATGGCCAAACCATAAAACAAGGCAAATTCATCACCGCTGGCAACGCCAGCCAACTGTCCGATGGCGCATCAGCCTCAGTGCTAATGGAAGCCAAAGATGCCGAACGCCGCGGTCTAGAACCACTCGGTGCCTATCGCGGCATCGCAGTCGCGGGCCTAGAACCAGATGAAATGGGCATCGGCCCCATCTACGCTGTACCCAAACTACTAAAAGCCAACGGCCTTAAAATGGACGACATCGGCCTGTGGGAGCTAAACGAAGCTTTCGCCTGCCAAGTAATTCACAGCCGCGATGTGCTCGGCATTCCAGACGAAATCCTAAACGTCAACGGCGGCTCAATCTCCATTGGCCATCCATACGGCATGTCAGGCGCGCGCATGGTCGGCCATGCGCTGATAGAAGGTAAACGCCGCGGCGTAAAATACGTAGTCATCACCATGTGTGTTGGCGGCGGCATGGGCGCCGCTGGCCTGTTCGAAGTCTTTTAGGCAGGAGAAAGTCTTTTAGGCAGAAAAGGGCGTTTAATCGCGCCCTTTCTACCAATAATCGTCATTTCTATCATTTTAAGCTTAACCATAGAACACAGTTTGCTTTACAAGCTTTTCATAGTCAGATATAAATCCCAACAACGTATAATTCCTGCAATTTACGGCCTCTTTGGCTTTGGAATTAAAATAATCTAGACTAGGAGTATGTCCGTGAGTGATGTATTTGAAGAAGTAAGTGATGACATCCGCCGTGATAACATGACCAAACTATGGAAAAAATATGGTCCGTGGGTTATTGGTGTATGCGTGCTGATCGTCGCCTCAGTTGGTGGTAGCCAGTTTTATAAAAATTACCAAATCTCGCAAGCCGAAGCGGCAAGCAATGGCTATGATGCCTACCTAACGGTGATTAACGCCGAAGGGGCAACCGGTGTCGATGGCGCCGCCGAATTGTTAGCGGTCGAGCAAACTGGCCATGCTGGCTACATATTCCTAAGCAGAATGGCTCACGCCGATGCCTATGCACGCGATAAAAACCTCATCGAGGCAGTTAAACTATATGACATCATAGCGTCAGACAGCAGCCTAACCCAAAACGACCGCGATGTAGCGACCATCAAAACTGCCTATTTATTAGTAGATAGCGCAACATTGGCCGACATGAAAATTCGTTTAGAAGCGGTTAATCTAGTCGAAAATGCATTCCGTTTCCAAGCTCGCGAATTAATTGGCTTAAGTGCCTACAAAGCCGAGGCTTACCAAGAAGCACATGATATATTCACGTCGCTTTCTCAAAATGCGCAAACACCTGATAGCATCAGGAGCCGCGCTTCAAGTTTAATAGCGTTATTGGCGTCTAAAATCTAGCCGTCCCTACATACAGACAGAAAGTAATTTAATGTCGGATGAAAATCTATCAATCAGCGAGCAATTTGGCTTGGCTGAAGATCTACATGTGGTCATAGTGGGACGGCCAAATGTCGGTAAATCGTCACTATTCAACCGCTTAGTCGGTAAAAAACTAGCTTTGGTCGATGATCTGCCGGGCGTCACCCGCGATCGCCGCCATGGCGATGCCTCAATTGGCGATATGAAATTCATCATCACCGATACCGCAGGCCTAGAAGACGCTGACGAAAGCAAATTAGAAGGCCGCATGCGCCTCCAAACCGAACGCGCCATCGAAGAAGCCGATGTGGCACTCTTCATGATCGATAGCCGCGCAGGTGTCACCCCATTGGACGAACATTTCGCCGATTTAATGCGCCGCAGCAAAACCCCGTGCATATTGTTATGCAACAAAGCCGAAGGCAAAGCTGGCGAATATGGCCAGTACGAAGCCTATTCATTAGGCCTCGGCGACCCCATCGCCATCAGCGCCGCACATGGCGAAGGCATTGGTGATTTGCACGACGCGCTCGAGCCATTCTACAAACAAGTTCAAGCCGAAAACGCCAAGCTAGACGCAGAGATGCAAGCTTCACGTGATGGTGACGAATCCGAAGTCGATGAAGACAGCGAAGAATTCCAAGTCGGCATTGACCGCCCATTACGGGTCGCCATTGTCGGCCGCCCCAATGCAGGCAAATCTACCCTCATCAATCAAATGATTGGCGAAGACCGCATGCTAACAGGCCCCGAAGCAGGCATCACCCGTGATGCAATCGCTGTAGGTTGGGAATGGCAAGGCAAAAAAATAAAATTGTTCGACACAGCCGGCATCAGACGCCGCGCCAAAGTCAAACAAAAGCTCGAAAAGCTATCCGTTGCCGATGGCCTACGCGCCATTCGCTTTGCCGAAGTTGTGGCACTTATTCTCGATGCCACCATCCCGTTCGAAAAACAAGATCTAGCCATTGCCAGCCTCGTAGAGCGAGAAGGCCGCGCCTTAGTCTTAGTGGTCAATAAATGGGATCTAGTCGAAGATAAAAACGCCAAACGCAAAGAAATCAACGACCTGCTCGAGCTACAATTCCCGCACATGCGCGGCATCACCATGATCACCATGTCAGGCCTCACAGGTAAAGCGGTCGATCGCCTCATGCCCGCCATTTTCAAAACCTATGATGTATGGAATAAACGTTTTTCAACCTCACCCCTCAACCGTTGGTTGTCGCATATGGTCGAAGAACACACCCCGCCAGCCCCGGGTGGCCGCCGCATTCGCATGCGTTATATGACACAAGTAAAATCGCGCCCACCAACCTTTGTGCTGTTCTGTTCACGGCCAGATGATTTGCCAACCAGCTACACACGCTATTTGGTCAATAATTTGCGCAAAGATTTCGATCTGCCGGGTGTGCCAATCCGTTTTCAAATGCGCGCAGGCGAAAACCCCTATGCCGATAAACGCAAAAAACGCACCGTGGTATCCATCAGCAAGAAGAAAAAATATTAATCTGCGTCACATTGTCACTTTAAGGCACTTGCCACTTGTTAATAGACATTCGCAATGTTAATGAAGAAGTGTAAGGATGAGTCCATGGTTTCAAGACGTAAATTTTTAGCAGGCGGCGCGGCATTAGGCGCAGCAGGTGCGGCCATATATGCCACGCCAATGGCCAAAAACCTATTCCTGCCACCCAAAGCCAATTATGTCCTCACCGCGCAACAAAGCCAGTGGGATTTTGGCGGTCATATAAGCAACCCCGCCCAAGTCTTCAGTTATCAAAAAGACCAACCCGTGCCGCTCATTCGCATGCAGCAAGGCCAGCCATTCTATGCGCGGTTAAAAAACCATCTGCTCGAACCAACCACCATTCATTGGCATGGCATAAGATTGCCCAACGCTATGGATGGAGTGCCCTATCTCACCCAAGAGCCTGTTTATCCAACGGAAAGCTTCGACTACCAATTCACCCCCAAAGATGCGGGCACATATTTTTACCATTCGCATTTTAACAGCTTGGCACAATTAAGTCAGGGCTTGGCAGGCATGATCATTATTGACGAGGTAAAAAAGCCAGATTTCGATCACGACATCCCGCTTAATCTGCGCGATTGGCGCATAAATGAAAACGGCAAATATCAGAATTTCCTAGAGCCAAAAACCGCCGCCAAAGCAGGCACATTCGGCCAGCTAAAAACCGCCAATTGGCAAGTTGCGCCCAACCACATGGTCAAACCCAATAGCTTAGTGCGTCTGCGCATATTGGTCTCCGATGTCACAAGAATTTTCAAACTAATCGTCAAAGACAGTTCAAACCCCGAGGCCAAAGCCAAAATCATCGCCATAGATGGCAACCCAATTGATGACATACGCGATATGGGCCGCGAATGGATTGGCCCAGGCATGCGGATGGACATCGCGATTTTGACCCCAGATGAAGGCCAAACAATCGAGCTGCTCAACACATCAACCAACAAACCATGGGTAGTCGCCAGCCTCACCAGCCAAGGCCAAAGCCAAAAACGCGTCTGGCAAGATTTAAAACCTCTGCCCCAAAACCCGATTGAACCGCTCGACTTACAAGGCGCAGAAATCAAAAAATTCGAATTCTCCGCCAGCTCTGGCGAGCAAGAAGATTTAGGCATCAATTGCGCCGCATCAGAATATATTTTCTGGGCGATTAACAAAGTCGCCATCGGCCATCTCGATCCCAATTCATCATCCTTGCGGCCAACCGCCAGCCTCAAACTTGGTAAAACTTATATATTCGAATTCACCAACGTCACCCCGCAAACCCATCCGATTCATTTACACGGCTTTTTCTTCCGCGTGCTCAGCTCGACCAAGCGTAAAATCGCCCCGCATTGGGCAGATACCTCACTCATCAGGCCAAAAGAGACTGTACGTGTGGCATTTAACGCCGATACGCTCGGCAATTGGCTCATGCATTGCCACATTTTAGAACATCAAAAAACCGGCATGACAGGCTATATTAACGTCAGCTAATGCGGCCAACTCAGATGATGCTCATCAATATAAAAATTATGTACATGTTTCACCTTAGGGTGCCTATGTTCATGCACATGCGGCTCCGCGCCTTCCCAGCCTTCATGCTCATGCTGGTGATGCTCATCATGTATATGTGGGTGTAAATGCAGGGTTTCAACATGGGTATGGGCTAGCTTAACCGCATCATCCAAATGCCAAAATCTCAACGCCACGAACAACATAGCCATCGAGGTGATAGCCAAAACCAACATGCCCATATCTATCGCCATATATTGGCTAATCTGCCCTGCAATTAAATAGGCAAATAACCAACCCAAATGGGTCAGCGTAAATTGTGCCGAAAAATAGGCGGGTCTATCCGCCACGCCTGATGATTGCTGAATCACCAACCCCGATGGCGTTTGCAATAACGCGCTGGCCATGCCCAAAATAAACCACACCAAAAACAAACCAACCAATGTCGGCCAAAGGATAAAACTGGCAAGGCTGATGATAGCCAACACAGCGCCCATTTGCATAATTTTCCGAATACTCACTATTTTCATCAAATGCGGCAACCCAAATGCCATAACCATCGATCCCAAACCGACGGATGCAAATAATAACGCGGTAGTGCCCTTGTCTTGCCCAAATATATTTTGGGCATAATGAGCGCTATTCACAATCACCAAAGCACCTGCTAAAGCGGCGATAAAATTGAACGACAATAAACCGCGCAACCGTGGCGTTTTCAAATAGCTTTTCACGCCAAAACTAACATTATGCCAAATACCGCTTTTGCGATCAGATGCAATATTGGCAGGAAAAATCACAATGCCCAATGTAATAGCCGAAACCAAAAACGCCGCGGCATTCAATTGAAATAGTGATGAAAAATCTAACGTCAGCAACAATATAGCCGCCAGGGTAGGGCTAAGCAAATTCTCCAAATCATAAGTCATACGAGACAACGAGAGCGCTTTGCCATATTCAACCTCGTCTTTAAAAATAGATGGCAACGTGGCTTGGTAAAGCGGCGTAAAGCCGGCGCCACATATATTGATGGCAAATATCATCACATAAATATGCCAAGCCTCTGATGCAAACGGCAGCGAAAATAATATTGCCGCCCGCACTAAATCAAACAAGATCATCATATATTTGCGTGGTAATTTGTGCGCATAAGCACCAATAATTGGCGCTACACATATATAAGCCACCATTTTGGCCGCCAGCGCGAAAGAAATAATCTCGGCCGCACGGCCATTGTCCATATTATAAGCAAATAATGCCAAAGCAATGGTCGAAAGCCCCGTGCCAAGCAAAGCAATGGTGTGGGCAGTAAAAAATAATCGATATTGTTTATTGTGTAACGGAGCAAAAATTTCAAACATAAAAAATCCTTAACAGTATAAGGACAAAGTTAAACCTAAAGCCGGCTCAAATCAAACTTTTGTTTTCCAGTGTCAAATGTCAATAAATTGTCATGGTAAAAGCAGTCGGTGCGGCCAAGTTTAGCAAAGGCCGAAACCACGTTTTTTGGTTTGGTAATATTGTCTTTATCAACCCCAGGGTAGGCTTTGGCCATAAACCCCGTATCCACCATGGTTGGATCAACCATATTCACATTCACCGACATGTCTTGCATTTCTGCGGCATAGGTTTTTACCAAGGCGTGCAAGCCAGCTTTACCAGCTGCATAGCTTGCCCAATATGGTTTTTCACCATTTCTTGCGGCAGTGGTTGCCACAATAACGCGGCCAGCATCGCTTTGGCGCAACAAAGCATCCATAGAGCGCAACAGCCGAAAAAACGCCACAATGTTAATCGCCACACTGTCTTCAAAATCCTTAACGGGAATGTGCGATACAGGGCTGGTCGCGCCCATAAAAGCTGGCATGTAAATTAACACATCCAATTTGCCATAACGTTTATAAATAATGCCGCCCAAACGGTCAATCGCTTCATAATCAGTCACATCAACGGGCACGCACGTCACCGTGCCGCCAATCTCGTCAATCGCATCATTCAAATCTTCAAGCCCGCCAACCGTGCGCGCGGTGGCAATCACATGCGCACCTTGGCGCGCATATTCTAGCGCCACTTGATAGCCAATACCGCGTGTTGCGCCAATAATCAATGCTACACGCCCATCTAAATATTTTTCACTATTCATTTCAGTCAGATCTCTCATAATCTATTCTTCAACCGGCTCGGATTCTAAAAACGACAATTGCTTATCCGCCACGCGGTCATTTATATCTCGCAATTCAGTCGGGTAATCACCAGTAAAATAATGGTCGGTATAAGCAGGGTTCGCATCATCACGGCCATTGGGGTGGCCTAAAGCGCGGTAAACCCCATCAATAGACATAAAGCCAAGGCTTGTTGCGCCCATAAAATCACGCATTTGTTCCAAATTATGAGTGGCCGCCAACAAAGATTTTTGCGTCGGCATATCAATGCCATAATAGTCAGGATGTTTAATCGGCGGGCAGGCGACACGCATATGCACTTCTTTAGCGCCAGCATCAAACATCATTTTTACAATTTTCACACTGGTTGTGCCGCGCACCACACTGTCATCAATCAGCATGATTCTTTTACCCTTCACCAAGCTTCTGATTGGGTTGAGTTTTAGCTTCACTCCCAGTTCACGAATGGCTTGTGTTGGTTCAATAAATGTGCGGCCGACATAGTGGTTTCTAATGATGGCCAGTTCAAACGGCACGCCACTTTCTTGGGCATAGCCAATGGCCGCGGGCACGCCACTATCAGGCACAGGCACCACCATATCAATATCAGCAGGGCATTCACGAGCCAATTCTATACCAAATTTTTTGCGCACTTCATAAACGGTTTTACCGCCAGCCACACTATCTGGGCGGGCAAAATAAATATATTCAAATATGCAAGGCCGCGGCGCAACTTCACCAAATGGAAAATAAGATTGAATGCCATCCGTGGTGATCACCACCACCTCGCCATTTTTAATTTCTCTAATATATTCAGCCCCAATAATGTCCAAAGCACAGGTTTCAGAGCACAGAATATAAGAGCCATCCAGTTTACCCAAAATAAGTGGCCTAATGCCAAAACGATCACGTGCACCAATTAATTTATGCTTGGTCATCGCCAACAAGGCAAACCCACCTTCAAGCTCTTGAATGGCTTCGATGAATTTATCAGTTAATTTAGCCTGCTTGCTTCGCGCCACCAAATGCAACAAAACTTCACTATCACTGTTGGATTGATAAATGGCACCAGCATTAACCAAATCACGCCGCAAAGTTAACCCATTGGTAAAATTACCGTTATGGCAACAAGCAAAACCCCCAGATTTTAAATCAGCATAAAGCGGTTGTAAATTACGCAATGCGCCATCGCCCGTAGTCGAATATCGGGCATGGCCAATGGCAGTGTGGCCTTCAAGTTTTTCGAGCACGCGTTTCTTGGTAAAATAATCACCAACCAAACCATTTCGCTTCTGACTTTTAAAAACTTTGCCATTAAATGATACAATGCCAGCCGCTTCTTGCCCACGATGCTGCAAAGCATGCAAACCCAGCGCCGTTAGAGCAGGGGCGTCATTATGCCGAAACACGCCAAATATACCACATTCTTCATGCAGCTTGTCATCATCCAGATTGATCAATGTGCCGTCTTCCATGCGGTTAAACAAGGGGTGGTGGGTGTCGGAGCCTTCAGCCAAAAGTGTAGAGCCTTCAGCCAAACATGTAGAGCCTTCAGCCAAAAGTGTAGAGCCCTCAGCTAACGTAGAGCCGTCTGCTTGTCCATTAAACATATCTGTCATCGGGCATTCCTTAAGAAAAACAATTAGGTCTAAACGACTTAAAAAAAAGCTGCAATAAAGCAGCTTTTCAATATTAATTTACCAGCGGTGTGGCTTCTTCGAATTTTTGGTTCAATTGGTCAGCTTCATTTTGAATGATACCCTCCACCTTTGTGGGGTCTGTCGTTTGCATCGATTCGCTATTCACTTTTCGAGCATTTTTAATTTTACCCAAAAAGTCCGATACAAAATTACCGGGTTTGTCAGGCAGCGCGTCCAACAATATGTCACTCGAATCTTTAATCAGCCCAATCGATCGGGCATTGGTAATTTCGCTATAATGGTCTTTTTCATTGGGTTGAAACAGCAACATGAGCAAATAACAAGCCACAACCAGCAAAAACCCTCTAATCACGCCAAAAATAAAGCCCAAGCTTCTATCCAAAGCTCCAATTTTGCTATCCAGTAATTTGTCGGTAACCATATAACTAAATATGGAGACCAGAATCAATGTGCCTAAAAATAAGGTCGCCGCCAGTGCAATTTTAGCCACTGTGTCATTGGTGATTAGTTTTTTGGCTTCAGGTTCGAGTGGGAAATAAAGCACCACAACCGCAACAACCGCTGCTGCCCATGATACAATGCTAAAAAACTCGCGTAAAAATCCGCGCGTCATAGCTAGTAAACCTGAGATGATGACAATAAAAAATAAAGCGACATCTAAAATTGTAAACGGTCCGTCCATAATTCCTCACGACATGATCTAATTTTCAAATATTGATACTGCAAAACTAAAAGAAAAACTATAAAATTATGACCATTGATACACATATAATTAATTTTAAGGTTTATTTAGGTGGTTTGGGTTCGTGCCATACGACTTTTGGCCAATACGTATCTGTTAAATCTTAATCGATAATTGCGAAAATCATTCAAATAATATCAAGCCATATCCGCAGCCAATTTGGCAACCAGTGACACTAAATGGTCAACTTCTTCAATTTTTAGGGTGTTTTTTGCCTCATTTTCGTCTGTTTTTACCTCTTTTTCGGCTGTTTTCGCCACTTTTTTGGCCCTTTTTTGGTTCAAATTGGCAATAATCGCCCGATTAAAACCCAGTTTTTCAGCCTCTTTTAACCGCGCTGCGCTCCGGCTCGGGTTGCGCGTCGCGCCCGAAAGGGCAATTTCACCAAAAATAATCGTGCCCTTAGGCAAAGGTTTCTGGCTGATAGATGATATCAACGCCGCCGCCACCGCCATATCTGCAGCAGGTTCTTTAATCTTCAAACCACCCGCCACATTCAAATAAACATCATGTTTAGCAAGCCCCAAACCGCAATGCGCATCTAACACCGCCAGTATCATCGCAAGGCGCGAACTATCCCACCCAACCACAGCACGACGTGGTGTTGCCAATGAGGTTTCGGCCACAAGCGCTTGAATTTCAACAAGTAATGGTCGTGTGCCTTCCATACCAGCAAACACCGCAGCGCCTGCTGTTTGGCCATCTCTGTCACCCAAAAATAATTCAGAAGGGTTAGAAACCTCAGCCAAACCAAGGCCAGTCATTTCAAACACCCCAATTTCGTCAGTCGCGCCGAAACGGTTTTTAACCCCGCGCAAAATCCGATATTGATGCCCACGCTCACCTTCAAAATACAGCACCGCATCAACCATATGCTCAACCACTCGCGGGCCGGCTATTTGGCCATCTTTGGTCACATGCCCCACCAAAATAACCGCAACATTATGCGCTTTGGCATAGCGAATCAGTGTTTGGCTCGATGTCCGCACTTGCGAAACCGTACCCGGTGGGCTGTCAAGATTGTCTGACCACATGGTTTGAATCGAATCAATAATCACCAAGGCAGGCTTAGGTTTATCAGGATTATCTAAAGTAGCTATGATATTGGAAAGATTAGTTTCAGCCCCAAGCTCGACATCACTTGATTCGATTTCCAACCGTTCAGCCCGCAGCCGCACTTGGGCGATTGATTCTTCGCCCGAAATATACACCACGCGTTTGCCCGAATTGGCTAATTTCGCCGCCACCTGCAGCAATAAAGTCGATTTGCCAATGCCCGGGTCGCCGCCAACCAACAAAGCCGAACCCGGCACAATGCCACCGCCCGCCACAAGGTCAAATTCGCTAATGCCTGTTTTATGACGCGGCGCTTCAACAATATCGCCTTTGAGCGAAACCAGCTCAATTTGTCGGCCTTTACTGGCGCTCTTAACAGGTGTGCCGCCAATGCCGCCTTGTTCAGAGCCTTCTTCTAAACTATTCCATTCGCCGCAATTGTCGCATCTGCCCGCCCACTTGGTATAGGTGGTGCGGCATTCTTTGCAGATATAGGTGACCTTAACTTTTGCCATTAATATACTTTCTTAAAAACCGTTTACCCAAACTGGTCAATATTTCATAAGCAATGGTGTCAGCCCATGTTGCCAACATATCAAGGCTGATATGCGCGCCAATCACCTCAACAAAATCACCTTCATTGATTTCGCCATCAGCCAACGCGTCGATATTGACCACAATCATATCCATCGACACGCGGCCCAATATGGGTAGTTTTTTGCCGTTAAAATAAAAGTAGCCGTCTTGCCCCGTGCTAGAACTTAAACTGCGCGGCACCCCATCGGCATAACCTACGGCTATGATTGCGGTGCGCATCGATTGTTTGGCGCTGAACAAATGCCCATAGCCGACCATATCGCCAGCTTTGAGCGTAGATAATTGCAATACACGGGCAGATAACGCCACCACAGATTTTAAATCAATCGGGTAATTCTCAAATGTTTTAACACCCCATAGAGCCACGCCAGGGCGTAATATATTTTGGTTTTTTAAATTGATATTCTGCAATTCTTTAAGCGCAATGCCCGCGCTATTGCCAAAGCTATGGGCTAGTTGCGGCAAATGATCTGAAATCAATTCAAACCCAGCGACTTGGTTTAAATTTTGCGCATCATCTGGCCAATCGGCACTGGCAAAATGGCTCATAATATGATGTACATTCAATCCACCAGTAATTTCAGCGGTAATATTCTTATAATCATTAAGCCCCATACCTAGGCGGTTTATGCCTGTATTGAAATGCAGCACGCAGGGTAAATTGCCAAATTCAGCCCAAGCCTTAACTTGCGTTGTGCTGGCCAAGCAAGGAATCAGATTATGTTGCCGATAAACGCTCTTTGCACCCATAAACAAACCATCTAATACAAAAATTTCAGTATCATTATACTGTGCGCGCAATTCAATCGCTTCATCTAGGGTCGCGACATAAAATAAACGACATCCTGCACCATACAATGATTCTGCAACTTGGCTCATGCCCAAGCCATAGCCATTGGCTTTTATCACGGCAGAAATTTGGGCTTTATCGTCCAAATTATGGCAATAGGTTTGAATGCTCAGATAGTTTTGCGCGATTGCATTTAAATCAATCGTCAATATACCTGTTGCCAAATTGTCATTCGTTTTTTTCATAAACTCAACCTATAATGATTTGGTTAAATTTTCAAGAACAAAATAAGAACATAAGAGTTTGACTTAATCATAACGCACAGGCGCATATTCATCTCTGACCAAATCGGAGAATCTTGTATATTGGCCTTCAAATTGTAAGGTCACATTGCCCACGGGGCCATGGCGTTGCTTGGCAATGATCACTTCGGCTTTACCCAGTACATCATCCATTTTCTGTTGCCATTCTGCATGTTCGGGCGTGCCTTCTTTGGGTTGGCTACGCTCAACATAATATTCTTCGCGGAAAACAAATGTCACCACGTCAGCATCTTGCTCGATCGAGCCTGATTCGCGCAAATCTGACAACATCGGGCGTTTGTCTTCGCGCTGTTCAATACCACGGTTAAGCTGGGAGAGAGCGACGATTGGCACTTCAAGTTCTTTGGCCAGTGATTTCAGCCCCATGGTAATTTCGGTGATTTCTTGCACGCGGTTGGCATTGCTTTTGCCACTGCCCGATAGCAGTTGGATATAGTCCAAAATAATTAAATCTAACCCATGTTGGCGCTTTAAGCGTCTGGCGCGAGCCGAAACTTGGCCAATGGTCAAGCCACCTGTGTCGTCGATAAACAGTGGTTTTTCTTCCAAAATCTTGGTGGTTTCGACCAATTTATCGAATTGCTCGGATGTGATGTCGCCCCGCCTGATGTTAGACGATGAAATTTCAGCCTGTTCGGCAATGATACGTGTGGCCAATTGCTCGGCCGACATTTCCAAACTAAAAAATGCCACAACTCCGCCATTCGCCGCACGTAAGCTGCCATCTGGCGCGACTTCTTGGCGGTAAGCTTTGGCTACGTTAAAAGCAATATTGGTTGCCAAAGCGGTTTTACCCATAGACGGCCGACCTGCCAAAACAATCAGGTCAGATTTTTGCAACCCGCCCATCATTTTATCCAAATCATGAAGCCCTGTTGAGATGCCAGATAGGTTGCCATCACGCTTATAGGCAGCTTCGGCCATGGTCACCACGTCGGTCAACGCCATCGCAAAACTCTGGAAGCCACCGCCATATTTATCGGTTTCAGCCAATTTATATAATTCTTGCTCGGCCAGCTCAATCTGCTTTTGCGGCAGGGCGTTCACATCGGCTTCATAGGCATTATTGACAATATCTTCGCCGACATTGATCAAACCGCGCCGCACTGATAGATCATAAATAGTTTGGCCGTAATCTTTGGCATTGATCACACTGGTGGCATCGGCCGCCAAGCGCGCTAAATATTTAACGCCGCCGATTTCTTGGATCACGGGATCATTTTCAAAATGGGTCTTTAGGGTCACCGGTGAGGCGGTTTTACCCATCGCAATCAATTGCGCGGCGGTGTCAAAAATACGGCCATGTAGACTCTCGAAAAAATGCTCTTCGCGCAAAAAACTCGACACTCTGTCATAGCTATCATTATTAATCAGTATAGCACCCAACAAGCCTTGCTCTGCCTCAATATTATTGGGCGGGGTGCGGAAATCAGTCTCTTCTTCTTGTTTAAATTGGTCTTTAATCAAAGAGTTAAGAGCAATAGGGGCGTTTGTATTTAATTCAGACATGCAGCATCTTTATTTTAGAACAGAGCTGTATATTAACTATTTTTATTCATTATTGAAGTCTTATATGGCGATAAAAAAATATATATATTTTTTGGAGCTTTTCTGTTTATAGATCATGGATAACTCAAAAACATTATGGTTAACAACAGATTAATCATAGAGTAACTGTGGCAAAAATACCGCATACCATTTTAGTCGTAAGTTAAAAAGGATTTTAGTCCCCGACTCAAAAAAAAAGAGCCAGTAAAAGGCTCTTTTTTCATCAATATTTAAAAAAGACTAATCGTCAGATTCTTCTTCTTTTGTTTCAGCTTCGTCAGAAGTTTCAACAACATCACCAAGGATATCATCTGCATCTTCATCAAACGCTTCAAATTCATATTCGTCTTCAAACACTTCAACAGTGATGTCTTCACCAGCCGCTTGGCGTTCAGCTTCATCTTCAGAACGAGCAACATTAACACTAATGTCAATTTGCACTTCAGGATGAAGAATAACATGGGCTTTTGAAATACCAACAGTTTTAATCGGTGTAGTCAATGTCACTTGTGTACGTTTAACTTCAAAGCCTTTGTCTGAAATCAAACCCGCAATGTCGCGTGTAGAAACTGAACCATAAAGTTGGCCAGATTCTGAAGCGGCACGAATAGAAGTTACAGAGAAATCTTTCATCTCTTCGGCTGTGGCTTGAGCTTGGGTCACCAAATCGGAGTTCAAAGCAATCAATTGAGCTTTTTCTGTTTCATATTTTGCCATATTCGCATCATTAGCGCGTAGGGCTTTGGCTTGTGGGAAAAGGAAGTTACGTGCAAAACCAGGTTTTACATTTACAACTGCGCCCATATTGCCGAGTTTAGCGATTCTTTCGAGTAGAATAACTTTCATATTTTTGCTCCTGCATAAATCTATGCGTTTTTGAGCGGAATGAGGCGTAAGCCTCAGCTGTCCCGCGGTTATGCGGTTAGAGATTAAAAATCCCAACCAAAAATACCCCACTCTTATATATATAGGAGTGGGGAGGTACTTATTTGATGACGTATGGCAATAGACCCAAGAAACGTGCGCGTTTAATAGCTTTTGCAAGCTCGCGTTGTTTTTTGGCTGATACAGCAGTGATACGACTTGGTACGATTTTGCCACGTTCTGACATAAAGCGTTGAAGTAATTTCACATCTTTATAATCAATTGCTGGGGCATTATCACCAGAGAATGGGCAAGTTTTTTTACGACGAAAGAAAGGACGACGTGATCCACCTTGACTAGACATAATTTAATTCCTTTATAAATAGCACGGTTTAACGGCGTGTTTTCTTTTCGTTTTTGCTAGAAAGAACGGCGCTTTGGCCTTCTTCAAATGTATCGACTTTAATAGTCATAACACGCAAAATATCTTCATTGATTGATTGTTGGCGCTCAAGCTCTTTCATAGCAGCTGGTGGGCATTCAATATTCATCAATGTATAATGAGCTTTACGGTTTTTCTTGATGCGGTAAGCAATGTTACGCAAACCCCAGCTTTCAACCTTTTCAACTTTACCTTCGTTATCGTCGATAACTTTGGTAAAATCTTCAATCAGTGTTTCCACTTGTGAAGTAGAAATATCTTGACGAGCAAGAATAATATGTTCGTATTTTGGCATGATTAGCCTTTCCTAAAAATATATCTCTAGCGCATAGCCCCTTCTGAGCCATTTTTTGGAAAGACTCAAGAGGAAGTCAAAAGAGCGAGGACACGGGAAGATAAAACCGTTTAAAATCAAATGGTTTTGCCCAATACTTAAATAAAAATTCAAGTTTTAGACTTCCGTTCAGCCCTCAACTAGAGCTTCATAACAGGCGTTTTATAGCGGTTTCTGGCTATAATGCAAGCCCAAACGAGCGCAATATAAGCCAATTTGTGGATTTTATCAAAATAATTGTTTGTCATCGCCTTGCGACAGGCTATTTTGAATCAATTCGAATCGCAGATAAAACAGGTAAAAATATGACAATAGCATTCACATTTCCAGGCCAAGGCAGCCAAAAAGTCGGCATGGGTCAAGCGCTAGCCAGCAGCTCTAACATAGCGCGTGAAGTGTATGAGGAGGTGAATGAAGCATTGGGCTTTAACCTATCTGAGCTGATGTTTAATGGCCCAGAAGATCAATTGACGTTAACCGAAAACGCCCAACCAGCCTTAATGGCAGTGAGCATTGCGGTGATGCGCATGTTAGAAGCGCAAGGCGTTGACCTTGGCAAAAGTGCTAAATACATAGCAGGTCACTCTTTGGGTGAATATTCTGCTTTGACCGCCGCGGGCGTGTTCAGCTTGGCCGACACGGCAAAATTGTTGCAAATTCGCGGCCGCGCCATGCAAAAGGCTTGCCCCGTGGGACAAGGTGCGATGGCGGCTTTGTTAGGCTTAGATTTTGCTGCCGCAATTGAAGTGGCAATTGAAGCTGCTGGTGATGACGTGTGCCAAGCCGCCAATGACAATGCCAATGGTCAAGTGGTGATATCTGGCCATAAAGCCGCGGTTGAACGCGCCTTAGACATTGCCAAAGCCAAAGGCGCCAAACGCGCAATATTATTGCCAGTTAGTGCGCCATTCCATTGCTCACTTATGCAACCAGCTGCAGAAGCCATGCAAGCCGCTTTGGCTGATGTCAACATGAACGCCCCCATTGTGCCATTAATTGCCAATGTAAGCGCCAGCCCGACATCGGATGTTGAAACCATCCGCAAACAGCTGGTTGAACAAGTGACGGGCACAGTGCGCTGGCGCGAATCAGTTAGCTTTATGGGTCAAAATGGCATTAAAACTTTGGTTGAGGTTGGCAATGGCAAAGTGCTGACAGGCATGGTGCGCCGCATTGACAAAGAGCTAACTGGCACGGCTTGTGGCACTGATGAAGAAATTGCAGCTATTGTTGAATTGTTAAAATAGCGATGGCAAGTGAAACAATTTTATATTTTGCCTATGGCTCTAACATGTTGCTGCAACGTTTAACTGACCGCTGCCCCAGCGCCAAAGCTGTTGGCGTGGCCACGGCAGGTTATCATTATATTTGCTTTGGTTTGGCAGGCAAGGATGGCAGCGGCAAAGCGGCGATTGTGAAAACTCAGAACCAAGACGATAAAGTGTTTGGTGTGGTGTTTGAAATCGCCCAAACGGAACTTGCAGATTTAGATAAGTTTGAGATGAAGTATAAGCGCAATGATAATTTTGAAGTGGTTATGGATGGTCAATCCCTTAAAACCATCACTTATTATGTAGTTGAAACCAAACTTGAGATTGGCTTGTTGCCGACAGATTGGTATCGCGATATTTGTGTGGCAGGCGCCAAGCAGCACAGCTTGGATGCAGATTATATTGCCGAGCTTGAAGCGCTTATCGTGCGTCAAGACGCAGATAATGAAGGCCATAAATATTTGCTGAATTTAGCATAGAATCATTGTAATTTTGACACGATAACTTATATTCGAAGCAGTAATATTTGAAGAGGCAGAAATATGTTTGATTTAACCGGTAAAAATGTGCTGGTCACGGGCGCAACAGGTGGCATTGGCCGCGCTATTGCTGAGGCTTTTCACGCCCAAGGCGCCGCCGTGACCCTATCGGGCACCCGTGAGGCTGTGTTGCAAGAGATTGCTGATGCTCTTGGTGAACGCGTGCATTTTGTGCCCTGTAACCTATCTGATAAAGCCAGTGTCGAAGCCCTTGTGCCCGCCGCAATTGAGGCGATGGGCAGCATTGATATATTGGTCAATAATGCGGGCATCACTCGCGATGGCTTGTTCATGCGCATGAAAGATGAAGATTGGGATGATGTGATTGCGGTGAATTTAACCGCCGCATTTAGGCTCTCACGCGCTGTGCTGCGCGGCATGATGAAGGCGCGTCATGGCCGCATCATCAATATATCATCTGTAGTGGGTGTCGCTGGCAACCCAGGTCAAGCCAATTATGTGGCCTCAAAAGCCGCCATCATCGGCCTTGGCAAATCGCTAGCGCAAGAAGTTGGCAATCGAGGCATCACAGTGAATGCCATCGCCCCGGGCTTTATCGCCACTCCCATGACCGATGCATTAAATGAAAAACAAACCGAGGCGATTCTGTCTAACATTCCGACCAAACGCCTAGGCACTGCGGCCGAAATTGCTGCCGCTGCCGTTTATTTAGCCTCTGATGAAGCGGCCTATGTAACGGGGCAAACTTTGCATGTAAATGGCGGTATGATGATGGTTTAAATGGGCTAGCGTAGCTTAAAACCTGTGTGAAACCTTAACAAAATTGAACATAAAACGCAATTTTTATGTTTTTTATGCCCTCAGAGGAAATCTTAGCTTGATTTTTTTTGTAAAAGGGGGCAACTGAGAGCAAGCATTTTAGGAATGCGAAATGCACCTAAAGTTTGGATTATGTGGTAAGGCCATAAATTAGGCCATATTTGCGGCTAAGCATTATGCATTAAGCGCAGTTAAATTGAAGGAAAAACAATGAGTGACGTAGCAGAACGCGTAAAAAAAATCGTAATTGAACATCTTGGTGTGGATGCTGACAAAGTGACCGATACATCGAGCTTTATTGATGATCTTGGTGCAGACAGCCTAGACACAGTTGAACTTGTTATGGCATTTGAAGATGAATTTTCGGTGGAAATTCCTGATGATGCTGCTGAGCATATTTCAACAGTTGGTGATGCCGTTAAATTCATCACAGAAAATAAATAATCTCATTTGATTTGTTATTTAAGCAGCTCGTCCAGTTTCGGACGGGCTGTTTTTTTGGTTTGAGATTTGGAATTTAACGCGGAATGTGTATAAAAAATTGCCCCAAGGGCGATCTTAATTGCAACATTTTTATAAATATCCTATTTTAACCATAGTGTATATTTATGAATATCTGGAATTTAACGTTAGGTGCGTCTATGTTAAAACGTGTAGTAATTACAGGCCTTGGAATGGTAACTCCATTGGCAAATGGAGTCGAGGAAACTTGGCAGCGCTTACTTGATGGCCAGTCAGGTGTGTCTAAAATCGAAGCTTTTGATACATCCGATTTAGCGGCAAAAATCGCAGGTACAATCCCGCGCGGTGATGGCACAAATGGCACATTCAACCCTGATGATTATATGCTGCCCAAAGACCAGAAAAAGGTCGATGATTTTATCATTTATGGCATGGCCGCAGCCACCCAAGCGGTGGAAGATGCCAATTGGAAACCTGAAGATCATGAATCACAATGCCGCACAGGCGTGTTGATTGGCTCTGGCATTGGCGGTCTGTCTGGCATTGCCGATGCGGCAGTGATGATGGAAGAACGCGGCCCTAGACGGGTCAGCCCATTTTTCATCCCAGGAAGGTTGATCAATTTAATCTCTGGCCATGTATCTATTAAATACAATTTTAAAGGCCCTAACCACAGTGTGGTGACGGCTTGCTCAACAGGCGCACATGCCATTGGCGATGCAGCGCGGCTGATTGCTTTAGATGATGCCGATGTGATGATAGCAGGCGGAGCCGAAAGCCCGATCTGCCGTTTGGGCATTGCAGGTTTTGTTGCCTGTAAAGCACTATCAACAAACTATAATGATGACCCAACCAAAGCCTCAAGACCTTATGATAAAGACCGTGATGGCTTTGTAATGGGTGAGGGCGCAGGCATTATGGTGCTCGAATCACTTGAACATGCACAAGCACGCGGCGCCAAAATATATGGCGAGATTACTGGTTACGGTTTATCTGGCGATGCTTACCACATCACATCACCCGCGCCTGATGGCGATGGCGGTTATCGTGCCATGCAAGCTTGCGTCAAACGCGCAGGGGTTAAGCCGAGTGAGATTGATTATGTCAACGCTCATGGCACATCGACTCCAATGGGTGATGAAATTGAGTTGCGCGCTGTTGAGCGTTTGTTTGGCAATGCAGGCGAAGGCCTGACCATGAGCTCCACCAAATCGGCCACCGGGCATTTGTTAGGCGGCGCAGGAGCGATTGAAGCCATATTTGCCACATTGGCGATCAGAGACAATGTCGTGCCACCGACATTGAATTTAGAAAACCCTTCCATGGATACCAAAACCGATTTGGTGCCCAAGGTGAAAAAACATAAGCAAGTTGATATCGTTTTATCTAACAGTTTTGGTTTTGGCGGCACCAATGCTTCATTGCTCATCAGGCGGTTTAACGCCTAGCAGCAGTCATTTAAGTGAGTGAATATGCCAATGAATATGTCAGACGAACAAGAGCCTTATAATGTTGAAACATTGGTGGATGAAGAGGTTCCACAAGTCGATGAACGGCCAGGTTTTTTTGCCCGCCGCAGAATGAAGCGTCAGCTTAAGCTGAGCATGAAACGCCAAAAACAGCAGAAACCCACGCGCGGACAGCCCAAAGCTGAAAAATCAAAATCATCGGTCTGGGGCGCGATGAGCAGCCTCATCACCATGTTACTTATCGTTGTTTTGTTGATTGCTGGGCTGTGGTTAGCCACCGTGCAATTATTTGAAGTGAAAAATGATGTAATTGTTGAGACTTTATTTAAGGTTAAACCAGGAGACAATTTAAACGTCATCGCCAATCGCTTAGAGCAACAAGATTTAGTTTCAAGCCAAGATTTATACCGTCTCTTGGTGTCGTATGAAGACAATGACACGCGCCTAAAGGCAGGTGAATATAAAATTCCCGCGCATGCCACCATGCGCGACATTATGAATATATTTGTCGGTGGGCAAAGCATTCAACATAAGCTCACCTTTGCCGAAGGCTTAACCACAGGCCAGATCATAGATAAAATAAAAGTCGCTCCTTTGCTCAAAGGCCAAATTAGCATCGAGCCAGCAGAAGGCAGTTTAATGCCCGAGACTTACCTGTTTGAGAGCGGCATGAGCCGTGATGCATTCATCATCCAAATGCAAGAGGCTCAAACCAAATTCCTCGCCAATTTATGGGAAACCCGTGCGAAAGATTTGCCATTAGAGAATATGGAAGAGGTGGTGATATTAGCCTCGATTGTTGAAAAAGAAACTGGTGTGGCGTCAGAGCGGCCTGAAGTGGCGGCAGTGTTTATAAATCGTTTGAACAAAAAAATGAGATTGCAATCTGACCCGACGATTATTTACGGCATTACATTGGGTAAATATAAGCTTGATCATGGCATTCGTGAATCAGAAAAAAATAGAAAAACTGGCTATAATACCTATAATATTGACCGCTTGCCACCAACCCCAATTGCCAACCCGGGCCGTGCGTCTATTTTAGCAGTTTTGAACCCCGCAAAAGTTGATTATCTATACTTTGTCGCCGATGGCACTGGTGGCCATGCTTTCACCAATAATTACAAAGCCCATCAGAAAAACGTAAAAGATTTGCGCGCCAGAGAAAAAGCCAATAATTAAGCCGAAAAGTTGCGAACCTGAAAGCTGTGAAATAGAGGAAAAAATGGATAAAAGTGAGATAAAAAACCGCGGCATTATGTTGGTGATTTCATCGCCTTCTGGTGCTGGCAAATCCACCCTCACCAAATTGCTCATGCATCAAGATGACAACATCATGCTGTCTATATCAGCCACCACCCGCCCACCGCGGCCGGGTGAGGTTGACGGGGTTGATTATTTTTTCATAAGTCTAGAAGAATTCCGTAAAAAAATTGACAATGGCGAAATGCTCGAATGGGCAGCGGTGTTAAATGGCAGCAACCTATACGGCACACCCAAAACCCCGGTTTATGAGGCGTTGGAAGCCGGCAAAGATGTGCTGTTTGACATTGACTGGCAAGGCACCCAACAATTGCACGCCAAGGCCAAAGATGATGTGGTCAAAGTCTTCGTCTTACCGCCCACCGCCAGCGCGCTAGAGCAACGCTTGCACAGCCGCGCGCAAGATAGCATCGAGGTGATTAATGCCCGCATGAAGAGCGCCTCGCGTGAGATCGAGCATTGGGCTGAATATGATTACATCGTGATTAATGATGATTTAAAAGAATCCGAAGCCAAGTTAAAAGCCATTTTATACGCCGAAAAACAAAAACGCATCCGCCAACAAGGCATGGTAGAATTTGTCCGCGATATACAGGGCGAATTAAGATTGAAATTCGAAGATTAGGGAATGACTATGAGTGACGCAAAAAACAAAAAAAACTACCGTTTCATCACAGGTACCGATGATGATAAATTCTGCCAACGCATTAGCGACGCTTTGGATGATGGTTATGTATTATATGGCGAGCCAAAGCTAAGCCATGACGGCACCAAGACCATTTGCGCCCAAGCAGTGGTGTTGAAAGACAAGCTCTAGGGGCGATGATGAGGCGTTTTTGGGCTTATATTTTGAGTGGGCTGCTCATGCTACAATTTGTAGCGGCTCAGGCTGCTGACGAGTTGGTTTTGACCAAAGATCAACAGGCAAGCTTGGTGCGGTTTATAAATGGCAATGCCACTTGGACCATATATCACGAAATGGGACATGCATTTGTCTCGTTATTTGAAATACCAATTTTGGGCAAAGAAGAAGATGCTGTGGATAATTTGGCCACCATCATCATGCTGCTACAAGAGAATGAGCAATCTGACGAATATCTGAAAGAAACGGCTTTGGGTTGGTTTTTATTGGATGAATTTGCAGGTTTGGCGGGGGAGGAATTGGACTTTTCCGACGATCATAGTTTAGATCAACAACGGGCTTTTCAAACTATATGCTTTTTATATGGTGCTGATGAGGCCATATTTGGCGAATTCACCCAAATGATGGGTATGCCCGAAGACAAATTAGAAAATTGTGCGGCTGATTTCGCCCGCACCCAAACAAGTTGGGATAAGGTTCTAGCACCATTTATATTGAAACCTGATGACAAGAATTTTGAAGTGGCAGTTATATATGATGACGTCCCGAGTGATTTAATACCCTATAAAGCTTCATTGCAAGAGGCTCAAATTCTCGAAAATATTCAACAATATATTGTCAGTAATTACAAATTACCCAAAGCCTTCACTCTAAAAGCCGTGGCTTGCAACGATGCCAATGCCTATTGGGATGCCGAAGCCAGCGAAGTTATTCTATGTTATGAATTGTTGGCCGAATTTGAAAAATTATTCTTATTCGACATCAAACAATCGATAGCAGCTGAAAAGAATTAAGCCATCTTTTCCCACCTGCCCGATGCCCCTTGTTGCCAATAGGTGATGGCCGATAAAACATCGCCAGACAGTGCTTTAAATTTTTTCCATTGGCTACGGGCTATGTTGACGCTTTGCTCATCCGCGCCATCAAACATCACAATCACCCGTTGATATTGTGCAATGTCTTCCGTCGCCACATCACTGCCTTCAAGCAAAAACCGCACCGATGAGTTGTTGGGATTATGCGCCTCTGCACCAATTAATATTGGCTGCAATTGCGCATATTCTTCTTTGTCAAAATTCTTGCGCTGGCCTTGTGGGGCGTCATCCAAACCGTGCGGCAAAAAGCTATCGGCTTTATAGCTCCACAGCTGTTTGTCAATTTTCTGTGCCGAGGTTTTATTTTGGCATTGGATATAAACCTTCCAGTCGCGCTCAAAGCATTTTTCAAGTAGCTCTGGCAGCACCACATCTAACGGCTTATGTTCCAAATGATAAAATAACACCTCGGTCATAGTTTAGTCTTTCTCATATTCAGAGATAAACCGTTCAAACAACCGCACACCATAAGCTGATGCCCAACCTTGATTGGTCGGTGTTTTGTCGGCACCCATAATTGTACCCGCCAAATCAACATGCACCCAAGGCGTGTCATTCACAAACCGTTGCAAGAATTGCGCGGCATAAATCGCCCCGCCCCAACGGTCGGCCATATTTTTAACATCGGCATTGGGCGTGTCGATTTTTTTGTCGTAAAATTTATGCAACGGCATTTGCCAAATCGGCTCACCCACTTGATCGCCAGCCGTTTTCATTTTGGCCACAAGCGTTTCATCATTGGTGAAAAAACCACCATAATGCACCCCAAGCGCCACCACAATCGCGCCCGTAAGCGTTGCGGCATTGAGCATCACTTTGGGGTTAAAACGCTCTTGCGTATACCATAAAATATCAGCCAGAACCAAACGGCCTTCAGCATCAGTGTTTAAATTTTCAATGGTTTGACCTGAAAGCGATGTCACAACATCACCAGGTTTTGTTGCCGTGCTGCTTGGCATATTTTCCACCAAGCCGACCACACAAACCACATTGACCTTAGCTTTACGTGCCGCCAAAGCGCGTATCGCGCCAACCACAGCCGCACTGCCGCCCATATCGCCTTTCATATCGCCCATACCAGCCGAAGGTTTGATGGATATGCCGCCCGTATCAAAAGTCACGCCTTTGCCAACCAAGGCAATCGGTGCATCACCTTTATCACCACCATTATATTGCATCACCACCACATGGCTTTCATAGGCACTACCTTGGCCAACGCTTAACAGCGAGCCAAAGCCTAATTTAGTCAGCTCTTTTTCGCCCAATAGCTCAACTTCGATGCCAATTTTCGAAAACTCTCTGAGCCTTTGCGCATAAGTTTCGGGGTTTAATTCATTGGATGGCTCATTGATCAAATCACGCGCATATAACACACCTTCAGCAACATGCTGTTTGCTATCCCACGCAGCTTTATCAGCAGCTTGGTTATCCGAATAAACATGAATGTCATTGGCACGGCCTTTGGTTACTTTTTTAACCGTTTGATATTTATCCCATTTATAGCCGCGCAGCGCAGCGCCCATAAGAATAGGGTCAACCTCAATGCTTTCATGCCCAACCACAAAATTCACCCGCTCGGATATTTTCTGTGCGGCGCCAAATGCGTTGGCACCAATATCAGTGAGTGTGTCTTCATTCAGTTCAGAAATTTTGCCCAAACCAACAATAATAATCGCGTTTAATTTCAAACCATGCGGCGCGATAAGCTCCAAAGTGCTAGCTGCAGCTGCCTTAAAATCGGTTGCCTCTATGGCGCGGCTTAACTGCCCGCCAGTGGCTTCATCGGCCAATTTTCCTTGTGCGTCCAACAGGGCTTCTTCTTGGTTATTTTGGCGGGCAAAATAGACCGCAGCGCCTTTTGATGGGGCTTTTGATAAATTTTTAAATGTATATTTCAAAATAGATCTCCATAAGATTCTCAGTTTCCACTGAACATGGCGTTTATCTAAGCCGAGTTCAAGCGATATTATGTGATCTGCCTTGATGTTGAAAAAAAACTAAAATGTACAATTAGATTCGACTTTGTCGCATTGCCGCCTTATTAATACCGTACACAGTATGAGTAACATAAGTTTGAGGCAGACAATGCAATTAATGGTAAGTTCGAAAAAAAATATATTCTTTGCATTCTTTATTCTCCTATTCGCCCAAATCATTATGATCGCTCCTGTATTGGCTGCTGACAGCAAAATCTTGGCCACTGTCGGCAATGTCAATATCACCGAAGACGATGTAAAAGTGAGATCTAATTTTTTACTGATCGTCAAAAATAAATCGGCCTCGGCTAGCAATCGCGCTAATATTAAAAATTCGACCATTAAGGAATTGGTAAACGAGCAAGTGCAATTGCAGGCCGCAACCCGCAATGGCATCACGGTTGACGAAACAGACGTGAATAAACGCATCAAAACCATTGCCAAAGGCGCCAAGATGACGGTCGCCCAGCTAACCAGTTTTCTAAAGTCCAAAGGCAGCCACATCGACTCGATGAGAGGCCTACAAAAAGCAGGCATTGCATGGCGCGGTTTAATCCGTTCTAAATTTGGCTCATCTGCCCAAATTAGTGAAAAATTAATCGATGAAGAGGCGGCAAAGTTAGGCAAAAAATTTGGCGGCGAACAAACCGTTTATGACCTACGCCACATTGTGTTGAAAATGCCATCCAACGCCAATAAAACCAAACGCAAACAGCGCTTGGCCGATGCCAAAACTGTGCGTGCGAATTTTAGTAAATGCAGCCGCATCCGCACTTTAACTTCTAGTTTGGGGCGGGTGAAAGTGGTAACCATGCGCAATGTCAGCCTTAGCAATTTAAGTGCGGGGCAACGTAAATTGGTCATCAATACCAGAGTGGGCAGCGTGTCCGGCGCACGCACCATTAAAGGCGGCGTTGAAATGTATGCAGTGTGTAAAAAAACCACTGCCCGCAACGATAAAGCACGTCAATTTGCCGAAAGCAAATTGGTGCAAAAAAAGTTTGAAAAATTTGCCACGGATTATTTGATACAATTAACCGCAGAGGCAAATGTGAAATATAAATAGTCACATAAGGTTTTGAAATTATGGTCGCTCCTTTGGCATTAACTTGCGGTGATCCTGCTTCCATAGCAGGCGAGCTAACCCTCAAAGCTTGGCAAGATAAAGCCCTTAAAGGCATTGCGCCCTTTGTTTATATTGGTGATGCCGATCATTTGCAGAAAACCGCCGAAAAATTACAATTTAACATTCCGATTCAAAAAATTAATGAACCCACAAAAGCAGTTGATATATTTAATGAATATCTACCAGTATTGCATCAAGAATTGCCTCAAACGAGTGAATTAGGAAACCCCAATTCTGCCAATGCGGATTGTGTAATAAGCTCAATAGAAACAGCCGTGAAACTGGTGCAAAATGCCGAATGCCGCGCCGTGGTAACCAACGCCATTGCCAAAAACGTGCTTTATGACGCAGGGTTTAGCCATCCGGGCCATACTGAATTTTTAGCCCATCTCGCCAACCAAGCCGAGCCGCAAAAAAACTATAAATCGGTGATGATGTTGGCCTGTAGTCATCTGCGCGTCGTGCCGGTTACCATTCACATTCCCCTGATGGATGTGTCTGATCAGTTAGATGGTGATTTGATTTATGACACTGCCAAAATTGTCGCGCAGGATTTAAAAAAATATTTCAACATCGATAATGCCAAGATGACATTTTGTGGCCTTAACCCGCATGCGGGCGAGGCGAGGGCGATGGGCGATGAAGATGCCGATGTAATCTTGCCAGCCGTGCAACGCTTGCAAGCTGATGGGTTTAATGCCACAGGGCCATTGCCCGCTGACACTATGTTTCATGCCGCCGCACGGGCGCAATATGATGTGGCTTTGGGCATGTATCATGATCAGGTATTGATACCGATAAAAACCATAGATTTTGACAAAGGCGTGAATATCACGCTTGGCTTGCCTTTCATCCGCACTTCGCCGGACCATGGCACGGCGTTTAACATAGCGGGCAAGGGCATTGCCAACCCAAGTAGCCTGATTGCGGCGCTGAAAATGGCGCATAAAATGGCCAATAATTATATGCTGAACGGGGCGTGATATGAGTGAGAAATTAGCTATGGATGGCCTACCGCCATTACGTGAAGTGATTGCGAAACATGAACTAGCCGCCAAAAAATCTTTGGGACAAAATTTTCTGTGTGATTTAAATCTCACCTCACGCATCGCACGCTTTGCGGGCAGCTTAGACGGCGTAACCGTAGTCGAGATTGGCCCCGGCCCAGGCGGCTTAACACGGGCATTATTGTTCGAAGGCGCCAAACGCGTATTGGCGATCGAGATGGACGAGCGCGCCATACCTGCGCTGGATGAAGTCTCCGAGCATTATAATGGCAAATTAGAGGTGATATTGGGTGATGCACTTAAAACCGACATTCAAAACCAAGTCTCAGGTCGGGTGAAAATCATCGCCAATTTGCCTTATAACGTTGCGACTATGTTGCTGCTCAACTGGCTTGAGAATGACCCATGGCCAGCTTGGTTTGAAAGCCTGACTTTGATGTTCCAAAAAGAAGTGGCCGAGCGCATTGTCGCCAAGCCCAGTACAAAGGCCTATGGGCGGTTAAGCGTCATCAGCCAATGGCGCTGTGATTGCCAGATTGCATTTACTGTCGACCGTGCCAATTTTATGCCGCCGCCCAAAGTGACCAGCGCCATCATTCACATGGTGCCCAAAGCTTTGGCGGCTGACGCGCCTTCGCTCAAAACGTTATCCTCCATCACCATGGCGGCGTTTAACCAGCGGCGCAAAATGCTGCGGGCGAGCCTAAAAAACACGTTGCCCAATGCGATAGAATTTTTGACAGATTTAGACATCGACCCGACTTTGCGCGCCGATGCTTTATGCGTTGAAGATTACCTTAAAATTGCCACTAAATATGAGACGCTTTAATCGTTATTCTCGTCGACAAATGTTTTGGCTTTTTCATATTCGTCTAGGAATTTGAGCCATTTGGCTTCCCATTCACTTAGCAAAACCTTGGTTTCGCCATGCATACGGCTAATTTGCGCCGCTTTAGCAGGCGGGAAATCGCTGAATAATTTAGGGTCAGCCAACGCTTTGGTGATCTTTTTGAGCTTGCGCTCCAGCTTGGCGACATTGGCTTCGCTGGTGGAGATGTTCTGCTTTAACGGAGCCAGTTTAGCCCGTGCCTGTGCCAATTTTTTGCGTTTTTCTTTGAGTGTGGCGGTTTTATCTTCGACTTTGATTTTTATCTTTTTAGCCGATTTTTCGGTTTTGCGGCTAGCAAGCAGCAAATCACGATAATCATTCATATCGCCATCATAAACTTCGACTGTGCCATTATTAACCAACCACAAAATATCGGCACTGGCTTCGACCAAATGCCTGTCATGGCTAATCAATATGACCGCGCCTTCATAATCATTAAGCGCCATAATAAGCGCTTGGCGGCTGTCGACGTCTAAATGGTTTGTTGGTTCGTCTAAAATCAGCAGGTTGGGTTTATGGAAAGTCGCCAAAGCGAACAACATGCGCGCTTTTTCACCACCCGATAAGTTATCGCATTTGGTATTGGCGCGGTCTAAATCAAAGCCAATTTGTGCCACGCGGGCGCGCACTTGGGCTTCGGTTGCGCCAATCATCAGGCCTTTAATCACTTGATAAGGCGTTTCGTTGCCGTCTAGCTCATCCATTTGATGTTGAGCAAAATAACCGATGACGATTTTTTTGTGATGGTAAAATTCGCCATCCATTTTTTCTAGCTTATGCGCTAGCAATTTAGCAAAGGTCGATTTGCCGTTGCCGTTGGCGCCCAACAAAGCAATCCTGTCATCAGGGTCCATGCGCAGATTGATGTTTTTGAGGATCGGTAAATCATCGCCATAACCCACTGCAGTGTTTTCAAACCGCATCATTGGCGGGTTGAACGTACGTTCGGGTGAGGGGAAGTTAAATGGCGCAACGTCATTTTCAGACATGGCGGCAATCGGTTTTAACTTCTCGATCATTTTCATGCGGCTTTGGGCTTGCTTGGCTTTGCTGGCCTTGGCTTTAAAGCGATCAACAAACGCTTGCATATGTTTGCGTTGTTCGTCTTGTTTCTTTTTGGCCGATTGCTGCTGCTCAAGATGTTGGCGGCGGCGTTTTTCAAACTCATCATAACCACCGCGGTAAAGCTGCAAGCGTTGGTTTTCTAAGTTCAAAATGTGAGTGACCGATTTGTTCAACAAATCTCTGTCATGGCTTACAATTAGCACGGTATAGGGATAGGTTTTTAAATATGCTTCCAGCCACATTGTGCCTTCAAGGTCAAGATAGTTGGTAGGCTCATCGAGCATTAGAATGTCAGGCTCTAAAAACAGAATGGCACCTAGCGACAAACGCATCCGCCAACCGCCTGAAAAATCAGCACAGGGGCGTTGTTGGGCATCATGGTCAAAACCAAGGCCAGACAAAATGGTCCCAGCGCGTGATTTGGCGCTATGTGCGTCAATATCCACCAAACGCAATTGAATGTCAGAAATACGCTCAGGGTCGGTACAGGTTTCGGCTTCGGCAAATAAATCATTCATTTCGGTATGTTGAGCCAACACCCATTCCATCAAGCTTTCTGGGCCACCCGGCGCTTCTTGGCTCACCATGCCAATTTTAGCGCCGCGCGATGTGGTGATGTGACCACCTTCGGCATGCAGCTCTTTATTTAATATTTTTAGCAAGGTGGTTTTACCCACGCCATTACGCCCCACAAGGCCAACTTTGTGGCCAGAGGGTATATTTGCGGTCGCACCATCAAACAGAATGCGGCCTTCGATGCGGTAAGTCAGATCAAGAATATTTAACATGGGGCTTATTTAACCGATTACGCTTTAAAACGCCACCTGTAACTTATATTATAAATAAATAATAGAGTTAAGATGATTCGGACACAATATATGGCGCAAGAACCCAAAAAATATAAAGGCAATTACGCTCGCCCTTTTCGCAAAGGCGAAAAAAAGAAAAAAATGACATCCAACCAACGCGCTGGCATGACAATATTCCTCGTCGTTGGTGGCCTAATCGGCTATTCGGCTAACCAATTGGTAGAAACCACCTTCGGCAAAACCACACGTGATATTAATGAACTAGCTCTACAAGCCCACGAAGTTTACGGCAGCCAAGAATTTCACGCCATCGAGCTAGAAGCAATCGACCAACCCGCCATTGAAAACTGGTTCAACAACAGCATTAAAATAGGCTTCAAAGTACCAAACCTCCAAGCTTTCGATTTCGAATTCAAAGGCGCACGCCTCACCACAGCCGAAGGCAAGCCCGCAGCCTATCTACTATATATAAATGACGACGATCAACAAATCGCATATTATATGGCACGTTCAAAATCAAACACCGAAGGCGCCACCCAAACCCCAAAATGGAACCTCTCCACCTGGCACCAAGGCAATTACGGCTACGTCCTCATCGGCAAAGTCCCCCCCACAAAACTACAACAGATCTCAACCTCCCTCCAAAACAAATAATGCCTCCCCGTATACCCCCAAGCACCTCTGTGATTCAGAAATCAGGAATATGCAGTAAATTCAGAATTTATTGGGCGCACCGAAATGCAGAATTTCGGCAAATTCTCGCTATC
>NVUH01000005.1 GCA_002401855.1 Hyphomicrobiales bacterium
GTACTTCTGGTGAACCAGTGTCACCTTTTTTGATTGCATATTCTTTGATCAATTCAGCTTTACGCTCTGTAGTAATCGACATCATATTCTCCTTTAAAAGAAGAGCATTTAAATGATATTAAACACTCGTTTTGGTTTTAAGCTAATTCCATTACTTTCGCAGATGGCGATTAAAGTGCCTTCGAAAAAGCAGCAAACTTCGCCCAAAAGGTCAGAAATTGAGTTTTGAGGGATAAGCTCACGACCCATTTTCAGCTCGTTCATTTCATTTTGGTTTATGGCCAGCGCCGGGATGTCGTCCAGGGCGGTCTCCACCGAAATGAGACTGGCAAATAATTCTGCCAAATCGGCTGCACTATGACTCAATTCACGCAGTTTATCTAGCGAAATCATCTGATTTTTGCCAAATGGCGCGACTTTAATGCGTTTTAAGTGGGTAACATGCGCGACCGTGGTTAATTGCACCGCCAAATCCCGCGCAATCGAGCGTATATAAGTGCCTTTGCCGCAAGTAATTTGAAATTTAGCACTGTCTTGATCGACAATTTCGACCAGTTCAAGACTATCGACTTGGATATCGCGGGCTTTGAGCACAACTTCTTCGCCCGCGCGCGCAAGATCATAGGCGCGCTTGCCGTTGATTTTGATGGCGGAGAATTTGGGCGGCACTTGGCTGATGAGGCCTGTGAAACTAGGTAAAGCAGCAACAATCTCAACCTCAGTCGGGCGATTATCTGATGTAATAATAACATCACCCTCAACATCATCCGTATCGGTCTGCTCACCCCATTTAACCGTAAACTCATACTGCTTTTCGCCATCCATAACATAAGGAACAGTCTTGGTTGCCTCACCCAGTGCTATGGGCAAAAGGCCAGTGGCGAGCGGGTCAAGCGTGCCGCCGTGGCCAGCTTTTTGCGCCTTAAAAATAGCGCGCACAATGCTAACCGCTTGGGTCGAGCCTAGGTCGTAAGGCTTATCTAGAATAATCCACCCATGAACAGGGTTTCCGCGTTTTTTGCGTGCCATGAAATATACTCTGAATTTATGTTTGGCACTGAATACAGCAACATAAGCCGCGAGTCCAGAATTTCCGTCGGCCCCTCGTTTCCATAACAAGGTCATTTCAGTGAGTGCGTGCTCGGCCGTTCGCAGCCGCTGCCATCTAACGCGCGGTCGGCTAGCGCAGTACGCGAAGCGTATGGAGCGCACGCAAGTGCTAACAGAGAGCCTTAAGGCGAACGTGAAAATGCAGACTTCCAGAGCTTAGGCAGGAGACTGCCCAGTGATGCTGAAAAGTTGTGATGTTGAAAGTTTGTGCAGAAGTTGCAACCAATGAACCTGCATTTGGCACCGTAAAGACACCAAGAAAGTTAGCACTCCTGCCTATACTCGGGTACTTCATTCATACGTTCGCTTAAGCTCACTGTTGACACTTGCACCCCAAGGGCACTTTGTCGCTTCGCTCGGGCGCGCTCGTTCGCTGCGCTCTCTAGCCGACCGCGCGTTCGTCGGCAGCGGCTGCGAACGGCCGAACGCGCGCTCACTGGATGGCACGTTGCATTGAAAAAGGGGTAGATAAAGGCTCTGAACAAGCGGTTTGGTAGCAAACCGCTTGTTCAGAATTTGCAGTTATTCTTCTGACTCAGAACCTTCATCATCATCACCTTGCAAATCTTGCTGCACATGCGGGTTATTCAGCACTTCGTTGATGTGGCTGCTATTGTCATAGGCACTGTCTTTTTCGAAATTCAGTAGCGGCACTTGCTTCAAATTAATGCTTTTGGCCAACAAGCTGCGGATAAACGGAATGTGCTGACGGGCGGCTTTGACGACGATTTTGCTGCCTTTGCCGCCGAGCGGCAAAATATAGGCCACAGCGCTACGCAAATCGGGGCTGATGCTCACTTCTGTCACTGTGATCACATGTGCTTCTAGCACATCATCTTGAATTTTCTGACGGCTGAAAATATCGGCCAATTCATGCCGCAACAATTCACCAACGCGCAATTGACGTTGCGATGGGCCTTTGCCAGGTTTGCCAGATTTTGCCATTGTCTCTTCCTTAACATGGAAAAAAGCGTGCAAAGTTTTAAACTCGGCACGCTCTCCAAATGTCTATACTATCTCTTAAGCCTCAAGCTTATTCTGAATCACTTCAATTTCGAAGCATTCAATCACGTCATCAACCTTGAGATCATGATATTTTTCAAAGCCCATACCACATTCTTGACCAACAGCAGCTTCTTTCACTTCGTCTTTAAAGCGGCGCAATGTCGAAAGTTTGCCTTCGTGGATAACCACATTGTCACGCAACAAGCGTACAGATGAGCCGCGGCGCACAATGCCTTCGGTAACCGTACAACCACCAATTTTGCCCAATTTGCTGATGTCGAAAATTTCCAAGATTTTGGCATAACCAATGAAGTTTTCTTTCAAAGTTGGATCAAGCATGCCGCTCATCGCGTCACGCACATCATCAATTAAGTTGTAAATGATTGAATAATAACGAATCTCATTGCCTTCACGCACGGCCAATTCTTTGGCCATTGGATTGGCTCTTACGTTAAACGCCATAATCACAGCGTTTGAAGCAGCGGCCAATGCCACATCGGTTTCGTTAATCGCGCCAACACCACTATGAATGATACGGGCTTTTACTTCTTCATTACCTAGCTTGCCAAGAGCGCCCAAAATGGCTTCGACAGAACCTTGTACATCGCCTTTTAGCAAGATGTTGAATTCTTTCATCTCAGAAGCTTTGAGGCTTTCCATCATTGATTCAAGGCTTGTAATGCCTGAACTATCCACAATGCTCGAAAGATCGCGGGCTTTGTTAATGCGATATTCAGTCAGCTCACGAGCCCGGGCTTCATTTTCCACCACGGCAAATGGCTCACCAGCGCTTGGCGCGGCATCAAGGCCTAATATCTCAACTGGCATAGAAGGGCCAGCTTTGGCAATATTGTGATCATGATCATCGATCAATGCCCGCACGCGGCCATATGTAGTACCCGCGACGACAATGTTACCGATGCTGATCGTACCATTTTGCACCAGCACAGTGGCCACAGGGCCACGGCCACGGTCAAGCTTAGCTTCAACCACCACGCCGTCGGCAGGGCGGTCTGGGTTGGCTTTCATATCAATCAACTCAGCTTGTAGCAAAATAGCGTCGAGCAATTTATCGAGGTTCATCTTTTCGGTAGCTGAAACTTCAACTTCCAAAATATCACCACCCATGCTTTCGACAAACACTTCATGTTGCAGCAATTCATTACGCACACGAGCGGGGTCAGCTGATGGTTTGTCCATTTTATTAATCGCCACGATGATCGGCACACCTGCCGCTTTGGCATGATTAATGGCTTCAATGGTTTGCGGCATCACGCCGTCATCACCCGCCACAACCAAAATAACAATGTCAGTTGCATTGGCACCACGTGCCCGCATTTCGGTAAATGCCGCATGGCCAGGTGTATCAAGGAAGGTGATTAAATCACCAGCATCAGTGGTTACCTGATAAGCGCCAATATGCTGAGTGATACCGCCCGCTTCGCCATCAACAACGGCAGCATTGCGGAACGCATCAAGCAAGGAAGTTTTACCATGGTCAACATGGCCCATAACGGTCACGATGGGAGCGCGTTTGATGAGTTTGCTTTCATCATCCTCTGCAGTGATGAAACCTTCTTCAACATCAGCTTCTGACACGCGTTTGGCGGTATGACCCATTTCTTCAACGATTAATTCGGCCATTTCAGTATCGATATTATCTGATGGTTTGACCATTTGACCTTGTTGCATCAGAATTTTAATCACATCCACTGCACGTTCTGACATGCGGTTGGCAAGTTCTTGCACGGTGATGATATCTGGAATGGTCACTTCGCGTGATACTTTTTCACGCGGGGTTTGAATGCCGCGCTGTTGCGCAAGTACACGTTTTTGACGGCGCTTCATTGAGGCCAATGAACGTTCGCGCGGGCTATCGCTATTCAGCGCATTAGATAGAGTTAAACGCCCACGATTACGCTCAGGTGCCATGCCTTTACGGGCAGGGGTCGCGTTGCGGTTTTGATCGTTACGGCCTTTTTTGGCATCGGCGCCAAATGTACGGCGTGGGGTTTTGCTGGTTTCAGTCGATTCAGCAGCGCCTGTAACCCGTGGTGTTGGACGGCTGCCTTGCGGGCGACCACCTTGGGGTCTGTCACCAGTACGGGCAGGTCTGTCGCCTGTTGGGCGAGCTGGACGATCACCGCTCGGGCGTCTGTCGCCTGTTGGGCGGGCGTCGCGGCCTGTTTGTTCACGTCTTTGCGGTGTGCGGGCGCGTTCTTCGCCGCGTCGTGTTGCATTGGGGCCAGCTTGGCGCGAGGTGGGGCGTGAAGCATCTTTTGCGGGTGCTTCTTGTGTAGCAGCTTCCGCAGCTTTGACAGCATCAGCTTCTTTGGCAATTTTAGCCGCTTCGCGTGCTGCGGTTTCGGCCGCTTCGGCTTCGCGTTTAGAACGGCGATCGGTAGTTTCTTTTAAACGTCTTTCTTCATCGGCTTTGCGTCGGGCATCATCTTTTGCCGCATTGGCGCGGGCAAATGCCAACGCGCGGTTACGAGCTTCTTGCTCAGATGATGATAAACCACCAGTTGGGCCGCCTTTGCCGCCACCTTTACCACCTTGGCGTGGCTTATTGCCACCACCAGCTGGTTTGTTGCCACCAGGTTTATTAAATGCCCGCGGAGCGGGTTTATTCGGAACAAATATTTTTTTACGTTTTTTTACCACGACATCTGTACGACCTGCGCCTGCCGAGCTACGTCCAGCTCCTGCATCGCCGCCCACTTTAAGGCTCAGTTTTTTACGGCCGCTGTCATCAGCATTACTATTGTCTTTATCCGTCATAGGATTTCTATCTCATCTATCTAGTTCAGCACCTAAATATACCCGTATATCGTGCTCATATAATATAAGTTCGCTTACCTATATTCCTTTATCGCCAAAAAAGCGACTAATTTATGCGTATTTATTCGCCAATAATCGTAATCATGTTTTGCTTGCCATTATATCTGTCCCATTTTTCGATTTTAGCCAGCAATGACACGGCCATTGGCCCTGTTTTAATGGCAATATGAATGACCTTGGTTTGGCCCAAACATTTTTCCAATTCTGCTGTGCTAAAATGATCAATTATATAGCATTTTTTGCCTTTTTTTGCCACAATGGTGCGCATTTTGGCGGTGAGTTTCTTGCGGGTGTCTTTGCCGGCATCATTGGCCACCACATAAATGCGGGTGCGGCCAGATAAAATGCTTTCTTCGGCTTTTAGATGTCCCATTTGCAAATCACCAGATTTGCGGCAGATGCTCAACGCATCCAATACATCTTTTTTGAGCAGATCGCCAATTAAATCGGCCATGCCATCCATAATTTTAACTTTATGCTTAAAAGCTTTGTTAAATAGATTTTTGGCAATCACTTGCTCGACCAATGTTTTTTCGGCGCTAACCCACGCACCACGCCCAGGCAATTTTGCTTTGATATCGGGCGTGACAACATTATCGGGCGAAACCACAAACCGCAGCATTTCGGCTTTTTCAAGCACAGCAGAAGTGGCGACACATTTGCGTGTGTCGTCAGCCTTTTGTTTGAAATTTTGCACTGGTTTCTGAGTTTCGCTCATCAATATTATGCCTCGTCTTTATCTGTAGCTTCAGTTTCAGCTTCGACGTCTTCAGTCACAGCTTCTTCGGCTTCAGTTTCTTCAGCTACAGCTTCTTCGGCTTCAGTTTCTTCAGCTACAGCTTCTTCAGCTTCAGCTTCTTCGGCTTCAGTTTCTTCAGCTACAGCTTCTTCAGCTTCAATTTCTTCAGCTTCAGCTTCTTCAGCTTCAATTTCTTCTTCAACCACTTCAGGTTCAGCTTCAATCCAACCTGCTTGAATACGTGCTTCGATAATCATCGCTTCGGCTGTTGTGCGGTCAACATTAAGGCCATCAAAATAACCTTTTTCTTTGATCGTTTCGCCTTTTACCCGTTCTGTCCAACCCACAAGGTCATCAGACGCGCAACCCGCGAAATCATCAACTGAAACAATTTGCTCTTCACCCAAACGCACCAACATTTCGGTGGTCATGCTGGTGATGCCAATCAGATCAGGCTCAATGCCCAACTCGCCACAACGAGCTTCCAAATCAGCTTGGCGTTTTTCGAGATATTCGACCGCACGTTGCTGAATTTCAGTAGCGGTGTCTTCATCAAAGCCTTCAATGGCTGACACTTCTTCAGGCGCGACATAAGCCACTTCTTCGAGTGTGGTAAAGCCTTCGGTTGCAAGCAGTTGCGAAATGGTTTCATCCACATCCAACGCTTTGGTAAAACGATCGGTGACCAATTGGAATTCGGCACGATGGCGTTCGCTCTCTTGCTCTTCGGTCAGAATTTCGATGTTCCAACCTGTAAGCTGTGTAGCAAGGCGTACATTTTGACCGCGGCGGCCAATGGCCAAAGAAAGCTGATGATCTGGCACAACCACTTCAATGCGGTCAAGCTCTTCGTCAAGTAGCACTTTTGCCACTTCGGCAGGAGCCAAAGCATTCACAATAAACGCCGCCAAATCTTCAGTCCACGGCACGATGTCGATTTTTTCGCCACCAAGTTCGTTAACCACAGCTTGCACTCGCGCACCGCGCATACCCACACAAGCGCCGACAGGATCGATCGATGAATCCGATGAAATCACCGCGATTTTAGCGCGACTACCCGGGTCACGTGCCACAGATTTAATTTCAATAACACCGTCAAAAATTTCGGGCACTTCTTGCGCGAACAATTTGCTCATAAATTCTGGGCGGGTACGCGATAGGAAAATTTGTGGACCTTTTTGCTCATTATTTACATCGTAAACATAAGCCCGCACGCGGTCACCATTGCGTAAGTTTTCGCGGGGTAGCGCTTCATCACGGCGGATGATGGCTTCGCCGCGACCGAGGTCGACAATGATATTGCCATATTCAACCCGTTTGACCACGCCATGCACAATGTCGCCAACCCGATCTTTATATTCATCAAACATTTGTGCCCGTTCAGCATCACGCACCCGTTGCATGATCACTTGTTTGGCGCTCTGAGCGGCAATACGGCCAAATTCGATTGGTGGCAAAATTTCAGCCAGAATGTCACCATAATTGGCTTCTGGGTTACGTTTATGCGCTTCGGCCAAGCTAATTTGTTGGCTGTCATTTTCAATTTCTGAGGCCACTTCAAGCAAACGGCGGATGACCGTTTCGCCCGTTGTTGGGTCGATGGTCACTTGAATGTTATTTTCGGCACCATAGCGCGCAGAGGCGGCTTTTTGAATGGCATCTGACATGGCTTCTAAAACAACCAATTTATCAATCTGTTTTTCTTGCGCCACGGCACTAGCAATTTGTAATAATTCCAAGCGGTTGGCACTAATTGCAGCATCAGTCATTTGTCTCTCCATCTTTTACATTGTTTTTGGCACGGGCTTTTTGAGCCTTTTTGCCAGCATTTAATAACGCGTCTGTAATCACCAAACGCGCTTCTTCAATATTGTTAAAATCTAAGCCAATAAGCTGTGGCTCGCTAAAACCCTCAACTTCAACAAAGATACGAATTTCATTTTCTTCGACATCAAAACCTTCGAGCTTGCCCCGAAAACGCTTGCGGCCATCAATCATATTTGCCAGCTCTACCTTGGCTTCCATACCCGCATTGCGATCAAAATCTATCGGCCGCACCAAAGGACGGCTCATACCAGGCGATGAAACTTCAAGCCGATATTCGTTAGCAATCGGGTCTTCAACCTCAAGCACTGGCGAAATAGCCCGGCTAATCTTGGCACAATCATCAACACCCAATGTGCCGTCAGTCAAATTTTCGGCCATAATCTGCACCGTCAACCCATCTTCATCACCAATAATGCGCACCCGCACCAATTGATAACCTGCATCTTCGATGACAGGCTCGATAATTTCAGCGATCGTTTTGGCCAGACCATTCTCGTTGGCCAGTCTTTTGTTCATATCTACCATTGCGGCATATTTTCCAATTTTGGCAATAAAAAAAGCGGGTCACTGTTGCGGCCCACTCATATTATTTATGAATTTTACATGCTTGTACTCCGATTTAAGCCATAATGCAAGTTTTTAATACGGCGTGCGCCCACGGCATAAATTGCAACATATTCTGAGTTTTTATCTACCCTCGCATCCAAACCCACCACTTATTTCACCCCAAGGGCACTTCCTCGCTTCGCTCACGGCGCAGTAAACCCAATCTATCGTGGGAAAGGAGCCCGAAGCCGACAGGCTGAGGCAAGGCCGACCGGCCGTCGCGCGGTTAGCGCGTAGCAAGCTTGCGGATGCAAGCGCCCGCAGGGGCTCACTAGAGAGGCGAAGCCGAACGAAAAAATGCAGACTTCCAGAGCTTAGGCAGGACGCTGCCCTGAATTTGCTGAAAAGTTGTGATGTCGAAAGTTTGTGCAGGAGCTGCAACGGATGAACCAGCATTCACCGCAGCAAAGACATAAGAAAGTTAGCTGTCCTGCCTATACTCGGGTACTTCATTTATACGTTCGCCTTAAGGCTCTCTGTTAGCACTTGCGTGCGCTCCACACGCTTCGCGTGCTGCGCTAGCTGACCGCGCGTTAGACGGCAGCGGCTGCGAACGGCCGAACATGCACTCACTGAAATGAATGGGAGTTGTGGATACGAGGGGCAGACGGAAATTCAGAGCCTGCGAAAAAACATGTAAGCCGACTTCCGCCCGTTCCGCTGTGCCTTCGCCTCATACCGTGTCGATTGCCAACCCTGCGGTGGCAACAGCCAGTCCTGATCAGCCTCAGCTAACCACTCGAAACTATCATCATTCATCAAATGCCGCAGCGTCCAGCTCACATAATCGGGAATATCGGAGGCCACAAAAAATATCGCACCTTGTTTCAGCACCCGCGCGATTTGTGCCATATTTTCATCGCACACAAACCGCCGTTTATTATGTTTGCTTTTGTGCCACGGGTCGGGATAGAGCAAAAATATTTTATCCAGACTCCCATCAGGCAAGGCATCAAAAACCGTGCGGGCGTCATCAGCATGCACTTTGATATTGCTGATTGCGTCATCCTCAACCTCAATCAACAACTTAGCCACACCATTCTGAAACGGCTCACAGCCTATATAGCCAATATCAGGATTTTCACGCGCTTGCCGAGCGAGATGCTCGCCACCACCAAACCCAACTTCCATGCAATACTCAGCCTTAGCTTCATCAAACAAAGCCTCAATGCCTTTATCCCGAAGCAGGTCAACATCCAACGCCACCTTCGGCAAAAAATCATCAAGCAGATCAAACTGCCGTTGGCTCATACCCTTCACAAATGTACGGCCATGCACTTTGCGGCTTTTATGCAGTGGATTATCAGGGTCGTATTTATCTTCGTTCATGGAAATACCTATTAGAGGATTGGGGCGTTAACAGCAATAATAAGAATGAGACCCAAGGTGCGAACAGCGCCCGTCGCCACTGCGACGCCCCCGTGGAGGCTCGTGCAAAGCACGAAATAGCCGCGAGCGATATAAGAGTGTCGTATTTATCTTCATTCATAAAAAAAGGCTCTCAATCAGTTGATTGAAAGCCTTATAATATAATTACGTCAATTCAGCAATATTATTTAACTGCAGCCTTTAACGCGTCAACCAAATCAGTTTTTTCCCAGCTAAATCCGCCATCAGCCTCAGGTTCACGGCCAAAATGGCCATAAGCTGCCGTGCGGGCATAAATCGGTTTGTTAAGCTTCAAATGGGTGCGAATGCCTTTGGGTGATAGATCCATAACTTCAGTCACCGCCACCTCAAGCTTGGCATTATCGACATCCGACGTGCCATGCGTATCCACATAAACTGACAAAGGTTTTGCCACGCCAATGGCATATGACAATTGAATGGTGCAACGAGTGGCAAGGCCTGCTGCCACCACATTTTTGGCCAAATAACGCGCGGCATAAGCAGCGCTACGGTCAACCTTGGTCGGGTCTTTGCCCGAAAACGCACCACCACCATGTGGAGCCGAGCCGCCATAAGTATCAACAATGATTTTACGGCCAGTTAAGCCAGCATCGCCATCAGGCCCGCCAATGATGAATTGGCCTGTGGGGTTAATAAAAGTTTCCGTATTGTCGTCAATCCAACCATCGGGCAGGGCTGCTTTAATATAAGGCATCACAATGGCGGTAACATCAGCTTGGCTTAAGCCTTCATCATGCTGGGTGGAAAGCACCAAAGTTTCAACACCAACAGGTTTACCGTCTTTATAACGCACAGTAAGCTGGGTTTTCATATCAGGGCGCAGGCCTGGCACTTTGCCAGCGTAGCGCGCCTCGGCCAAACTGCGTAAAATCGCGTGGCTATAATGGATCGGGGCAGGCATCAAGCAGTCGGTCTCATTGACCGCATAACCAAACATAATGCCTTGGTCGCCAGCGCCTTCTTCTTTGTCATCGCCACTATCGACACCTTGGGCAATGTCGGCACTTTGCGCATGCACCAAAACTTCGATATCCAAATCTTGCCAATGAAAACCATCTTGCTCATAGCCAATTTTTTTAACCGCATCACGCGCTAATTGTTCCATTTGGGCGTGTGTCGGAGCATTTTTGCTGCGCACTTCGCCGGCCAAAACCACTTTATTGGTAGTTGCCAAGGTTTCAACCGCAATGCGGCTTTCGGGGTCGGCAGCCAAAAATGCGTCAACAATCGTATCAGATATATAGTCGCAAATTTTATCTGGATGGCCTTCTGAAACGGATTCACTGGTGAATAAATAGTCTTTACGAGACATGGGTGGGTCCTTTTATTTGAAGAGTCAGTAACGCTACTCAATTTGGAATTTATCTAACGTACAAACATATGTAGAATTCTTTATATGCTTATGTGCTGCATAATATAATCAAAATTTTTAATATTTCAATAACCAATTAAAAAACAGGCTCCTTAAGAAAAGAAACCTGTTCAAATAATGCAAAATGATGATGTTTACGGCGTTAGCCTTTAGATGAAAAATCTTTATTGTCCGACAATGACCGCACCAAATCGATGATACGCCGTCTGATGCGTACATCTTTAATTTGCGAAAAGGCTTGCCCAAGTTGAAAGCCCTCAGCGCTATTCATAAAATCATAGGCAAAACTATCGCCACTATTTTCGAAAAACCCCACTTGTTCTTCTTCACTGGGGAGGTTTTCGAAGAAAAAATTAACTGGAACAGACAGAATCTGAGAAATTTTATACAATCGGCTGGCACCAATTCGATTTGTTCCTTTTTCATATTTCTGCACTTGTTGAAAGGTCAGCCCCAAGCTTTCGCCAAGCTTTTCCTGACTCATACCTACAAGCATACGGCGCATGCGCAACCTACCACCAACATGAATGTCAATAGGATTTGGTTGTCTCTTATTCATATAGATCATTCCCAATCAACGAAATATTCAAAAAAACAAATTGGAATACAAATAAACACCAATATAACCTTGGTGCGTCCCCCAAACTATTTTATTTCTGGCACATGCTTACTTAAGAATCAAGGCAATTAAACTAAAAGATAATGCCAGAATTGTTATAAAGCCAGTGTATTAACGTTGATTTTCTTTTAAAAATGTATTCAATTTCACAAATATAGTTGGTGAAATTTTTTGCGGCAAGCGACTATCTAAAATAGCGGCTTTGCCACGCGGCAATTGCGCCACAATTCGCCCTAACGGATCAAAAATAGCGGTGATGCCCGAATTCGCATTCCGTACCAAGGGCAATCCCTCTTCAATAGTACGCAAACGAGCTTGTGCAAGGTGTTGATAGGGCCCGATGGAATTTCCAAACCAACTGTCATTGGTCACATTTAGTATCCAATCGGGGCGGTTTTCGGCATCAACCACCTGACCTGAGAATATAATTTCAAAGCAAATATTGACTGCAAAGGCTGGGGTGTTTTTAAGGTAAATATTAGCTGGTTTTTGGCCCGTTTCAAAATCTTCTTGCATCGCAATTAATTTATCAATGCCGATTTTTCGAAATAAATCGCTTAATGGTAAATATTCACCAAATGGCACTAAATGATACTTATCATATTTACCCAAGCGGTTGCCTGCCGCATCAAAAGCCAAAACACTGTTAAAAAACTCGGTTTTTCCTTCAATAATCTGGCGGCGCACCGCACCAGTAATTAAATAGGCATTTTTGTTTAAAACACGCGTTGCCTGACGCATGAAACTGCTATTGGGGGTGAGTAAAAATGGCAAAGCAGACTCGGGCCAAATTAAATGAGTGATGTCGCTTAAGCCCGTGTTTTCGGCCGAAGTTTCGCGGGCGCTTAACTCTAGATAGCGATTGGCAATCACGCTACGCATTTCGGTTCGCCATTTATCTTTTTGGGCGATATTGCCTTGCACCAAGCGCAGTAAAATATCATCATGATATTGCGTCGGGTGAAGGTAAAGCCGCACATTGCCAGCCGCCCACATAACAATGAGTGCACCAAAAACACCCAGCAAAACGCGGCGCATTGTAAAGCCATTATTGACCATAAGCGCCATACTAAGGCTGAGCAAAGTCACGATGAATGTTAAGCCATAAATGCCCCAAATGGCGGCGCTTTGTAACATTGCAGTCGAGAAATCAAACGCAAAGCCAAGTAAATTCCATGGAAAACCGCTGAAAATATGACCGCGTAAAAACTCCCAAAATGTAAAGCTAATCGCCAGGATAATGACGTTTCTAACCCCGCCTGCCCAAAACAGCCGCGCGGTTAAAGTGGCCAAGCCCCAAAATATCGCTAATAGTAAAGGCAGCAGAGTGATGGCAAACGGCATCATTAAAATATGCGCTGCCGCATCAACCAAAAACGCTTCGCCAATCCACAGCAGGCCGAAGAAGAAATAGCCAAAACCAAAACTTAAACCAACCCAAAACGCTGATCTGGCGCCGTATATTTTTCTCCACAGCCGAAATAGCAGGCTTGAACTAGCTTTTGCTTCGGTCTTTAATGAAGTTTGAACCGCACCATCAAGCAACCAAACCAAGCTCGGCATGGTAAAAAACAGCACAAAAAACAAGTTTATAGGCGGCAATGCCAGTACGCTTAAACTACCCAATGCAAAACTCAGTATGAGCTTTTTCTTGCCCCAAATGGTGATGCATTGATTTGCCCATGACTGCACATATAATTGTAACTTTGCCTCTACATTATGCGCGGTTTTATGGATTTTAGGTTGAGGCATATTTACAATTTATTTTTTTTATGATTAGATTTTAAGGTGATTTTTAGCTGTTTAATGCGCCGCGAATCAGCTTCCAATATCTCAAATATTGTGCCGCTACTATGCTCAATCAACTCGCCACGTATCGGAATACGGCCAGCCAAACTGAACACCAAACCGCCCAGAGTTTCAACATCTTCATCCTGATCATCAGATAGAAAATCTACCTTTAGCTGTTGTTCAAGCGCTTCCATCGGCAACCGCGCATCAGCTATAAAATTATGCTCATCAACCTCTTCAATTGTCGGCAAATCGGCATCATCATCATGTTCATCTTCAATTTCGCCGACAATTTCTTCGACCAAATCTTCAATGGTAAGCAGGCCATCAGTGCCGCCATATTCATCAATCACCAAGGCCATATGAATGCGTTGTTTTTGCATGTTGAGCAATAGATCGGAAGCCAGCATGCTATGTGGCACATATAGAACATCGCGTATAATATTAAGCTCACCAATCGGTTGGTCAAAGCTCAACTGGTCTAAATCTAGTAATTTCTTATTGTGACTTGAATGGCGCACCAGCCAAGTCATAATGTCTTTAAAATGCACCATGCCCACAGGTTTGTCGAGATTGCCTTCATATATCGGACAGCGCGAAAAGCCCGCGTTGGAAAATAACATTAAAACTTCGGACACCGGTGTGTTGATGTCAGCCGCAATCAGATCTGCACGTGGCACCATAATGTCTTCCACATCAACATCCGAAAATTCCAAAATATTCCGAATCATTGATTTTTCTTCGGGCGAAAAGGCATTTTGGCTCTGGTCATCATTTTCGATGACATCTTCAAGGCTTTCACGCAGCTTCAACCCTTGAGCTTTGGCAACAAGGTCTGAAAAGGGTTTGAAAAACTTCTTCAAAAATGAGTCTGGAGTTTCGTGATTAGGTTTATTTTGATTTTGATTTGACATGGACCGGGAGATTTAATCTTTATAGGTGATTCTATTATATATTATATCAGTGATAGGGATTTTCAATAGCTATAGTTTTAAGTAAGCGAATTTCTGTATTTTCCATTTCAGCCGCATCCGCATCTTCGATATGATCATAACCCAATAAATGCAAAATGGAATGGATTAATAGATGAATGAAATGGGCATTAATTGGTTTTTTCTGATCGCTGGCTTCGCGCGTTAAAGTCTCATAAGCCATGGCGATGTCGCCGAGATATTGAGGTTCATCATCTTCAAACAACGCATCAAATTCGTCAGCCACAGCTGGGAAGGATAAGACATTGGTGGCCTTATCTTGTTGGCGAAAATTGGCATTGAGTTTTTTGATCTCATCATCTGAAGTCAGCAACAGGCCGATGGTGCCATTGGCTTCGATTTTTAAATTTGGTGCATTTGCCACAGTTTGAAACGCAGTGTCGATCCATAAATTCAAATCATCAAACTGTTTAAACTCTTGTGCAACAATATTCGTTTCGGAAACGAGTCTATTCATCCGAGGTGCCGTCTTGCTTATTATAGGCTCTTACAATTTTGGCCACCAATGGATGTCTTATCACATCGCCCTCGCGAAAGCGCACTTGTTTTATTTCATCGACGCCGCGCAATATATCGAGCGAGTCGATCAGGCCTGATTTCATACCGCGTGGCAGATCAATTTGGCTTGGGTCGCCCGTAATCACCATGCGGCTTTCTTCACCCAAACGGGTCAGCAGCATTTTCATTTGCATGGTGGTGGTATTTTGCGCTTCATCCAAAATCACAAAGCTATTTGACAAAGTTCGCCCGCGCATAAATGCCAAAGGTGCAATTTCAATCACTTGTTCTTCAATGAGTTTTTCGACCATGGCAGGGTCCATCATGTCATACAGCGCATCATATAATGGCCGTAAATAAGGGTCGACCTTTTCTTTTAGATCGCCCGGCAAAAAGCCCAATTTTTCGCCCGCTTCTACCGCGGGGCGTGACAGCACAATGCGTTGCACTTGCCCTGCTTCGAGCATGGCGCAGGCCATGGCCACCGCCAAATAGGTTTTGCCCGTGCCAGCTGGGCCAATGCCGAACACCAATTCGCTGCTTTTCAGCGCTTTCATATAAGTTTCTTGCATTGGTGTGCGAGGGCTTAAGCTTTTGCGGCGGGTGATGATGAATGTATCATTATTATCGTTTTTATGGTCTTTCTTGGTGGCCGTTTCCATCCGAATGGCGGCATCAACATCGGCCTTAGCCAAACTTAGCCCGCTTTCGCCGCGCACATAAAGTTTGCGTAAAATCATAATGGCTTGTTTGCAATTGGCTTTGCGGCCTTCGACCAATAATTTATTACCTTTGGTCGCCAATTCAACATCCAACCGAGATTCAATAATCGCCAAATGCAGGTTATTTTGCCCATATAGCTGCGCTGCGAGGCTATTGTCATCAAATATAATGGTATCAGAATAAGTATTATGCGATTTTTTATGACCAGTGGTTTTATTATTTGATGTTTTGCTCAAGGGGACTCCACGTGTAAGTATTGGGTATAGAATAGTCACCAACTGTAACAGGTTTATGAAATTGTGAAAGCAAAACTAAGACATTAATCAGCTATTTTACCTTTTAGAGCAAAATTGCCCAAGCTTTCTATATATACGGGTAATATTTGGCCAATCAGCTCTTCAGGCGCATCCACATATATCGGCTGTAAATAAGGTGATTTACCAATCAGTTGCCCCGCATCGCGGCCTTTGCGTTCGAACAAAATATCCAATGTCCTACCAACGGTGTTTTGATTAAACTCACGCTGCTGACGGTTAAGCAAATCTTGCAATTGTGCCAAGCGTTTGGTTTTTACATCATCATCCACCTGATTTTGCATCGTGGCGGCCGATGTGCCGGGGCGGGTTGAATATTTAAAACTATAGGCTTGACTATAAGTCACTTGTTCAATTAAATCCATCGTCGCGGCAAAATCATCATCAGTTTCACCCGGAAAGCCCACAATAAAATCGCCAGATAAAGCGATGTCGGGCCGCGCTTGGCGCAAACGCTCAATCACTTTGATATAGCTTTCGCGGGTATGTTTGCGGTTCATTGCCTCTAAAATGGCATTAGATCCAGATTGTACAGGCAGATGCAAATAAGGCATGGCAGATTTTTGTGTGGCGTGCAGATCGATCAGCATTTGATCCATGTCATTGGGATGGCTGGTGGTGTAACGGATGCGGTCAAGCCCTTCTATGCCATCAAGCGCGGCCATTAACCCGCTTAAATTAACTGCATTGCCAGCATCATCTTGGCCATGATAGGCATTGACATTCTGCCCAAGCAGAGTGATTTCACGCACGCCCGCGCCAACTAGATTTTGCGCCTCATTTAAAATATGTGCGATCGAACGGCTATATTCGGCGCCTCGTGTATAAGGCACGACGCAGAAAGTGCAAAATTTATCGCAGCCCTCTTGAATGGTCAAAAACGCGCTAACCCCGCGAGCAATGGTATTGGTTTTGGTGGCTGCGGGCAGACTGTCAAATTTATCTTCAGTCGGAAAATCAGTATCTACCACTTTACGCTGGCCATTTTGCAATTTACCCAGCATTTCGGGTAATTTATGATAGCTTTGCGGGCCAAACACCATGTCCACAATGGGCGCACGGCGCATAATTTCGCGTCCCTCAGCCTGTGCCACACAGCCCGCAATGGCAATAACTGGCTTGGTTTTTTGATCTTCAGGTAGGTTTTTGTTTTTCTTATCGACCATCACCCGCATGCGGCCGAGCTCTGAATATATTTTTTCGGCGGCTTTTTCGCGAATGTGGCAAGTGTTTAAAATCACCATATCGGCCTGATCCGCACTATCGACATTTTCATAACCTTCGGGCGCAAGCGCATCGCTCATCCGCTGGGTGTCATAGACATTCATCTGACAACCATAGGTTTTGATGAATAGTTTTTTGGTATTTTTGCCGTTAAAAGTCGGGCGCAACAGCTTTTTCTTGTTGGATTTTTGCACAACTTTTGTTGCCACAGCGACATCGGCACCATTGGCTGATTTATTCTGATGATCAAAAAAATGTTTAGGAATACTCGCCATGCTGCGTCTCACAAATTAAAAGATCGCCTTCAATAGCATGTTTAGGGGTAAAAAGCCTAGCTTTTTTTATCCAGCGGCACAGCGTATAACTCCATCCGATGGTCAACTAATTTATAGCCCAGCTCCTCGGCGATTTTGCGTTGCAAACGCTCAATCTCTTCATTATGAAATTCAACCACCACGCCGCTATTGACGTCGATGAGATGATCATGATGCTCTTCTGATATGGTTTCATAGCGTGAGCGGCCATCTCTAAAATCATGACGTTCTAAAATGCCAGCCTCTTCAAACAGGCGCACGGTGCGGTATATAGTGGCGATCGAGATGCGGTTGTCGATTTTGGCACTGCGGCGGTATAATTCTTCAACATCGGGATGATCTTCTGACTCAGACAGGACACGGGCGATCACACGGCGCTGCTCAGTCATCCGCATGCCTTTTTCAAGACATTGGCGCTCTAATAGGCTTGTGTCATCACTCATGTTTTTCTCCCAATTAATTTAGGCGTCAGTAGAATCGTTATAATAGATATAATATGCATTCGCAATCAGGTAAAGACCACAAACCGAATTTAGTTTATAATAATTATAATCTAATTATTGAAGTTATATATTCGCAAATGTTTAAGTCAAGCATTTGCCGAGGTTTAGGCTAAAAACAAGCGCATTAGCACGCTGGCCATTGGTCAATTTATAGTAATTTTTTCGCACGGCAGTTTGGCTGAAATTCTGGCCTTTATATAGTTTTATGGCGGCAATATTAGCCTCGTTAACCTCTAAATATAGTTTTGTGATGTTAAGATTTACCAATCGATTAATCTCAAAGCTGAGCAATTGTGCCGCATGTGTCTTGCCTCGCTCTTGCGGTGATATGGCGATGCTGATAATTTCCGCCTCATCTAACACCACTGCGCAAATGATAAAGCCAATCACTTGCCCATCAGTGAGTAACAGCGAGCCTGAATATTGTCCTTTATCAAACATGTCTAGAAGTGTTTTTTCGGACCATTCGCCAGCGAATGATTGCGCATGAATGGCTGCAATTTCAGGAAATTCAGTATCAATATTTTTATAAGTCAGCATCATTGAGTGAATGTAATGGGGTGGCTGGCCGGCAATTTTGCATCGGCCGCGCGTAAATATAGCGGCGAGACGGGTGTGGTTTCAGCCACACGATTTTTGACTCTGTCGCCAAATATTTCAGCCTGCGGAAAATGCATATCTGGGCTCAATTTATGCAGCTCACTAAAACTTTCAACCGCCTCTATTAGCAATTCGCGGCCTGTGCCCAATATCAATGAATTGGATTTAATCATTTCGGCAGCGATTCTAATTTCTATTGCTTCGGGGGTAAAAATTTCAGCGCCCGTGCTGTCATAAGATGCAAAATAAACTTGCCCACGTCGCGCGTCAATCGCCGTATAAACTATATCGTTTCGGCTCAGACTCAAATTACTAATGGCATTAAATGCAATCGCTTCTAATGAATTAACCGCAATGATCGGAATATCACGCGCGGCGGCAAACATCCGCGCGAAGGCCAAAGCAATACGCGCACCAGTAAATGTGCCCGGACCAATGGTCACGGCAATTTGGCTAATATCTTGGGCTTTTATGCCTGCAACCAGCATTAACAATTGTGCCTGATGAGCGATAATTTCGGCATGGCCGCGATCCAAAATTTCAAACCACGCAAAGGCTTTGCCACCATCTAAAGGAGTGAGAGCCACACTACAAGCTTTGGTGCAACTGTCTAAGCTCAGTTGGTAACGCATATATAAAACCTATACAGATTGCTCAACACTGAGCACTTCGGGGATAAAATGACGCAGCAGGTTTTCAATGCCGCTCTTCAGCGTCATGGTTGAACTTGGACAACCTGCACAGGCGCCTTTCATGCGCAGAAAAACCACGCCTTCTTTAAAGCCTTTAAACACAATATCGCCACCATCTTGCGCCACTGCAGGGCGGATTCTTGTGTCGATCAATTCCTTAATCGCCAGCACTAAATCTTTATCATTTTCTTCGAAAAATTCTTCTTCACTATAATCAGCATTGGGATCTTCAAGCAATATCGGCATATTGGCCATAAAATGATCCATAATGGCGCTCATCACCGCGGGTTGTAAATCATCCCAATTTTGGTCGGCAGTTTTGGTAACGGTGATAAAATCACTGCCCAAAAATACGGTTTTAACCCCATTAATAACAAATAACCTCTGCGCCATTGGCGCATATTCGGCTTCAGCATCGCTGTTAAACTCCAGCGGCTCATAAGGCGAGATTGGTTGACCCGGTAAGAATTTAAGAGTTTCGGGGTTGGGTGTGGTTTCGGTTTGAACAAACATATTATATTCCTGACGAATTAACTCGGATATAGTTTATACCCAATATAAATGATGAATTCAAGATAAATTAGCTTAACGCCGAAATATCTTTATCACTAAGGTTGCCAGGTATCAAGGTGACAGGAATGGGAAAAACCTCAGCCGATTGATTGGCCAATGATGCCACTAGTGGCCCCGGCCCAGAGCCATCAACCGCGCTACCTAGCATTAAAATGGCAATTGCGTCATCATGTTTAATCAGATCGAGAATCTCTTCACGCTTGTCGCCTTGTTTGACGATAATTTCAGGCATCAGCTCAACTGCTGATTCGACATCATCCAAAATGGCTTTAATTATCTGTTCGGCATTGGCATAGGCCTCATCGCGCATAATGGCCTCAACCCCCAACCAATGTTGAAAATCAGCATTGTCAATGACATGTAAAATGGTGATCAATGCACCAGTGGCGATGGCGCGAGAGGCTGCATATCTAAGCGCCACACGGCATTCATCCGTGTCGTCAATCACCACTAAAAATTTACGTTTCCCGTCCATTCATGCCTCATAGATTAACCAAATTAATGCTTAATCTGCCATCAAATGCCGCAAAGCGCAAGCTTTGTGGTGATTATACCATAAAACCGACAATGCGTTTGACGTCTTGCATCAAGGGGGCGGCTAGCGCGCGGGCGCGTTCGGCACCGTCTTTAAGCACTTGGTCGATATGCGCTTCGTCTTTTATTAAACGATTTATCTCATCGCCTATTGGACAAATTTTTGCCACAGCCAAGTCAATCAACGCGCCTTTAAACTCTCTAAATTGTTGGCCACCAAATTGGTCAAGCACCTGTTGGCTATCTGTATCATCAAGTGCCGCAAAAATAGACACAAGGTTGCGTGCTTCTGGCCGCCCTTCAAGTCCTGCGGTTTCGCTTGGCAAAGCCTCAGGGTCGGTTTTGGCTTTTTTGAGCTTTTTGGCCAGTAAATCTCTATCATCATTCATGTTGATGCGCGTCATATCCGATTCGGCGCTACTGCTCATTTTTTTGGTGCCATCGCGTAAGCTCATCACCCGTACGGGTTTGTTTCCGAAATTAATAAGTGGCTCAGTCATGCAGAAAAATTGATCACCAAAGCCAAGTTCTTTAATCTCATTGGCATAATCATTGTTAAATTTTTGTGCAATGTCGCGGCATAATTCTAAATGTTGCTTTTGGTCATCACCTACAGGTACATGGGTGGCGTTATAAAGCAAGATATCCGCTGCCATTAGGCTTGGATATGCCAATAAACCAAGTGATACATTTTCGGAATTCTTTCCTGCTTTATCTTTGAACTGCGTCATGCGGTTCATCCAACCAAGCCGTGCGACACAGTTAAAAATCCAACCCAATTCAACATGGGCGGCCACCCGTGACTGGTTGAAAATAATGCTTTTTGAGGGGTCAAGACCAGCCGCTAAATATGTAGCAGTAAGCTCTACGGTACGTGCGCGCAACGTTTTAGGGTCTTGTTTAACCGTGATGGCATGCATATCAACCACACAATAGATATTTTCAAAACTTGAATCCTCTTGCAGCTTTACAAATTTTTGAATCGCCCCAAGATAATTGCCCAAATGTATTTTGCCTGACGGCTGAATACCCGAAAATACGCGTTTGGTGAACTGGGTCATGACATTCCTAACTCTTTTTATCTGTTGAGCTGTTATCGCTCGAATTTTTGGCTTTTTCAAGCGGTTTGCTATTTTTATTTTTGCGCTTCACAAAGCCTTTCATTTCGCTAAAGGTCAGCGCGCCTGTATAATGCAAGAATAAGCCATAGGTCACCGCCCCTTCGATCACCAATAAAGACATTAGGCCACCGCGCAATATATCATTATTATCGGCGCTTAGCCACGGGCTGAGATAGACGGCGCTATAATAGACACAGGCGCCCATCAACAAGCTAGCAATCACAATCATCGGTAGTGTTTTGATGCATTTAACATCCAACTTAAAATGCCCGCGCCAATATAACGTACCCGCCAACAGCAGACAATTCATCCACGCGGCAATAGATGTGGCGATGGCAATGCCAACATGTTGCCAATATTGGGCAAAAATAAGTGCCATAACCGTGTTGGCAATGATGGTGGCAATGCCATAATACATGGGGGTTTTGGTATCTTGGTTGGCGAAAAACCCAGGAGAAAAAACTTTAATCGCCACGAAAGCTGGCAAGCCCACGGCAAAGGCGCGCAATACAATTGCCGTCTCGACTGTGGCAGGTGCGTTAAACCGCCCGCGCTCAAACAACACCGAAACCACCACTTCAGCAATGAATAAAAACGCCACCATAGCGGGCACAGTGAGCATCATCGAGAATTCTAATGCGCGGTTTTGTAAATCATTGGCCTCGGTTTTATCATGTGCGGCAAAGGCACGTGATAAGCTGGGCAACAACACCACACCAACCGCCACACCAACCACCCCAAGTGGCAATTGATAAAGCCGATCGGCATAATATAAATAGCCAACTGCGCCCGTATAAGAGGTCGCAATGCCCGTGCCGATGACGATGTTGATTTGTGTGATGCCCCCTGCAATCATCCCCGGAACGCCGAGGTTGACCAATTCTTTAATGTCTTTGTTAAAAGTCGGGCGCATGAAATGCGGCAAATGTCCTTGTTTTTTGCAATAATACCAGATGGCCGCCACTTGCACAAAACCCGCAAATGTAACCGCATAAGATAGATAACGCGCGACTAATTCTTGCTCGATTACATTGAGTAAAACCAAAATAATAATGGCAGAAACCACCACCACATTAAGCAAAACAGGCACCAATGCCGCGATGGCAAATTTTTGGAAACTGTTCAAAATGCCCGCAATTAGCGCCATGATAGACAAAAACATCAGATAAGGAAACATGATGCGCGCCAGTTCAACCGCTAAATCATATTTATCTGCATCAGCCCTAAACCCCCAGGCAATACCGCCCAAAAAAGTCGGCATGAAAATTTCGAACAAAGCGGTGAGAATCAGCAAAATCAGCACCAAACCGCTCATCGCTTCGGAGGCAAATTTTGTGGCAGCAGCTTCGCCATCCCGTTCAATTTTTTTATTGTAAAGCGGAACAAATGCGGCGTTAAACGCCCCTTCAGCAAATATCCGCCTAAATAGGTTGGGAATGCGAAACGCCACAATAAACGCACCAGCGATTGGCCCTGTGCCAAGCACCGCCGCAAATAACATATCGCGCACAAAGCCCAATATGCGGCTTAACATGGTCATCACGCCAACGGTAAACGCATCTTTTGCAAATTTCATAGCCTGCCCTAATTCTGCAAAATGGTCAATAAAGTGGCTTTGATATTATCTTGCCGCTCTTCACTGGTAATTTTATTTTGCATCAAATCAATAACATAAAAAGCATCAATCGCTTGCTCGCCAACGGTCGAAATATGTGCTGAACCAATGTTTAAGTTTAATTGGTATAAAGCACAAGTCAGATCATAAAGCAATTTTGGCCTGTCTAAGCCCCTAATCTCAATCACCGTAAATTTTTCGGAAAGTTGATTAGACAGTGAAACTTTGGGTTCAACATGAAAGGCATCAATATTTTGTTTGAGTGGCTTTTCTTCTAAAGTTGATGGCAAATGAATCTCGCCACGCAAGGCTTTTTCGATTGTATTGGTAATGGATTTACCGCGGCGCTTTTCATCAATATCATTTTCGAATTGGCGTTTTATCTGCACCCTATCTACCGCCATACCATCACGTGTGGTGAAAATATGAGCACCAACAATATCACCGCCCATTGCCGCACACGAGCCCGTTACAATTGACAATAAACGCGAATGATCCGCTGCAATGACGGTAATTTTGGTCATTTCTAAAAACGCATCGGTCGAAACACTGGTGGCAAGGCCTTCTTTATCAGCTTTCTTGATAAGCAAGGCATGTCTAACTTGCATTTCAACCGGCACATAAATTAAATAAGGCGGATAATGCCTTTCAACAAAATGCTTCTGTTGTTTTTGGGATAATTTTTTAACAGGTAACTTTTTAAGCTCATCCGTCAATAATGCTTTGGCAACTTTAACCCGCTCTTCGATTTTTTCGGCCGAGTTACCGCCGGTTAAAAACCTTTCGGTTTGATAATAAAGCTCGCGCAGTAGCTGGCCTTTCCAGCCATTCCACACGCCGGGGCCCACCGCGCGAATGTCAACAACGGTCAACACCAATAACATCCGCAACCGCTCCAAAGTTTTAACTTTGGCGGCAAAATCTTCAATCGTTTTGGGGTCCATTAAATCGCGAGTTTGGGCAACTTCACTCATTTCCAAATGATCAAGCACCAACCATTCGACCAGCTCAGTTTCGGCGCGGCTCATGCCCAGTGTCGGGCATAATAATTTAGCCTCTTTAGCACCTGCAACAGAATGGCTTTCTTTGCGCCCCTTGGCAATATCGTGAATAAACACCGCCATATAAAGCGCGCGCCTATTGGTAATTTCACCAATAATTTCAGTTGCGGTGGGGTGGGCTTCACTTTCTAAGCCTGCATCAATTCGCGACAAAACACCGACAGCCCGCAATAAATGTTCATCTACCGTATAATGGTGATACATATTAAATTGCATCAGCGAAACAATTTTGCCAAATGGCTTGATATAGCGACCCAATACGCCCGCTTCATTCATTTTACGTAAATTAATTTCGGGTGCGTTTTTAGAGCATAAAAGCTTTAAAAACAAGATGCTAGCCTTAAGGTTAGCGCGTAAATCATCGTCAATTAACCGCAACGACCGCGTCACCAATTTCAAAGTGACAGGGTGAATAAGCAGGCTATATTTATCAATCAAATAAAACAAACCGATCAGATGGGTGGGATCTTTGATGAAGATTTGATCATTGAGCGCCACAATGCGCCCATGTTCAACTTTAAAAGCCTTGGTTTTGTTAATTTCTTCGATATTTTTACCAGCAATGAAGCGGCTCAATAAACGCTGTGCAACATTGCCTTGTTTAATCTCTTGGCTTTCCAGCACCGCACAGAATATGCGGGTTAAATCACCCACTTGCTTGGCGATGATGAAATAATGTTTCATAAACCGCTCAACCGCACGCAAACCACCATGCGAGGAATAGCCCAATCTAGCCGCTAATTCTTCTTGCACATCAAACGAAACTCGCTCTTCAGCACGGCCAACTAAAAAGTGCAGGTGACAACGCACCGACCATAGGAAATCTTCACATTTTCTAAAATTACGATATTCAACCTCGGTAAACACCCCGGCTTCGACCATTTGGCTGGCGCGTTTGAGCTGATAAATATATTTACCAATCCAAAATAATGTATGTAAATCGCGCAAACCACCTTTGCCATCTTTAATGTTAGGCTCGACCAAATAACGTGATTTACCCGAAGCTTGGTGGCGTAAATCACGCTCTTCGAGTTTGGCTTCGGTAAATTCTCGCGCATGGCCCTTGATGATTTTTTGATTAAATTCGACACCCAATTCATCAAATAAATCATGGTTGCCACATATGAAACGTGCCTCCAAAATTGAGGTTCGGATGGTCATATCGGTTTTAGAATGGGTGATAGATTGCTCGACATTGCGCACCGCATGGCCAACTTTAAAATTCAAATCCCATAAGAAATACAAAATAAATTCGATAATTTGCTCTGAACGTTTGTCAGGTTTGGCAGGCAAAAGCATTAGTAAATCAATATCTGAATGTGGTGCCAAACTATCGCGGCCATAACCGCCGACGGCGACCACGGCAATACGCTGGGCATCATTGGCATCAGCATCGGCAAACACATGGCTTTCAGCCAATTGCATCAGCGCCGAAATCAGGCCATCTTGATAGGCCGATAAACCGCGCGCGCATTGCGTGCCTTTACCCGTTCTGGTTAACTCCAAAAATGCTTGATGCCGAACATCTTTGAGCGATAATCGTGCCTTATTGAGCAAAGCCAAGCGTGTTTCGGCTGCATTTTTTGAGTAATCTCCACCGTTTTGTTGAATCACTTCAACAAAATCACCAAAAATGGCCGCCGCAAAAATTTTGGCCATTTTGCGGCTTGAAGTGCGGTAATTCACCCGCTTACTCAGCTTATAGGGTGTTTTTTCTGTGGCAACTTCTGTCATAATAGAACCTTAAACTTGGGTTTCTCTGTGTGGGCTTTAAACCGTGTCATTGGCGATTCTTTTCAGCTCATAAATCAAATCCAGCGCGATTTTTGGAGTTAAATCATCTGGTATAATGGCCAACACGCGCTGTTTAAGTTGGTCAGCAGCAGGGTCAGCCGCTTGGCTGAATGATTTGGGTCTTGCATGGTTAAACAGCGGTAAATCATCAATCATATTTTGCTTTATTTCATCATTTTGATTTTTTTCCAAATATTCTAAAACTTCGGTGGCGCGATTGATAACCAAATCTGGCAAACCAGCCAATTTAGCCACATGAATGCCGTAAGACCGCTCGGCCACACCTTTGCGCACCTCGTGCAAGAAACGCACCTCGCCATTCCATTCAGCCACCCGCATGGTGGCATTTTTTAAATGTTTAAGCTTGTCATTCAGCCCCGTCAGCTCATGATAATGGGTAGCAAATAACGAACGGCAGCTATTTTGCTCATGCAAATGTTCAATGGTTGCCCATGCGATGGAAAGGCCATCATAAGTGGCAGTGCCGCGGCCAATTTCATCTAAAATCACCAGAGATTTTTCGGTCGCTTGGTTTAAAATAGTGGCGGTTTCGACCATTTCGACCATAAAGGTCGAGCGGCCACGCGCCAAATCATCTGACGCACCAACCCGGCTGAATAATTTATCAATAATGCCAATATGCGCCGATTGCGCAGGCACATAACAGCCCATTTGTGCCAAAATAGCGATCAGCGCATTCTGCCTTAAATAGGTTGATTTACCTGCCATATTAGGGCCAGTGAGCAGCAAAATGCGTGCAGAATTTTGGGCGCCTTTTTCAGCTTGGTTTAGCAGACACCCATTGGCAATAAATGCAGGCTCATTACGGCTTTTAAGCGCTTGTTCAACCACAATATGGCGGCCATTTTCAATGTTAAATACCTGACTGTCATCAATTTTAGGGCGGCAATAATTCTCCTCACCCGCCAACAACGCGAGCGCTGCAGCCACATCCAGCGCCGCCAATGCACCCGCTAATTTGTTGAGATTTGGGGCAAATTTAGTGGTGGCGCTAACCAATTTTTCAAATTCTTGTAATTCAATTTCGAGCGCTTTATTGCCAGCAGATGAGATTTTCAATTCAAGCTCGCCAAGCTCAACACTGGTGAACCGCACCACGTTTTTCATGGTTTGGCGGTGGATGAAATCGGCTTTAAATTCATTAAGTAAAACATCGGCATTTGCAGCAGAGACTTCAATAAAATAGCCCAGCATATTATTATGTTTAATGCGTAGATTTTTTACATTTGTTTGCGCGCTATATTTACGCTCAAGCCCCGCAATAAACTGCCTGCCTTGAGTGGACAATTGCCGCGCCTCATCTAAATCAGGGCGCAATCCATCGCGTATAAACCCGCCATCACGGGCCAGCAAAGGCACTTCATCATTCAAATTATCAATCAGCATTTGGTTGAGGCCACAATGGCTTAGATTGAGATTTTCGATGGCAATTTTTAAATCCTGCGGCCACGTTTCGCGGTTGGATTTTAAAAACAAAGCCTCGCTTTGTTGGGCTTTTAAAAATGCCGTGCGCAGGCTGAGTAAATCGCGCGGGCCCCCGCGGCCAATCGCCAGCCGTGCCAAAGCCCGTTCTATATCTGGTAGGTTTTTAATCAAGTCTCTAAAATCGTGAATATAATGGCTTTGGTTCAAAAACCACGCAATCATATTAAGCCGTTCTTCTATCAATTTTTGATCGGTTAATGGCGATGACAAGCGGCCAGCCAATAAACGTGCCGCTTGGCCAGTGACCGTGCGGTCAATGGCATTGAGCAGGCTACCCGCCTTTTCGCCCGTTTGGGTACGCAAAATTTCTAAGCTCGTGCGGGTGGCGGCATCAATCAGCATATTGCTGCCCATTTGGTGCTGGTCTGGTCGCTTTAAAATCGGCATTTGGCCTTTTTGAGTGTCTTCAATATAGGCATATAAGCCACCCAAGGCGCTCAGTTCGGCACGGTTAAACCCGCCCAATTCAGTAATATCGGATAGATTAAAATAAGTTGAAAAATTATTTGTCGCTTGTTGGCTGTCAAAGCTATCTTGCATGCATGGCGAAAGAATCGCGCCGCGTTCAGTCCATAATTCTAAATAATCAATAGCCGTATCGCCTTGTTTGAAAGGCTCGATAAACGCCTCAAGGCTTGACGAATAAATAATTTCCTTGGCTTCGAGCCGCGCCACCGTGGCATTAACATTGCCGAGCGCCATAGTCTCGCAGGCAAAACCACCCGTTGAAATATCCACCCAAGCCACAGCCAACATGGGCTCACCAGCTTCAGAAAGGCTGACATTGGGCACGATTGACAATAGATAATTATTCAATCGGGCATTGAGCAAGCTATCTTCGGTCAGTGTGCCAGCGGTTACAATGCGCACCACACCGCGTTTGACCACTGATTTTGGCCCGCGTTTTTTGGCTTCTTTAGGGTCTTCAAGCTGATCGACAATTGCAACTTTAAAGCCTTTTTTGGCCAATTTTTGCAAATATTGTGTCGATGCGTGCACCGGCACGCCGCACATCGGGATGTCCTCACCATTATGTTTGCCGCGTTTGGTCAGGGTTATATCAAGCGCCAATGAAGCGGCGACGGCATCATCAAAGAATAATTCGTAAAAATCGCCCATACGAAAAAACAATAATTTCCCCGGGTTGGCAATCTTAATTTCCATGAATTGCTGCATCATTGGGGTGGTTTTATGAACCGATTTGCTGGCTTTTAGATTGGACATTCAGGCGCTATCAATAATGAAATTTGAGTTGATTAAATAGTATAAAACTTAGACTATAAATGCAAACTCAAACCATATAAAGCTCAAACTATAATGGCTTTAGCCACAGTCATTCCTGCATTAGCCATTAGCTTGGTTGGCGACAAGGTCACCCTGTGCGACAAAAGTTTCTATGATCTGCTTAAATTTTTTCTCATCCAATGGCTTCATTAGATAGTCATCCATACCAGCATTTAGGCACATTTTTCGATCTTCTTCAAATGCATTGGCTGTCAGCGCGATGATCGGCGTCTTGGCTTTAACCTCATCGAATAATTTTCGAATCGCCTTGGTGGCATCTAAGCCATCCATAATCGGCATATGAACATCCATTAAAATCAATTGGTAAAAACCAGCTGGTTTCTCTTCAAGCATTTCGACCGCGCGCTTGCCATTAAGCGCGTGATGGCATGTTATGCCCAGTTTTTTAAGCAGAGCTTCCGCCAACATAACGTTTATTTGGTTATCTTCAGCCAACAAAATGTTAATTTTTCCGTTACCATTTGTATGAGTTTCAGCCGCCTTTACCACATTTGGGAATGGCTGTTCATCATTTTTTTTCGGGTCAAATGCCCGTTCTTGTGCTGCAGTTTCCACTATATGGCCAGCCGCGCGATAAGATTCAACATCGCCTTGCTTGGCAAGTTTTTTATAGATTAGGCTGCGGTCATAATGCGGCACTTCAATGCCATCGATTGAGATTTTTAAATGCGCACACAAAATAATATTGAATAATGACTCGCGTCGAATTGGTTTAATCAGGTAAAAATCAAACCCGAATTTGTCTTTATATTCCTGCACCATGCGCCTTTGCTTGGGCGCCAATAAAACAATGGTGCGCATCGGCGCGCCATGCCAATGTTTTTCGCAAATTTCCAACTGGCGTAAATATTCATGATTGGCCATTTCAGCATCGGCAATGACCGTAATATGCGCGGCTTTGGCCTCACTGGCATCACTAACCTGTGCCAGCATGTCATCATACGAGGTGATGATTTTTGTGGTGGCTTTGGCTTGATCAAGCTGATGTTGTATCAAGCCGATTTCAATGGCTTGTTTGGACAAGATAATGAAATGATGGCCTTCGAGTTGATTGTCTTCCTGCACCACACCCCCGTGTTGATCGGTGCGCAATAATAGATTGTAACGGAAGCACGAGCCTTCGCCCAACACGCTGGTGACGCTGATTTTCCCGCCCATCATCCCGATGATTTTTTTGGTAATGGACAAACCCAGACCCGTGCCTTCAAATTTGCGTGAATGAGTGCCGTCGGCTTGTTCAAATTCGCCAAATATTTTTAGTTGATCGCTTTCGCTAATGCCAATGCCTGTATCTTTAATGGTGAATTTAAGATCACAAATCATATCACCTGCTTTGTCATTGGCCTCATTGCTGGCCTCAACTTCAATAGAAACACCGCCATATTCGGTGAATTTAATGGCATTGCCAAGCAAGTTGACCAAGGTTTGGCGAATGCGCTTTTCGTCACCGACCAAAAATTGTGGCACGCTGGGGTCTATACGGGCAGCAATTTCGATATTTTTGGCCGAACTTCTGGATGACAATAACTCAGTGACATTCTCGATCAATTTATGAATGTTGAATTTATGCGGCGACAGTGAAAATTTACCCGCTTCAATTTTTGAATAATCCAAAATTTCATTAATCAGTGACAACAGGCTTTCACCCGAGGTTTTGACCGCATCTGCGTAATTTTGTTGTTCAGCGGTTAAATCAGTATCCATAAGCAAGTTAATCATGCCCAAAACACCATTCATCGGGGTTCTAATCTCGTGGCTCATGGTGGCCAGAAACATCGATTTCGCGCTATTGGCGGCTTGGGCGTTATCCCGCGCCACTTCAATTTGCTTTTCGGCTAATTTATAGGCGGTGATGTCACGACCAACAGATTGGATTTCGGTGATGCGTTTATTTTTGTCGAAAATGGCTTGCTCTTCCCAGCTATACCATTTGAGGCCGTAACGGGTTTGAATAAGCTGCACCCGATTGACCTTATAAGGTGGCTGGGTCACTTCGGGAAAAATTGAACTTTGGTCGCCGTCCACCACAGGGATGATTTTACGCCGATTGAGCATTTCTTCCTTACGCATATCAAATATATTGCAAAAAACACTATTCACATAAGTATATTTGCCTTGAATATTCTGTCGAATGATGATGTCACTTTGGCTATTGACCAAGCCACGATAACGTTTTTCGCTTTGTTGTAAATCCCATTTTTCAACGTTTAAATGATCAACATTTTGCTCTAACCCAACCGCGATTTGAGCCATTTTTTGGGTCGATAAACGGTCAATGCGACTCTGCTTATAGACATGCTCTCGGCCATAAATATTGAGGCACATGAAAACAATCGCCTGACCGACGCCAACGAGCATCAGCGGAACAGATGAAACGGCTAAAAAATATTGTAAATAAATGCCACTAAATAGAATGACAAGCAATGCCATTAAATTAAAGATTAAAAATTGTTTAGAGGTGATAAAACTAACAAATTTGGTAGTTGAGCCTCTATTATAGGTAGAATTTTGATTAAATTCTTGGCCTCCAATTTCATCCAAATAACCATGATCAAAGCCAATTTTATGAGCTAAATTTTCTCCAACATCAGAAGGGCTAGAAGATTGTCTTAAAAAATGAGTTTGCATGAATAACTTTTCGGCTCGTAACGATCAACATATATATAATATGCTGATATGGATACCGATAAGCTTAAGTTAAATTAGTTATTAAACCCTTTCCATGTTTAAATTAAATATCTATCAAGCCGCTGCCGCTTTTTGATCTGATTGCCCACGATAATTGAGCGCCTCGGCAATGTGTGCATTGCTAACAATTTCACTCATCTCAATGTCAGCAATGGTACGTGACAAGCGCAACACCCGGTGATAAGCGCGGGCGCTTAATCTCAATTTATCCGAGGCTTTAAGCAATAGTGTTTTGGCCATAACGTCAATCAAAATAACTTCATCAATATGTTGCGGTGAAATTTCGCTATTGGTGAGAATGTCTAAGCCGAATTTTTGAAATCGTGTGGCTTGTATTTTACGTGCTGCCGTCACTCGTTTGGCGACATCGGCGCTGCCTTCTTTGGCAGCAGGTAAACTCAAATCTTGTGGGCTCACCGAAGGCACATGAATGTGAATGTCAATCCGATCCAACAACGGCCCAGAAAGCCGCGCTTGATAATCATCAGCGCATTTAGCGCCGCGTTTGCAAACATGCCCAACTTGCCCCGCCATACCGCATTTGCACGGGTTCATCGCTGCAATCAGTTGAAATTTAGCTGGGTAATTAACATGGTAATTGGCACGCGAAACCAGCACTTCACCAGTTTCTAATGGTTGCCGCAGACTATCCAACACCCGTGGCGCAAATTCGGGCAATTCATCTAAAAACAACACCCCGCGATGTGCTAATGAAATCTCGCCCGGTTGCGGTTTGCTGCCGCCCCCAATTAAAGCCGCCATGCTGGCGCTATGATGGGGAGCACGAAACGGCCGTATATTGCTTAATTGTCCGTCAGGCAGATTACCCGCAACACTGGCAATAATACTGGTCTCTAACATTTCTTTGGTTTCGAGCGCGGGCAAAATACCGCTTAAGCGCGAGGCCAGCATAGATTTACCAGAACCTGGTGGGCCAATCATCAGCATATTATGCCCACCCGCAGCGGTAATTTCCAATGCGCGCTTGGCATTTTCCTGCCCGCGAATGTCGCGCAAATCGGGTTGATTTTGCAACATCTCACGCACTTGGGCAACGGGCCGTATCAGCACTTGTTCGCCCTTGATATGATTGATCAGGCTGATTAAATTCTTCGGCGCTAAAATTTCAAAATCATCACCCGCCCATGCCGCCTCACCGCCGCAACTGGCGGGGCATATCAGGCTTAAACCATGCGCATTGGCAAAAATAGCGGTTGGCAAGCTGCCGCTCACCCGCGCAATTGAGCCATCTAATGACAATTCGCCAATGGCGATAAATCTGCCTATATATTCTATGGGTATAATGCCCGCCGCTGCCATCAGGCCAAGCGCAATTGGCAAATCAAAATGGCTGCCTTCTTTGGGCAGATCGCCAGGCGCTAAATTGACCGTAATGCGTTTAGGTGGCAAAGCCAAACCAACCGCACCCAAAGCGGCGCGCACCCGCTCGCGGCTTTCCGCCACAGCTTTATCGGGCAGGCCAACAATGGTAAAGGCTGGCATGCCAGAGCTAATCTGCACCTGCACATCGACCGCAATGGCCTCGGTGCCGATAAATGTCACTGTTTTAATATGCGCAACCATTTTTTGCCCTTTTGTTGTTCCATTGCTATCTCAAAACGTAAAAATAGTCAAGAACAAAAAGAGAACAATAACGTTTTCACGAGTGAAGTCGAGTCATATTTTTGCCATAAACCCCGCATAATTGATATGAGATATATGCGACGGGGAACATATTATTATTTTTATAACTAACTCAAATGGTGAAAAATATGTTCAAAAACACTATGATCAAACCTGTCTTATTGGCAGTTCTATTATCGGCTTTGTTGCCATTACAAATTGTCAATGCAGCCGAAAAAACCATCAAAAATTTTATATTTTTCAATTTGGATCGTGAACGAATTAATGAGTCGTCTTTTTTGAATAATTCCAATGTTATTGGCGCGCAGCTCAAATATAGATGGTCAGAATTAGAGCCAAATAAAGACCAATATGAATTTGCTGACATCAAAGCCGACCTTGCCTATCTGACTCAACATAACAAACAATTATTCATTCAATTGCAGGATATATCATTCACCGAATCTGGGGTGAATGTGCCAGATTATATAATCAATGAGCCACAATATAATGGCGGTGTGGCCGTGCAATATCAGTTGAAACAAGGCGATGTGATTATCGGTGAGGATGGCCGCGTTGCAAGACGTTGGGACAAAAATGTTGCCGCGCGATTCTATAAATTATTAGATGCACTTGGTGCGGAATTTGATGGTAAAATTGCGGGTATAAATTTGGCCGAAACAGCCATAGAATTTGGCGAAACGGGTAAATTATACCCCGATGGTTTCACTCCCAAAATATATCATCAGGCCATATTAAACCAAATGGCGGCGTTAAAAACTGCTTTTCCTAAATCCGTCGCCATGCAATATGCTAATTTCATGCCGGGCGAATGGCTGCCATGGGAAGACAAAGGTTATTTGACCAGCCTGTATGAATTTGCCGCAAAAAATAACATTGGCATGGGTGGGCCAGATATAAAAGTATATCGCAAAGCCCAAATGAACCATAGCTACAAATTTTTAAAGCAATATGCTGGCAAAATTACTTCGGGTATGGCCGTGCAATATGGCAATTACCAGATCATCAACCCCAAAACCAGCCAACAAGTGACGGTTGAAGAAATTTATAATTTTGGCCGCGATGAAGCTGCAGCAGATTATATTTTCTGGTCAACCCAACAGCCATTTTACGGCCAAGATGTGTTGCCATTCATTGCCGCATTAAAATGAGTCGAGGATTATATGGCCTATTTGATTTTTTGTTCCACCACATCCAAAATCATGTCGGCTATATTAACCCCATCAAACCGTTCAACCTCTCTGATGCCTGTCGGAGAGGTGACGTTAATCTCGGTTAGATAATCGCCAATCACATCAATGCCGACAAAAATCAGCCCGCGGGCTTTAAGCTCGGGTTTGAGCGCCTCGCAAATTTCGCGGTCACGTGCGGTGATGCCGACAGCTTCTGGCCGCCCGCCGACATGCATGTTGGAGCGCACTTGGCCTTCGAGCGGCACGCGGTTAATCGCCCCCGCAATTTCGCCATCAATTAAAATAATGCGTTTGTCGCCAAATTTTACATCTTTTAAGAAAGGCTGAATCATCAACGGTTCGCGGTTTTTCTCGAAAAATAATTCAAGCAATGAAGCCAGGTTTGAATCATCTTTCTTAAGCCGAAATACGCCCGCGCCGCCATTGCCATAAAGTGGTTTAACAATGATATCGCCGTGTTTTTTGCGAAAAGCTTCGATCTCACGCACCGAGCGGGTGATTAGCGTTTTAGGCATTAAATCGGGGAATTTAAGCACAAATATTTTTTCGGGTGCATTGCGCACTTCGCTGGCATTATTGACAATAAGAACGTCATCAGCAATTTGATCTAAAATATGTGTGGCGGTGATATAAGCCATATCAAATGGCGGGTCTTGGCGCATGAATAGAGCGTCAAACTGGCGTAAATCTTCACGTATCAATTCACCCTTGGTAAAATGGTTGCCAATCTCGTCACGCACAGTAATCCAGTGGCCATAGGCCGCCACTTGTTTATCCTGAGTTGCCAAATCATCAACATGATAGCAGAATATTGTGGCACCGCGGCTTTGCGCGCTGAGCATGATGGCAAAAGTTGAATCGCCTCTGATGTCAAAATCTTCGATTGGATCCATTTGCACAGCAATTTTTAACGCCATAGTTTAAACCTTTGGGTGTTGATTATCATTCGGATTCAAAATAGGCTTTATCGTCTTTGATTATAAGCCTCTTCACAAAATTATTTTTATCATTAAATGCATCGATTGAAAAATCAATTTTTTTGTTCAATTTAATTTCATATACGCCTTGGCCATAGACAAATTTTTCAAATTTTTTGCTTTTGCCTTTTTCGATGCTGCCGCGAAATAAGCGGTTTGCGCCTTCATCATTTATCGCCGACATTTCGATATGGATTGAATAAGGCTCTAAATTGACAATTTCAAACTCGCCTTTGGCGTAATCGCCTTGGGTGAGAAACAGCCAGATATAGCCAATTGCAAAAACCAGCACGCTGCTGACCAGAAAATATATGAAATACCGAAATAACCTATCCATTTAATCACTCGCAATTGTTTAAAACGCATTTTTTATATGGATGGGTTTTTGCCATAAAGTCAAACCAATAAAATCAAAGCGGATGTTATGTCGCACAGGGCGTCCCTGTCGCACAGGGCGCCCCTGCCGCACATGTTGGGATTGATGCTGTTGTGCCAACCAAAATTCGGCAGCGCGCCGTATGCGTTTCTTTTGTGTAGGTGTGACGCTATAAAGCAGCGTATCTTTACGGGTTCGATATTTTACTTCACAAAAAACTACACTTTGACCGCGTTTGAAAATTAGATCTATTTCGCCAGCGAAACATTTATAGCGTAAAGCAATGCAACGATAGCCTTTAAACAGCATATAGACAATGGCAAACCGCTCGGCCATACGGCCGATAAATTCACTTTTTCTTTTGCCAGTAAAATTCATTATTTAATTTCTAAAGCGCGTTGGTAAAGGGTTTTCTTGGGCAATCCAAATTGTTCGGCAACAAAATTTGCCGCTTCTTTAACTCGCATTTTAGCCAAAGCTTGCGTTAAGGCCGCATCAATATCATCTTGGCTGACCGCAACCTGCGTGGTGGCGGGGCCAATCATCAGCACAATTTCGCCTCTGATGCGTTCGCGGCTTTTATATTCGGCATATATTTCAGCCGCGGGCAGGGTGATCACTTCTTCATATATTTTGGTCAGCTCTCGCGCCACCGTCACTTGTCTGTCAGGCAACATCTGCGCGATCAGCTCAAGGCTCGAAAGCAAGCGTTTGGGTGATTCAAAAAACACCAAAGTTGCATCAATATTTTTCAGCTCATCTATAACAGCTTGTTTTTTAAGTTTTTTATTGGGCAAAAAACCTTCGAATAAAAAGCGGTTTGTGGCAAGCCCAGCCACGCATAATGCGGTGATCGGTGCACTGCACCCTGGTATAGGGATAAGCTTTAAATTACGCTCACGGCAGGCGTTGATTAATTTCATGCCGGGGTCGGATATCAATGGCGTGCCAGCATCAGATATAAGCGCCACAGAAGCACCAGCCTCGAGTTTGGCCAAAATTTGTGGCATTTCATCATCGGCATTATGTTCGTGGTAGGCGAATAATTTATTTTTAATATCATAGGCTTGCAACAAACGCACCGAAATGCGCTTGTCTTCACACCAGATAAAATCGACCGATGCAAGGGTTTCTAAGGCGCGCAACGTAATGTCTTTTAAATTGCCCAAAGGTGTGGCGACCACATAAAGCCCTGTGGGCAGGGGAAGTTTTTCGATATTTATTTGCACAGACTGTCCTTAAACACCAGCTTTAATATTGTGGCTCATTATTGCCATATTCTACAGTTAAAAAGCAAATGAAAATATTGTGTTGCAAATTTGTGGCACAAAAAAATATTTATAGCGCATTTAATGGTTAATATTTACCTTAGATGAAATTATAGTCTATAGCTAAGCTAAGTGGGGGCACTGACAGCGCTAAAAACAATAGGTTGGGGCAATTGATGATGAAAAAAACAAGTATTTCCAAATTGGGATTTATGGTTTTAATGGCCATTGGCTTAACCTCTTGTGCAACGGGCTCAGGTTTTAACACCGGATCACCAAACCAAACATTGGTTGGCGATGTGCCAAACCGTTTGATTCAAGATGGCGCAATCAGAGTGGGCGTGGTTTTGCCGCTCGATACCAAATATGGAAAAATTGTTAAAAATGCACTTGAGCTTGCCGTGATTGACAATAAAGGCGCTAAAATTCTAATGATTATTGAAAATAGCAGCTCCATTGGCCCGCGTGCAGCAGCGCGCAAAGTGATTGCCAAAGGTGCAGAAGTTATTTTAGGCCCAATCACCGGGTCGGCCGTACGAGTGGTAGGTGTTGAAGCCAATATTGTTGGCATTCCAGTGATTGCCTTTTCACAAGACCGCACGGTGGCAGGCAATGGCGTTTATCTACAAACATTCCTGCGTGAAAAAGAAATTGACGCCGTGGTGGCTTATGCCGCCAGCCGTGGCTTTACCCGTTTTGCCTCACTCACCCCGAAAAGTGGTTTTGGCAGTGTGATTGCCGCAGCCTTTCGATCGGCCGCAGGCCGCCATGGCACATTGGTTGCGGCTGGCACATATACGCGCTTAAGAACCGATGCCTCTAAAACCCAATTTATTGCTGATGTTAAAGGTTTTGCCGCGCAAGCTAAATCGGCCAATGCCAATGCTTTATTGTTGCCCGAAGGCCCGAATGTGAATAAAAACATCATTAAAGTTTTAGAATCAGCGGGTTATACCGCATCTGGCGTTAAATTCTTGGGCACCAGCTTATGGAATAAAAGCACCACGCGATCCATCGCCAAATTATCGGGTGGTTGGTTTGCCAATGCTGATGCCAACAGATTAAACCGTTTTAATTCGCGATATGCATCTTTATTTGGCAACACACCAACCACCGAACGTGCCGCATTGGCATATGATGCATTGAGCTTAGTGGCTACATTGGGCCGTAACGGCACAATTGGCAATCGCTTCACACAACAAGCCATCACCCGCGCAGGCGGCTATGGCGGCGTGCTTGGCCATTATAACTATAGCGCAGGCGGCATTTCTAACTATGCATTAAATGTAATGCAAGTCGGCAGCGGTGGTTTCAGCACAGTTGGCACTGCTGGTGTGGCGGGCAACTAGAAAAATTTCAGCCGATCTAACTGGCTTTTTGCAGCATATACTGGGTGGCGCTCCTGCCAAGGCTCTGGAAGTTTGCATTTTTTCGTTCGGCTTCGCCTCTCTTTTCGCCCACCTATCGGTAGGCTAGTAGCACTAGCGTGCGTTCGCTCCGCTCTCTTGCCACGCCTAACGGCGACGCGCAGTCGCGCTTGCCTCAGCCTAAAGGCTTCGGACTCTTTTCCCAAGCAAAGCACAATGAGTAACAATTTGGCACCAAAATTCGGAGCGTCACCAAACTCTAGCTTACTAAGCGTAATGTAGTTGATTGGGGTGGTGAATTCATATCCGACCAGCGGCTGAGTGGCTTAGCTAGAGAGCGGAGCGAACGCACGCAGTGCCAAACATAATGCAGACTTCCAGAGTATCAACTATCAGCCAACTGTCTTTTCACAGCCAATCAGCTTTACCCCAACAATTCACCGATTATATAATCAGTCAGCCTCAAGCCTTCCTCAGTCGTACAAATACGCTGAGCCTCAACATCATGAATTAATAAATCCGCTTCAACCATCTTAACAATATTCGGCACACTGAGTGCCTCACCCGACAAATGCGCATACCGCTTAAGGCTAACCCCTTCACGCAGCCGCAAACACATCAGCAGATATTCAATGGCTTGCGCGCTAGGCGTCAATTCCTCAACATCTATAAAGGCATGGCCCTGCACCTCAACCGTCTCGAGCCATTTTTCGGGCTGTCTTTGGTCGACGCGGGCATAGCGTATACTTGGGTCATTGCTGGATCTTAAGCGGCTATGCGCCCCCGCGCCAACCGCCGCATATTCATCATAACGCCAATAAAGCAGATTGTGGCGGCATTCCTCGCCCGCTTTGGCATAATTGGATATTTCGTAATTATACAGGCCATATTCGGCGCAAATATCTTGTGTGGCATCGTATAGATTGCGCGCATGATCATCATCAGGCATGATGATTTTTCCCAATTTATACAAATCGGCAAACCGTGTGCCGCTTTCAATCGTAAGCTGGTATAAAGACAGATGATCGGTGCCCAATTCTATGGCTTGTTTTAATTCATCCATCCATTGTTGCAATGTTTGCTGCGGGCGGGCATAGATCAGATCAAATGAGATTCGATCAAATTCTCGTTGCGCCAATTTAATCGCCGCTTTTGCTTCATCGACACTATGCTGACGGCCTAATTTGCGCAAATCTTGATCATTCATCGCCTGCACGCCGATTGAAATGCGGTTGACGCCCGCCACTTTATAGGCGGCAAAATTTTGGCTGTCGATTGAAGTGGGGTTGGCCTCTAAACTAATCTCGGCATTGTTTTCATAACCCCACAGATCGGCAATTTTATCAATAATTGCACCGACCGCATGACCGCTCATTAATGACGGCGTGCCACCACCAAAAAACACTGAGGCAACACGGCGGTTGGGGGCAAGATTATGCGTATAATCGAGCTCTTTTAAATAACCAGAGACAAAACGTGCCTCATCGATCGGTTCGCGCCTAACATGTGAATTGAAATCGCAATAAGGGCATTTGGCAGCACAAAATGGCCAATGCACATAAATGCCAAATTTTTCTTTTGGAATGGTAAGGTCTGGCATTAAGCTGCTTTAAAACAAGCATCAACAAGCTGTTTGAAAGCATCGGCACGGTGAGAGATTTTTTGTTTTTCGCTGCAATCCATTTCGGCAAAAGTGCGGTCATGGCCATTGGCTTTAAAAATTGGATCATAGCCAAAACCATTATCGCCTTTGGGTGGCCAGATGCTCACGCCATCAACACGGCCCTCGAAAGTTTCCACATGGCCATCGGGCCAAGCGAGGGTTAAAGCGCAGATGAATGAGGCAGCGCGTTCATCATCTTCTTGTGCGTCTTTATCTTGTAATTTACATTCGACCATTTGCATGGCCAAAGCAAAATCTTTATGATCACCTGCCCAGCGGGCGGAATAAATGCCAGGGTCACCATTTAAAATTTTAATGCTATAACCGCTATCGTCAGCCAAAGCAGGCAGGCCAGAGGCTTTGGCGGCGGCCAAGGCTTTTAACTCGGCATTTTCAACAAATGAATCGCCAGTTTCTTCTGGTTCATCAAGATGCAGTTCCGAGGCCGATTTTGCCAAAATACCAAATGGCTTAAGCAGCTCATTGATTTCACGTATTTTACCTTGATTGTGGCTGGCGACAATCAGTGTTTTTTCGGCAAATTTGCGATGGGACTGTTTTTGAGATTTCTGTGGTAATTTACAGACGGCTTGGGACATGGTGGTTACTTTGAATAACTATACTTGAACGAGACTAATTCTATACTAGCCTAAAAGTTTTAAAATTATATAAACAATTTGGGTTAATCAGGCCATTTATACAATTTGAGCGGCATATTCAGGTCGATAAGCGATGATATTCATTTCAATCCGGCTTTCAAAACCTTCATGGTTCCTTCCATAGTCTGTATATGGTATTTTTTGATTTTAGGGTGGTTTGAGCGCATTAATAACCAAGCTTGATTGGAAATGTGACGCGACAGAATATAATCATCAATCAAATCTATATCAGCTTGAGTTAAACTATGTGTTTTCCCATAGGTGTTGAGCAAAATATCGCGATTTTGTTTCGGTTTTTGGCTGTTTGTAGTGACGATGGGGATAGATAAATCATGCAAATAACTGCCGATTCCACAATCATCAAAGTCAATTGGCAATAAATTCTCACCTTGCCAAAGGATATTGTTAAAATGCAAATCCGCATGAATCATACCAAATTTTTCGGGGCTTTCATCATAATGTTTTTGCAGGCGGCTCAAGGTTTGCAAACGTGCAGCCTCAAATACTGGCTTGTCAAAGCCTTGTATGTTCTCGAGGCCAGCAAAAGAGCCGAAAATAGTACGAGAACCAACTAAATTATCAGGCATCCAATATTCACGCTGAGAGGTCACAATCTTACGTTTATTTTTAATCGAAAAACTGTGAATTTTGGCCATATAGCTGCCCAAAAGTTCAAAATGTCTGTCAGTAATTGATTTGAATTTTTTAGTGCCAATTTGCCAACTCAAAACACTGATCATTTTGTCATCAATATGAACGATATATTCGCCATTCAAAGATTTCAAAGGTTTTTGCAAATCAAACCCATCCTCACGCAACAAAATAATATATTGTAATTCTTGCCCTATCGCCTCTGCTGTTTTGGAATGGTTGGCATGAATGCGCAATAAAAAAATACCTTCGCGCGTGGTGATTTTATAAACAGCATTTTCAGCATAGTCGATAAAATCAATGCGGATATTGCTGAGTGGATATTGCGCCAATGCTGCAATGGCGATTTTTCTAAATCTTCGCAATTCACTCAAATGGCTCATATCAATCTCGGTGTTTCTAAATCATTATAATCAATTAAAATATCGGCTTGTTGTTGTGGTTTGCATTCTGCCAAATATAATTTTTGGCCTTCATAATAGCGTATATTTTCGGGAGCATGTGGGTTGAAAAGAGATTCATCTCGAACGGCCATGCGGGCATATGAAATTTCAAACGCGACATCGAGGAAGATTTTAAGCTCAAAATCATCTTTCAGCACCTCGTTAAACAGAAAAATACCATCGACCAATAAAATGGCAGGAGGTTTAGCAATTATAAATGGCATGTCGAGCGCACTGTCAGTCACATGGTCAAAAGCTGCGGTTTTATAATGCAAGTTCCCGCCTTGACTAAGTGGTTTTAACAACAGACGTTGAAATGTTTTAAGATCAAAACTATCATGGTAAAAACCTTGTGCAGAATTTTTGCCTTTGGCATATCGAATGGCGCGCGGATTGTGAAAATCATCAATTGATGCACGAATGACATTGGCGCTTTTAGCGCGCAATAAGCGAGCCAGTTCGTCGGCCAATCTGGTCTTGCCGCTGCCATCAACCCCGTTAATCGCCACCCGCAAAATGCCATCATTCTGTGCGGCTAAAATTCGGCTAACAAGTTGGTTCAGGAATTTTTGGCGCTCAGGCATTTAATGCCTCATAAAGCTCAGAAATCTCGACTTGCCATTGCTGTTGCAGAGCTGGTTTCTGGTGTTTTGCTTTGCGTCCCAAATCAGCTTTAAGTAAATCTTCTAATTCTAGAACGCGTTCTAGTATTTGTTCATCATCATCCATAACGGTTTGATTAGATTCTTGTTTCGCTTCCGACTCCGTCTTTGTATAAGCTGGGGTTGAGGACTGCAAACTTTGGTAAAAAATAGAACTATCATCTATCTCAACCAACTTATTACGCTCAATCATAAAAAACCGATTGCCGACAATGTTGCAGAATTTTCGGTCATGACCAATGATCAGTAAAGTCGCGCCTGATGAAGTAAGCTGGCGGATCAATTGCTCGCGTCCATAAAGGTCAATATGGTTGGTTGGCTCATCCAAAATGATGAAATTGGGTTGTTGTAAATTGAGCTTGGTGAACAGAATTCGCGCCTTCTCACCACCCGAAAGCAGCGCGATTTTTTTGTCCATCTCGTCATAAGAAAAACCCGCCTGCAAGATGGCGCGTTGAATGTCCAAATCGGGAAAATCAAACAGGTCATTCAGATAATTGAAAATTGTTTTTGAGCCGTCTAGCTGCTCTTGTTCCTGATCGTAATAACCCAGAGAGACTTGTGGGTTAAAGCGAATGTTTTTGCCCGCCTCTTGTCCAAATTTTTCGACCAGATTTTTAACAAATGTTGATTTACCCAAACCATTGGCACCCAATAAAATAACCCGATCGCCATTATTGATATAAAAGCCATCGACTTTATATAGATCACGCGCACCATCCAAAGTTTTGACCTGATAATCCTGCACTTCGAGCAAAGTCTTGGCGCGTAATTTATCGGTTTTTACATTCAAACTATATTTATTGCGGTTGAAGGTTTCGGTCTTTTGGCCATCCAACTTATCGATTTTCTTTTCGATGGATTTGGCTTTGCGGGCGAATTTTTCATTGTCATGCTCGCGTCCCCATGTCGCCAAACGCTTGGCGGTGGCACTGAGCCGATCAATCTCTTGCTCTTCAAGCGCCCGCTGTTTCTTAAGGGCTTTTTCATAGGCCAAAAATTCAACCCGCGCCTCGCTATAGGCCAATTCATATTGATAGGCTTTGCCATCTTTAATGAATATGGTTTTATTGGTGATTTTATCCAATAATTCAACATCATGCGAAATAATTAAAAAGGCATTTTTATAATGATTGATAAAAAACTCTTCGAGTTTCACTATGGCTTCGACATCTAGATGGTTAGACGGCTCATCCATCAGCAACAGGTCAGGATTGTTGATCAGCGCCCGCGCCATCAACACCAAATTAACATGGCCGCCCGAAAGTTGATTGATATTTTTGCCAAAATCAGCCGCAGCAAAACCCATGTCTTTGAGCATAATGTCAACTAAATAAGCGCTTTCATCACGCATATCGGTGGGCAATTGCGCCAAAATAATCTCATAGATATTTTGGCTTTGCAGATGATCAGGCACAAATTGATCGACCACCGACAGAACCATACGGTTATTATTGATGATCTCGCCGCTAGAAACATCCAGTGTCTTGCTAAGGATTTTGAGCAAAGTGGATTTGCCACAGCCATTGGTGCCGACCAGACCAACTCGATCATTGGCGCCAATATGCAGGGTCAAATCATCAAACATTTTATCGACATTATACCCGAACTGAATATTCTGCGCGGCGAGGAGAGGCTTGGCCATCTTTACTTCTTTAACTTATAGCGTGCGAGCCGTTCGTTAAGCGTGCCCGTATGCAATTCAAATAAATGATTGTCAAAATCATAAAAATATAATGACCTGCCTTCACCTTTTACCCGAGGGCGTGGCGGCAACATTTCGATTTTATGATCGATCAATCTTTGTTCATACATATCAAAATCGTCATCACTAATTTTAAATGCGATGTGATTATATGAGCGTTCAATATTATCCTCTGCCTGCATAATGGCAACCCAAATTTCGCCAATCAGGTAAAATCTTTCAGGGCTTATCGAAAATTCTTGATCATCACTGGCATAGGCTTGTTCGGCGGCAAAAATATCCTCCAGAAATTGTCCCATTTTAGCGAGGTTTTTCACCGCAAATGTCATATGGCTTAGGGAGGTGATCATATTTTATTCCTATATTGTTTCGTCAAAAAATCATGTAATATGATCTAAATTTAAATATAAATAATGGCGCAATTGAGCCGATAGCCTTTATGAGTAAATTCAGCCCCTGTGACACAGCCTGAAGCATAAGAGCCGCCATCTAGGTTTAGCTTGCCATCTTGCCACTGATGGGCGGCAAATAAATCGTCAGATTTCTGGTAAGCTACGCGTTGTTGCGGTGTATGGCCATGCACCACGGTCAGGCCTTTATGGTTTTTAAAACTAACAGGATTTTGTAGGAATGGCTCGCGTATCCAGCACCAATGATCGCCAAAGCATGCATCCCATGCCTGCGCAAAATGCGTCTCAAGGCTGGCATTGGGGTTGGTGCCAGCATGCACAAACAGCAGATTGCCAATATGATGGTGTGAGGACAGATTGCACAGGTGTTTCATGCGTTTTTTGCCGATATTTTTTTCCAATGAAGTTTTAAATTTAGCCCAACTGTCAAAATTCAAATTCTCTCTACCAATTTCGTCAATCAACGCTTGGCCACCAAATTGGTGCCATATATCGTTAATGTCCGGCCTGTCTTGCTCTGTCACTATGCGCAATATAGCCTCGTGATTGCCTTGCAAACAGATCACTTCATCAAACCGTTTGCTGGCCGAAATAGCCAAATCAAAACAGCCCAAACTGCTGCCACCTCTATCGTTCAAATCGCCCAACAGCACCAATGTGGTTTTTTTATATTTGTCATTACGGGCAGCAAATCCATCAAGTAAAGCCGCCATATGTTGATCATTGCCATGCACATCGCCAATGGCGCAAATGCGGTGGCCTTTTGCAAGCCCTGTGGCAAGTTTGTATTTTGCAGATGAGAATATTTGCACGGCTTTAATCTTTAATTTGGTTTAAAAAACCTTGTGATAATATATGGCCAATATCTTGGCGCAATTGTGGCAAAACTGTTTGTTTATCGATCAGGCCTGAATGGGCAAAGCTGAGCAAACCGTGAGTGCATGACCATAACACCAAGTTAAGCCGATCTGGCGGTATGCGAATTAAGCCTGCATCATAAGCCTTTTGCATCGGGCTCATCATGAGGGACTGAAAACTATTTAAGGCTTGCTGCAGTTCAGGTAGCATCGGGCGTAGTGAAAAATCTGAGGTGAATACCAAGCGGTATAGTTCGGGATGCTCTAACCCAAAAATTGTATATATTTCGCCAAATAATTGCATTTGTGTGAGTGGTTTTTTTTCATCCACCTGTTTAAATTTAGCGATGATTCGGTTGAGTATTTGCAAGCGGATGCCATTTAAAATAGCTTCTTTATCTTTAAAATATAGATAGGGTGTGGTGCGGCTGATGCCCGCTTCGCGTGCCAAACCACGAGCAGTCAACCCCGCTTCGCCATCACGCTCTAAAATGCTCGTCGCCAGCTCTATGAGCCTGTTGCGTTTTTCTAATTTTTGTTCTTCGGTTAATATTTTGGCCATTCAACACCCAGAATTTATTATTGACAGCGTCAATTTAAGATGATAATTGACGCTGTCAACTATATTTAACAATACAATAACTCATATTCATGTCAAGGCAGTGTAATGTCAGAAAACCCACAAATACAAAACAAATATTTAATCGGCTCATTGCCAAAATTATTTTTTGCCACCGCCGCCCCGATTATTTTCATCATGTTAGTCAATGGCACATTCACTTTGGTTGATGCCTATTTTTTGGGTGAATTTGTCGGTGCAGATGCCTTAACTGCGGTGACGCTCATGTTTCCAGCCTTTATGATCATTGTGGCATTGTCTAGCCTGGTCAGCGGTGGTTTTTCAAGCGTTGTGGCCCGCTTGTTGGGCAGTGGCGATTTGCCAGCGGCCAAACGCAGTTTTGTGGAAGCGATATTTTTAAGCCTAATCATCTGCGCAGCTTTGATTATTTTATTTTTGGGCGGCGGCAGGTCATTGATCGAGTGGGTGACGGCGGGTGATTTAACCCTCAGCCAGATGGGCTATGATTATATAAGCGTTTTAATTTTCTTTGCCCCAATTACCTTTGTGCTGGCCATTATGAGTGATACATTACGCTCTGAAGGTAAAATGGGCGCCATGCTGTTTTTCAGTCTTTCGGCCGTTGGTTTGAATTTTGTCTTTAACTATCTGCTGATTGTGGTGTTTGAATATGGCGTGGCGGGTAGTGCTTATGGCACGATCTTGGCGCAAGCCTGTTCATTGGCCGCGGCATTTTTTCATCGGAAATATGCCAATGTTGCCGTGAAAGTGAAAATATCGGATTTTAAAATCAGCACACAATATTGGCGTGAATTCATTGCGTTGGGTGTGCCTGCGAGCCTGACTTATCTGGGTATTTCACTCATGTCGAGCGCCATTATTTATAATTTACAGAGTTTTGGCGTGGCTAATTATACCGCGACGATTGCCGCTTACGGCATCATCAACCGCATGATGACTTTTTTATTCTTGCCATTTTTAGGTTTGAGCATGGCGTTCCAAAGCATATTGGGTAATAATTTTGGCGCAAAGTTGCATGATCGAGCCGATGGCAGCGTGAAAATAGCCATCGCCACGGCCTTTATATATTGTGCAGGTATGCAAGTTTTGGTCAACCTCATAAAATATGACATTGGCGGCATGTTTGTCGGCGATGTGGCAATCGGCCTTGAAGTGGCGCGCCTTGTGCCGTTGACGACGCTTACCTTTACTTTATTTGGGCCACTTATGATTATTTCGACCTATTTTCAGGCAACTGGCGATGCCAAACGCAGCGCCATATTGAGCCTAAGCCGCACCTATATATTTGCCCTACCATTGACCTTTATTCTGCCCGATTTTATTGGCGAAAATGGCATATGGTTAGCAGGCGCCGCAGCAGAAATTTTGGTACTGGTGATGACAATTTTTGTGTTATATACACGTTATAAAAACCACGGTAATAGATTTGGATTATTGAGCACGGCTGGTTAAGTGGAATAAAACCCGAACCAATTGTTGGTAAGCAGGCGGACTGGAGCCCGCCACCAATGTGGCGCCCCCGCGGAGGCTCTCGCATAGCGAGAAATAGCCGCGAGCGATACGTAACCCAAGCCACTTGTTGGCGAGCAGGCGGACTGAAGCCCGCCACTAATGTGGCGCCCCCGCGGAGGCTCTCGCATAGCGAGAAATAGCCGCGAGCGATACGTAACCCGAACCAATTTATTGGTAAGCAGGCGGACTGGAGCCCGCCACTAATGTGGCGCCCCCGCGGAGGCTCTCGCATGGCGAGAAATAGCCGCGAGCGATACGTAACCCGAGCCAATTTATTGGTAAGCAGGCGGACTGGAGCCCGCCACTAATGTGGCGCCCCCGCGGAGGCTCTCGCATAGCGAGAAATAGCCGCGAGCGATACGTAACCCGAGCCAATTTATTGGTAAACAGGCGGACTGGAGCCCGCCACTTATGTGGCGCCCCCGCGGAGGCTCTCGCATGGCGAGAAATAGCCGCGAGCGATAAACGAGTATAACCAATGATATCGAGAAAAATTTTGACCAGTTTAATCAGCTTTAATGGCGTGTCTATATTGGGCAATGCCCTCACCGAATTCGCCATTCCTTGGTTGATTTTGGACATGACAGGCAGCCCTGCTTATGTCGGCATATTACTAGGTTTCAAGTTCATTCCTGTGTTTTTATCCTCGATAATTGGCGGTGGTTTGATAGATCGTTTCGGCAGCGTAAAAACCTCGCAATATTCTGATTTACTTAATTTTTTAGCAGTCGGATTGATACCATTACTATTTATCTATGACCAATTGGACATGAGTATATTGGTAGTTTTAATATTTTTAAGTGCCGTGTTAGACAGCCCTGGCCGCAGCGCAAAAGACGTAATTTTTGCCACTCAGCTAGATGTAAGCGATGTGGCGCGAGAAAAAGCCAACGGGTTTAACTCGCTGGTTGAAAGTGCGATGGATCTCTGCGGCCCTTTGCTAGCGGGCATATTAATCAGCCTCTATGGGGTGATTAACCTATTGTGGTTTGACGCGTTTAGTTTTTTAATTCCGATCATTGGCCTGCTCTTGCTACAAAAGCATTTGGCCAAACCGCCACGCCAAGAAAACACGCAGAATCTACGAGAATTCTTGGCTGGCTTTCGTTATATATACCAACATAAAGAAACCGCAATCATCGTGATTTTAAGCGCCATTATTTCGATGGCCTTATCGGTTTTGTTATTTCTATATTTACCAATTTTCGCCAATCAGATTTTGCAATCACCAATTGATCAAGGCATTATCATGGTGTTTTTTGCCAGCGGCACCATGTCATCCACTTTGCTCTATACATTTTTAGGCAATAAATTCGATTATCGCAACTTACTATCATTCGGCTATGCGGGTTTGGCCTTAAGCATCATTGCCATTAATTTTGCCACCAGCCTTTGGCCATTTGCCATCATCATTGGCGTTATGGGCTTGTTTTTGGGTTTTTCAGGCCCGCTAGAAGCAACATATTTGCAGAAGCATGTGCCGGAAAACTTGCGCGGGCGGGTGTTTGCCACCTATGGTGGGTTGCGGCAATTATTAGTGCCAATATCCATGCCGATTGTCGGCTTATATTTGGAATATATGCGCCCGATGAACACAGCGCCCAATGTGATGCTATATATGGGGCTTTTATTATTGGCCGGTGGTGGTGATTTACAGCGTAAAATTTAGGTGTTAGAGTTTTTTGCCGTTTTCGAAATTCTCGTCATACTCCAACTCACCAGCTTTGCTATAACGTTTCCAGTTGCCATGTTTGACATTATCGACAAAATTACCGATCTGCCACAATTGATTCTCATCACCTTTTGACTCGCGATAAAATGTCCATTCGCCCTGCATTTGCTCATTCAAATATTTGCCATAAGCTTTGTCTTTACCTGTTTTAAAAAAATAGGTCAGTATATCACCAACCATTTTATGAACGGGTTGGCCATTGGCATATTGTTTTTTCTTAAGCACAGTTCAGAGCCTTGTAAAATGCGTGTGTTTAAACCCACTGCTATACTTTAACCCATAACCAATCATTCTGTCCATACCGATATGCGCAAACCAGATAATGGCAATCTGGATGAGCAGAGCGTCGTTAAGATAAACACCCATCATCGCAAGGGCGGCTGGCAAGATGTAATTATGCATCAGATTATAGCAGAATGTACCAACTTTAAGCCCGAACGCATAACCAATCATCGATAAATCAGGCACCAATATCAGCGCACCAAACAACCACCATGACCCACCAAGATATGCGTAAATAAACAAAGCCAAGCCAAATATTGCCGCGCCTTCTAATTGCAAAAAATATCTAATTTTCATAAGTCTCTCCATTAATTGAAAAGACCATATCTTATATGATTATGTTTGATCAGTGACTAAATATGGTATCAAGTCATGCGTTTATGAATAGAAGTCAATCAATAGCACGCGTGCTAAGTTGATCATAAGCGAACTTGTCCGAGGCGCCCATATTACCTGGCGCAAGTTCAATCAATTGGCGATCATGATTGCCCGCAATTGATATCATACCCGAATCAATCAGCTGTCCTGCTGTGGATCGCGCATCCAATGGTCCGCTGAAATGGTCTCCGAGATTGAGAATGTCATCAACATTCTGCATGGCGATGTCGGCCAAGACGGCGGTTAATGCCGAGGCATTTCCATGTATATCTGCAATGATGGCAATTTTAACATTCTGCATCGGGTGAAATCTTATGTTGGGCATTAAACAGCAGCAAGAAATTACGTTTGAGTGGGGTTTTCTAAGCTTGATGCTTGGTTTGTTATTAATTCAGCTTAAACCAAGTGAACGTAAAGTCAATTGAGATGAAAATGGAGATGAGTTTGCATAAAATTTCCGCTTTTCATACTTGCGGCATATTCTGGGTGCGATACTGGTAATGCTCTGGAAATTTCATTTTTTCGTTCGGCTTCGCCTCTCTTTTATCGTTCGCGTTGCTCTCTATAAGCACTAGCGTGCGTTCGCTCCGCTCTCTTGCCACGCCTAACGGCGACGCGCAGTCGCGCTTGCCTCAGCCTACGGCTTCGGGCTCTTTTCCCAAAATATGCAGTATAACACCAAGCAGCAAACTCAGAATTTGTTGGAGTGCACCGAAATGCGGAGTTTCGCCAGACTCCAGCTAACTTAGCTTAATGAAGTCAATTTGGGTGCCGAATTCACATCCGACCAGCGGCTGAGTGGCTTAGCTAGAGAGCGGAGCGAACGCACGCAGTGCCCAGCAAAAAACGCGTAAGCGTAGCTTACGCCACGCTATTCACTTTAGCACTCTCCTGCAAGCTGCCGATCACTTCGGTCATACGGCCGCCTAGTTCGCCAATTTGTTCGGAGGTTTTGTCAGCCTCTGACAACACCGTGGCCGAAATCTCACCCACTGTATTGGTTTGGTCTGATACTGATTGCAAAATATTGGTAAACTCATCAGTGCTTTGCGCAGCCTCTTGCACATTGCGGCTAATTTCGTTAGTGGCGGCGGCTTGTTGCTCGACTGCAGTTTGTATTTGGCTGGTAATTTCGCCCATATCGCGCACCGTATTGCTAATCTCACCAATGGCGGCAACCGTGTTATTGGTTACATCTTGAATGGTGTTGATTTGGGTTGAAATTTCAACCGTCGCACTAGCGGTTTGGTTGGCTAGATTCTTCACCTCAGAGGCCACAACCGCAAACCCTTTACCCGCATCGCCCGCCCGCGCGGCTTCGATGGTGGCATTCAGCGCCAATAGGTTGGTTTGCTCGGCAATGTCCGAAATCAGCTTAACCACATCGCCAATAGCTTGCGCACTGCTGGCCAATGTTTTGACGGTTTCATTGGTTTGCTGCGACTGCTCGACGGCGTTTTTGCTGATGCCACTTGATGTTTCTACCTGACTGGCCACTTCGCTAAGTGAACAAGAAAGTTCTTCAGAGGCTGAAGCAATCATATTAATTTGTTTTGAAATATTAGTTGCATTTTCGTTGGCTTGGTTTGTATGAACCACCAAAGTGTCAATCACCCCGTCTAAACGGGTCGATTCACTGCTCATGGTTTTGGATTGCTCACCGACATTATTGACCACACTTTGCACTTGGGTTTCGAGCGAATTAGCAATGGAATTAAGTTCATCACTACGATCAGCCGCAGATTTTTGACGATTAACTTCATCTTGTTGTTTTAACTGCGCCACTTCGGCATTATTTTTATCGAACACTTCGAGCGCCCGTGCCAATTCACCAACTTCATCTTTTTGTTGGCGGGCAGGGATATCAAGGCCAATTTCGCCTTGGGCAGAGCGTTCCATCAAGCGTACCATGGTGGATAATGGTTTAGAGATGGAACGGCTGATAATCAAACCAAAGACCAGAATGAGCAAAGCAATGCCACCCATGGCAGACCAAATAATTTGTGTGAGCCGCGCTCCATCTTGACGGGCGGTTCTAACCACTTGTTCCATTTGAATGTCAGCAGCGATGCGCAATTGTTGAAATGCAGGGGCAAGTTTTGCAAATTCAGTGTTAAACTTTTCGAGCATTCCCTTCAAAACCAAATTTTCTTTTGCGTAGGCTCTAAAATCTTTGACATATTTATCAAGCGGAGTTTTGAGACTAGCACGTTGATCTTTATCCAACCCGCGAGAATAGAAAAAACCAGCGATAATTGATTTTGCACTCACCACTTTACCAATATTTTTTTCCACCCCAGTTTTTAAATAAGCGGCTTCAAAACGCCGCATTTTACTAAGCGCAATTTGCATTTTGGGTAGATTGCCAATTTTGATAATCGCCACTTCAAACGCCTCAGCAGTCTCATGAAATTCTTTGTGCAATCCTGATTGTTCGGAAAATCCGAGCCTTTCTTGTTGGGCAGCCAGTTCAGCAAAAGTCACTTCTAATGCCCGGCCATTTTCAATAATCGCATTAATTTCGCCAGTCACCGCATCAGCACCTGGCAGTTGTTTCATAAAGTCTAAAGATTTGATAAGCTTAGTTAAAGAACCGCTGACCACATTCGCGAATTCAATATCTTCATTGACAAAAAATTCTTGTTTTTGCAATGAGAATTTCAAGAAATCCTTTTCGATATTCAGCGCTTGAGCGCCCAACGAGCGAATATTATCTTGTTGAGCCAAATAGCTGGCATTCTGCATCTCTTTATAAAATGTCAGGCCAGATGTAACCGCCATGGCAATGATAGCAATAATCACCAATACATTGATTCTAATAGAAATTTTAAATGATGAAAATAAAGCAGCACGCTCTTTTTTAGCTGTTTTACTCGTGGCTTTTTGCCCATTTTGTAATTTATTTGACATATTTAATCCTGAAAGGGAAGGGTTAAATCTAGTGAAAGAATTAATCAGGATTTTGGTCGAATAAAGTTAATGAATCGCTACTAAATATTTATAACTGGCAATAACTACCAGCAATGCAATAAAATTGGAAGTAGGTATAAATGTTTAGTTGTTTTCTATTTAGGTGCGCGTTTTGACAGGATGCGTTGTAACGTACGCCGGTGCATATTTAACCGTCTTGCGGTTTCTGATACATTGCGATTGCACAATTCATAAACCCGCTGAATATGCTCCCATCGCACGCGGTCGGCACTCATTGGGTTGATCGGCGCATCAGCAGCCTCGCCAGGCAAAGCCAGTAACGCCGCAAGCACTTCATCGGCATCAGCAGGTTTGGCCAAATAATCGATGGCACCCAATTTTACTGCACTCACCGCAGTGGTTAAATTGCCATAACCAGTCAGCATAATGGTTTTACTATCGGGGCGTATTTCTTTAAGTTCAGCAATCACATCCAAACCATTGCCATCACCAAGCCGCATATCGACCACTGCAAATGCGGGTGGGTTTTGTTTCACGATGATCATCGCCGCTTCGACACTATCGGCTGTTTGCGGCTCAAACCCACGGCTTTGCATGGCGCGTGCCATGCGGTTCAAAAACGGCAGATCATCATCAACCAATAACAGGCTTTTATCATCTAACTGTTCAATATCTTTAATCAATTTTTCTACCTTATGCAGAGAGGGACAACATTTAAACTATAGTATTGGCTAATAAATTAATCTTCAAGCCCAATTTTTTCAAACTCACCACGGCGCCATCTTAAATTTATATGCGCGCCCGATATTTCAGGGTGTTTTTGGCCAAATTCAATCATTTCTTTATAGGCTTTTTGATTGCCAACCCGCATGCGTGCGCCGCTACGTTCCAAAACGGTTTTGGCAATAAAAAACCCCAAACCCATACCATGATGCGCGCCCGATTCTAAACTATCTGGCGTGGCGGTGCGGGTCGAGATGAACGGTTCGCCCAACTTATCCAATATTTCATCTGAAAAACCCGCGCCATCATCGCCAATATGAATGTTGACGAATTGATCCGACCATTCAAGCTCAATCACCACTTTTTGTGTGGCAAATTCGGCGGCATTATTGACCAGGTTGCCCAAGGCATATAAAAACGCAGGGTTGCGATGCAATATTGGCGCTGGGCTGTTATCTTGCGCGGTTTCGAACACTTGAATGTCAATATCAGCCATGCGGTGGTTGGAAATTAAATCATCCATCATTTCAGTGATCGGGAAATCTAGAAAATCATCTCTATCTTGGTTTTTACGGGCTTGCAATTCGGCCAAAATACGACGGCATCTAATGGCTTGTTCGGTCAGCAATTGCAAATCTTCATAAACTTCGGGCTGGTCTTTCAGCTCCAACATAAGCTCTTTAGCAACCAATGTGATGGTTGATAGCGGCGTACCCAATTCATGCGCGGCTGCGGCAGCCAAGCCATCGAGTGCCGATAATTTTTGCTCGCGCTCTAGCATTAATTCTGTGGCACTTAGCGCGGCAAACATAGCATAAGACTCGGTCGATATACGCCTGATATATATAGCCAAAAACAGCATCACCAAAATAAGCGATGACCACAAGCCCATCATATAAAGCGTAGGAATTTCAAATAGGTCACCTTGCGGCCAAGGCAAAGCTTCGTGATAAAAACCCAAAAATGTAATCAGTAAAATGGCTAAGCTGGCTAACCAAATGGTGCTATTGCGTTGTAAAATAGTAGCCGAAACACACACCGGCACAATGAATAAAAACACAAATGGATTTTGCAACCCGCCGGTAAAATAAAAAATAGTTGCCAATTGCAATAGGTCATAACTAAACAATGCGGCGGCATAAACTCCAGACAGTCTTTTGCTGGAGGGAAATAATATCGCCAGTGTGATGTTGAGATTTGCCGATAAAACAATGGGGATAAAGCACCAAATAAGCGGCAATTCAAAACCCAATATAAAATGCACAAATAACACCGCAAGGCTTTGACCTATCACCGCCAACCAGCGCAATAAAATGGAGGTTTGTAGCCTTAAATGGCGGTCCTGCCTGGCCATGCGCCAATGGTCTGACCCCGTAGGCGCGGGGCTGGCAAGCTTATCATCACTCCTTGCATTCCAATCCATTGATATCATATAATTTCCGTTATAATTTGGCTCAACTTGTAGCAAACTCATTATTTTTTCAAGTTAATTTAACTTAATGATGCCACATTATACCTAAGCTGCGAATGAAAGGTTAGGTTTGGGTAAATTTATCGTTATGCGACAGCATGTCACCTTGTTAAATATTTTCAATGCTATATCTTAAACCCAGATTTTAAAAAAGGTTTCATCATGTCCTCAACCAAACTCATTTCGGCATTGGTCGCGTTAATAATCATACTCATTGGCGCGGGCATATATATTTACAACGATAAATCCGCAGCAACTTATGGTCAAGTCAGCACTTCGGCATTGATTGGTGGTGATTTTTCGTTGACCGATCATAATGGAAAAGCCGTCACCCAAGCCGATTATGAGGGCATTAAAAAACTGATATTTTTTGGTTTTACCAATTGTCCCGCCGTTTGCCCGACCGAATTATATAACATTTCAGCCACACTTGACGAATTAGGTGTAGAAGATGCCAAAAAATTGCAAGTCCTATTCATCAGCATTGACCCTGAAACTGACACGCCCGAATTGATGAAAGAATATGTCGAAGCGTTCCATGATGATTTCATTGGCCTAACAGGAACTGTCGAGCAAGTCGCCAAAGCCGCCAAAGCTTACCGCGTTTATTATGCCAAAATCCCCGAAGAGGATAGCGAGATGGGCTATACAATGGATCATAGCGCATATAGCTATTTAATGGATGAGGATAATAAATATCTCACCCATTTGCCGCCCAACAGCCAAATTGAAGATATGGTTGCCAAAATAAAAGAGTTTTTATGATCGACTTAACGGGTTTTTTAAAACCCAAAAAGCCGAAACAGACCGTCATTTTTATAGAAATCGCTGGCCGCCAGATAGAAATATTGCTGAGCCGAAACAAACGCGCCAAACGCTTAACCTTGCGCCAAAATTTAAGTGGTGGAAATTTTAAGCTTTCAATGCCAATACGCGGCACTATAGCCCAAGCCGAAGATTTTTGCGGGCAGCATACCAGCTGGATTACTGATAAATCAGTCAATATGCGAGATATGATTATGTTTGAACATGATCAGCACATTCCTTTGCGCGGTGGGCAGGTCAAACTCGTATTCTTGGATCAATTGCGCGGTCAAACCCAGCAAAAACTAAATGAATTACATGTAACCGGCGGCACCGATTACGCGCCACGCCGCTTAACCACCTGGCTCAAAGCCGAGGCCAAGGCCGACATTCTCATCGCCATCGAAAAATACCAGCCTTTACTAGATGTAAAACACAACAAGCTGACCATAAGAGACACCAAAAGCCGTTGGGGGTCTTGCTCATCATCCAAAGCTTTGTCATTTTCATGGCGGTTGGTTTTAGCACCGCCCAATGTGCTGGATTATGTGGTGGCGCATGAGCTGGCGCATATATTAGAAATGAACCATTCAGCCACATTTTGGGGGCATGTCGATAAGGTCTGCCCGCATATGAAAGACAGCCGCAATTGGCTGAAAACTAAAGGTGGTCAATTACACCAAATTCGTGTTAAGTAAAACTAATTTTCATACAAAGCGATACTCACAGTGACATCAAAGACCACTGCCCCTTTTTGGGGCATGACTATATTATTAGCCGCCATCACCTCCATTCAGCCTCTATCGACAGATTTATATCTGCCCTCAATGCTCAGCATTGCGGCATTTTATAAAACCGATATCGCGCATGTTCAATTCACCCTCACAACCTTTATGTTGGGTTTTGTGGTTGGGCAGATTATTTATGGCCCCTTTACCGATAAATATGGCCGTAAACCCGTGATGTTGGTCTCGCTGGGCGTCTATATTTTTGGCAGTTTAATCTGCCTATTTGCAGGCAATATCGAAACGCTTGTTTTGGGGCGGTTTTTTCAGGCGGTGGGCGGCTCTGGCCCTGTCATTATCAGCCGTGCGGTGGTGCGTGATCGTCATAAAGGCGCCACGGCCAGTAAAATGCTGGCATCAATGGGTTTTATCATGGGCTTTGTGCCGCTAATTGCCCCAGTTATTGGCGGGTTTATTGAAACCTATTTAGGTTGGCGCGCGCATTTTTATGTATTTTTGGGCTTTGGCTCGATGTTAATATTCTTGGTTATCTTTTTTCTGCCCGAAACCATCAACAAAAAAACCACAGAAAAACTAACCCCGCTCGGTTTTGTTAAAATTTATGACGGCCTATTTGCCAGCAAGGTGTTCCGGTTTTTCTCGGCACGCATCGGCTTTGGTTTTGGCGGCTTGTTTGCCTTCATCACAGGTTCATCATATTATATGCAAACCCGTTTTGAATTGTCGCCCCAACAATTTGGTTTTGCCTTCGGCTCAGTGGTTTTAGGCTTTATGTTAGGTACGTTACTAGGCGCACGTCTTTCGGGGCCGCTCGGGCTGTATAAAACCATATTTGTCGGCACATCATTGCAGATTTTTGGCGGCATCAGTATGTTTTTATTACACAATGTCGGCATATTCCATGTCGCGCAAATTGTGTTCCCAATGTTCTTATACATGCTCGGCAATGGCATCATCATGCCACAAAGCCAAGCCGGCAGCATGGCAGAATTTCCGCATAAAGCAGGCGCAGCATCTTCATTGTCGGGCGTAGTGCAGGTAACCTTTGGTGCCGTTACTGGCGCTTTGGTTGGCAGTTTAATTGAGGATTATATCATTATCTTACCACTGGTAATCATGCTCATTTCGATGGCAAATTTTTACCCCAGCTTCCGCCATCGCAACGATCATTTACCCGAAGAATTATAAAGCCGCTTCGAGCTGTTTGATATATTTATCCATGCTGGCATAATGCCCCATGATGAATTTGGAAACAAAACGAAATAAAACATTATAAACTTCGCCATTTTCGGTAATGGTGAGTGTGGTTTTATCGCCATTCTCAACCAATTCAAATGTCCATGTGCCGCCAAAATCGAGCTTGTCACCAACTATTTTACGCACCAATTTCTGCCCGTCAATCTGCTCAATGGTCATGAAATCCAACGATTCTTTTTCTGACTCAAATTCTTGCCAAACCTCGTTGCCATCACCATCCAACTTCATTTCAACTTTAAGCAATTCTTTGCGCCATGTGGGCATATCAGCATAATTATTAATCAACGCCCATATTTTTGCGGGCGAGGCGTCTAGCACGACACTTCGGGCAGCAACATGCTTAACAGGCAAAACCGAACCAATGGCCAAAATAGCCACGATCACAAATACCAAAAACCCGAGGCCATAATATAGATAAGTCATAATTTCTCCTTTAAATTTAACTGATTATAATATTAAATATCATCATAGAAATAATATTTAGGCTAACCGAATGAAAAATATAGCACTGCAAATACAAATGCTCTACCCGCGTATTTACATGGCCTGCCATGTCGAGCACATCAAACGCCGCAGCTCCGATGAGCAGGTTTCAGCCCGCGACGCCTCCATTTTGGCACATTTAACCGAAGGCTATTTTCAATCGCCCAAAAACCTAGCCGCGCACATGAACATTGCCGCCTCGACCATGTCAGAAGCCCTACATCATCTGGTTTCTTTAGGTTTTGCCAAATTTGTAACGGATGAAAATGACGCCCGACAAACCATTTTCAGCATCACCCAAACAGGCCGCGATGCCATCGCTCAAAACTCAGTATTAGATGGCGAAAAGCTCGAGATTCTATTGGCAACCCTACCAGAAACCGATCAACAAAAAGTGGTCGAAGGCCTTAAATTGCTTGCCGATGCTGCAATCAATCAAAAAGATTGATTCGACAAGTTTACCCATCAATTGTAATCGTATTTTAGTCTGAAATATATTGAAATTCCGCTATGAATAACAAGCTTTTAAATTATGCAGCCTTGCATTTTGCCATATTCAGCTGGGGTGCGTCTGGCGTGACCGCTAACTTAATGTCGCTGCCCGCAGCAGGCATCACGGTTTATCGCTCAGCCATAGCCTTTGTGATTTTGCTCATTATCAACCAATTTATAAAATCCGCCATCAAGCTCACCACCCGCGAAAAAATGCAATTGCTATTCACCGGCGCTATTTTGGGTATTCATTGGTGGTGTTTTTTCGCCTCAATAAAGCATTCAACCGTTTCGATAGGCCTAATTTGCATCGCCTCAGGCCCCATATTCATCGCACTCCTGCAACCACTTGTCGACAAAACCCGCGTTAAAAAAACCCAACTCCTTTTAGGCAGCACATCGATCGTCGCCTTGGCAATTGTTTTTAAATTCGAAAGCCAATACACACTAGGCATATTAATCGGCCTATTCGCGGGCTTACTAGACGCCTTCTACACATTTTTCACCAGCCGCACCAACCAAAAAATCAGCAGCAGCGTCATGGCACAATATCAATTATTCGGCGCAGCAGCCGTAATATTCGGCCTCTACGTATTCATCGAACCCGATTGGCAATGGCTAACCCTAACCACCAATGCTGACATTTGGGGTGTGTTATTCCTCGGCATAATATGCAGCGCCATGGCCATGACCCTCTATGTTTTCGCCGTCAAAAAGCTCTCTGCCTTCACCGCAATTTTATCCCTCAACCTAGAAGCAGTCTACGGCATCGCTCTAGCATTAATTATTTTCGGTGAAAAAGAATACATGTCAGCAGGCCTATATTTTGGCGGCGCCATGCTAATCTGCTGCGTAATAGCCGATGGCTATCTAAGCCGTGAAAAGACAGCTAGCTTGTAGTTAATGCTCTGGAAGTTTGCTTTATACTTGGCACTGCGTGCGCTCGCTCCGCTCTCTAGCTTAAGCCACTCAGCCGCTGGTGGGACGCTTGTTCACCACCCAATCTAACCTCATTATGCTAAGTTAGCTCGAGTTTGGCGAAGCTCCGAGTATCGGTGCTAAATTATCTATTCATTGTGCTTTGCGTGGGAAAAGGGTCCGAAGCCTTTAGGCTAAGGCAAGCGCGACCGCGCGTCGCCGTTAGGCGTAGCTAGAGAGCGGAGCGAACGCACGCAGTGCTTATAGAGAGCAACGCGAACGATAAAAGAGAGGCGCAGCCGAACGAAACAAAGCACGCTCCCAGAGCCCCAGCTATATCCAAATTTCTCTCTTCCATTTTCATCTTATCCGTGATAGTGCTGTGCGTGCGCAATATTGCGCATGTTCTCAGGGCGGGGTGTAATTCCCCACCGGCGGTATATGAGGCTAGACCTCACAAGCCCGCGAGCGCCTCTCACGTTGAGAGGGTCAGCAGATCTGGTTAAACTCCAGAGCCGACAGTTATAGTCTGGATGGAAGAGAACAGGAAAGTATACAAGGGAAGTTTGCGCCTTATGATGAGGCGCCACCGCTCTTGGACAACTGCCTGTGCGTCCTGATTCAAACTGTTGATGAAAGGATTAAACAGATGAATCAGACCTGTAAATACACAAGCATTATTTTACCACTCCAAATGGGAGGGGCTGTATAATGCGTTTTTTATCTAATCTAAGCGCGCCTGTTGCGGGCGCGAGTTTTATGGTGGCAGGCGGTGCGATATACGCGCTGATCAATGTCGCCACACAATATCTAACCGCAAATATGGGGCTTGCCTCATCAAGTATGGCCTTTTGGCAATATTTTATTGCGCTCATTGCCATGCTGCCTTGGTTGATTAAACTGGGCTTTGACAGCTTAAAAACCAAACGTTTTGGTGTGCAAATTCTGCGAGTCATCTTCTCTGCTTTGGGTGTGCAATGTTGGATTTACGCCTTGGCCAATGGCGTGCCGATTTGGCAAGCCATCGCGTTGCTGATGACTTCACCATTTTTCATCACCATTGCCGCCAGTGTGCTGCTTAAAGAGCATGTCGGCCCGTTACGTATTACCGCAACATTCGTTGGTTTCGTTGGCGGAATGATCATTCTTCAGCCTTGGTCTGACGCGTTTACACCATTGGCATTATTGCCAGTGGCCGCCGCGGCATTTTGGGCAGGTGCATCAGTGATTGTTAAAATCCTCACCCCAACCGAAAGCCCCGCTTCGATCACCATGTATCTGTTGCTCATGCTAGCCCCAATTAATTTTGGCTTGGCAGCCGTTGATGGTTTCACTATGCCAACTGTTGATATGTTATGGCTGCTAATTGGCGTCGGCGTGCTGACAGCATTGGCACAAGGCGCTTATGTGATGGCCTATAAAATGGCCGATGCTGCATACGTACAGCCGTTCGATCATGTCAAACTACCACTCAATGTTATATTGGGCGCCGCCGTATTCGGCTGGGCACCAAGCGGCAACCTGTGGGTCGGCGCAACATTGATTGTCGGTGCATCATTATTCATCATGTATCGTGAAAATCAGCTGAATAAGCGAGCCGCAACCTAAACTTTGCAGCAGCATAACAGTATACTCCGAGCTCAAAAAACTCATGTGTTTTTTGAGCCAGCCGGACTGGAGGCCGCCACTTATGTGGCGCCCTCGCGGAGGCCTGAGCGAAGCGAAGAATAGCCGCGAGCGATATAAAAACCACCACTACTCACTATTCAACAACACCGCAATGCCATCAAGCGGCGCCACACCTTCATCCGTGCCCCCGCCCATAACAAAACCCTCATCACCCAAATCTACGCCATCCGCCAACCCGTCATGAATTTGACTCATCAAATCATGCCAAATTTGCGCTGGCAAATTGCCACCAGTTACATTTTTGGTCGGCGTGCTATCATCATTACCGACCCACACACCCGCTATATATTCGCTGGTAAAACCAATGAACCAGCCATCTTTATAATTTTGCGTTGTGCCGGTTTTGCCATAAACCTCAAAACCATCAATACGCGCGCGTTTGCCGGTGCCCCAATCACTCACCGCAAATAACATATCTTGCATCTGTTGAGCGTGAACTTGGTTGATTAAACGGTCATTTGCATTGTTGCGATGTCGGTAAATATCGCTGCCTTCACTATCAGCTATGCGCGAAATAATATGCGCCTCAGCCGCAAAGCCACCATTCATAAATGGCAGATAAGCATTGGTCAGCTCGTGCAGGCTAACCTCACTGGTGCCCAGCGCGATTGATAGATTTTTTTTCATATCCGAGCTGATGCCCAGCCGCCGCGCCGTGGCAATCACCTGTCCTGCGCCAACATTTCTTGCCAAGCGAATTGCCACACTATTCATTGATTTAGCTAGGCTTTCTCTTAATGTGACTTCGCCGTAATATTTGTTACCATAATTTTTAGGTTTCCAATTTTTAAAACTCACCGGCGCATCATTCACAATACTGGTCGGAGAAAAACCTTTTTCCAATGCGGCTAAATAGACAAATGGTTTGAACGCAGAACCTGGCTGGCGTTTGGCAGTGGTCACACGGTTAAAACTTGATTCGCCATAATCACGCCCACCGACCATCGCCCGCACCGCGCCATTTTTATCCATTAAAATTAGCGCCGCCTGTTTGGCTTGGTATTTTTCACCGCTCTCAGCCATGACATTATTTAAAGCGTCTTCGGCCACCTGTTGTAAATAAGGGTCAATGGTCGCTTCGACCACAATATCACCAGTTAAATCACCCGCAATGCCGCGCATATCGCGCATCACCCAATCAGCTGCATATTGCCCTTGCGAGGCGACATTGGTGTGGCGCAGCCCTAGCTCGGCATTGGCCGCATAAGCCACCTGCTGGGCGTCGATATAGCCTTCTTCTAACATGGCATTGAGCACCAATTTCTGCCGTGCTTTAGCTTTTTCGGGGTGGCGCAACGGGTTATAGGCAGAGGGGGCTTTCATCAAACCCGCCAACAAAGCAGATTCGCCCAAGCTTAAATAACGTGCTGATTTATCAAAATATTTTTGCGCCGCAGCTTCGATGCCATTGGCTCCAGCACCATAATAGGCACGGTTAAAATACAGCTCCAGCAGCTTGTCTTTGTCATATTTGCTTTCCAGCCATACCGCCAACATAGCCTCTTGCACTTTACGTTTAAGCTTTTTTTCAGGCTTTAAATACAGCATTTTAGCCAATTGCTGGGTCAGGGTCGAGCCGCCATGGCTTGTGCCTTTGATGAGGTTGGTAAACGCCGCACGCGCAATGCCAAACACATTCACCCCGTTATGCGAATAAAAACTTCTATCCTCGATGGAGATCAGCGCTTGCTTGGTATGTAAAGGCAATAATTTAATCGCAATATGGCCAGATTGCTGCGCGGCACGATGGGTCAGCACTTCGCCATCTGATGAGGTGATGGTCACTGTTGGCACCGATGTGGGCATTTTAAGCGTGTCAGGATTGGGCAAATCGAGCGAATAATAAAAGAACACCGCCATGCCCGCAATAAACCCCAGTGCGGCTAAAAAACATAGCCAATAACTGGTAAATTTAAGGGCACGCCACAAAAACGGCTGCTGTTGATTTCTATTTTTACGCTTTTTGCGCGTGGTCTTATTCTGTGCGGCTGTTCTAGCGGTTTTTGTCGGTGCAGTTGAAGCCATTCAAGCCAAATCCATAGGTAAAATTCATCATATATTTGATGACTAAACCATATAGATTTGCGCTTAATATTTTATGAATTACGCATCAACATCGGCGTTTAAAGCGTTCTTTTCGATAAATTCACGGCGTGGCTCAACCACATCGCCCATCAGCTTGGTGAAAATGTCATCAGCTTCATCCAATTTATCAACCTGCACTTTCAACAAGGTGCGGGCACTTTCATCCAATGTGGTTTCCCACAATTGTTCGGGGTTCATTTCGCCCAAGCCTTTATAACGTTGTAGGCTCAAACCCTTACGGCCAGCAGCAAAGATGGTTTCCAAAAAGCTCAATGGCCCAAATACATCTGAGCTGGTCTCTTTGAGGGTGAATGTGCCTGTGGCCTCATAGACTTCTTGCAAATGAGTGGCCAATTTGTTGAGATTACGCGCTTCGGCACTGGCTAAAAAATGCTCATCCAAAACGTGTTTTTCATTCACCCCGCGTAAAGTGCGCGAGAATTCTAATCCGCCGTCATTCGTTGCTTTGCCGCTCCAACCTTGTTCAAACTCATCACTAATGCCATCCAAGCGTTTGGCAACAAATTCGGCAGATTTTTGGGCGTTGCCAGCTTCTGACAGCATTTCGAGGTCTAAAACACCTGCAATGGCCGCTTGTTCAACAATGATTTTAGAATAGTTTGCGGCAATACGGTTTAGCAACATTTTCACTTCACGCGCTTTGGTGACCGTATCAAGCAAGTCATTGCCCATCCGTTCTTCGCCACTATGCAGGCGCAAAATACCGCCGTCAATACCAGTATTGACCAGATAATTCTGCATTTCCTCTTCATCTTTGAGATATTGCTCAGTCTTGCCACGGCGCACTTTGTAAAGTGGCGGCTGGGCGATGTAGAGATAGCCTTTTTCAATCAATTCAGGCATTTGGCGGTAGAAAAAGGTCAGCAACAATGTACGAATATGCGCGCCATCGACATCAGCATCAGTCATGATGATGATTTTATGATAGCGTAATTTTTCGATGTTAAATTCTTCACGGCCAATGCCGCAACCAAGCGCAGTGATCAAAGTACCAACTTGTTCGGAGGATAACATTTTATCAAACCTCGCCCGTTCAACGTTAAGAATTTTACCGCGCAATGGCAAAATAGCTTGGTTTTTACGGTTACGTCCCTGCTTGGCAGAGCCACCAGCTGAGTCCCCTTCCACTATAAATAGTTCGGCTTTAGCAGGGTCTCTTTCTTGGCAATCGGCCAATTTACCCGGCAAGCTGGCAATGTCCAACACGCCTTTGCGGCGGGTTAGCTCACGTGCACGGCGTGCCGCTTCGCGAGCTGCAGCAGCTTCAGCAATTTTGCTGATGATGATTTTTGCTTCACTTGGATGTTCTTCAAAATATTGGCTCAATGCCCCGCCAATCGCCCCTTCGACCACTGGCCGTACTTCTGATGACACCAATTTATCTTTGGTTTGGCTAGAGAATTTTGGATCGGGAATCTTAACCGACAACACGCAAGTTAAGCCCTCGCGGCTATCATCACCCGCGATGGAGACTTTTTCACGTTTGGCAATGCCCGATGAGGCGGCATAGCTGTTTATGGTACGGGTTAACGCCGCGCGGAAGCCCGCCAAATGGGTGCCGCCATCACGCTGTGGAATGTTATTGGTAAAACACATAACATTTTCATGATAGCTATCATTCCACCACAGCGCCGCTTCAACCGTCATGCCTTCGTCATTGCTGACATCGATCAAAATCGGGCTTTCGAGCAAGGGAGTTTTGGTGCGGTCTAAATAACGCACATATTCTTCCAACCCACCATCATATAATAATTCGGTAAATAGCGGCTCGCTAGGGCGGTGATCGGTAATGGTAATGCGCACGCCAGAGTTCAAAAACGCCAATTCACGCAACCGATGCTCTAAGGTTTTAAAATCAAATTCAACCATGGTAAAAGTGTCGGTCGACGGCAAGAATGAAATTTCGGTGCCTTTTTCTTCACTGGCATCGCCAACCACTCTAAGCGGCGCATCGGCCACACCGTGCGTAAAGGTAATTTCATGTTCCTTGCCATTGCGCCAAATGCGCAATTTAAGCCAAACTGACAGCGCATTCACCACCGACACACCCACACCATGCAAGCCACCAGAGATTTTATAGCTATTGCTGTCAAATTTACCGCCCGCATGCAATTGCGTCATGATAACCTCAGCCGCACTCACACCCTCTTCTTTATGAAGATCAACAGGAATGCCACGGCCATTATCGCGTACAGATATAGAACCATCTTGATGAATAGCCACATGCACGGTATCGCAATGGCCAGCCAAAGCTTCATCAATCGCGTTATCAACCGCTTCATAAACCATATGATGCAGGCCAGAACCATCATCCGTATCACCGATATACATGCCAGGGCGTTTGCGCACCGCATCAAGGCCTTTTAAGACTTTAATGGAGTCGGCGTCATATTCTTCAACATTAGCTGAATCGGGGGATGAATTTTCGCTCATATTTATGTCCACATCTGTATGATTGATTCGTCCCTATTTATAGCGCAAAATACCTAAATATAGAAATTTTAAAGCCCCATGGGAGATGTTTGAGACAGAGTGACCCGAGTGAGTTTTAACAATAAATAAGACGAATTATTGCATTGCTTTTTTATGACAAATAAATCATACATATCAGTAGCTTACGCAAATGGTATTATATCGGTGTTTGAGTGGGCACAAAAACCGTTAATTTTGCGGTTTTTTCTTATGCACAGGGCAGCGTTTAAGCTTTAAAAGCTACCCATGTAGCCGTGCCCAAAAGCACCGCGCCTGAGCCTTGGCTAAGGCGTTTTTGCATTTTTTGATCGGAGAAAAACCGTGCAGCTTTGGTGGCGATCCAGATATAAGTGCAGCAAACCGCAAATAATACAAACACCACAGTGGCCAAAACCATTGAAAATTCAGCATAAGTGATTTGGGTCACATCCAACACTTGTGGCATAATCGCCGCATAAAAAATCAGCGGTTTGGGGTTGCCCAAAGTCAGCAATAAGCCACTGGTCACATCGACAAAAGCCGAAGATTTTGCCTTATCTTTTTGAAAATCAAAGCTTTCGCCTTTGGAAGTGACCAGCTGGTAGGCCATATAGACCAAAAACGCGGCACCCGCCCATTTAATCCATTGAAACAGATCGCCCATGCTTTCGGCCAACGCCGCCATACCTAAAAATGCCAAAGTGACAAAAATCAAATCGCCCAAAGTGATGCCAATCAAAAACGCCATACCCGCCATCCAGCCATTGCCCAATGTGCGCGATAAAAGCGTAATGACCCCAGGCCCAGGAATGATGCAAGCGACGGTTAAAAAACCCGCAAATATAAGTAATGTTTCAAATGTCATAACCAAGCTTTAAGCGATTTCAACCCAATTTACAATGAATTTCCGTCTGCCCCTCGTATCTAAAACTCCCATTCATTTCAGTGAGCGCGACAGCGGCCGTTAGAAGCCGCTGCCGACGGACGCGCGGTCGGCTAGAGAGCGAAGCGAACGCACGCAAGTGTCAACAGTGAGCTCAAGCGAACGTATAAATGAAGTACCCGAGTATGGGCAGTATAGCTAACTTTCTTATGTCTTTGCAGCTTTAACTGCGGGTTTAGCCGTTGAAACTCCAGCACAAACTTTCCACTTCACAACTTTTCAGCAAACTCAGGGCAACGTCCTGCCAACACTCTGGAAGTCTGCATTTTCACGTTCGCTACGCTCTCTGTTGACACTTGCGTGCGCAACCCCAAACAAGTTGGGCTTGCTAGCTGGCCGCGCGTTAGACGGCAGCGGCTGCGAACGGCCGAACACGCACTCACTGAAATGATGGAGTTTTGGGAAACGAGGGGTAGACGCAACCTCAGAGTTTGACGCTTCCTTCATCAATCTCAAACACCGTGCTGGTATCCGTGATGGCGCCGAACAATTCGCGGTCAGTGCCTGTCATGAATAGTTGTGCGTTTAAATCGCCCAATTCCTCAAACAATGCCGCGCGTCGCCCAGCATCCAAATGAGCAGTAATTTCATCAAGCAACATAATCAGCACGGCATCGCCCGCCACTTGTGTGACCAATTTAGCATGTGCCAAAAGCAGCGCAATCAACAACGCCTTTTGCTCACCTGTAGAGCATTTTTTGGCTTCAATGCCTTTGCTGCCATGCCATGCCAGCAAGTCAGATTTATGCGGCCCAAATTTTGTGCGGCCGCTTTGTTGATCATAAGGGCGGTTGTCTTTGAGCCGTTGTAAATAAATATCTTCAACTTCAATCGCCGATCGCTCGCCAATCAACTGCTCCAAATCGCCCTCCATCGCAATGCGCGCAAACGGAAATGCACTTTGCGAGCCAGCTTCGAGCAAAGCGCTTAAATGCAAAGCCACCTCACGCCGCGCCGCCGCAATCGCCACCGCTTGTTCGGCCATCTGGCCTTCAATACCCGCCAACCAAACGTCATCCATAATGTTTTTTTCGAGCAATTTATTGCGCTCACGCATGGCTTTTTCAAACCGCGAGGTGCGGGCATTATGCGCAGGGTCAAACCCCGTAACAAAACGGTCAAAAAATTTACGCCGCTCAGCAGCAGGGCCTGTGAACAGCCGATCGAGCGAGGGCGTGAGCCAAATGGCACGCACATAATCGCCCAAAACCGTGCTGTTTTTAAACGTTTCGCCATCGATACGAATTTCTTTGCTATACCGAGAACCATTCGCTTCATCACCAAGCTGGTAAGGGTTTGGCCGCGCACCAATGCCTATTTTCACCTTGTCAAATTCGGTCTGTATTTGCGAGAAAACCGTAAAACCAGCTTGGCCATTGCCATCAGCCCGCACCACATCACCCAACGAAGCGCGGCGCAACCCACGGCCTGACGATAGATAGGATAATGCCTCTAATATATTGGTTTTACCAGCGCCATTGGCACCATAAAAAATGGTCGGCCGATCAGAAAATGTCAGCGATAGATCTGAATAATTACGAAAATTTTCTAACCGTAAATCGGATATATAGGCGATGATTGGCTCCGATAATTGCTTAAACCCGCATTGGCATCAGCACATAAATTGTGCCTTCATCACCTTGGTCTTTGACCAACACTGGATCAACGCTTTCGGCAAATAAAAATTCAACATTTTCGCCTTCTAATTGGCTCAACACATCAAGCATATACTTGGCGTTAAAGCCGATTTCTATATTAACGCTATCATATTCAACCATTAATTCTTCTTCGGCATGGCCGCTGTCAGGATTGTTAACTTCGAGCGTCAGCACATCTTTGGCTAGGGCCAATTTAATGGCACGGCCGCGGTCATTAGCCACGGTAGACACCCGATCAACCGCTTTGGTCAATGAGCGGGTTTCGACATTCATCGAATTTTGGTTGTTTTTAGGGATCACCCGATCATAATCAGGATAATTACCATCAATCAATTTAGAAGTGACGATGGTTTGGCCGATGCGAAATTCAATTTTGCTATCTGACAATGAGATGGCGACATTTTCTTCATCACTATCCAATAATTTATGCAATTCGCCAACCGTTTTACGCGGTATAATAATGCCTGGCATGCCCGCCGCGCCCGCTGGCATAGCAAGTTCGACTTTGGCCAAACGATGACCATCAGTGGCGACTGCACATAATTTAGCGTCACCTTCTTCAATGGTGTGGAAATAAATACCGTTGAGATAATAGCGGGTTTCTTCGGTGCTGATGGCAAAGCGGGTTTTCTCTATCATCCGTTTGAGATCAGCCACACTTAAATCAAAATTATGGCTCATATCGCCAGAAGATAGGTTAGGAAAATCATCGGCAGACAGAGCTTGTAAGGTGAATTGTGACCGTCCAGAGCGCACGTCAATGCGGGTATCTTCAACCTTTTCGATTGAAATTTGTGTGCCATCAGGCAATTTGCGCACAATGTCATATAATAAATGCGCGGGCGCGGTGATGCTGCCCTCTTGATCAACTATGGCAGCGGCGCTTTCGACAATGCTAATGTCTAAATCTGTGGCGGTGAACTGCACCGTCTCGCCGCTCGCGGCAATTAAAATATTAGACAGAACAGGAATGGTATTGCGCCGCTCCACCACACCTTGCACATGGTTGAGTGATTTTAGCAATATTTCGCGCTCAATGGTCACTTTCATTTTTCTATCCTAACTTCCGCTTTGATGGCTTTTTTTACCATCAGAATCAATTCAGAGCCATAGAATATAACACTTGTAGAATAGGTCAAACAAAAAGCACCAGCAAGGCTGCTGATGCTTTAAAAAATTGTGTATTTTGGTGCTTTTCAGCTCATTTAGGCGCATTGCCTAACGATGTACATCGCCCAATTCAATTTCGCGTTTTAAGCGAGCCACTTCTTCGGCCAAAATAGGGTCTTTTTTCAACAGATCATCAATTTTACGCACTGCATGCAGCACGGTCGTATGATCGCGACCACCAAAGCGTCGGCCAATTTCAGGCAAGCTACGCGAGGTGAGCATTTTAGCCAGATACATACCAATTTGGCGGGGCCGCACAATAGAGCGATGCCGACGTGCCGAGAATAAATCGGCTTTTGAAACTTGGTAAAAATCTGACACAGATTTAATGATGTCATGCACCCGAATGATGCGATTTTCTTCGACAGAGACTTGATTGCGCAACGCAGAGCGCGCCATTTCAAGCGTAATGATGCCATTTTGGGCACGTGATAAAACACTGACCAAGCCGCCCTCGAGCCCGCGGGCACAACGAGAGGCATTTTCAGCAATATATTGCAGCACATCAGCAGGCACGCTCAAAGTTGGGTTAACCCGCTGTGCTTCAGCCACTTTGGCTTTCAAAATACGTACCCGCAAATCAAAATCATTAGGGCATATATCAATCACCAAACCGCCAGACAAGCGCGAGCGCATGCGATCATTCAAACAACTAAGCTGCACTGGCGATTGATCCGCCGCCAACACCACCTGTTTGCCAGCTTCGACCAAGCTGGTAAAAGTATGATCAAACTCTTCTTGCACTTTATCACCTTGCAAGAATTGTAAATCGTCAATCAGCAATAAATCAACCGAGCGTAATTTTTCTTTAAATGCCATAGTATCGCGGGCTTTAAGCGCATTGACAAATTGCACGATAAATTCTTCAGCGGTTAGATAGAGCATTCTACGCTCTGGATATTTGAACATAATTTGCTGGCGCACAGCATTAAGCAAATGGGTTTTACCAAGCCCTGGGCCGCCATAGATGAACAAAGGACGGTATCCGCCAAATTCATTTGGCATACCATCGGCCACGCGTTTTGCTGCTTGGAAGGCCAAAGCATTGCTATCGCCCACTACAAATGTATCAAAGCTCTGACGCGGGTCAACAATATGGCCGCGACGGCCAGACATAACATCGCCCATGGTGCGGCCACTGGTAACTTGGCCAGCCATACCATGCCCAGGCGCGCCACCAAAACCTTTAAGCCCGCCCATTCTTTGGCCCCAGTCTTGCCCAGAGCTTTTGTCGCCCATTTCATTTTGTTGGGCAATCTGCAAATTAGTATTCTGTGTAGGGGCTTGGCGTGTGGAGCATGTGCGTACCAAAATATCAACACGTGATAGATTGCTAATTTCTTTTTTCCAACCTTCAAGCAAAGTATCGCGATAATGATTTTGAATCCATGACCGTAAAAACCGTGTCGGCACAGAGACGGTGAGGTTCGCACCATCAAATTTTTCGGGCATCATGCGGGTAAACCAGCTTGAATACACATCTTCGCCTAAATTTGTACGCAAACCTTCGCGAACAATTTCCCATTTGCTGTCTAGCTCAATGACTGCTGCTTCCATAATAACCGATCCTTAATAACCCAAAACCTAAGTGAGACATGTATATGTTTCACTGAGACCAAGGTAATCCCGTAAATTTCCAACCTGACAAATGCGAACGATGACCTCCATCATTGACATCACCTTCAAAGCCACCAGATATATTATAACTTTTGTTGCAACCCATTTTTGTTGCAACATCAGCAGCATAAGCGCTGCGTACGCCTGAACGACATAAGAATAGCAGAACTCGATCTGCCGCTTTAACACCATCATTACTTTGCCATTTATCCAATCGTGCGCTTAGCTCATCAACAAAACTATCATTGGTTTGCATAGACGGGAATAACTGCCATTCAATTAAGCAATATTTTTCCGACAAATCCACCCCGTCCTCAAGTTTTGACAATTGTGGTACACCGACAAAAATTGTCTCAGCTTTGGTTCTTACATCTATAAGATATGTTGATGAATCTTCAAGCAGACATTTGAAGGCAGCGCTTGGCGCTAAATCATCTGCATATATGAGTGACATATATAATCCTTGAAAACAACAACTTATCTTAAAATCAACACTATAGCATAAACAAACCCCAACAGCCAAATCATCAGGCCATTTGATCTATATCAACTAAGGATGATGCAGTCATAATAAACATAAATGCCATCACCTTGCAAGAGACACAGGCCGCAAAAGCTCTAAATAAATATAGATAATCTGCTTGACTTGAAATTTACCTATAGATTCAGCCAGAGCTTTTTGTAAAACATCTAAACCCATATAAGAATCTGATTTGACTCTATTTTTGCCCCGCGGCATGTAAAACTTATCATCATTTATGTATAAAATTAACTATATTATTGACTGTAATCTTATGGCAACAATTTTGCCAAATAGTTTCCATCAGCCATAAAAAAAGGCCCCGCCAAAATCATAGCGAGGCCTTCTTATAAATTTCAATTAAGCAGATAATGCTTTTACACGTTTTGACAAACGTGAAATTTTACGAGATGCTGTTTTCTTATGAAAAATACCTTTTTGAGCGGCACGCATCATTTCAGCTTGTACGCCGCGCAATGCTTCGGTTGCAGTTTCATAATTACCAGCCGTGATGGCTTCTTCTAATTTACGCATAAATGTACGAACGCGAGAACGACGTGTTTTATTAATAGCTGTTTTACGGGCCATCACGCGGATGGCTTTTTTAGCTGATGTTGTATTTGCCATTATATAAGCTCTTTATCATTTCAGGATGACTATATTGGGCGATATGCTGGCAATAGAGGCATCAAATTAAACTCTGTATTGACGGGCTTATACAAGCACAATCGATAAAGGTCAAGCAAAGATCGCTTTCAATGACTAATAATTTGACAAAATTTACAGGCCGTTTTCAGCGGGCAGTTATTTTTGGCATGACGGGCAATAAAAGGTCGAGCGGCCAGATTGCACAATGCGGATAATTTTGTCTTTACACTTATCCGTCACGCAATCCTTACCCTCACGGCCATAAGCCACAAAACGATGCTGAAAATAGCCCAAATTACCATCGGCTTGGCGGTAATCATTAAGTGTCGAGCCACCTGCTTCAATCGCCTCGGCCAGAATGTCTTTAATGATCGGCACAAGCTGTATGCAGGCTTTGGTCGGCTTGTCAGCTTTGCTCGCCAATATGCTGGCAGGGCGAGAGGGATCAACCTTGGCGCGAAACAAAGCTTCGCATACATATATATTGCCCAAACCCGCTACAATTTTCTGGTTGAGCAGATGATTTTTTATATTGCCACTTTTTCCAGCTGACTTTTTGGCCAGATGCGCGGCATCAAAATCATCAGTCAATGGCTCAGGGCCAATGTCGCGGATTAATTTATGAGCCTGCCACTCACCTTGCTCGGCCAGCACCAAAAACCCAAAGCGCCGTGGGTCATTATAAACAACTTCCGTGCCATCATCCAAATAGAACACTACATGATCATGCTTTTGTTTTTCCCGCATCTTGGCTTCGTTATGCGAGAAAATGGTGAATTTACCCGACATGCCCAAATGGCCAATAAGCGTTTGCTTGTTTTTGCTGCTGTGAAAATGCATCAACAGATATTTAGACCTGCGCTCAATGTCGGCAATCTGCTTGCCTTCTAGTGTTGCCGCCAAATCGCTATCAAACTCAAACCGCAGATTTTTACGGTTAAGCTCAAGCTTGACCAGTGTTTTGCCTTTCATAGCAGGCAGTAAGCCTCGGCGAACGGTTTCAACTTCGGGCAATTCGGGCATATTTGTTCCATCAACATAAAAAATCAAGCTGCGACAAATTACCTTATATATATAAATAACTTTTCGCTGTTGCGCTTCTGCTATATAAACAGATAATAGTGAAATTGAGAAGAGTTAAATATGCCTGAAACGCAGCAAAAAACCACCCATTTTGGCTTTAAAACCGTGGCCGAAGACGAAAAACAGGGCATGGTTTACAATGTGTTTGAAAAAGTTGCCGAGCAATATGACTTGATGAATGACGTGATGACCGGCGGCATGCACCGCATTTGGAAAGACGCACTCATCGATTGGGCAGCCCCACCAAAACACGCAGGCGATTATAAACATTTAGATGTGGCAGGCGGCACTGCCGACATCGCCTTTAGAATGCTCGAAAAAGCTGGCAAAAACGCCCACTCCACAGTGTGTGATATTAATGAGCATATGCTCAAAGTCGGCGAAAAACGCGCATTGGCAAAACCCTATAAAGATCGCATTGAATTCACCTGCGGTAATGCCGAAACCTTAAGCTTCGAAGACAATCATTTTGACATTTACACCATTGCCTTTGGCATTCGCAATGTCACCCGTATGGACGTGGCGTTAAAAGAAGCTTATCGCGTCCTCAAACCTGGTGGGCGGTTTCTATGTTTAGAAGTCAGTAAAATGCAAATTGCTGCTGTCGAGAAATTGTATGATAAAATCAGCCTCAATCTTGTGCCAAAAATCGGTGAAATGATTGTCGGGGATGGCACGCCTTATAAATATCTGGTCGAATCGACACGGCGCTTTCCTGACCAAGAAACATTCGCGCAAATGATCAGGGATACGGGCTTTAGCCATGTTGACCATCGTAATTATTTGGGTGGCGTGGCGGCCATTCATTCTGGCTATAAGATCGGGTAATTATGGGTCATATATTCAGATTATTACGCGCAGCGCACAGCATTGCCAAATACCGCATTATACCTGCTGCGGTAAAACAGGAAATGCCATTTACCGCCCGCTTCGGTTTGTTTTGCCTCGCGCCATTGACAGCCATTTTTGGCCTACGTAAAACCAACAATATAAACAAAAACATGGCTTTGGCCTTGGCCAAATTAGGCCCTTCTTACATTAAGTTCGGTCAATTTTTAGCCACACGGCCAGACTTAGTGGGCGAGGCGATTGCAGGCAGCCTGCAACAATTGCAAGACAATGTACCAGCCTTTGAGCATAAGCTAGCCGTGGCACAAGTTGAAAAAAGCTTCGGCAAAAAACTCGATCAGATTTTTAGCGAATTCAGCCCCGCAGTAGCAGCAGCCTCAATTGCCCAAGTGCACAAAGCCACATTGGTCGATGGCGGCAAACAAGTGGCCGTAAAAATATTACGCCCCGATGTTGAAAAACGCTTTGCCCGCGACCTGTCAGATTTTTTCTTCGCCGCCCGTTTGGCCGAGGGCTTTGACCCCCAAGCCAGACGGCTGCGTTTGGTGGATGTCGTGGCGACTCTAAAAAAATCAGTCGATGCCGAGATGAATTTACGCTTTGAAGCCGCTGCTATTTCTGAAATGACCGAGCTAAAAAAAGCTTTCGGCGATAAATTATCCGCCAGTGCTGATTTCAGCCTGCCCACAGTAAACTGGGCGCTGACCGACAAAAATATCCTCACCACCGATTGGATTGACGGCACACCTTTATCTGACTTAAAAGCCGTGCGCGCATTGGGCATTGACACGCCAAAATTGGCAATCAACATCGTCACCTGCTTTTTAACCCAAGCCCTAGAATTTGGCTTTTTTCATGCCGATATGCATCCAGGCAATATTTTCATCAAACCAGACGGCAAAATAGCCTTGGTTGATTTTGGCATAGTCGACCGCATGAGCAAAAACGAACGGCGCTTTTTGGCCGAAATCCTATACGGCTTCATCCGCCGCGATTATCTGCACAATGCAAAAATACATTTTGAAGCAGGCTACGTACCAAACCACCACAATGTCGAAGATTTTGCTTTGGCTCTACGCGCCATTGGCGAGCCATTAATGAGCGCCGATGCCGAAGATATTTCAATGGGCTTGCTACTCGGCCAATTGCTAAAAACTACCGAAACCTTCGAAATGCAAACCCAGCTACAGCTTGTCATGCTACAAAAAAGCCTAGTGATTGTTGAAGGCGTGGCACGAATGATCGATCCAAAGTTCGATATGTTCAAAGCCATGGAACCCTTGCTGAAAAGCTGGTTGAAAAAAACTCTAGGCGCCGAAACAAAAGTAAAAGACGGCCTAGAAGCCATCTCAGAGCTAGCCAGCCACATACCACACCTACCAGCCTATATCGACCGCGTGAAAAGCAGCATCGAAAAGCTTGATGACATCGCAAAATCAGACGCAATAATGGCAGAGGCCGCAAAATCCACCCGCCGCCACAGCCGCCTGCAAACAGGCCTGCTGCTAATTGCAGTGACCGCTTTTTTATCAGCATTATATTTTTAGTTCCAAGCAGCCGCACCACCAACCTGCCTCACCCGAACCACCCGCCGCTTGTTCACACAACAAACTCAGAATTTCGTATGTCCTCGTTTCCACGCAAAGATCATTTCAGTGAGCGCGACAGCGGCCGTTCGAAGCCGCTGCCGTCTAACGCGCGGTCGGCTAGAGAGCGAAGCGAACGCACGCAAGTGTCAACAGCATGCCGAAAGGCGTGCGTATAAATGAAGTACCCGAGTACAGGCAGGACAGCTAACTTTCTTAGTGTCTTTGCGGCGGCAAATGCAGGTTCATTGTTTGAGATTCCTGCGCAAACTTTCTAGCTCACAACTTTTCAGCCATCATTGGGCAGTCTCATGCCTAAGCTCTGGAAGTCTGCATTTTCACGTTCGGCTTAAGCCTCTCTGTTAGCACTTGCGTGCGCTCCACATGCTTCGCATGCTGCGCTAGCCGACCGCGCGTTCGTCGGCAGCGGCTTCGAATGGCCGCTGTCGCGTTCACTGACATGTATGGGAGTTGTGGAAACGAGGGCATACGAAATTCTGAGTTTGTTGTGTGAACAAGCGGCGGGTGGTTCGGGTGGGGCAGGTTAGTGGTGCGGCGGCTTTGGGCTAGCTAGAAACTCAGAATTCGCTTCCTAAAACGGTTTCCGTGCCTTAACCGCCGCGCTCAACGTGCCTTCATCAAGATAATCCAGCTCACCACCGACAGGCACGCCATGCGCCAACATGGTCACTTCAACATCGCATAATTCAAGCGCATCAGTTAAATAATGGGCGGTGGTTTGCCCATCAATCGTAGCGTTCAGCGCCAACAAAACCTCTTTAACCTCAGGGTCAGCCGCACGCTCAACCAATTTACTAATATTCAATTGCTCAGGCCCAATGCCATCCAATGCCGATAATGTACCGCCCAGCACCAAATATGTACCCTTTATCGCATTCGCCCGCTCCAGCGCCCACAGGTCAGCCACATCCTCAACCACACAAATCACATCTTTGGTGCGTTTAGGGTTGATGCAAATGGCACAAGGATTATTGACATCCAAATTGCCGCATTCACTGCAAGTGTCAACACGCTCAGCAGCATCTTCGGCCGCACGTGCCAACGGCCGCAACAACTGTTCTTTTTTCTTTATCAAGTGTAAGGTGGCACGCCGCGCAGACCGCGGCCCAAGCCCAGGCAGTCTAGACAATATCTGTATCAGTCGTTCAATTTCAGCCCCTGCTTTATGCCCGCTCATATATTTTCCCTAAAAACCCAGATTCATACCTTCAGGCAATTGCATATCACCCATAATTTCTTTGGTTTTTTCGGCCACCATAGCTTCGGCTTTGCCTTTGGCATCATTATGCGCCGCCATAATCAGGTCTTCCAAAACCTCGCCTTCGTCTGGCGAAAGCAAACTTGGGTCAATCGTCATGCCTTTAATCAACCCCTTGCCAGACAAGGTAATTTTAACCATGCCGCCGCCCGATACACCTTCGACCATCAACAATTCAATCTGGCTCTGCATTTCAGCCATTTTGGCCTGCATCTCTTGGGCTTGTTTCATCATCTTGCCCATATCACCCATTTTTCCAAACATAATATGTCCTAATCTAAATCATCAAATTTAATAATTTTCTCAATGCTCGCGCCATCAAATTGCGCCAATGTATATTTAATCAACTCTTCTTGGCTAAATTTCTGCACTTCAGCCGCAAACCGCGCCAATTCTTGCTCTTGCAAGGTCGAGCTAGCGGCACTTTGTGCTTTAACATCAAAAGTAACCAGCCAATCTTCACCCGTCCATTGTTCAAGCAATGTCATCAATTGCTTGGGCAAGTTTTTATCGGCTTGTGGTAACGGTTTTAGATGTATTTCGCCAATTTTATAAGAAATCAGCAACACCTCATGGCGCAATATGCGGCGCAATAAAAGCTCGCGCTGCTTGCCCACCAACGCAACTAAATCTTCAAAATTGGTCGGGCTATATATATAATGGTCGCCATCACTGGCTGCCAGCTGGCTAACATCGGCTTCAGCATGACCAAATTCGGCCGCATCTTCGTCAGAAACATCGTAAAAAGCTGCATCATCGTCAGTTGCATCACCATGATCCATCGATAGGTTTTCAGCATATTGATCAAAACTATTGTCAAACCCATCTTCTTTAACATCTGGTTGCGGGTGCAAGGCCACAACATTATTTGCAGGCTTTTTTTCAACAATTTCAATCTCTGGTGCAACTTGCATTTGCACAGCTGCATTCGAATTTTGCGGAAAGCTTAGCATATTGGTCGGCGCACCACTTGTTTGCGGCGCTATCGATTTTGTAGACTGTGCATTAGAATTGCCGCCATTTGGAGCCGCAGGCGCGGCTTGCGCAGCAGGTGCTGAATCCACAGTTGGCGCTGGCTGTCCCATTAACTTCTTAATCACATCATCAGGGTTAGGCAATTGCGCACCATAACCCAAGCGAATCAACGCCATTTCTGCCGCAGCAAACGGTTTGGGCGCATTTTTCACTTCTTCCATGCCTTTAAGCAGCATTTGCCAAGCTTTGGCCAAACTGCGCATCGATAATTTAGCAGCAAACTCATTGCCCTTATCATGCGCCTCTTTCGACCAAACATTATCTTGTAAATTCGGAATGACTTTAAGCCGCGTGATCCAATGGCTAATCTCAGCCAATTCGGCCAAAATCCGCGAGGGGTCAGCACCTTCATCATATTGGTTTTTAAACTCAGCCAACGCCTCAGGCAATTTGCCTTGCATTAAATTCTCAAACAGATCAAAAATCCGCATTCTATCGGCAATGCCCAGCATTTGGCGGATATTCTCATCCGTCACACCATCTTTCGCCCCGCCAGACATAGCAATCGCTTGGTCAAGAATAGACAAACCATCACGCGCCGAACCTTCGGAAGCTTGCGCGATGATGCTCAGCGCATCATCAGACACTTTAACGCCTTCTTTGCCAGCAATTTTAGCAAACAAGTCTTTTAGCTGGTTGGCATCAATGCGCCGTAAATCAAACCGCTGGCAACGCGACAACACGGTCACAGGAATTTTTTGAATCTCAGTGGTGGCGAAAATAAACTTCACATGTTCAGGCGGCTCTTCCAGCGTTTTGAGCAAGCCATTAAACGCCGCCGTGGTCAGCATATGCACTTCGTCAATAATATAAACTTTATAGCGCGCGTTGACAGGCTTATAACGCACCGATTCGATAATCTCGCGAATGTCGCCAATGCCTGTGCGCGATGCAGCATCCATCTCAAACACATCAATATGGCGGCTGTCCATAATGTCTTGGCAGTGAATGCCCAACTCGGGCATAATGGTGGTCGGTTTATCAATCTTGCCATCGGCAGTTTCATAATTTAGCGCCCGCGCCAAAATACGTGCCGTTGTGGTCTTACCAATGCCCCGCACACCTGTGAGAATATAAGCTTGCGCAATACGCCCCGATTCAAACGCGTTTTGCAGCGTTTGCACCATAGAATCATGACCAATCATATCGTCAAAATTATGCGGCCGATATTTACGCGCCAAAACCTGATAGGCTTCAGTTTTTTTAGGCTCAGTTTTTGGCTTATCGTCGCTCATTTAATTTCCAGATATTTTGGCTGCATTCCATATAGTAAACGGGACGCAGAAAATACGCAAAAGGATAATGCCTATATAAGGAACAAATATAGGAAAAAAAGGAAAAAAGGAAACTGGACAATAACCCATGAAAGATTCGTTGTGGCTGCTTCCTTCCGGATCTGACCAGATTGGCGAAAGACACGTCCATCGCCAGCTTCCCATTGCCTATATGATACATTGAACACTAAAATACAAGTATTTTTTAAACAGAAGTAAAGTTATTACGGTAATCATTACGCCTATAAGTGCCAAAAATCTTGATATTGGTGGTAAAAAACTCAAGTTCTTCCAGTGCCAAAGTCACGCTTTTCTGATCAGGGTGGCCTTCAATTTCGGCATAAAACTGCGTGGCGCTAAAATTACCTTCAACTTGGTAGCTTTCGAGCTTAATCATATTCACCCCATTGGTGGCAAAACCGCCCAAACCTTTATAAAGCGAGGCAGGCACATTGCGCACGCGGAATAAAAAACTGGTAATCATTGGTCCGTCATCGGCATTAAATTTGGCTGATTGGCGCGAGAAAACCACAAAACGCGTTGTATTATGCGCCGCATCTTCAATATTTTCGGCCAATATATTCAACCCATAAATATCAGCGGCAATCTTGGGCGCAATGGCAGCTTTTGTGCCGTCTTTCCATTCTGCAACCAACCGCGCACTACCAGCCGTATCGGCGGCGACATGAGTTTTAAAACCATGTTTTTGAATAAAATTACGGCATTGCGGCAGGCAAACAATATGGCTGTAAACATCGGTAATTTCTTCAAGCTTCACTCCATCAAGCGCCATTAGATGAAAGCGGATCGGCAAAAAATATTCGGCAATCATTTTTAAATCACTATTCGGCAATAAATGGTGGATATCCGCCACCCGCCCTGCCAAGCTATTCTCAATCGCAATCATCGCCAAATCGGCTTTGCCATCTTCAACCGCTTTAAACGCCAAATCAAAACTATCGCAGGGCAATACCTCCATATTGGGGTAGGCTTGTTGGCAAATAATGTGGGAATTTGCCCCAACTTCACCTTGAAACGCAATGATTCCTTTTTGGGTCTTACTCATAGTCACTCTTTCATAAAATCTACCAAAGGTATGAACATATTAAACCAAAATTCAAGTGATTTATGGCCAATATATGTTGATTTAGGTAAAATTATTTGGGTTATGCCATTTGCGGGCTGTTTTGATTTGCTTTCTAGTTTAAAAAATGTTTAATCTAGCAAAAAATAACCCATTGTTAGATATTGATTAAAGTCTTTAATATATACCAGAATCTAACAAATTAATATGGTAAGGCGCGCCGCATGAATTCTACCCAACTCACCAAAATTGCAGCAGCAGTTGTTATGTCTTTATTGGCACTGATTGTGATCGGTAAATTCACTAGCTTTTTATACGCCCCACATACACCTGAAAAGCCTGGCTTTGAAGTGGCGATTGAAGAAGCAGAACATAGCGGCGCAGCTGAAGAAGCCGCTCCCGTGGTTAATTTAGCAGCATTGATGCTAACTGCTGATGTGGCCAAAGGCGAAACAGTCGCTAAAAAATGTGCCTCATGTCATACATTTGAAAATGGCGGTAAAAACGGCGCTGGCCCGAACCTGTTTGACATTCTAAACCGCGAAATTGCCAGCACAGACGGCTTTAAATATTCTGGCGCATTTGGCGACAAAAAAGCCGAAGGCCTCGCATGGGGTTATGAAGAATTGTTCGAATTCATCAAAAAGCCAAAAGCCTTCATCAAAGGCACAGCCATGGGCTTTGGCGGCATCAAAAGAGACAGCCAACGCGCCGATCTAATCGCCTATCTACGTAGCCTCAGCGCTTCACCAGCCGATTTACCTGCATTAGCCGCAATCGAAGCAGAAACTGCACCAGCTGCCGAAGCTGAATAGATCAAATTAATGAATTTGAAAATTTTTAATGGTGCTGATATTAATTTATCAACGCCATTTTTATTATGAATATACAATATGGCACCTAGTTTACGGCATAGCGGCAAACTCGCGAAAGCTTTAGATGATGAAGCCAATTGGGGTGCCGAATTAGCACAATTAAGGCGGCTGAGTGGCTTAGCAAGCGATGCGGAGCATCGCGCACGCAGTGGCCAATATAAAGTGGCCCAATATAGAAAGAACAACACGATCAGCATTCTCATCGCATCATTAAAACAGTCCAACATCAGCTGGTATAACGGCTTCAAAGCCATAGCCCCCAAAGTCGGCATAGACCCCAATGAAATCGAATATTGGCCACATGTTGCCGACCCAAGCAAAGTCGAATATTTAGCCGTGTGGAAACCGCCATATGACATATGCGCCCAACTGCCCAATGTGAAAGTAATCTTTAACCTCGGCGCCGGCGTCGACCATTTACTACTAGATGACAGCCTGCCGCCAAACATCCCGATTGTACGGGTGGTTGATGACAATTTAACCCGCCGTATGGGAGAATATGTTTTACTGCAAGTGCTTTATCACCTGCGTGAAATGCCAAAATTACGTGTGGCACAAGCCGCACATGAATGGCCAGAGCAATATGACCCCGATGCTGTCGATGTCAGTGTTGGCATTATGGGCTTGGGCGAAATTGGCGGCCATTGCGCAGCACTTGTGCAGCAAATGGGGTTTAAAACCTTGGGTTGGAGCAATAGCGTTAAAAATATTACGGGCGTTAAATCTTATGCTGGTCTTGACCAATTGGATGAGTTTTTGGCTGAAACCGAGATTTTGATCAACATATTACCACATACTGATGCCACCAATAAATTGGTAGATTACCAACTATTGCAAAAACTAAAATCTGATGGCGGCTTGCAAGGCGCTACCTATGTTGCGGCAGGGCGCGGTAAAACTCATGTCGAAACTGATATTGTGCAGGCGCTTAAAGATGGTTGCCTGAAATCCGCCTCGATGGATGTGTTTGAGCAAGAGCCCCTTGCCGCCGATAGCCCCTTATGGGATTTGCCTAACGTGGTCATCACCCCGCATAATGCTGCCACTTCTGACCGACAAACAGTCAGCGAGCAAATATTGACGCAAATTGCCAACCATAGAAATGGTTTGCCCTTACAAAATATAGTGGATTTAACCAAAGGCTATTGAATTATATCTAGTTTTTGGCGCTACGGATGATTAAATCTCCGTAATTTTCGACATATAATGCGCCCGCTACAGTGCGCTGCACCAATACATTGCGTTTGTCATTTTGATCGCGCTTGCGGGCCAAAAGGTCGAGCTGGCTCATCGCGTCTAAGGCGCGGGTGATGACCGGTTTGGTGACACTCAATTTAGCAGCTAAGCCGCGCACTGTGTGCGGGCCAACCTCTAGATAAACCGTGAATAGGATGGCAAATTGGCGCATAGACAAATCATGAGCGCCTTGGCTAACCTGATTCATAATCACATCATGCCATAATTCCAGCGCATCTCTATTACTCATTTCAGCCATATCACTCACTCCAAACCAGACAAAAATCGTTTCGCAGCCGTATTATCACTTAAAATAATTGGGAACACAAGCAAGTTCTACTACCCAATTGATCTAAAACATGGCTCTTTGGGATGTAAAATGCGCCCCCTGCAAGCAGGGGGCACCGTCGGTTGTTGGGTAAAATACGTTTAGGCAATGGCCGAAATCGGCAGGATATGACTGGTTTCAAAACCAATATTCACCCGATTGCTGACATAATAGCGTTTAAAGCTCAGCACCACATTGCCATCGCCGCCATATTCAACTGAATGAACATAATTGGTTTCAGCCACCAATAGCGGAATGGTGTGTTTGATGCCCAGCAAGTTTTTAAATTCATATTCTGGCAGCCCTGCTGAAACTTGTGTCGGTTGCGGTATGAATAAATGCTCATTTTGCCGTGCACTTTCTTCTAAGCTTATTGGGGTTAAAACATTGGTGCCTTTAAAGTAAATCAACATATTAGATTGAATCTCACAGCTATAAAGCGCAATCGGCTCATCGTCATTTTGAATTAGCGATTTTATCCGCCAAATTTTATCCGCCTCGTTTAGGTAAAGAATATTCTCACTCTTTACATCAGGAATGATCAATTCAGATGAGACTAGTTTTTCCTCTAGTTTTGAAAAATCGATGAAATTTTGTTGCTTCTGACTGTTGTCGTTAATATTGATGCATGATGGCTTGTCCAATATATAAGTACCACGGCCTTGTTCAACAGAAATAAGTCCTATATTCTGTAGATATAACAAAGCTTGTCGCGCCGTGTTTCGGTTCACCTCAAACTGTTTTGCCAGTCGGTTTAATGAAGGTAATTTACTACTGGCTTTGTAAATTCCAGCTTCGATATCTGCACGTAATGTGTTGGATATTGTAAGCCACATGGGTTGGTTAGTTTTCCGCATTTATTATCCTCTCTTCTTCTCTTCGCAAGGAAAAGTATGCATAAAGGTGAAAGTAATACAACTTTAAGGTGAGTTATAGTTCAAAACAACTAGATGTATGTTGTGAAAGATCAGACCATAATTCAATGAAAACACAAACAACCGAATGAAATTACTAAGGAAAATAAATCAAAAAAATAAAATTACTTTTTGTTAATAACTTCAGAATCTATAGTGAGTTAGTAAATTTTAACTATAAAAAAACAAAGACTTTGGTTGAAAGATGAAGTTTTAATAATGATTCGCCATCATCCTGAATTTTTCACCTAACTACATTTCGAGAGCTTATTGCCAGATTTATCGATTAATATGACAGTGGCCGAAGCGCGTGGGATGGCAATCATATTGTCTTCATATACTGTCGGCCCACCGATATAATTTTTAAATAGTGAGTCATAGGTGAATTTAATATTCACAAAAATCACATCTTGGTTGGGTGGAAATTTTTTATTCCCAGCATTTGTATACTCTTTACATTTGCCGTTGCCGCCCAAGGAGATTTTGCTGGTACTAGGGCTTTGCTTATGTTCCCAGATTAATTTAGGGGTTTTTATATCGTCAGCTTGACGTATGCTGGTAATTGTATAGGTCATTTCTTCGCTGTCTAACGGCTGCATTAAGCTTTTGGCGAGTGGGTTAAGCGCCTTAAGTTGCTCTTCGGTTATGCTGCGAGATTGTGCCACAATATCCGCAAGGCTGGCAGTAACTTTAGCGATCTTACGCACTGCGCTAAAATGACCATACAATTCTACGCAGGCAAACAAAATCAGAATAAGCAGAGGAAAGATAAGAGCAAATTCAATCGCTGCAACGCCAGATTTATTTGCAAAAAATCTCTTCAGATTTTGGGGTGAACGTGATGTTTTACGCATTTTAAGCAATCCTAAAGCTTCAGCCGAACGGCTCATTTTTAAAGGCCACAATATGCACTTGTAAATACTTATTATCGCCATAATTTGAAAATTTAACAACTTCGCCAAATGGATTGATGATGTCATAAACATATGTTGTGCGCACCACGATGATCGAATCACTGTCGCCAATTTTAAACATAGAATTATCTTGTAATTTGCCATCTTCATCAAACAGATCGGGCATTTTACTTGCACCATCGGCAAAACTATCAAAATCACCGACCACGACACTCAGGTTATCACAGTCGATCAGCCCATAAGCATTATCGCATATTATGTTTCTAAATTCTTCTTCGCTCGTCCCGCCTTTCTTACTTTGGCCTGTGCGAATGAGCCTGCTGGCGTTGGACAGTGCGGATTCCAAAGCCAAGTCACTTAAAAATACATAACCAACCTCAAAAATTGCAAAAACCACAACCAGAAAAAGTGGCGCGACCATAGCGAATTCGATGGCGCTACCGGCTTTCGTGCAAGTTAGAAACTCGCGACATTTAGCGTATATTGACATTTTTCCTCAAAACCAAAATGGGCTATTAGCCCCAAAATAACGGGCTATCTGCCCCAATATATTGGATCAAATATACAATGAGAGTCTTAATATCCAATAAAGCCCGACAGCTGTTCTAGTTATAATTTAGTTTAAGCGTCATTAACATTGTCTTGTTGTAAATATTGGTCTATCGAGCCATCAAATTCAGGGTTTGGGGTTTCACTCTGCGCATTAATCTGCGGGTCTGGTACGTCCTCTGCCAGCTCCAAACTATCAATCCGCTGGCCTTTCTTAAAGATTTTGGTGGTCGAGGTTTGAATGGCCACCACATCTTTTTCAATCATTGCAAAATGTTTGGATAGGTTGGCCACTCTTGTATCCAACCGCCGCATGTCATCCATCATATTGGCCACTTCATTCTGAATTAAATGCGCTTGCTCTCGCATTTTGGCGTCTTTTAATATCGATTGAATGGTCTGGATGGCCAACATCAACATATTTGGTGAGGCGATAAACACCCGTTTGCGATGGCTTTCCTGAATCAAATCATCGAAATTCTCATGAATTTCGACAAATATATATTCGCTCGGCACAAACATAATGGCATTGTCTTGTGTTTCGCCGGGGATAAAATATTTGTCCGCAATGTCTTGAATGTGTTTTTTAACGCTGATCCGAACTTGGGCTTTGGCAGTTTTGGCTTCTTGCTCATTACGTGCCTCTTGCCAAGCCCGAAACCCTTCGAGCGGGAATTTGGCATCAACCACAATCGATGCCGATTGATTGGGCAGATGAATCAGGCAATCAGGCCGTTTGCCATTGCTTAATGTCGCCTGAAAATCATAAGCATTGCGCGGCAAACCATCGGCAATGATGGCTTCCATCTGGCCTTGACCAAACGCACCCCTTGCTTGCTTGTTGCGTAAAATATTTTGCAAATCAACCACATGTGAGGATAAATCGGTGATATTTTTTTGCGCATTGTCGATCAATGACAAGCGTGAATTAATGTGAGTGAGGCTTTCAAAAGTGGTTTTTTGGTTTTGGGTCAGGCTTTGCCCAACTTTATGGCCCAAATTATCCATTCTTTCATTCAACACGCGTGCCAAGCCCGATTGTTGATTGGCTTGAACATCGCCTAAATTTTTAATTTTGCCCGACAATTCAGCATTGGCCTTGATCAAATCCAGCATGCGGTGTTCGAGTTGTTGATTTTTGTTTTTTTCGGCCTCGAATCGGCTGACATCATTTTCATACCGGTTACGTTCGGCCTCTAGCTGAAATTTTGCCGCGGTTTTTTGGCTGCGGCTAAAACTAAAAATCGCAAACACAATCAACAATGCCAGTAAAGCCAAGCCGAGCAGGGTATAAAATTCATAAGTTGATAACATCATAGTGCCAAAGCTGGATGATGGGTCTTGAAGCATATAGAGATTCCGATCAGTGATTTGAATCTTACTTACCACAAAAAAGAGAACATAACCAGTACATTTATACTTAAAAGTTGACGAATTGCCATCAATTGCTTATTGAAACCTAATAAGAGTAAAAAGAGAAAAAAATGACTATATTGCCAATTATAAAGCATGCCAACGAAATATTGCGCGTCACCTGTGAGCCAATTGCCGCAGTGACCGATCAAGTGCGCGCCTTTATGGATAATATGCTCGACACTATGTATGACGCACCAGGCATAGGCCTTGCTGCCCCCCAAGTCGGCGATATGCGCCGCATTGTGGTATTAGATTGCATAAGAGATGCCGAAGAAGATGAAAAACAACCCATGTATTTTGCCAATCCAGAAATCACCTGGGTGAGTGAAGAATTGGCCGAATATGAAGAAGGCTGCTTATCAATTCCCGGCATATATGAAAATGTAACCCGCCCTGCCGAATGTAAAGTCAGCTTTTTAAATTACGATGGTGATTTAGCCGAAATGCATTGCGCAGGCCTACTGGCAACCTGCATTCAACACGAAGTCGATCACCTAAACGGCGTATTATTCATCGATCACATCTCCCGTCTAAAACGCGGCATCGCCATGAAAAAATATAAAAAACAACAAGCCGAAACCATGTAAGCTACAAAGAGTTAAAATAAAGCACCACAATTCGGCACTTCTGGAGATCTCCTCTGAACCCGAAGGGTGAAGCAAGGCCAAGCGGCCGTCGCCGTTAGGCGCAGCAAGCAAACGGAGTTTGCGCACGCAGTGCTAAGCATAAGTGCAGAATTTCGCAACGAAGTGGAGAAAGTTTTGCGTATTATTTTTATGGGCACGCCCGAAATATCAGTCAATACCTTAGGCGAGCTAATATCACAAGGCCACGACATTGTGGCGGTATACAGCCAACCACCACGCCCAGCTGGTCGCGGCAAGAGCCTACGCAAAACCCCCGTGCATCAATTTGCCGAAGATATGGGGCTAGAAGTTTACACCCCGCTAAATTTTAAAGCCCAAGCCGACATTGATATCTTTGCCGCCCATCAGGCCGAAGTCGCCGTGGTCGTGGCATACGGCTTGCTACTGCCCAAAGCCATCCTAGATGCACCAGAGCATGGCTGTCTAAACCTACACGCCTCACTATTGCCAAGGTGGCGTGGTGCAGCACCCATTCAACGCGCCATCATGGCAGGCGATGCCAAATCAGGCATGATGGTGATGCAAATGGATGAAGGCTTAGACACTGGCGACATCTGCTTGGTAGATATGATACCCATCACCCCAAATATGACGGCAGGTGAGCTACACGACTTAATGGCACCTTTAGGCGCAAACCTAATGGCACGCGCCATTTCGGCACTAGAATGGGGCGGCCACAGCGAAACCCCGCAGGCTGACGAGGGCGCAACCTACGCCAAAAAAATTGACAAAGCCGAAGCCAAAATCGACTGGTCATCAGACGCACAAAACTTGCACAACCACATACGCGGCCTATCACCATTCCCAGGCGCATGGTGTGAATTTGAAAAAGACGGCAAAACCACCCGAATTAAAATTCTAGGCACAGAAATGACGGATGGCAACGGAACAGCAGGTGAATTGCTAGATGATGAACTAACCGTAGCCTGCGGTTCAGGCGCGCTACGCATAACCCGCTTGCAGCGCTCTGGCAAAGGCGTTAGCAGCATGGCCGATTTCCAACGCGGGTACTTTATTGCCAAAGGTGAGCGGTTTATTTGATGTTTCGGCGACAGAAAAACCCACTAACTGTTTTTTTGCGGCCTATACGGGGAAGCATCCTGCCAGCGCTCTGGAAGTTTGCATTTTTGTTTGGCACTGCGTGCGTTCGCTCCGCTCTCTAGCTAAGCCACTCAGCCGCTGGTCGGAGGCAAATTCGGCACCCCAATCAACTACATTACGCTTAGTGAGCTAGAGTTTGGAGAAGCTCCGAGTATAGGTGCTATATAATTTACTCATTGTGCTTTTCATGGAAAAAGAGTCCGAAGCCTTTGGCTGAGGCAAGCGCGACCGCGCGTCGCCGTTAGGCGTGGCAAGAGAGCGGAGCGAACGCACGCTAGTGCTAACAGAGAGGCGAAGCCGAATGAAAAAATGAGACTTCCAGAGCTTAGGCAGGAGCGCTACCCGGTATAGGCTGTAAAAAGACAGTTGGCTGGTAGTTGAGGCTCTGGAAGTCTGCTCTTATTTCGTTCGCGGCTATTCTTCGCTTTGCTCAGGCCTACACGGGTGCGCCACATAAGTGGCGGCCTCCAGTTCGGCTGGCTCTAAAAACACATGAGTTTTTAGAGCAAGAGGTGTACTGAAAGGTTGCGGCTGGGGTGCCGAGTTTCTTAAAACTCGTCATTATTCCCAACAAGAATTTCACGCTTGCCAGCATGATTGGCCGCGCCAATCACCCCGTCTTCTTCCATCCGCTCAATAATCGTTGCCGCGCGGTTATATCCGATCGACAATTTACGTTGAATATAGCTAGTCGAAGCTTTTTGATCCCGCGCCACAATTGCTACCGCTTGGTCATATAAATCCAAAGCTTCACCATTTTCATCGGTGGTTGGCGCAGGGCCGCCATCTGGTGCAGCAACTTCAGTTTCGCCTTCAACATCAACCGTAATGTCTTCAATATATTCAGGCACACCTTGGCGTTTCAAATGGTTCACAACGCTTTCAACTTCTTCATCTGCCACAAACGCACCATGCACGCGGTTAATCCGCCCGCCGCCAGCCATATGCAGCATATCACCTTGGCCGAGCAATTGCTCAGCACCCATTTCATTCAAAATGGTGCGGCTGTCAATTTTACTGGTCACTTGGAACGAAATACGCGTCGGGAAGTTGGCCTTAATCGAACCGGTAATCACGTCAACACTAGGGCGTTGCGTGGCGGTAATCATATGAATGCCCGCCGCCCGCGCCATTTGCGCCAAACGTTGAATCACCCCTTCAATTTCCTTGCCCGCCACCATCATCAGATCGGCCATTTCGTCAATCACAATCACGATAAACGGCATCTCTTCATATTCCAAAGCTTCATGCTCATAAACTGGCTTACCAGTTTTGTGGTCAAAGCCAGTTTGCACCGTGCGCACCAGCGGCTCGCCTTTGTCTGCCGCAGCTTTAATCCGTTGGTTATAACCTTCAATGTTACGCACGCCCATTTTGGCCATCTTCTTATAGCGGTTTTCCATTTCCCGCACGCTCCATTTAAGCGCCACAATGGCCTTTTTAGGGTCAGTCACCACGGGGGTGAGCAAATGCGGAATGCCATCATAAACTGACAATTCAAGCATTTTCGGGTCAACCAAAATCAACTTACATTTGTCAGGCGGCATCTTATATAAGATCGACAAGATCATACTGTTAATGCCAACCGATTTACCCGAGCCTGTGGTGCCCGCAATCAGCAAATGCGGCATGCGCGCAAGGTCGGCCACCACGGGGGTGCCATCAATGCTTTTGCCTAAGGCCATCGGCAATTTTAACTTGTTGCCTTTAAATTCTTCCGATGAAATAATCTCGTTCAAATAAACCGTATCACGATGTTCATTAGGCAATTCAATGCCGATAATGTTACGCCCCGGTATCACCGCAATACGTGCAGAAATAGCGCTCATGCTACGTGCAATGTCATCGGCCAAGCCAATAACCCGTGCCGATTTAACTCCAGGAGCTGGCTCTAATTCATAAAGCGTAACCACAGGCCCGGGGCGGACATTCATAATTTCGCCACTGATGCGAAACTCAGCCAGTACATTTTCCAAAATACGTGCATTGGCGGCCAATATCTTTTCAGACACTTTATTGTCCAGATCGCTGCTTATTGGCATGGATAAAAGGTCAATCGATGGCAATTCATAATCATCAGCGGAGGGTCCGCCATGGTTGAAACCAGTTCCCGCTTGGCTAACCTTGCGGCCTTTGCGCACATTAACTTGCGGAGCACTTAAATCAAACGGTTGTACATGAGGCGTTGGCGCTGGCTCGGCTGGCTCAATCACTGTAGTGGGTGCAGCAGCAATGGGTGCTGCGGCAATGGGTGCTGCGGCAATGGGTGCGGCTGCCACAGGAGCTGCTGGTGCCACAGGCGCTGGTTCGGCAATAAATGGCTGCGCTGCTAAAGGCGCTGCTTGTTGTGGCGCATATTGTGGCGCGGCTGGTTGTGCAAAATTTTGCGGAGCTCCATTAAAAGCTGGCATATCATTATACGCAGTCTCTTCAGCATGTGCAGGCGCGGCTTCATAATGTGGCGGTGTAGTAAACTCAGTAGTTTGATACGGTGTTTCAAAATATGTTTCTGGTGCGGCGTTAGGTGCAACATTCTGAGCAACATTTGGTGCAAAGGGTTGAATATAAGGTGCCGCATGTGCTTGCGCTGCATCATGGGCGCGTATCGCGGGCATCTGCATATCAGGCGCAAACCGTCTATCTTGAGTGGGCGCACTATCAGCCCAATAATCTTCATAACTATTGGGGCCATCGTAAAAATCGCCCATTTCTGGCATGCCAACCACTTCAGAACGCACATTATTAGTCAATGATGCTGGGTTTGTTTGGGGCGCAGGATTTAATTGCGGTGCCATGTTAATCTTATATGGGTCGGCAACTTGTTGCTGATAATGCGTTTGCACATCTTGGTTGAGCGCCGGAATATGCGCCCCAGTTTGTGCATTGCGGATTGGTTCAAACGCATGCGGGTTAAAGTTTGGCTCGATATGGCGGTGCATATTAATATTGCCAGAATCGGCTTTAGGGGCGCTGAGGTTTGATATGATTTTAGAGAAAAATTGTTGGGTGCGCGCTTTTAACGGATTATAGACCTTGTTGCGCGTGCCGCCAAGACGGCCTGCTTCATCATCGTTATTTCTAGATAAGAATTCAGGAATGTTTTTCATATCAGTCTCATTCATAGCGGCTAAATTGGGGGATATATTTGTTAAATCTTCATATTCTAACGGGGCATGATCACTTCGTGTTTTCCACGGTTTTCTATCGCCTTGGAACGGCTCTTTATTTTGGCTTCTTAGGCTGGCAATATGGTTAGCCAAGCTTAAAGATTTGCGGCCCAAAACATGTGATTTATTTTTAGCATTCTGCATGATTTGTGCGCCAGAATCGATGCTGGCTTCATTTAAAAACGTAAGCGTGGCGAGCATTTCTTTAAACCGCAAACCACAAGCATATAACCCGAGCGCCAAGCCTATAATGGCCAATAAAATAGCCGCAATGCTTTTGGCCACCATATGCACTGATGAGCCAAGCAAATCAGACATAATGGTGATGGTCACATCACCAGCAATGCCGCCCAAACCCACTTTAAGCGGCCAGCCAGCAAATGTGGGAATAGCCGACAAGCTACCGGCAATACAAAAACCTGCAAAAACCCACGCAATGACGCGTAAAATGGGGCGTTTTATTTGTTTGTGGCGGGTTAGGCTTAAGCCCGCCAAAGCAATTGGGATCAATAAAAATACGATGGCCAATCCAAAAGTTTGGATCAGAAAATCTGACATATAAGCACCAGTCAGACCAAGGTAATTTTGCACCATATCGGATGTCGCATGGTTAAGGCTTGGGTCTGTTGCAGACCAAGAAACGACGGCCACGGCAACAAATGCCACAAGGCTAATAATCAACAAGCCAACAATCTCTAAAAACCGATTGAGTAAAAATTGTTGCAATGATTTGGGCAAAATGCGGGTGCTTTCAATCGCCTCTTCAATGTCATCATGATGCAGAGCTTGATAACCTACTTCGTGTGAAAAATCACTCATTGGCTTACCCCCATTTTTGAATAATATGTAACCAGTCTTTGTAAGGCGTTGCGTGTGTCATCCAAACTGCCAACCAAGGCCAAGCGTAGATAATCACTGGCGCTTTCTTCTGGGTCATTATGTGCCGCCAAATAAGACAGATAAGCACCCGGTAACGCCTTAATGCCGCAATGCGCCCACAAATCTTGCGTGGCTTTAACACCGCCGCCATGTGCACTCATATCTAACCATAAGAAAAACCCGCCCCGTGGCCGTGTGTAACCAAAACGATCGCCTAAAATCTCGTCTGCAATGTCGAATTTTTGATTGTATAATTTGCGATTTTCTATCACATGTTGTTCATCTGACCATGCCGCAACAGAAACCAATTGCAAGGGCAGTGGCACTTGCGCTGCAGCTATGTTGCGCATGGCTTTAAACCGAGCGATGAAATCAGCATCACCTACGCAGAAACCCGAGCGCAAGCCTGGCAAGCTAGAGCGTTTAGACAAAGAGAAAAAGCTAATGACATTTTTAAAATCAGCTTGGTTGGCAGCAATTTCTAACGCACTTATTGGCGCTTCATCAGCATATATTTCGCTATAACATTCATCTGAAAAAATATAAAAATCATATTTACGTGCCATGGCAATCAGCATGGCAAAATAAGTGGCATCAGCAAATACACCCTGTGGATTGGCGGGAGAGCAGATAAAAAATGCGCTCATCCGTTGCCATTCATCTTCCCTGACTTTGGTGATATCGGGCAAAAAACCTGAGCTTTTGGGTGATGGCAAAAACAGTAATTCGGCCTGTGCCGCCATTGCACCCGCCGCATAAACCTGATAAAATGGGTCAGGCATCGCAATGACGGGTTTAGCAGTTGTATCAGATTTCACCGCCATTAAAGCCGCGTTAAATAGGCCTTCGCGTGTGCCGTTAAGTGCCACGACATGCTTATCTTTATCGACCAATCCATTGAGTGAAAAACGTTTATTCACCCAATCGGCATTGGCGCTTCGTAGCTCATCTATGCCTAATGAATTAGGATATTTACCAAAGCCAGCGATGTTTTGGTTAATGATGCTGGCAACAAAATCAGGGAAGGCATGTTTAGGTTCACCAATTGACATATCCAAAATAGTTTGGCTCGGCGTCACGCCCGCAATGAGCTGGCGAAGCTTGGAAAATGGCCCCTCGGGCAGATGATCAAATAAATATTGTTCCATGGGCACTCTAAACAAAATGAAACGATTTTGAGCTACAACCACGCAACTCTCACGGTCTCAAGCTACCAAACTAGAGTTAAGAGCAGGTTAAAAAGACGAGCTAAACTTGCAGATATGTGAATAAAATGATTAAAACTTGAGTGAAACGAGTTAAATAAATTAACTTTATATGTTCGGCTTCGCCTCTCTTTTTATCGTTCGCGTTGCTCTCTATAAGCACTAGCGTGCGTTCGCTCCGCTCTCTTGCCACGCCTAACGGCGACGCGCAGTCGCGCTTGCCTCAGCCCAAGGGCTTCGGACCCTTTTCCCATGATATGCAGTATAGTACCAAGCAGCAAACTCCGAATTTGTTGGGGCGCACCGAAATACGGAGTTTCACCAAACTCTAGCTAACTTAGCTTAATGAAGTCACGTTGGGTGGTGAATTCGCATCCGATCAGCGGCCGAGTGGCTTAGCTAGGGAGCGGAGCGAACGCACGCAGTGCCAAACATAATGCAAACTTCCAGAGCGTTGGCAGTAGCGCTATACTGCTTGCTCGGAATATAGCTGTTTGGCACGGCCTAAATCTATTTCGAGGCTGAATTCTAAAAAATAACCTAGCTGCCAATTCTGAGTTTTGACGGCTTGTTTGTTGATGGCTTTGTCCCATGATGGGTAAACTCGTATGCCGTTTTTGCCGCGTTTTTGGGTGGTCGATATTATGCCGTGTTTGGCTAAGGCTGTTTTGGGGAAGACGAATTGTCCGAATTTATCGCCATTGGCGCAATTGATGACCAGTAGATCAAACTTGTCATCTATATGCTGTGGTTGGGTGATGCCTTGTTGATCGCGCTGCCAAATGGCGACAAATTGGCCGATTTTCTTTGGGGTGATTTTGGCGGTGCGGGTGATGATTGTGAGTTGGTTTAATTTATATGTGCCTGCGCCATATTCGTTGCTTTCTTTATCTTTAGTCGCATGTGAGATTGTGAAATTTAATGGTTGATAGAGCTGTTTCTGAATAAAACTGAGATTTTGGCTGAATATTGTTTGGTTGGACATCTGTAAAATTTACCTAAAATTTAATTAAAAAATAGTCTTAATAAATTGTAAAAAAAACGTTAAATTAACACTTTGATAACTATATCAGCGTAAATATTAACCCAGTATAGGTGAACAAATCAAGACTGAGGTTTAGTATGACAATCAATATTCAAATGCCCGAGTTAAGAGAATTGAAGCCACGCATCACTGTATTTGGTGTTGGCGGGGCTGGCGGTAACGCCGTTAATAACATGGCAGCACAGGGCCTTGAGGGTGTTGAATTTGTTGTTGCAAATACCGATGCGCAGGCATTGGCACAATCTAAAGTCGAGCGGCAAATACAGCTTGGCACAATGATTACAGAAGGTTTGGGCGCTGGCTCACGGCCTGAAATTGGCGCTGCGGCGGCCGAAGACAGCTTGCCAGACATTGCTGATTGCATGCATGGCTCGCATATGTGCTTTATCACGGCTGGTATGGGCGGCGGTACAGGCACTGGTGCTGCACCGGTTATTGCGCGGGCTGCGCGTGAGCTTGATATTTTGACTGTTGGTGTGGTGACGAAGCCATTCCAATTTGAAGGTGCGCGCCGTATGGATATTGCTGAGCGCGGCATTACTGAGCTTGAGCAACATGTGGATACGCTGATTGTTATTCCGAATCAAAATCTATTCCGCATTGCTAATGAGAATACAACATTCTCTGATGCCTTTGCGATGGCTGACCAAGTTCTTATGAGCGGCGTTTCTGGCATTACTGATTTGATGGTCAAAGAAGGCCTGATTAATTTGGACTTTGCTGACGTAAGATCAATTATGAAAGACATGGGCAAAGCCATGATGGGCACAGGCGAAGCAACTGGCGAAAAACGTGCTGTTGAAGCTGCTGAAGCGGCGATTTCTAACCCATTGCTTGATGACGTATCTATGAAGGGCGCTAAAGGCCTGTTGATTAGCATCACTGGTGGTAGCGATTTAACGCTTTATGAAGTTGATGAAGCGGCATCGCGCATTCGCTCGGAAGTTGACCCTGAAGCTAACATTATTTTGGGTGCAACATTTGATGATAGTTTAGATGGCGCTATGCGCGTATCTGTTGTTGCAACTGGTATTGATAAAGAAGATATATTGGTGCTAGATAATGGTGCGCAATCGAGCGTTAGTGCTTATGGTCGTAGTGCGGTTGATAAAATATCTGCACCTCGCGCGCAGCAAGCTGCGCCTATTGCTCCTGCGCCACGTGTGGCTGTGGAAGCACCTAAAGCGACTATGCAACCACAGAATGAGAATGTTGAAGTTAGACGCATGAGTGCAACAGATGCTGCTGAAAAAGCAGGTCGGCGGTTGGAGCAACCCGGTTTGAATGCTGAACAGCCGCAAGTGACTAAAACCAATTCTGGTTTTGAAGCACAGCGCCCTGTGACTGCGCGACCAAACATGACTAGGCAAGCGCCACAACCGCAAGTGCGGCCTTTAACTGAGCAAGCACAAAGCCGAGTGGCGGCTAATGTTGGCAATAGCACGCCGCGGGCTAATTTGGCGCAGCAAAGCCCTGCACATGCTTTGCGCACTGATGATTTTCCACCAGTTGCCCAGCGTGAAATTCGTCAATCGCAAGAAATGCAGCAACGTGATGAGCAAGTGAGAGTGCAACCTCAGGCTCAAGCAGCAGAGACAGGTGTAAAGCGTAACGGTTTTTTTGACCGTTTGGCAAATGTTGGCCTAGGCCGCAAAGATACTGACTTGGTGGATGGAGTTCAACAACCTGCACAAGGGCAAACTGTTCGTCAAGAAACGCCGCAAATGCGAGCTGCTGAACCACAACCAGCTGTTGCTCCAGTTGATGAGAGCTCAATTGAAGCGGCTGAAAACTTGGAAATTCCAGCTTTCTTGAGACGGCAAAACAATTAAAAATCTTTAATTCTTAAAGTAAAAGCACCGAGTTTCTCGGTGCTTTTTTTTTGGTTAATGTTTGGCACTGCCTCTTTATGTTTGGCACTGCGTGCGTTCGCTCCGCTCTCTAGCTAAGCCACTCGGCCGCTGATCGGATGTGAATTCGGCACCTAAGTTGACCTCATTAAGCTAAGTTGGCTGGAATATGCCGACATTCTGAGTTTCGGTGGTATCCTTGTTGATGCTCTGGAAGTTTGCATTATATTTGGCACTGCGTGCGTTCGCTCCGCTCTCTAGCTAAGCCACTCAGCCGCTGATTGGATGTGAATTCGGCACCCCAATCAACTAAATTACGCTTAGTGAGCTAGAGTTTGGAGAAGCACCGAGTATGGGTGCTAAACTGCTACTCATTGTGCTTTTCTTGGAAAATATGCCCGACCCCGTAGGGTGAGGCAAGGCCGACTGGCCGTCGCCGTTAGGCGTGGCAAGAGAGTGGAGCGAACGCACGCAGTGCTACTAGCTCACCGATAGGTGGGCGAAAAAGAGAGGCGAAGCCGAACGAAAAAATGTAGACTTCCAGAGCTTAGGCAGGAGTGCGACCCTAGTATAGGCTGTAAAAAGACAGTTAGCTGGTAGTTAGGGCTCTGGAAGTTTGTACTTTTCCTGATATGGTGCGGGTGGGAGACTTATATAGATGCAGAATATTTTGTATATAACGGGAGCGGGGGTTAGTGCTGAGAGTGGCATACCTACGTTTCGTGGGGTGGATGGTTATTGGACGATTGGGTCTAAAAATTATACACCGCAGCAAATGGCGACGCGGGCTATGTATCGGCAAAATCCTGCGCAATTTTTACTGTGGTATTATAAACGTTTTGCGACTTATCGTGACCATGGGGCTAATGAGGTGCATTATTGGTTGGCCGATAAAAATTTGATTACGCAAAATATTGATGGGCTTGATGGCAAGGCGGGGAATGAGGATTATATATCCATCCATGGGCGCTTGGACAAGATGACGATATTTCATGAGCAGGGTGAGGATGTGGATGTGGTGACCGCGCCTTATGATGATTTGGACACAGATTTGAATGATGCGGAGTTTTCTAAGGCTTTGCTTGATATGTTTAGAATTGTAGATGAGACGCCGAAGTTAAATGTGAGCTTTAAGCCGTATGTTTTGTTATTTGATGAGGTTTATACGGAGCTTTACCGTATAAATGAAGCGCATGAGCGGATGTATGGCGCTGACAAAATTATATTTATGGGCACGAGTTTTAGCGTTAACATCACTCAGATGGCGCTGGATATTGCGGTGCAAAATAACATTCCGATTGAGATTGTTGACCCCAACCCGATCAATATGGGGCATATAAATGTTAAATATCATAAAATGACTGCGCTTGACTATATTCAAACTGTTTGAAATGGGGTAAAAGACCATGAAAAAGCCGAATTTGAGGTTTATTTTGGGTGGAAACTGAGCAAGCTATAGATAATTCGTCTTTTGTTCACTTTTTGTTTTGATTGTTTGAGTATATATAGTATTTTGAGATTAAAATATCGACTCAATGTAATGAGGAAATTAAATGAGTTTTTTAAGAGTTTCTGGCCTGTTTTTAGCCATAGCGATGCTAAGTTCTTGCGGTACAGTGGGTGGTATATTGCCTGCGGATGAGCCTGCCCATGTGATTAATGCAGATGCGCAAAATCTATTGGCTAACCATAATTATAAAAAAGCGGCCGATCGGTTTTTGGAACTTGAGCGCCAACATCCTTATTCTAAATTTACCCAAAAAGGCATGATGTCGGCGATTGAGGCTTATTTCTTAATCCGTGATTATGATGATGTGGCTTATACTGCTGATCGTTATATTATTTTATACCCCAAAGCTCGTGATGTGAAACAGGCATATTATTTGCGTTCTGAAGCTTATTATATTCGCGTGGCGGATGTGAAGCGTGACCAACGTATTACCAAGCGAGCGCAAAAGGCGCTTAAATCTTTGATCAGGCGTTTCCCAAGATCTGATGAAGGCATTGCGGCTAAAAATAAGCTATTGATTACTTATGATGTTTTGGCGGCAAAAGAGCTTGAAGTTGGGCGTTTTTACTTGAAAAAACATAATTTCCCAGCGGCGATTAATCGCTTTAAAGTGGTGGTTGATGACTATGAAACCACGAAACAAATTGAAGAAGCGTTGGCGCGTTTGGTTGAGGCTTATTTGGCGCTTGGTTTGCGTGATGAAGCTACGGCTAATGCCGCATTACTGGGGCGTAATTATCCATCTGGCGAATGGTATGGTTATGCGTTTAATTTGCTCAATAAAAATTAGGTGATTGGTCAATGCTTGATAGCCTGTCTATTCAAAACATTGTTTTAATTGATAAATTAAATATAGAATTTGCAGATGGCCTGAGTGCTTTAACGGGTGAAACGGGTGCAGGCAAATCTATATTATTGGATAGTTTAGGCTTGGCGTTGGGCGCGCGGGGTGATGCCTCTTTGGTGCGCCACGGCGTGGAAAAAGGCCAGGTGACTGCGAGTTTTAATTTGCCTGCTAGCCATTCGACTTTTGGGTTGTTGGATGCGAATGACATTAGCCATGATGGTGAGATGATTTTAAAGCGGGTACAAAATGCTGATGGGCGCAGTAAAGCGTTTATTAATGATCAGGTGGTTTCGACCCGTTTGCTCAAAAAAGTTGGTGAATTGCTGATTGAAATTCATGGTCAACATGACAATAGAGCCTTGGCTGATACCAGTGCTTATTTATCTTTGCTTGATGCTTTTGCGGGGCTGAGTGAAGCAGCTAAAACCATTAATAAATTGTGGGACATTTGGCAAAGTGCCCGCACAGAAGTTGCCACGCACGAGGAAAATTTGCGTAAAGCCCAAGCTGATGAAGATTATACCCGACATGTGCTGGCGGAGCTTGAGCAGTTAAAACCATCAACCGAAGAAGAGCAGGCTTTGGCCGACGAGAGATCGATTTTGCAAGCGTCTGAAAAAGTGGCGAGTGATGTGCAAGGTGCCAAAAAATTGCTGCATAAAGACGGTGGGGTGGAAAAGCGAATTTATAGTGCGATGAGTGCATTGGAGCGCAATGATGCCGATATTGAAGCTTTGGTCAAACCGTCGGTCGAAGCATTGGATAGGGCTTTGATAGAGTTGCAGCTGGCTAGTGAAGAAATTGCGGAGCTTGAGCGTAATTTGGAGTTTGACCCTGCGCGGTTGGATGATGTTGAAGAAAGATTATTTGCCTTGCGTGGTGCCGCCCGCAAACATGGGGTGTTGGTTGATGAATTGCCTGAATTGTTGGAAAAATTTCGCAATATGATTGCCAGCCTTGAGGGTGATCAGGTGCGTGCGGATGAGCTGTATAAGGCGATGAATGCGGCCAAGGCTGAATATGAACAAGCGGCGAAAATACAAAGCCAAAAGCGCCAATCTGCGGCGAAAGTGTTGGAAAAAGCGGTGACTAGTGAGTTGCCGCCACTTAAGCTTGAACGGGCGAAATTTTATTGCAAAGTTAAGAATTTAGGCGTTGATGGCGCGATGCGAAATGGATTTGACGCGGTGAGCTTTGAAGTGATGACCAACCCTGGTACGGCTTCTGGGCCGTTGATGAAAGTGGCTTCGGGCGGTGAATTGGCGCGAATTATGCTTTCGCTTAAGGTGAGTTTGGCTGATAAGGGCAGTGCGCCGACTTTGGTATTTGATGAGATTGACACAGGTGTTGGTGGCGCGGTGGCCGAAGCCATCGGCACACGTTTGGCGCGGCTGGGCGATAAGGTGCAGGTGATTACTGTGACCCATTCGCCGCAAGTGGCGGCGGCGGCTGATCGGCAATTTGTTATCTCTAAATCCGAGCAGCGCAAAAACCGTATGGTGACAGATGTGCTGCTGTTAGACGATGCCGAGCGGCATGAAGAAATTGCCCGCATGTTGGCTGGTGCTGTGGTGAGTGATGAAGCGCGCGCGGCGGCACAAAAACTACTTAACGTTTGAATTTGGATTTTTTCTCCTATGGCCAAAAAACCCCGTAAACCAATTGCTGTCGATAAGCTAAACCCGATGTTGGCACAAATGGAGCTTGAGCAGCTTGTTAAAGAAATTGCTAAACATAATAAGGCTTATCATGGTGATGATGCGCCGCTGATTAGTGATGCTGATTATGATGTTATGATGCGTAGAAATGCTGATATTGAAGTGGCATTTCCGCAGTTGAAACTTGCCAATAGTCCATCTGATTTGGTTGGTTATGTGCCGCAGGAAAAGTTTGAAAAAATTACTCATAACATACCGATGTTGTCATTGGGAAATGCGTTTAATGCTGATGATGTGCAGGAGTTTTATACGAAGATTGACCGTTTTTTGGGGCTTGATGGGGCGGTGATTAATTTGACTGCCGAGCCTAAAATTGATGGTTTGTCGGCTAGTTTGCGTTATGAGAATGGGATTTTGGTAAGTGGCGCGACGCGTGGTGATGGGCAGGTGGGTGAGGACATTACTGAGAATCTCAAAACGATTAGCGAAATTCCGCATGAGCTTAAGGGTGACAACATTCCTGATATTGTTGAGGTGCGTGGTGAGGTTTATATGAGTCATGCCGAATTTGCGGCGCTGAATGAGCGGCAAGAAGATGCGGGACAGAAGATATTTGCCAACCCGCGTAATGCTGCGGCGGGTAGTTTGCGGCAGTTGGATAGCCGTATCACTGCTAGCCGTAATCTGCACTTTTTTGCTTATGCATGGGGTGAGATGAGTGAATTTGGTTTTCAGACTCAAATGGGTATGGTGGAGCAGTTTGAGGCATGGGGCTTTACTGTGAACCCGCTGATGAAAATGTTTGATAATGCCGATGAATTGGTGGCGCATTATGCGCAGATTGAAGAGCAGCGCCCGCACCTTGGTTATGATATTGATGGCGTGGTTTATAAGGTTAATCGGTTGGATTTGCAGGAGCGTTTGGGGTTTGTATCGCGGGCGCCGCGCTGGGCGATTGCGCATAAATTTCCTGCTGAAAAGGCGCGTACTGTTGTTAATGACATTGAGATTCAGGTGGGGCGTACGGGTGCGTTGACGCCTGTGGCGCGGCTTGAGCCTGTGTCAGTTGGTGGGGTGGTGGTGTCTAACGCCACTTTGCATAATGAAGATGAGATTGCGCGCAAGGATGTGCGGGTTGGCGACACGGTGGTGATTCAGCGGGCGGGAGATGTGATACCGCAGATTGTTGAAGTGGTGTTGGACAAGCGCCTTGCGGATAGCGTGGCCTATGAGTTTCCGCGCCATTGCCCGATATGTGGTAGTGCGGCTGACCGTGGGCTTAATGCTAAAACGGGTAAGATGGATGTGATTAGGCGTTGTGAAGGCGGGTTGATTTGCAAGGCGCAGGTGACTGAGCGGTTGCGGCATTTTGTATCGCGCAATGCGTTTGATTTTGATGGTTTGGGCAGTAAGCAGGTTGAGCAATTTTATGAATGGGGCATTATAAAAGATGCTGCTGATATTTTTAATATAGAAGCCGATGATGGCGACAAATGGGACACGATTAGAAAACGTGAAGGCTGGGGCGATCAGAGTGTCGATAAGCTGTTTGCGGCGATTAATGATCGGCGTGAGATTGGTTTGGATCGGTTTATATTCGGGCTTGGGATTCGGCATGTTGGTGAAACTACGGCGCGTATGTTGGCGCGCAATTATGAGACTATGGACGTGTTTTTGCCTGCGATGCAAGCGGCGGCTGTGCCGATTGGCGCTGATGGTGAATTGGTCAATGAGGCCTATGCCGATTTGATGAATATGGATGGCATTGGTGACATTGTGGCATTGTCGCTGGTGCAATTTTTTGCTGAGGAGAATAATCTTAAATTCTTGGATAAATTGCTGGCGGCGGTAACGACGATAGCGCTAGAGAAAGCTGATGACAGTTCGCCTGTGGCGGGTAAGGTAATGGTGTTTACTGGGTCGTTGGAGATTATGACGCGCAATGAGGCTAAGGCTAAAGCCGAGAGCTTGGGCGCGAAAGTGACGGGTAGTGTATCGAAAAAAACTGACATTTTGGTGGCAGGGCCTGGAGCGGGTAGCAAGCTTAAAAAGGCTGAAGAGTTGGGCATTCAGGTGCTGACTGAGCAAGAGTGGGTTGATTTGGCTAATGCAAAATAATCAATGCAAATTGACATTGTTAAGCAAGGATGATTTTGACGATATGTTGGCTATGTTTGGTGAGCCTGATACATTTAAATATATTCCAAAGTTGCGTGACCAAACGGATGAATTTTATTTGCATTTTTTAACCAGCACAGTGGAGAAAATAAGTGCGGGCGATATATATTATTGGGTGATGCGTGCGCCAGAAAATGATGAATTTATGGGGGCGATTAATTTAAACAAAATTCTGAATGGCGACGAAATGCAAATTGGCTGGCAAATTTGTGAAGATTTTCGCAATCAGGGTTTGGCCTATTTAGGGGCGCAGATGGCACTGGATTTTGCCATATATAAAACTGAAATTGAAATGATTTACGGGGTATTTCTGGAACAGAATAAGGCGTCTGAACGGATACTCAATAAGCTTAGATTTTCGCTCGAAACCATATCTTTAGAAAATGAGCAGTTGGTTCATAAATATTGCTTTAAAATTAGTCGGTGAACGACATGGTGGATGTGGGGATTTATTTTATGGAATTGAAGACATAGGCTTCGACTTCTTTTTCAATCAAAGACATAAGCTCTTGCTCAATGAGGGCTAGACATCTGCCTTTGGCTTTATCTTTAATGAGTAGATAGATTTCAAAGCACTCGCTGGTGTCAGAAGAAAAGCCGTCAGTGGAGTTTTCAAGGCGAAGATATTTTTGTTCGAGAGTTTCTTGGTTGAAGAGGTTTATAGTAGGATTCCTTGTGTTGTTAGCACTTCCCCCAAACATAATTAGAGTAGCGGGAATTTGATATATATCAAGTTAAGGTTGTACTTTAGTTTTGTTTCAGAGGAAAATTAAAGTTAAAATAAACGCAATTTTTGGAGTGGGATGTGGAAACAATTAGATTCATTGTCTATATAAGCCCATTAGCAAAATATTTTCAAACGAGTGGATGATAGAATGAATAAAATTGCGAGTGTGGCGTTATTGGTGGCTGATTATGATGAAGCTATTGAATATTATACTGAGATTTTGAATTTTGCGTTGCTTGAAGATAGCAAAATGAGTGAAACGAAACGTTGGGTGCGGGTTGCGCCAGATGTTGATTCCAGCTTTAGTTTTTTATTAGCCAAAGCCGCTAGTGATGAGCAAAGTAAATTTGTGGGTAATCAATCTGGCAGTCGGGTTTATATATTTTATCATGTTCGTGATTTTTGGGCGGAATATAAACGCATGCAGGCTTTGGGAGTGGACTTTACTGAACAGCCGCGTGAGGAAGATTATGCTACGGTTGTGGTGTTTAAAGATTTGTATGGCAATAAATGGGACATGATTCAGCCGCGGTAGGTATGTTTGCTGAGGGATGACTTGATTGTGATTAGACAGTTTTTTTTTGATATTTATACTGGCAGTATGATGAAAAAAATATCTATAATTGTGATTTTATTATTGGTGCTGATTGGTGCTGGCTATTGGGCGTATGGTTGGTGGCGGGGTGACGCGTTTGACACGGGCGCGCCTTTATTGGCTAGTGCGGCAAAAGAAGGTCGTATTGAACTGATTGATGGTGAATTGGATGTTGATGATTTGCCGCAAGGTTGGGTGCATCGTACATTTTTTAATGTGACGCCGACTGATTATAAGCTGGTGGAAATTGATGGTCGGCGCGCCATGCAGTGTTCTACCAACAATAGCGGGTCTATTTTGGCGCGAGATGTGGACATTAAGTTGAGTGATTTCTCGCGGCTTAAATGGCAATGGAAAATTGAAAAAGCTTTAGACAGCGAGTTTGATGAAGATAGCGAAGACGGTGATGACCATCCTGCGCGGTTCTTTGTGATGTTTAAAAATGCTGATGGAGGCCGAAAAGCTGCTGAAATTATTTGGAGCAATCAAAAATATCAAGCGGGTGATTATAAAATCATTAATGGTTTTCATCATCTGGTGGCCAATGGGCTGGATGAGAATGTTGGCATTTGGCATGAGCAGAGTGTTGACCTTGAGGCTTTATATAAACGCATCGGCGGTGTTGGTGGTGACCCGAGCTTGGGTTTATTGGGCTTTTTCTGCGATAGTGACAATACGGGTGGCAGCACATCGGCTTATTTTAGTGACGTGCGGCTTGAGGCTAAAATTCAGAATAATTGACATTATTTGAACCGCTTGTTAGGCTGAATTGCCTTTGAAATATAGGTTTTGCTTTATTTGTGATTGGTTTTTTTAACTCATGACCAAAGGAGACAATATGAAATCCTATATTCCTATACTGATCGGCGGGGCGTTACCTGCATTATTGTGGGGCGTGACGGCAATATTTCAAAAATTAAGCGCAACTGCCTCATTGGGGCCTGGCCGATATTTAACATTGTTGGGGCTGGTTACTTTTGTTGGTGGGCTGCTATATTCTTATTTTACCAATGAAGTTGGGTTTAATTTAAAGGGTAGCTTGTACGCGTTATATGCTGGGGCTTCGTTTGCCTTTGCGACGGGGCTTATGAGCTATGCTTTGTGGCATTATGGTGTGTCGATTTCTCGTATTACGCCTATTTTAAGCGCCAATGTGCTTATTCCTGTTGCGGCGGGAATATGGTTATTTGGCGAGGGTGCGGGGGTGAATGTTTGGCAGCTATCAGTCGGGGTATTTATGGTGATTGCCGGGGTTATTGTGGTGACGAGTGCTTAATCGGCATAGGCTATCCAGCCTGAATGGGCATTTGTAGGTGCCAGAATTTCTTGCCTGTCGCCTGTGCCTAAGACCAAAATACGGGCATCGGCTGGGGTGCCTCTTTGAGTAATTGCGACACTGTAGGAAAAAGAGTTGAATAGCCTGGCACTTGGCGCACGAGGCTATCTGCATAGGAGCTGGTTGCGTGTTTATCAAATGAGTTTTTGGCCATATGTAACTCCTAAACTAGAAAACTATTTACGTCTGCGCCTTGTGATATGATTTTATGCATTGGGCATTTGTTGGCAATGGCTAATATGCGTTCATGCTGTTCTGGGGTTAGATCGCCTTTGATCGTGATGGCGCGGTTGAAGCTGGTTTTGCCATCGGCCTTGGAATGGGTGACCACGCAATCTATATGCTCGACTGCCCATTTTTTGCGGGTGGTATACATGCTTAACGTGATGGTGGTGCAGGAAGCTAATGAGGCTTCGAGCAATTGCATGGGTGACGCGCCTAAATCTGTGCCGCCAATATCTTTTGGTTCATCGGCTAGGACTTGATGCCCTGCCATATTGATGCGGGTTAGATATGTGTTATCTATATTAAGTGAGGCGCTGACTTCGCCTGCTTTGGCGCTTGGATATTTGTAATTTGGCGTGGTTTTTATGTAGGTGCATGCCCAGTCATATATAATGCCCGCGGCATATTTAGCATCGGCTTTTTTAGACAGTAGGTGATCGGCTTTGTTAAGACTGATAAAACTTTTGGGGTGATTGGCTAGTTGAAATAATGTGCCTGCATTGTCGATTGATACAATTTCATCAATTGGCGAATGCATGATGAGTAGGGCTTTGTTTAATTTTCGCAGTCTATCGGTTAAATGTTCGGCGCTTACATCATCGACAAATTGTTGATTGATGGTGATGTCATTGCCGTAGAATTTAATTTTATGTGTGCCGTCGGTGGTTATTTTTTGTTTGTCGGCACCTAAGGTTTGCAGTATATGCCCCGAACTGGCGGGGGCGCCAATGGTGGCGACGGCTTTGATGCTGGGTAATTCTAACGTGGCGGCCAATGCTGCGGTGCCGCCTAATGAATGGCCTATCATGAGGCTGGGGGCGGTGTAATTGTCGCTTAGAAACGTGGCGGCATCTATAAGATCTTGGATGTTGGAGCTGAAATAAGCATCTTTAACCGCACCATCGCTGGCGCCAATGCCAGTGAAATCAAAGCGTAGAACGTTGATGCCTTCGCTGGCAAGTTGGGCGGCGATGTTGACCGCGGCATTTACATTTTGCCCGCAGGTGAAGCAATGGGCAAAAATGGCATAGGTGTCACTTGGGCGTGCGCTTTGGTGCAGGTTGGCGGCTAATTTATGGCCTTTGCGGTTGGTGAATGTGAGTTTTATCATGTTAGATTATAGCTTTGTTGTGGCTTGTTTGAGCCATTTTTTTTCATTGGCGTTGAGTTGCGGGCTGATTTTGCTCCATACCTCGTGATGGTAGGCGTTTAGCCAATCTATTTCTATTTGGCTCATGAGTGAGGCATCAATTGGGCGTTTGTCGATGGGGGCTAATGTGATGGTTTCAAAATACAGCATTGGTTTTTCGGTGTCGCCGCGTTTGTCCTCGCGTATAATCAGCAAGTTTTCTATGCGAATGCCATATTCGCCTTGTTTATAATAGCCCGGCTCGTTGGATAATATCATGCCCGGTTGCAGCGGAATGTTGGAGATTTTGGAGATGCGGGCGGGGCCTTCATGCACATCTAAAAACACGCCGACGCCATGGCCTGTGCCGTGGTCGTAATCTTTGCCATCCGCCCAAAGGAATTGGCGGGCCAAAGCGTCTAATTGTGCGCCACTGGTGCCGACGGGGAATTTGGTCAGGCTGACGGCAATCATGCCTTTGAGCACCAAGGTATAATTGCGTTTGGCTTCATCGGCAATTTCGCCAACGGCAATAGTGCGGGTGATGTCGGTGGTGCCGTCTAGGTATTGGCCGCCACTATCGACTAGATATAGCCGATCTTGCGGGATGGTGATGTTGCTGTCTTCGTTCACCCGATAATGGCAGATGGCGCCATTTTCGCCTGCGCCAGAAATGGTGTCAAAGCTGATGTCTTTTAGCTTGCCTGTTTTGGTGCGGTAGTCTTCCAGTTTTTTAGCGGCGCTGATTTCAGTCTCGTTGCCGGTTGGTAGCTGGGCATCGCACCATTGTAGGAATTGTGCCATTGGCATGCCGTCTCTTATATGAGCTGCGCGGGTGGCGTTTAGCTCTGCATCGTTTTTGCAGGCTTTGGGCATAATGGTTGGGTCTTGCCCTGCGATGATGGTGCCGCCTGATTTTTCTAGTTTTTGGGTGAACCAGTGTGGGGTTTTTTGTTTGTCGATTAGCAATTTGCCTTTTTTATTACCAAGGCTTTTGATTGCTTTTTCTAAATCTTGTGGCGCGTGAATTTCGGTTAAATCTTCGAAATATTTGCGGGTTTTTTGATTGAGTTTTTTGTCTGAGATGAATATTTTATGCGGGCCATTGGCAAAAATCATGGCAAAAGAATGAACGACGGGAATGCGGTTTATATCGGCACCCCTTATGTTGAACGCCCATGCGATGCCATCGCATAATGATAATAATGCGGCATCGGCGCCTTGGTGTTTTACCTCTAATGCTAGGGAAGCTAGTTTTTCTTTGGCGCTGATGCCTGCGAATTTTTCTGGGTAAATTTCGACCATGCCTTGGGGCAATTCGGGTTGATCTTCCCAGGCCAAATCTATGTAATTTAAGTCACTTAGCAATAGGGTGGCGCCTGTTGTGGAAAGGGCTTTGCGGTAGCTTTCAATTTCGGCGGTGGTGTGTAGCCATGGGTCGAGCGCGATGATGTCATTATTATTGCAATATTTGCTGAGCCATTCAGTGGGTGGCTCATCGATGAGATGTTTGGGTTCGAAGCGCGAAGTATCAACTTGTTGACGCACTTGAATGGTGTAGCGGCCATCAACAAAAATGGCGGCTCTGTCCATTTTTACAATTGCCACGCCCCAAGAACCGCCAAAGCCTGTTAGCCATTTTAGGCGCTCGGCTGCGGGGGCTACATTTTCGCCCATATGAGCATCGACCCGTGGGATGATAAAGCCAGTGATTTCTTTTTTCATCATTTCCCGTCTTAGGGCTGCAATGTTGCGCCTGCCACTCGTGGGATTGTTATTTTCGCTATAATTTTGAAACATATCTAAGACTTAGCGTGGTTGAGTGATAAAAACAAGCCTAACAAATTGATCCATCTATTTACAATTGGTGCAAAATGGCTAGTTTAGACTTTGGTGCTATACTAATATATATGAGGGAAAATAAATGACTAAAAAAACTGCCATTATTACAGGTGCTGGCACTGGCATTGGTGCTGCAACAGCAGAATTGTTAGCGGCTGAGGGCTGGAAGGTTGTTCTGGCTGGACGGAGTAAAGATAGTTTGGATATAGTGGCAGGCAAAATTAATGCTGCTGGTGGTGAAGCCATTGCGCAAGTGTGCGATGTGCTTAATGAAGATGATGTGAAGGCGCTGGTTGTGGCGGCGGGCGATAGATTGGATGCCTTGATACATAGTGCGGGCCAAGGCCATTGTTTGACCATTGATGAGTTGAGCTTGGAAGAATGGCAACAGACTTTGGATGTATCGGTAACCGGGGCGTTTTTAACGGCTAAATATGCTTTGCCATTGATGCGGGCGACTAAAGATGGCGAAGGGCATATCATTCAAATTGGGTCTCTTGCCAGTGGTGGCACATGGTATTTGGAAGTGGGTTATGGCACGGCCAAAGGTGCGCAGATTAAATTTGCGTTGCATTTGGAATCGCAAATGAAGGTGGATTTTGAAGCTGGCGGGCGTAAGATTAATGTATTTTCGGTTTGCCCTGGCACAACGGATACGCCGTTTTGGGATCGGATTCCGCAGCGTGAGGCTGTGCCTGAATTGACACTTGCTGCCAGTGAGATTGCTTGGATGGTTGGTGAGGTGATTAAAAAACCTGATACAAATGCTGAAGAGTTGAAGGCGATTAAGCCGCGGGATGAGATTGTTATTCAGCGCCAAGCGCCGTTTGAGCGATGGGACAATGTGGTGGCGATCAAACATGAAAGCCATGGTTAGAGTTTAAGGATTAGGGAGGCTTTTTGGCCTCCCTTTTTTGTGTCTACATGTTGAGATAGGCTTGGAAGAGGAGCGCTGATGAAAATGCGCCGATTAATGCCAACATAATGTAGGCGGCGAATACTGGTTTTTTGACCAGAGCAAAAACCGCTATGGCAGCGGGCATGGATGATACGGCACCGCCCAACATAAAGCCTAAAGCAGCGCCATGGCTCATGCCTTGGTCGATCATGCTTTTGATTAACGGCAAAGCGGCAAAACCATTTAGATAGGCTGGAATGCCAACTAATGTGGCGGTGGCGATTGGTACAATGCCTTCACCGCCGACATAATGGATGATTAGCTCATTCGGCACATAGGCAATCATGAGGCTTTCGAGTAGAAATGCGAGGCTCATCCATTTTAGTAGGAATAGGAGTGTGGTTTTAAACTCAGCGATAAAACTGGCGCGGCGGGTTTCATCTTGCCAGAATTTCCAAATGATTTTGCGGTCATCTAGCGGGGTGATGGTTGATTTGGCGGCGATTTCGGGTTTTAGCGGGTTATTGAATAAGCCATTTTTGTTGAGGATGTAGATGGTTGTGCCACCAAAGACACCAATGGCGACGGCGGCAATGGTGCGGGCCACGGCGAAATCTAGGTCTATCACGCTATAGGTGAGGGCGAAGACGGCTGGGTCGGTAATCGGGGAAGCGAGCCAGAAGGCCATGACGGTGCTGAGCGGCACGCCCATGCGTAATAACGCCGCGATGAGGGGAATAACGCCGCATGAGCAGAATGGCGACAGGCCACCAATGAGGGCTGCAATGACGATCGAATATTTGCCTTTGCTTTTAAGGGCAGTGGCGATGATGTTGTCGAGGCTTGAGGCGCTGGCATAGGCCATGAACAGAATGGCGAATAATAGGAATGGAATGATGCCAAGCAGTGCATCTACTAAGAATTTTAAGCTATCGATTAGCTGGCTTTGGTCGGTGGCGAGCAAGACGAATAACAAAAGGCTTGATATGTGCCACGCGGTGATTTTATTGAGGAGGTTTTTCATAGTTATATACCTAGTTTTGTAGTTTATTGTTTGCAAATAAAAAGCTGAGTTAAGCCTCGACTCCTTTGCAGCAATCGTTAAATAAATAGTCGGCCATGCTTTGGACTAGTTTGAAATTGGCAATGTTTATGGTTTCGCGGCCATTTTGATGTTGGGTGATGACATTGGCTTTGACCAATGTGGATATGTGATGTGCCAAGGTGGAGGCCGGCATGTTGAGTTGTTTGCCGATTTGCCCAATATTTAAGCCTTCATCGCCCGCGCGCACCAGTAGACGGAAGAGTTCTAGGCGGGCATCATGGCCTAAAGCATGTAATATTTGGGCGGCGTTTTGTTGTTTCATGGGTTTAATGTAACTACAAAACTAGTTATGTCAATATTTATTTACAGGTTAAATGATTACTGGTAGTTTAGACTCAAAATAATAAAGGCTAAAAAATGCAATATACTTCTCTGCTCATCGCCTCGCTTGGCTTTTTTCTCATCCATTTTGTGTCGGCTACAAATCTGCGCGAAATGGTGATTAAAAAATGGGGTCAAAATGTGTGGATGATGTTGTTTTCAATCTTATCGCTAGGCTTTTTTGTTTGGATGGTGGTTGAGTATATGGGCGGCGGTCGTGTTGAAGATTTATGGGCTGTGCCGCGTTGGTGGTTGTGGGTTAATGCGGTTTTGATGTTTGTGGGGCTAGGTTTTATTGTTCTGGGTAATATACCTGATAAAGATGCGCGTTTGGGCAAGGGGATATTTGCCATTACTCGCCACCCGACCAATTGGGGTATGGCACTTTTTGCGTTTGCGCATATGGTTAGCAACCCCAATGTTGAGGCGCAATTGTTTTGGGGCTCGATTTTGGGCACGGGGGTGATCGGTTCTTATTTGCTGGATAGGCGCAAGCTTAAGACGGGTGGCGAACGTTGGGTAGATGCACCCCAACATTCGAGTTGGGTGCCCTTTTGGGCGATGATAAAAGGCCGTACCACGCTTGGGGCTGAGGATTTTAAATTGTTGCCCGTGGCGGTGGCGGTGGCGGTGTTTTTTGTGGCGATGATTATACATGTGGCATTTTTTGGCACTTATATATTACCCTTGTGAGGGCGTGAAAATTCGGCTAGATTGTTAATAATGAATTGCAACAAATGAATTTTTAACCAAATTATTTTATGGGATGAATTATGCCTGCTTTTACTCAAGATTGGATTGACTGGATTGATGAAAATGTTAATTCGGGGATGAATAAAGATGGAATTTTTAAAATTCTGTTGGAAAATGGTTATGAACATGAGCAAATAAAGACGCAAATGAAGCATGAGCCTGCACAAAAAATACCTAGCCAGAGCGTGGGTAAATTTCATATTGGTAAGAAGGTGGTTGACGAAAAGCTATTGCCGCCGGTTATAAGCATTGAAGGCGGGACGCGGCTTGATACAGATAAAGCCGAATTTTATCTGATTGAGAATTTTTTGAATGAAGAGGAATGTGCAACAATCATTGAAAAAATTCAAGATCATTTGCGGCCTTCATTGATGGTTGACCATGATACCAAAAAAAGTTCATTTCGCACCAGTCGTACATGTGATATGGGGGCGTTGAATGACCCCTTTATCAATATGATTGATGAAAGAATTTGCCAAACTATCGGCATTGATGCGGCGTTTTCTGAAGCCATTCAAGGCCAATTTTATGAGGTTGGGCAAGAATTTAAAGCTCATACTGATTTTTTCGAAAAAAATGAATTGCCTGATCATGACAATGGTTACGGTCAGCGGAGTTTTACGTTTTTTATCTATCTGAACGAGGTGGAAGAGGGCGGCCATACTGATTTTCCGATGCTTGGTGTGACCGGCGTTCCCAAGATTGGTGACGCGCTGATTTGGAATAGTCTTAACGCTGATGGCTCGTGCAATTATAACACTTTGCACCATGGCATGCCTGTGCGTAAGGGTTGGAAAGCGGTGATTACTAAATGGTTTAGGCTTAAATCACCGACAAAATCATTTGATCAACGCTTGACTAAAACTGACAATGAAAAGATTAAGCCGATTACTGATATTGGTTTTAAAGTGGAAAAATTGGATGAGTTGCTGCATGAGAAAATTCTGAATCATTATGAAATCAATGAGGTTTATAAAAAAGACGAAACCGTTGAAGGTGATTTTATCACCAATGATGAAGACAAGGCCAAGCAAGCGCCAAGCACATTGACCAATTTATCGGCACGGTTGAAAAAAGAAATTCATGATTATCTGAAACCGAAATTGGAAGAATGGTCGGGCGTGGAATTGGAGCCTACCTTTGTATATGGCATTCGTACTTATAATGAAGGCGCTAAATTGCGGGCGCATCGCGACCGTTTGGATACGCATATTATAAGCTGTATTATTAATATATATCAGGATGTTGATGAAGATTGGCCGCTGCAAATTGATGACCATCATTACCGTACGCATGACATTGTTATGCAGCCTGGTGATATGGTGTTTTATGAGGGCGCGCGGTTGCAACATGGCCGTGAGATACCGTTAAAGGGGCGGGCTTTTGCCAATATCTTCTGCCATTTTAAGCCAGTTAATGCTTAATTTGAGAGGTTATTAAGAGGCTAAATATCGGTTATTGGGGTATTTAAATGAGCTTTTTACGCATGGTGATGTAAGTTGGGCGGGTATAGCCCGCGTGGCTATTTTGCGCGGTTGTGATGAAACCGATTCTTTCAAAGGCTTTGTGGTTATCGACTAGCTCTATACGGGTTTTAAGTTGGAGCCAGCCTTTGTTGTTTTCGTGGGCTAAATTATCGGCTATTTTAAATATTTTATTGGCTATGCCTTGGCCGCGACGGTCTTGTGCTACAGCCACTTTACCAATATAGATTTGTTCTTTTTGTATATCAAAGAATGCGCAGGCGATGAGTGTTTCGTCATCATATACCACTAGTAGAATTTCTTTTTTGGCTTTTTTGCGCAGGTTGTCGGTGGTCATTTGATGTAGGGATGAGGGCGGATTGATCAGCTCATCCATATAGGCGAAGCATTCGATTAATAATTTATGCAACTCTTGCCAATCAGTGAAGTCTGCAGGGTCTAGTATATATTTCACGACTTCGCCATTAGTATAGTCGGTGGTTGATAGTGCGGCAAGGCGTAGATGTTGTTTAACCAGCGTGCGATGTTGGGGAAGTCATTGATCTCGATGCCGACTTCATCGAGCCAAAACATGTAGCCGCTGTTGCTTAAATCGGCAATGGTGAGGCTGTCGCCGACCAGATAATTTTTGCCGTCTAAATTTTTGTTGAGGATTTTTAGGTCAAACATGAGGCGACCCAACAGATAATCCATAACTTGTTGTGCGGGTTTTTGCCATATAAGGGCAAAGCGATAGTTGGGTAGACTGAAGCCAATGCGGTTGGCCTCCCAAGATAGCCATTCATCGACCTCGTGATTGCCGTTGTAAATGCCGGTTTTATCGGCTAAATGCTGCAATATGGCGTTAGATTGGCAGATCGTTAGGTCGCCATCGATTAGCACTGGCACTTCGCCATGCTTGGCGGCGGCCATAAAATCGGCAGGGCGGTCTTTGCGGCCTAACATTAAATCTACATATATATATTCATGTTCGATTTGGGCGAGGGCTAGGAAAAGACGCACTTTGTATGAGTGGCCAGATTGGTCGCTGCCATACAATTTCATTTTAGAAGCTCCGATATGTTTGCTAAGGATTGATTAACTGCCGTATGGTCAGGTTTGTAAAAAACCCAGTTTTTAAGTTTTTTATGGGTGACTAAACCTGCATCGGCCAATATGCCCATATGTTTGGTGACGGTGGGTTGGCTGAGGCCAATTTTGGTGGCGATGGAACCCACACACACGCCATCATCGACCAAATCACCATCTGATTGCGGCGGAAAATGCGGCAGAGGGTCGGCAATCCACTGCATAATTTGCAGTCTATTCTCATTGGCTAGGGCGCTCAAAATTTTTAGGCTTGACTTGTTTTTCATATCTATATAGTTCTATAGCTATATAGCTTAAAGGCTATATTGTTAAATGTCTATATACATCATAAAATTTACCGACAATTTGTCAACATATAGGTAGGGAAGTTATGCCAGTTAAAGATTTTATATATGCCGTTGTTATTATGGCGGTATGGGGAGTTAATTTCTCGGTCATTAAATTGGGCATGGCAAGTTTGGATAGTTTTACGTTGAATGGTTTGCGGTTTTTGTTATGTGCTTTTCCGCTGGTGTTTTTTGTTAAGAAGCCAGACCTTGCATGGAAGTATATCGCGGCTTATGGCTTGCTGTTTGGTGTGGGTGTGTGGGGCATGGTCGGGTTGGGCATACATTTTGGTGCCTCGGCGGGCATTGCTTCGTTGATTATTCAGCTAAGTGCGTTTGCGGTGATTGTTATGGGGGCGGTGATTTTTAAAGAGCGGCTGAATAAAGGCCATTATATTGGGCTTGGTTTGGCGCTTATTGGCTTGTTGTTGATTGCCAGTGTTGGCGATGGTAGCGTAACTTTGTTGGGCATGGCATTGGTTATGGTGGCGGCTTTATGCTTAAGCGCCTCGATTATTATGTTTAAATATTTAAAGGTTAAACAAATGTTTGGCTTGCTGGTTTGGTCTAGTTTATTTTCGCCCATTCCGCTGTTTGCTATTGCATATTTTTTGCATGGCAGTGAGGTCTTTACCGATTTATGGGGCAATCTTACGGCGTTGACTATTTTTTCTTTATTGTTTCAAGCCTATCCGACGACTTTATTGGGGCGGTTGATATTTAACAATATGATTGTCAAATATCCAATGGCCATCACCATGTCTATCAGCTTTTTGGTGCCGATATTTGGCTTGCTGGGCTCTTACATTATTTTTGATGAGCAGATTGGTGCGATTAAAATTATCTCCTGTGCTTTGATTATATTGGGTTTGCTGATCAGCACGTTTTGGCAGCAGCTGCGCAAGTTTTTACCAGCCTCATCGTAGTTTTTAGCTGGTTTAGGGGTGTTTTTTTTGTGCTATTGGGGGCGTTATGTGGGGTACATTATTGTCAAAAAAACCAAAACGTAATCTATAATTTGGCTTGGGCTATTTGATCTTCAATATATGTGCCGGCAATTTTGCTAATGCGGGTGACTTCTTCTTCGGATAAATCTCGACTTGCCATGCCAATATAGGCGTTATAGATAATCTCGGCTAAAAAGCTGGCTAGGGCTGGTTCAACATTCATTTCATTTAGTAATTTATTTACAAATTTAACGCGTTCCAGATCTATCTGCTTTATTATATCTGCGGCTTTGGGGCTGGATTTGCTCCAAATGCGGATGGCCATTTCAGTGAATTTTCCGCCATATTTGGCGTCCACATCTTTGGCTGTGAGATTTAATAGCGCTGAAAGCTGATTGTTGGGATTGGTTTTCTCTTGCTCAATAAGCTCAATAATGTCGTTGGTGCTTTTTTGGTACCAAAGCTCTAACATGGCATCTAAAAGTTCGGCTCGATTTTTAAAATGCCAATAAAAACTACCACGGGTGAGGCCAATTTTTTTGGATATACGGTCAACCCGCACGCTGTCTATGCCGCCTTCTGATAGCATTTGAAAACCTGCTTCTATCCAAGCAATTTTATTCGAACCTTTATCAATCATGTTTGGCCATTTCGATTGTCGCTATATTCTTATATTAAAATACACATGTGTATTGGTTTGTGTCAATATTCGAATTGTTTATTTTGCATGCACTTATGTATTTCAAATAAAGGAAGACATAAAATTAGAATAGAATTTAGGCGTATTTGCGGTGATTGCAATTTATGCCGTTTTCGCTCAAGACACTCGGCCTGAATATTCTGCGGTTTTTTATCTGTCTATTTGCCTGCTCAACGCGCTGTTTGCTATTGTTACGACATTTTACGGCAAACTGGTTTATGGTAAATTTCGTGTGTCGTCGCAATGGTTATTCTTCTGGCCGATAAGCATTACTTCGTTTTTGGCGTTTATAAGCATGTGATTGGTTATTTAAACGTGGAAATTTGGCGCAAGCTCTGATATGAGAGCATTATGACAGATTATGATATTGATAAAATCCGCAATTTTTCCATTGTTGCACATATTGACCACGGTAAATCGACCCTTGCTGACCGCTTGATTCAGCTTACGGGCGGGCTAGAAGAGCGCGAAATGCAAGAGCAAGTGCTTGACAGTATGGACATTGAGCGTGAACGCGGCATTACCATTAAAGCCCAAACTGTGCGCTTGGATTATACGGCCAATGACGGTGAAACATATATCTTGAATTTAATTGACACACCAGGCCATGTGGATTTTGCCTATGAGGTGAGCCGTTCATTGGCGGCGTGCGAAGGTTCGCTTTTGGTGGTGGATGCATCGCAAGGCGTTGAGGCGCAAACTCTGGCTAATGTTTATAAAGCCATCGAGAATGACCATGAATTGGTGACGGTGCTGAATAAGATTGATTTGCCAGCTGCAGAGCCTGAACGGATTAAGCTGCAAATCGAAGATGTGATTGGCATTGATACATCTGAAGCAGTTGAAGTTTCGGCCAAAACTGGCTTTGGCATTCCTGATGTTTTGGAAGCTATCGTAAAACAATTGCCTGCGCCAAAAGGTGACATTAATGCCCCGCTCAAAGCCTCGCTGGTTGACTCATGGTATGACCAATATCTTGGCGTTGTGGTGCTGGTGCGGATCATTGATGGGGTGATGAAAAAAGGCCAACGGGTTAAAATGATGGGCGCTGGTAGCACGCATTTGATTGATCGTTTGGGTGTGTTCCGCCCCAAGCAAGAAATGTTTGACGAGTTGAGACCTGGCGAAATTGGGTTTTTTACGGCAGCAATTAAAGAAGTGGCTGATACAAGGGTGGGTGATACAATCACTGACCTTAAAGAGCCATGTGCTGAGGCGATTACTGGCTTTAAACCTGCGCAACCTGTGGTGTTTTGTGGTCTCTTCCCGGTTGATAGCAGCGAGTTTGAAGCTCTGCGTGAAGCGATGGCGAGGCTGCGGCTTAATGATGCTAGCTTTGAATATGAGATGGAATCATCGGCGGCTTTGGGCTTTGGCTTTCGCTGTGGTTTTCTTGGCTTGTTGCATATGGAGATTATTCGCGATCGGTTGGAGCGTGAATTTAACATTGAGCTGATCACCACGGCGCCGAGCGTTATTTATGAATTGCATATGACTGATGGCACCATGCAAATATTGCACAACCCTGCCGATATGCCCGATGTGATGAGCATTGACCATATTGAAGAGCCGTGGATTGAGGCGACAATATTGGTGCCTGATGAATATTTGGGTAGTGTTTTAAAACTTTGCCAAGACCGGCGCGGCATTCAGAAAGATCTGACTTATGTTGGCTCGCGCGCCATGCTGGTTTATGAAATGCCGTTGAATGAGGTGGTGATTGATTTTTATGATCGGTTGAAATCTATCAGTCGTGGTTATGCGAGTTTTGATTATAGCTTAACTGGGTATCGGGAAGAAAATCTGGTTCGGATGAGCATTTTAATTAATGAAGAGCCTGTTGATGCGTTGGCGACTGTTGTGCATGCTGGCCGCGCCGAAAGCCGTGGCCGTGCAATGTGTGAAAAACTAAAAGAAATGATACCGCGTCATTTGTTTAAAATACCGATTCAAGCGGCGCTTGGTGGTCGGATTATTGCGCGTGAAACCATTGCGGCTATGCGTAAAGACGTGACCGCTAAATGTTATGGTGGTGATATTAGTCGTAAGCGTAAACTGCTTGATAAGCAGAAAAAAGGTAAGAAGAAAATGCGCCAATTTGGGCGTGTGGAAATTCCGCAAGAGGCGTTTATTAATGCGCTTAAGATGGATGACTAAACGAGATTTTCTGAGTTGGTTGTAAATAGACAGTTGGCTGGTCGTTGAGGCTCTGGAAGTTTGCATTTTTTCGTTCGGCTTCGCCTCGCTTTTTATCGTTCGCGTTGCTCTCTATAAGCACTAGCGTGCGTTCGCTCCGCTCTCTAGCTAAGCCACTCAGCCGCTGGTCGGATGCGAATTCACCACCCCAATCAACTACATTACGCTTAGTAAGCTAGAGTTTGACGAAGCACCGAGTATAGGTGCCATATAATTTACTCATTGTGCTTTTCGTGGAAAAAAAGCCCGAACCCGTAGGGTGAGGCAAGCGCGACTGCGCGTCGCCGTTAGGCGTGGCAAGAGAGCGGAGTGAACGCACGCAGTGTTTATAGAGAGCAACGCGAACGACAAAAGAGAGGCGAAGCCGAACGTAAAAATGCAGAGACACATCAGTGTCTCGAGCCGCCAAAGGCGAGGGCGCTGCGGCGGGGGGGTGAGCAGGAGTTTCGCACTACCAATTCGCCGTGCAATAAGGTTATTTCGGTATTTTGGCTGCGGTTGACGATTGAATCTAGTAGACGGGTCATGGCGATTTTGCCGATCATGGCGCGGGGTTGGCGGATGGTGGTTATTGATGGGGTGAAATGGTTGGAGAAGGGGATGTCATCGAAGCCGATGACTGAAAAATCTTTTGGCACATTGAAGCCGCGTGATTGTAGGGCGCTGATCACGCCGATGGCGGTGTCATCATTAAAACAGGCAAAGGCGGTGGGTAATGTATCGCGGATGAATAGGCGTTCGACGGCGGCGCGGCCGCCTTCGGCAGTGCCGTTGCTGCTGACATTCCAAAAGAATTTTTCGCCAAAACGTTGTAAAAGGGCGTTTTTATAGCCCGTATAGCGCAATTCTGAAATTACATCGCCTTGTGGGCCAGCGATATAGGCAATGTCTTGATGGCCTAGGGATATTAAATATTCAGTGGCCATTCTATAGCTGGTTAAATCGTCCACCCCAACATAGTTAATCTCGCTATGGTCTATAGGGCGCATGGCCGTCACCATAGGCGGAAAAGTGCTGACTTGGCTGCGTGGCCAACCTGCTACGGGCAGGTGACCTGTTAATAAAATCATGCCATCGGCTATACCTGTGGAGAGAAAACGTAAATATTTTGCCTCTAATTCTGCATCGGAATCGGTGTTGCCGATCAGCACGCCATAGCCGCGTTCGTTTGCGGCTTTTTCTAGGCCGATTAGAAGACCTGAAAAATTTGAATCTGCAATAGATTGGGTCAATACTAAAACCATTTGTGAGCGTTGTTTGCGCAGGTTTTGTGCCATGGCATTGGCGATGTAACCCGTGCGAGCTATGGCACTCATCACTTTTTTCTTGGTGGTTTCGGCAACTTTTTCGGGCTTGGAAATGGCACGGCTTACCGTGGCGATGGACACGCCAGCAATTTTGGCAACATCTTCGATTGTTGCGGTTTTTTTTGTAAACTCATCCACCAATTCTGCGTCCAATTTATTGTGTGTGTATAGCCATTTAATATCAGTCTGTTGATTAGACTAGTAACGTAATTGCTATTTTTTTAAAAGAGTAAACGTTTACATTTTTGTTGTGTAAACCTTTACATTGTGCATAATTGACCTTAAATATTGCGAAGAGAATGAGAGATTAAGTAGCGTCTGGGGAGAGAAGCTTGGTGTTAGAGGGTCAAATAACCACTGAAGTTATATTGGCAGCGGAGGGAGTGAGTAAGTCATTCGGCTCGGTTGCGGTGCTGTTTAGCGTGGGTTTTGACCTGCGTAAGGGCGAGGTGCACGCGTTGATTGGTGAGAATGGGGCTGGCAAATCTACCCTGATGAAAATACTTTCTGGTTTGCATCAACCTACATCTGGCACGGTTAAATTAGATGGACAGAAAATAGATTTACCACCTTTTGGCCAAGCTGAAGATTTGGGCGTTGTGCTTATTCATCAAGAATTAAATTTAGCTGAGCAACTGACGGTTGAGGAAAATGTTTTTCTTGGCCGCGAAATGGTCAATGGGTTGTTGCTTAACCGCAAGGAAATGGAAGAAAAAGTTCAATTTTATTTGGATGAGTTGGGCGCTGATATTTCACCAAGAGATCGGATTTGTGATTTATCGATTGCTGAAAAGCAAATGGTTGAGATTGTTAAAGCCATGAGCCGTGATGCGCGGGTGTTGATTATGGATGAGCCGACTGCGGTGTTGACGGATACGGAAACACAACTTTTGTTTAACCAGATTGAAAAGCTTAAAAATAAGGGCGTGGCGATTATTTTTTCATCGCATAAGTTATCGGAAATTAAGCAAATTGCTGACCGGGTGACAGTGATGCGTGATGGGCAATGGATTGCCACAAAACAAACCGAAGCATTAACCCTTGATGCCATGGCACAGCTTATGGTGGGGCGTGAATTGTCTAAATTATACCCGCCTAAGAATGAAGTTGATGTTGATGCCGAAGTGGTTTTGGAAGTTAAAAACCTATATACCGATTATGTGAAAAATATTTCATTTCAGCTTAGAAAAGGTCAAATACTGGGCTTTTCGGGCTTGGTTGGCTCGGGTCGTACTGCGGTTTTTGAGGCCATTTGTGGCTTGGGTGAGATTAGGTCTGGCGAAGTTTTTCTACATGGTAAAAAAACGCGACTTCACAGTGTGGCGCAAGCGCGTGATGCGGGTGTGGCTTATCTGACCAAAGACAGAAAAGAAAAAGGCCTGCTGCTTAACCAAAAAATGCAGCCCAATTTAACCTTGCTAGCATTGCCCAATTTTGTCAAAAACTTCTTGATGGATGATAAAGCTGAACAGCGTGCGACGGCTCGCGGTATCAGGCGGTTTGACATCAGAGCGCGAGATCGAAACATTACGGCTGGCGATATGTCGGGCGGCAATCAGCAGAAATTACTGTTGGCCAAGATTATGGAGATTAACCCCAAAATTGTGATTATTGACGAGCCAACACGCGGGATTGATGTGGGTACCAAACAACAGATTTATAGTTTTATTGCGGCTTTGGCAGCTGATGGGATGTCGGTGGTGGTTATATCATCTGAAATGCCTGAAATTATCGGCATCTGCCACGAGGTGGTGGTGATGTATAGCGGCAGAATACAAGGTATTTTGCAGGGTGCAGAAATTAATGAAAGTGAAATCGTTCGCTATGCGTCTGGTTTAAGAGAGGCGAGTTGAATGGCTGAAATAGAATTAAATGAAGTGGATAAAAAATCCAAAAAAGGCATGCTTTCGAAGCTGGACTTTAAAACATTAGGGCCATTTATCGCCATGATTGTTTTGTTCATATTTGGCTATCTAATCAATGATGCGTTTATCAATTCGGGTAATTTATCTAACATTCTCACCCGTTCATCTTTTATCGGCATCATTGCGGTGGGGGCAACATTTGTTATTACGGCGGGTGGTATTGACCTGTCGGTAGGGTCGATGGCGGCGTTTATTTCGGGCATTATGATTTTGGTGATGAATGAGCTGAAAACGGTGATGGAACCTGGCTTGATGATTATATTTGCTGGTGTGGCCATATCTGTTGTGTTGGGTGTTGTGGCTGGTTTTATCAATGGTTTTTTGACTACAAAGGGTAAAATTGAGGCGTTTATTGTGACGCTTGGTTCGATGGGCATTTATCGTTCACTGGTCACTTATAGTGCCGATGGTGGTACAATTTCGCTCGATCGTGAAGTGCGGGCAATTTACCGCCCCGTCTATTATGAAGATTTATTTGGCATTCCTATTCCTGTATTGGTGTTTGTTGCGGTGGCGATTATTGGCTATATATTGCTCAATAAAACCGTATTTGGGCGGCATTGTTTTGCCATTGGCTCTAATGAGAATGTGGCAAAATATTCGGCGGTGAATGTGGATATAACCCGCATTAAAACTTATATTTTGCAGGGTATTTGTGTGTCGATTGCGACCATTATTTATGTGCCACGCTTAGGTTCTGCCTCGGCGCAAACCGGTACATTGTGGGAGCTTGAAGCGATTGCTGCGGTGATTATTGGTGGCACCATGCTCAAAGGTGGTTATGGCCGCATTTGGGGCACGGTTATGGGTGCGCTTATCCTCACAATGATTGGCAATATTTTGAATTTAACCGATTTAATATCAAATTATTTGAACGGAGCTGTACAAGGCGTGATCATCGTCGTGGCCGTTTATTTACAACGTGGTGATTGGAAGAAGAAAAAGTAATCACTCGTTTATAAAAGCGGGTTTGAGAAATCAAACCCATAATTGGCGTTATATTTATGCGCCGCGAAAATAAAACCTGGGAGGGAAAAATGAAATTTTCGACTAAATTACTAGGGGCTGTTGCTGGCCTCGCAATGGCTGTATCATCAGGCGTTGCATCTGCTGAACCCCATACAATGGGTGTATCTATCCCGACTGCCGACCATGGTTGGACAGGTGGTGTAAACTATCATGCACAAGTGACTAAAGAGCGTTTGGAAGCACTTTATCCAGACCTTAAAATTGTGTTGGTAACCGCTGCTGACCCAACTTCACAAGCTAATGACTTGGAAGACCTTGTGTCTATTCATAAAATTGAAGCTTTGGTTATTTTGCCAACAGACGGTGGCCCGCTTACTGAGCCTATCCGTGATGTTAAAGCTTCAGGTGCAACCATTACAGTGGTTGACCGTAGCTTGACTGATAATTCACTTGTTGACATTTATGTGGCTGGTAACAACCCTGAATTGGGCACAACATCGGCTAAATATATGGCTGAACATATGAATGGTACGGGTAACATTGTGATCTTGCGCGGCCTGCCTATTTCTATTGATGAAGAACGTTTTGACGCTTTCATGGCTGAAATTGGTAAGAGCAGTGGCATTACAGTGCTTGATAATAAGCATGCTAACTGGAACCGTGATGATGGCTTTACAGTGATGCAAGATTTCTTGGCGCGTTTCCCTAAAATTGATGGCGTATGGGCGCAAGATGATGACATCGCGCTAGGTGTGATTGAAGCGGTTAAAGAAGCTGGCCGTGAAGATGAGCTATTTATTGTTGGCGGTGCTGGCATGAAAGAAATGGTTAAACGGGTTATGGATGGTGATAAATTGGTGCCTGTTGATGTGCTATATCCGCCTGCGATGATTGCAACGGCTATGGAGATTACTGCATTGCAATTCGTTTCTGGTGCACCTGTTGAAGGTACGTTTATTGTGGGTTCGCCTTTGATTACACAAGAAAATGCTGCTAAATATTATTTCCCAGACTCTTTGTTCTAGGATTTAAGGTTAGTTACGAGTTTAGATGCCTGAGGCGAAAGCCTTGGGCATTTTTTTTGCGGCTAGCTCTGAACTTCAGTACAGCACTCGTATCCAAATAACGTGCCATACAGTGAGCGCGACAGCGGCCGTTCGAAGCCGCTGTCGTGCTCGCTGAAATGGCCTTTGTTTGGAAACGAGGGGTAGATAGAAACTCTGAGTTTGCAGTTTTGGAAGTTTATTGTTGACTCTCGGTATTTATCAATTATGTTAATTAACAATAATGATAAATAAGGTTTCGCATTATGCAGCTCGCAAATACATTTTCAGCATTAGGTAACGCCACGCGCTTTGCTATTGTTGAGCGTTTGCTTAACGAAGGTGAATTGCCAGCTGGGGCATTTCTGGATATGAATGGTGTTTCGCCACCTGCTATGTCGCGCCACTTTAAAGTGTTGCGTGAGGCGGGGATTGTTAAGCAGCGGATTGATAAACAACGGCGGATATATTCGGTGCGGCCGCAAGCGGTGCAGCAGATTAGTGACTGGTCGATAAGTTATCGGAAGTTCTGGGAAAGCGGGCTTGATCGGTTGGCGCTGGCTTTGAGTGAGGATGTTTGATGGAAGATGGTATTCTAATCTTGGAGCGTACTTTTGATGCGCCGCCTTATAAAGTGTTTGATTATGTGACGAAGAAAGAAAATCTACTTAAATGGTGGGGGCCAGAAAATTGTTATGTCGATGATAATGATTTGGACTTTACCATGGTTGGGCCGTATTTTTTTGTGATGGTGGCGCCTAATGGTGCTAAGGCCAAAGTGAGTGGCAAGGTGCTTGCCGTCAACCCGCCTTATATGGTTGAATTTAATATGTCGATGCCGGGTGATGAAGACTGTTTACGCATGAGTGTGGTTAAATTTAAATTAGCTGCAAATGATGCGGGTGGGACAGATTTTACGCTTACACAAAGCGGGCTTACCAGTGAAGAGATTACCTTTAACCGTACTAATGGTTGGGTATCCACCCTTGCCCGTTTAGAAAAATTATTGAAAGAAACTTAAACTAACCCCCAAAAGTAAAAAAGGATGAAAAAATGGACGAATTTGCAATTATATATGTGGGTCAAGGCACGCCTGACAAAATGCCAAAGACTAAAGAAGAAGGCATGGCGCACCGCCAGAAATGGATGGAATGGGTCGCAAGTCTTGGTGATGCTGTGGTTAGCCCCGGCCAGCCGATGATGGAGCATAAATTGGTTTCCTCTGAAGGCGTTTCAGACGTTGCCGAGGATGAGAAATTTACTGGCTTTGCTGTGGTGAAAGCCGAAAATATTGAAGCGGCGATTAAAATTGCCAAATCTGACCCATTTTTAAACATGGGCGGCGGCGTGCAAGTGGCCAAAATGATGAAAATGCCAGGTTAGGAAAAAGGTGGATTTATGAAATTTATTAAAACCGAAAATATCCCCCTTTGGGTGACATTATTAGCGATGATTTTGGCACTTTCGGGCATGGGTCTGGGTATTATGAGCTTGCTTGGCCCTGTGCCAGACGCGCCGCAAATTACGCCTTATTTGGGTGGTAGATCGTTTGGTGTGGGTGTGGTATTTGGCTTTGCTGTGCTGCTTAAAAGCCCAGCCACTTATATTGCGGCTTTTGTTGCAGGTGCTGCACGTGAAATTGGCGATGTGTTTGGTGAGCTTACAACAGCTGTACCGAGTATGGGTACGGTTGCTGTAGAGCTTGTTATTGCAGTGATTTGCTTATTTGCAGCTTATTTGGCAAACAAGGCTAGAAAAGCCTAGCTAACAATTAAAACCCATATGAAGTTAGAATGCCTAAGCTTGCTTAGGCATTTTTTTTGATGTAGGCAGCGATGAATGCTGCCAGTGGTTCATCGCGCAAGATGCGTTTGTGGCCTAGGCCTTGGGTTGCATGAAACTCACCATTTGGCCAGTTTTTTTGCAAATTGGTAAATTCGGAAAATGGGATTTCTTTGTCATTTTCGTCATGGATAATTAGCGGCAATCTGGCTTTATATATATCACTATTGATTAGGCTAATAGAATCGACGGTGTGTTGGGTTAGTGCGTTTAACTTATCTAGCATCAGCTTTTGTGCTTTAAGTGATAAGTGAATGGTGGCAAAATATTTGTTAAATACGGTGCGTATATTGGTTGGCGCGGATATGAAGACCAGAATTTTAGGTAATGTTATATATTTATGTAATAAGCCGATGATGGCGCCACCCATAGAGTGGCCAATATAGGCTGCAGGCTTTAAGTCTTGTGATGCTAAATCTTCGATTAAGGCCAAAGTCATGCTTAAAATTTGTGTTTTGGTGCCTGGTGAGGCGCCATGGGCAGGGGCGTTCCAGCCAATAACTTGATAATTTTGGGCTAATAATGCCCGAATGATGACATGAAATTGAGTGCCGCGTGATTCCCAGCCATGGCATAAGAATATAAGCGGGGCAGCTGGGTCACCCCAAAGGGTGGCGCGTCTGCCGCTGCTAAATGTGAGCTGTGTGCCTTCATTAAACAAAGCCAGCTCTTGCTCATTTCTGTCAAATTTACGCGGTCTGCTGAATAGGCTCAACGCTAGGTTTGCTGCCATATTGGGCGAGGTGGTGGAGAGAATATTTATGAATGTGGGAATGTATTTTCTGAGCATATGTGTATCAATTATGGGGGGCCTGATTGATTGGTTATTTTTGAATATAGTTATTAAATGCTTAAAACTTCAATAAATTGCCATGCAATAACTGCATGGCAGGGTTTCGATAATGGTGCTTTTCAATAAAAAAATATTATCTATATTGGCGTTAACAGGGAGCGATGCTCCACAATATAACACCATTTATGGAGAAGAAACATGGCTTTATTTACAGCGAATAAAAATGCAAAATCAAAAAAATCAACTGGTCTATTGGCTAGATTTAATGAATCGGCTAAATTGCGCCGTGCTGAAAAAGCATTGCTTAAATTAGATGATCGCATGCTTTCTGACATTGGTGTGTCTCGCGGTGATGTTCATGGTAAAGTTTGGGGCCAATTCTAAACCTAACCGCTAATAATTAGATGCGCAAATTTTTTATAGGATAAAAACATGGCTTATATTACACATACGGATGAACTAAAAACAACTTCATCTATCTTTGCTAAGATTTCTAAATTCTTGAAGAGTGTTGGAAATTCTTTTATACGGGCGCAAGAAGCTCGGGCGCGTCAACATGTTAAAAAATATATGACCAAAAGCTATAAACCTTTTTAGGTTGTTGCTAAGAATTTTGGTTAAAGTGTATTTTAAAAAGCCTTTCACGATTGTGAGAGGCTTTTTGTTTGTGAAGATATTATGACGCTAGCTATGCAATGAATGCATGGCTGGTGCGTTATAACTGTGCTTTTCATCATGGCTTAGAGTGCCTATATATAAGTTATTAGATGAGCAAGGGCTCTTCTTATTTGCCAAATATAGGATTAATATCATGGCTTTATTTACATTGACAAAAACAGACAAAACTAAAAAAACTACCGGCTTTATTGCAAAATATAGCGAAACTGCTAAATTGCGCCGCGCCGAAAGAGAATTGAATAAAATGAGTGATCGTATGCTTGAAGATATTGGTGTATCTCGCGGCGATGTGCACGGTAAAATTTGGGGTGAGTTCTAAGAACTAACCTAACCAACAGCCGAATATAGTTTCTGAAGCCTTCTGATATTTTTAATGTCAGAGGGCTTTTTTGTTGGTTAGATTTATGTTTGGCCCCTGCGGGCACAACACATCCGTGTTGCTTGCTAAGCCACTCAGCCGCTGGTCTTATTGTTTATTCACCACCCCATTTAGGCTCATTATTTTACGTTGAGTAGAGTTTGGCGAAATACCGCATGTTGGTGCTATACGGATATTCGGGACTGGTTAGGGTGTGTCGGTTAAATTTTGGGGTCATGTAATAAATGCATGGCTGGTGTGTTGTAACTGCGCTTTTCATTGTGGGGTGGATTGCCTATATATAGGTTGTTAGACGGAACAAGGGTTCCTCTTATTGCTACATATAGGATTAGTATTATGGGTTTATTTACATTGACGAAAACAGAAACAACTAAAAAATCAGCTGGCTTTATCGCAAAATATAGCGAAACTGCTAAATTGCGCCGCGCTGAAAAAGAATTGAATAAAATGAGCGATCGTATGCTTGAAGATATTGGTATATCTCGCGGTGATGTTCATGGTAAAGTTTGGGGTTCTTTTTAAGAATAACCAACAGCCGAATATAGTTTCTAAAGCCTTCTGATATTATAATGTCAGAGGGCTTTTTTGTTGGTTGGTTTTATGTTTGGCCACTGCGTGCGCAACACATCCGTGTTGCTTGCTACGCCTAACGGCGACGGCCAGTCGGCCTTGCCTCAGCCTAAAGGCTTCGGATTTTTTCCCTCGAATGGTTTTACTCATCGCATGGTGAATGAGACGTAAAGTCAAACTCTAAGTATGAGTGTTGCCCAGTCGTCGATGATGTTGCGGTCTACTTCTTTGAAGCCTTGGGCTTTGAAGTAGGATGAGACCCAGTTGGCTTGGGTGGCTAGTAGGCCTGAGAGTATTAGTGAGCCGTCATCTGTTATGTTGTTTTTGATCTCGACTGCCATTGTGGTGAGAGGTTTGGCTAAAATGTTGGCGATGATGAGGTCATAGGGGGCGTTGTCACGTAGCTCAAGGTGGTTGAAGCCCTTGGCCGTGATCGGGGTGATTAGGTTTTGGACGTTGTTGATTGTTGCGTTTTCGCGCGTGATTTGGGTGGCGACGGGGTCTATGTCGGTGGCGATGACGCGGGTTTTTAGGACTTTGGCGGTGGCAATTGCGAGTAAGCCGGTGCCTGTGCCTAGGTCTATTGGCTTGTGGAATGCACCGACTTTTAGCAATTTGTCTAGGGCGATTAAGCAGCCTTTAGTGGTGCCGTGATGGCCTGTGCCGAAGGCTAAATTGGCGTCAATTTCTAGGCCAATGGCTGATTGGGGGCATTTGTGGGCATCGTGTTTGCCGTGCAGGAAAAAACGACCTGCTTGTATGGGGGCGAGGGCGGTGAGGCTCTCGGCGACCCAGTTTACATTTTCATCTAAGGTGATGATGTTGATGTCGAGTGGTGCAAGGTTCGCATCGGTGAATAGCTTGTTTAACTCATCGGCTTTGGGTTTGAATTCATAATAGGCGCGCAAATCCCACTCTTGGCTTTCGTCATGGGTTTCGAACCAAGTGATGCTCATGGCTTCTGGCCATAGGGCTTGCTCTAGGGCATCGGCATATTGGTTGGCGATTGATTTGCTCGCGATGCATTGCGCGTAAAAACGGGCTTCTTCCATTGTATCATTCCATTATGTTTGTTCTAGAAATGAAGCGACGACTTTTTTGCGTCCTGCTTCATCAAAATCGACTTCGACACGGCTGCCATCGGTGGCCAATACAAAGCCTAAGCCGAATTTTGTGTGATAAACCCGCTCGCCTGTGTAGAAATTATTTTCTATTTTGTGCGATTTCTGGGCGGTTTTATACTGTTGGTATCCCGTTGATTTTTGGGCTTTTTGGGCGCGTTGCCAACCTGGGGTTTGGAAACTGTCTTTGGTTTCTATATCTTCATTATCAAAATAGTTGCCAGACGGGGCGGCATAATTGCCATATTGAGTGTTGTTTTGTTCAATTTGTGCGGTTTCGACGGGGATTTCGTCAATGAAGCGCGAGGGCAAATTATTTTGCCATTGGCCGTGCACTTGGCGGTTGGCGGTAAAGCTGACCCAGCAATATTTTTTGGCGCGGGTGATGCCGACGTATGCCAGACGGCGTTCTTCTTCCAAGCCTGCCTGGCCTGATTCGTCTAACGCGCGTTGATGGGGAAATTGGCCTTCTTCCCATGCGGGTAGGAATACATACTCAAATTCTAAGCCTTTGACTGCATGTAGGGTCATTAGGCTGACCATTTCGGAATTGTATTTTTGCTCGTCAACATCCATCACCAAACTGATATGTTCTAGAAATTCGCCTAATGAGGAAAATTGGCCAATTTGGCCGACTAATTCTTGTAGGTTTTCTAGTCTGCCAGGGGCATCGGCGGTGGTGGCTTCTTTCCACATATTGTTATAGCCGCTTTCTTCGAATATTAGTTTGGCTAATTCTGGGTGTGGCATTTCGGTGATGAGGCCTTGCCAGCGCTTAAAATTATCCATTAAGGTTTTAAGCTCATTTTTGGTTTTGCCTGCTAGTGGTTCATTGGCGGTTAAATCTTGAGCGGCGCTGTAGAGATTCATGGCTTTATTGTCGGCATATAGCTTGAATTGTTCAATCTCTTTGGGTTTTAATTTATGTTTGGGGTGAACCAATTCAGCATCGAAACTTAGGTTTTTATCCATGCCATAAGGTAGGGCGAGGATTACTTTTTTGATTTTGCGGCGTAGAGCTGCGGGGAAATCATCGTCCTTGGTCATTTCGGCGGCGGCGCGGTATAGGGAAATGTTATTCATGCGGGCATAATGTTGCATTTTGGCTAATGATGATGCGCCAATGCCGCGTTTTGGCACGTTGATGATGCGCGAGAATTTAATGTCATTGTCGGCATTTTGCACCAATGATAGGTAGGCGATCGCGTCTCTGATCTCTGCGCGTTCGTAGAATTTGGGGCCGCCGACTAAGCGGTAAGGGATGCCTAAAATTGACAGTCGATCTTCAAAGCTTCGCATCAATGCTGAGGTGCGCATTAAGATGGCAATCTCGTTGAGGTTGGCGCCTTCGTGTCTGAAATCTTCGATTTTTTCGCAGATGCTTTTGGCTTCTTCATCGCCATCCCAGACTGATTTGACGATTAGCTTATTGCCATCTTCGCTGTTGCAATAAAGGGTTTTGCCCAAGCGGTCGGTATTGTGAGCGATTACGCCAGATGCGGCGGCTAGGATGTGGCCTGTTGAGCGGTAATTTTGCTCTAACCGTACGGTTTTGGCGCCTTTGAAATCTTTTTCGAAGCGTAAGATGTTTTCGACTTCGGCACCGCGCCAACCATAGATAGACTGGTCGTCATCACCCACACAACAAACATTCTGTGGGCTGTCTTTGCCATTGCCTGCGAGGAGGCGCAGCCATAAATATTGTACGACATTGGTATCTTGATATTCGTCGATGAGGATATATTTAAAGCGGTCTTGATAGATTTTTAGAACATCAGCATTTTCTTGGAATAGGCGTAAACATTCAATCAACATGTCGCCAAAATCGGCGGCATTGGCGATTTTTAAACGGTCTTGATAGGTTTGGTAAAGTGCGATGCCCTTGCCATCGGCGTAATCATGCGCTTCATTGGCTGGCACTTGGTTGGGTTGTAAGCCGCGGTTTTTCCAATTGTCTATGGCATTGGCTAATGCGCGGGCTGGCCATTTTTTTTCATCGACATTTTCGGCTCTTATGATGGTTTTGAGCAATCTAATTTGGTCATCTGGGTCGAGAATCGTGAAATCTGAACGCAGGCCGACAAGCTCGGCGTGGCGGCGTAATATTTTGGCGGTCACGGCATGGAAAGTGCCGAGCCATTGCATGCCTTCGACTGCGTCGCCAATTTGCAGACCTATGCGTTGGCGCATTTCGCGTGCCGCTTTGTTGGTGAATGTCACCACTAGCATTTGGCTCGGCCATGCTTTGCGCAGGGCTAAGATATGGGTGATGCGGGTGGTGAGAACGCGGGTTTTACCTGTGCCTGCGCCCGCTAATACGAGCAAGGGGCCATCTATGCATTCAACGGCTTCTTTTTGGGCTTCGTTTAGCCCTGCCATATAGTCGCCGTCAATTTCGTTGCTCGGGCTGGGTTTGGCTTGGTGGTTGGCGGCTTGTTGTGCCATTTGCGTGAGGCTCATGGTGGATGCATTTGGTTCAAAAATAGGTGGTTCATTATCGGCTGCAAATAAATCTTCTTTAGGCACGGCTTTGCCGCCTTCAAACCGTGGAAACGGGTCAAAATCATCCAGATCAAATGGATCGATATTTTCAGAATCACTCATTGTATTTTCGCCACACATATTTTCGCCGCAAAGTATTTTTTGCCACTAAGTATTTTTCGCTACAAATTAATGTTGTCAACATAACCATTTTTGCTCAGATTTAAAGCTTAATTATGCTCTTCAATATTGGTGGCAACCAACGCGTAATTATATATTTGCAGCGCCCGTACATGTGATACGTAGCCGATGATGGTTTTCTCGCCAGTTTTTTGATGAGTTTCGATCACCGGCATTTTTTCACAATCGGTAAAAGCGCCAAATTTATTAATGGCATCTTCTAAGGTATTGTCGATGGTTAAAGTGTCGGTGATGGCAAATTTATCGGGGGTATAAGCGGTGGGCTCGCATCTATCAAGCAAATCTGTAACGGTGACATTGCGGGCGATTTGGCGGTGTGAGCCACGGTCGAGATAAATGCCTTTATTGGTAAGTTGCCAATGGAATATGCTTTGGCCTTGCACGGCTTGTGATAGGCCAGTGGCGATGGAGACTGACAATAACAAGGCAATAGTGATGTGGTAATCGGCGGTTAGTTCAAACACGATTAAGACCGTTGATATGGGGGCGCCCAGCACTGCTGCTGTCACTGCGCCCATGCCGATGATGGCATAAACGCCTGTTTCGGATGCTAATTCGGGAATTGCCATGGATGCCATGAGGCCGAACGCGCCGCCCGTCATCGCGCCGATGTATAAAGCGGGCGAGAACACGCCGCCGACCAAGCGCGAGGCTAAAGTGACGGCCACGGCCACGGTTTTGGCAGCTAATAACAAGAATAAAACTGCCAAGGTATAATCGCCTTGCAAGGCTTTGTTGGTGGCTTCATAGCCGATGCCGATAATTTCGGGCACAAAAAGTGACATAATGGCGATGATAAAGCCGCCAATGGCAGGGCGGATGATGTCATGTATTTTGACCATTTGGGCGGCTTTATCAAATAGCCGTACGGTGGATTGAAAACCAACAGCGCTGATGGCGGCGACCACGCCCAATAAAGCAAAGGCGGGGAATTCCCAAAAAGACAATATGGTGTATTTGGCGATGGCAAAGCCCGGAAAATCGCCTAAATGATGGCGCACAATTAAAGTGGCAACCACCGATGCGATGACGATGGGCACAAAGGCAGCCACGGCGAAATGGCCTAATACAACTTCGAGTGCAAATAGCACGCCAGCAATGGGGGCGTTAAAACTGGCGCTAACGGCTGCTGCCACGCCTGCACCAAATAATGAACGGCGTGATGAAGGCGGGATATTGATGAAATTTGCAATGGCTGAAGCTAGTGACGCGCCAAAATGCACAATGGGGCCTTCGCGGCCAGCACTGCCACCCACGCCAAGGGTGAGGCCTGCGGCAATTATGTTGGCAAAACCGCGTTTTAATGAGATGGAAGCCGTGCCTTCGGCGCGGGCGCCAATTACATCGGCGACGCCTTCGGGGCGTTTGGTGGGGGCAAAATAATAAACGATGATTCCAACCAATAAACCGCCTAATGTTGGCACTAAAATGCGTAAATACAGGGGAACACTGGCTAGTTTATCGAAGAATATTTCGGAAGTTTCACCAATCCATGCATATTGAATATACCCGATATATTTGCGAAAAATAATCGCCACATAAGCCACAGCGACGCCGATGATGACTGCAAATATCCACACCAAAGGTTGCTTTGTCGACCAAAAATGTGAAGCATTGGGTGCTAAATATTTTAAAATAAACTTGTGAATGTTGCGGGTTGGGTTGTTCATATAAACGGCAATGGCTGTAATTTTATATTTAAATGTAAATTATTTTGTTTAAAATACAATAAGATTTGCCAAATTATGACATATGTCATTATAAATTCGGTATAAATGTTTAGTGTAGTTGGGGTGTGTGAAATGACAATATTAAAATCTTATAATGATGAATATGGCGATGTGAATGCGGTTATTGAAGCGCTTGAGGTGTTGCTTGGCGATAAATTGGTGACCTCTGCTGCGGTGCGTAAGCAACATGGTGGTGGTGAGTTGACTTATCATAAAGCCCAAAGCCCTGATGCAGTGGCTTTTGCCCAATCGACAGAACAAGTGGCTGAAATTGTTAAAATCTGTGCGCAGCATAAAGTGCCGATCGTTCCCTATGGTGCGGGCAGCTCGCTTGAAGGGCATATTGTGGCGCTTAAAGGCGGTATATGCATTGATCTATCGGAAATGACTGCTGTGGTTGAATTGCATGCCGAAGACTTGGATGTGACGGTGCAGGCGGGTGTGACGCGGCAAGAATTAAATATTTATCTGCGGGATACGGGCTTGTTTTTTCCGATCGACCCGGGTGCCGAGGCGACATTGGCGGGCATGGCGGCAACGCGGGCATCTGGCACTAATGCGGTGCGTTATGGCACGATGCGCGATAATGTAGTGAATATGACGGTGGTTATGCCAAATGGTGAGATTGTTAAAACGGGTGGTCGGGCTAAGAAATCATCGGCTGGTTATGATTTAGCGCGGTTGCTTATTGGCTCTGAAGGTACATTGGGCATTATTACCGAATTGACTTTGAAATTATATGGGATTCCTGAAAAAATCTTATCGGCAGTGTGTAGTTTTGACAGTATTGAACAGGCCTGTGAAGCGGTGATATTGACCATTCAAGCTGGGGTGCCTGTGGCGCGGATTGAGCTGTTGGATGAGTTGCAAGTTCAAGCCTGTAATGCTTATTCTAAGTTAGAATTAGCGGTAAGGCCTACCTTGTTTTTAGAATTTCATGGCACTGAGAATGGCTGCCAAGAACAAGTTGATATGTTTAAAGATATTGCTGATGAATTTGGCAGTGATGATTTTAAGGCGGCATCTAGTGCTGAAGACCGTAACAAATTGTGGAAAGCGCGGCATGACGCTTATTGGGCAGGTTGTGACATGGCTTTGGGCTTGGCACATTTGTCGACTGATGTTTGTGTACCGATTTCTAATTTTGCCAAAGCGGTGGTTGAAACCCAGCAAGATGTTGTTGATTCGGGGCTTATAGGGCCGATTGTTGGCCATGCGGGTGATGGTAATTTCCATGTATTGTTGAGCTTTGATGAGGATTCGCCTGAGGATATGGAAAAGGTGAAAACATTTTTAGATCGGTTGGCGGCGCGGGCGTTGGCTTATGAAGGCACATGTACTGGTGAACATGGCATTGGTATCGGCAAAGCTAAATATATGCGCGGTGAGCATGGCGCGGGGCTTGATTTTATGTTTGCGATTAAGCAGGCGCTTGACCCTGATAATATTATGAATCCGGGTAAGATATTTTACTCTTGATACGCTTTGCTGTTGGCGACTGCGTGCGCGATACTCCGTATCGCTTGCTAAGCCACTCAGCCGCGGATCGTAGGGTTTAGTCACCACCCCATGCTAGCTCATTGTGCTTAGTTAGCTGGAGTTTGGATATGCTCCGAATTCTAGTGCCATGCTGTTTGCTCATTGTGCTTTGCTTGGGAAAAGAGTCCGAACCCGTAGGGTGAGGCAAGCGCGACTGCGCGTCGCCGTTAGGCGCGGCAAACGAGCGGAGCGAACGCACGCAGTGCTTATAGAGAGCAACGCGAACGATAAAAGAGAGGCGAAGCCGAACGAAAAAATGAGACTTCCAGAGCTTAAGCAGGAGTGCAACCCAGTATAGGCTATAAGAAGACAGTTAGCTGGAGTTTGGATATGCTCCGTATTTTGGTGCTACATGGTTAGGTATTATTTGCTTTGGTTTTATCGGTTTGTGGGGTGTTTTCATTAAATAACCACAATGGTGGGTTATGTGATGGATTTTATTTGGGTAGTCGATATATTATATAAGTAGAATCAGGAAATTTAGTTGCACAATATAATGAATAATTTTTTAGTCGCCATAGCAGGGTTTATCTGCGCCGTTTTGCTTGCGGTTATTTTTGCGCCTTATTTTATTGATTGGAATAGCTTTAAAGATGAAATTGAAGCGGCTGGTCGTAAAATTACTGGCCAAAATGTGCAAATTGTTGGTGATGTAGAATTGCGTATTTTGCCACAACCCGTGTTTCATACGGGTGGTTTGGTGATCACCAATGCTGATGATAAAAAATTACTTGAAACAAGTGATTTTATTCTTGAATTAGATTTTCCGAGCCTGTTGCGTGGTAAGGTCGAAGTGACCAGCATGCATTTAAATGATGGTAAAATATTTATTGCTAAAGCCGATGGCGCACAGCTTAATCTGTTTAATTTTGGTGGCAATGTTGGCCAACCGATTGGTTTGGATGACATTTCGATTAAAAAGCTGGTTCTTAATAATATGGATGTTGAATTTGCCAATGAGCTAACCAATAGCTCCAAAACAGTATCCATCAATCAAGCCGAGGTGACGGCGCGCTCGCTGATTGGGCCGTTTAAAGTGAAGGGCACATTGAATGTTGATGCCAATGACACGGTTTATCAACGTAAATTTTCACTGTCCGTCGGTAAATATGCAGCTGAGAAACCGCTTGCGGTTAAGTTTCAAATTAAAGGTGAACAAAAAAATTCTCGTTTGAATTTTTTGGGTAATTTGGTGGGACTTGAACAGCAACCATTATTGACTGGTGAGCTTTCGTTTAAAGGTCAGAAGGGTGAAAATCTAATCGGTTATGGGCAAAGTTTCGATTCATTATTGAATGATGATTTGATGATAGATAGCCAAGTGTCGATTAATTATTCGGGCATTAAATTTGATGATTTGAAAATTGTTATGGGCGCGCAAAATGGCGTTGATATCAATGAAAGCCTTAGAATTAATGGCAATATAAATTATATTTGGGGGCGCAAAGCTTCGTTAGATGGCGCTTTAAATGTTGGGGTGGCCAATTTTAATTATATCAAACGCCAGTTTCTGCCGCAACAAGAGCTAGATGCTGACCGCGCGGTTTACCAATCACTACAAAAATTATCTGCTATGGCTAAGAAATGGGTCACTGAACATTTGATGATTTCAAGGGAGCGAGGCTTAGCAGATGCACGCCAATTTAACGGCAATGTTGGCATTAATATTGAGCAACTGAATTTTTTGCAAAATAATGTAATTGACCGCGTGCGGCTGATAAATAGTTTGGTGAATATAGAGAATGATCAATTTTCTGTGCCGCAATTCTCGGCGCATTTCCCTGGCAATAGCAAATTAAGTTACAGCTTATCCAAGCAATCTGTTGGGCAAAGTGAAGATAGATTGATGACAGGAACTTATGATTTTAGTGCTCTGCATCTAGATAAATTTAGCAATTGGTTGCTGTTTAAAAATCAAAAAATTGATAATGTAAATGACTTTTGGGGGCTGAATGGCCAATTAACTAGCCAAGGTAGTGTCGATATTCTGCTTGATGGCGTTAAAATCACTTCGCCGTCGGTTAAAACTCGTGAATATATTTATGCATTGGATTATTCATATTCTGATGGATTGCATGATTTTGATATTAATCTTGATCGACTTTCGTTTAATAATGATGATTTAAAAGCTTTTCAAGATTATATAGCGCCTTATGCGCAAAATGGTTTGATGGCGGATAAACGGCAGCCATTGGGCCGTGAATATCATTTATTGCCAGCAGATTTGATTGAAGATATTGGTGATGTAAAACTCAATTTCCATGGCAATGAGAGTTTTTATGGCATTCGCAATTTGGGGGTGTTTGACGCAGTTTTAATTTTTAGTCCTAAGGCTACAATGTTGGAGAGGCTGACATTAATTGGCGATAAAATATATGTGACTGCAACTGGCAATATGCCCCATCAATTTGTAGCTAAAAATATTATTGATGCTGAGAAAAATGCCACTATATTAAAATTTTCAATTGTTGATGCTGATATGAATGTAACTTCGCAATTGGTGTATGATCAATTGTTTAAAGATAATTTGTTTTTGAATAAAATACTGCCAAGCAAGGCGGCGCTTAATGTTAACGGAATATTGACTACGGCCAATGATGAAGGTGACTTTTATCTGAATGCGTCTGGTAAAGTTGGATCGTCAAATTTAAATATTGATGCTGAGTTTTTACTTAAAAATGGTGAATTTATACAGAAAGCCATTCACTATCAAATGAGCCAAATAGACCCATCTAAATTGCTTAGCCAATTTGGTTTGGATGATTTGCTGCTAAATGCGCCTAGTGAGATTGAAGCTGATGATGATGGCATTGTGCGGATGGTTATTAGCCAGAACTCAAATGATCCAAAAGTGCAAGATGTTAAGTTTTTAGCCCTTGCTAGCGGGCAAGCCATTGAATTTACCGCGCAGAATGTGGTGGGTGAGGCATTGGATTTGGATGGCGAGCTGCAAGTAAACCTGAATAGTTTTGGTCTAGTTGCGAACAAAATGGGTCTGTTTGGTGGCAATTTTAATCATATGCAAGATGCGGTTAATTTAGACGCAAAATTGAAAGTTAAGGATGGTAAAACGCGGATTTCTGCGCGGTCTATCCATTTGTTAAATACTGATTTTAACCAATTTGATTTGACAATTTCTGAACCACATATATTGGACTTTTTTGCCCAAACAGATCAGCTTAATATTGTGGAATTACTGAGTTTTGTAGCGGGTGAGGGCGCTGCTGTTGGTGGTGGCGGGTTTGATTTCTTAGATGAGACAGCGCAAAATATAGTCAAATCGGCGCAAGGCATATTTGGTGCTGAAGGTGGCAATATAGCCAGTGGTTTTGATTTGAGAATGATTGAGAATATTGAATTTGAGGGTAAAATTCTAGCTGATAAATTGCAACTCAGTCATAATTTTAGCCTTGAAAATGCCGAGATCACCCTGCATTCTGACTTGGGTGCAAAAGAAATATTGATTGGCTATAAGGGAGAGTTTCTGAATAGTGAATTGAACGGCGAATTTGTTTTGAAACCAACTGATAATCAGCTTTATATGGATGTGATGTTGCGTATATTTGCGCTTGATGTGGTGCCGGTGATGAAGCAATTGGGTTTTGATGGTGACTATATAAAAGGCCTGTTAAATGTGGAGGTTGACCTTGCTGGACAGGGTTATAGTGTGCAAGGTTTATTGTCTAATTTGGCAGGTTTGATTGATGTTGAACTTAAGAGTTTGAGCAGCAACCATATTGATAGTGATTATTTTAATGCTGAAATTAATAAAGCGGTTGATGAGGCGAAGATTGATCGGGTGTTTGAAACGACCTTAGCCAAAACCAATCAGGATGATGGGGTTTTGGCGGTTAAAATAATGCCACAGAAATTGGTGATAAATGTCGCCAATGGTTTGGCATCAATAAGTGAGATGCTGGCTTTTCAGAAGCCTAATGCCAAACAGCAAAGTTCCAATGTTAATATACAGTTAGACTTAACCAAGGGATCCAACCAAATTATATTGCAATTGCCGCTGGCCAATGATGATAGCGTGCCTAAATTGCGCTTGGCATGGTTAGCTGATGATTTGCAGAATTCAGAGCTTATCGATTTTGAAGATATGAAGGAATATTATAAAGTTAAATTGTTGGAAAAAAATGTCAAGCGGTTGGAAGAATTACAGGTTGAAATTAAACGTAAAAACGACGCGGAAATTGCGCGTTATCAGCAAGAAAAATTTGAAGCTGAGGTGTTTAAAAATGAAATTAAGCAACGGGTCGAAAAGGCTGTTGATACGCGTAAAATGGCTGAAATGGTGGCTCAGAGCCCTCCAGCACCGCCATATATGCCATTTATATTTGTGCAAGGCACGGGCGCTGCGCAAACGGGCAATATACCTGCTAACATAGATGAGATCATTGTGCGTAACAGCTTATTCACTGCTGACATTCGCAAATTAGTCGAGGCAAGCCTGGCGGCCAAACGTGCTGAAGAAGAAGCTAGGCAGAAAGCCTTGATTGAGGCGGAAATGAAATTGCTTGAAGCCGAACAAGAAGCCGCCGCTGAGGCGCAAAGGCTAAATGATGAGGCAACTGGGCTTGAATTGACGCTTGAAACTGAGGAGCCGATTGGTGACTTTATAAACAATGCTGGGCTTGATGACGAGCTGGTGGTGTTTAATGATGAATTGGTGGCGGATGTGGTCGGGTTTGATACGGGTAATTTAACTGCAACGGATAGTGATGAGGCATTATCTGCGTCATTATTTAACAATTCAGATGTGGTGAAAATCACCCCGATACCTGATCTTCAATGATTTTTATCTTGATAATATTTAAGAATATAAACCCGCACAGCGGATGATAGATTCTCGTCATGGCGTTTGTTATCAATATTGATGATGAGTTGTGCGAGGGGTTGGTTTTGGGCGGTGGCAATGCTTTTAAGTGCCTGCCAAAATTCATCTTCTAGCGTGATGCTGGTTTGATGGCCAGAAATGTTAAAACTGTGTTTTTGCGGTTTGGGCATTGATTTAATTTTAAAAAAAAGGTGGAGATAACCCCACCCTTATTGGTTTGTTTTATTTGGGGGCAATCATGTCTTCTGGGCGCACCACAGCGTCATATTGTTCGGCGGTTACATAACCACCACCCACGGCTTCGTCTTTTAAGGTTGTGCCATTTTTATGGGCGGTTTTGGCAATTTTTGTGGCATTGTCATAGCCAATTGTTGGGGCAAGAGCGGTCACCAGCATGAGTGAGCGAGACATTAAATCGGCAATTTGTTTTTCGTTGGCGGTGATGCCTTCGACACAATTATCGGTGAAGCTGATGGAGGCATCGGCGATTAATCTGATTGATTGCAATAAGTTATAAGCCATAACGGGTTTGAAAACGTTTAATTCCATATGGCCTTGCAAGCCGCCAATGGTGATGGTGGTGTGGTTGCCCATCACTTGGGCGCAGACCATGGTCATGGCTTCGCACTGAGTGGGGTTTACTTTGCCCGGCATGATGGATGAACCCGGTTCATTTTCGGGTAATGACAATTCGCCAAGGCCAGAGCGTGGGCCTGAGCCTAGCAATCTAATGTCGTTAGCAATTTTGGTTAGGCTGACTGCGATGGTGTTTAACACGCCCGACATTTCAACAAAGGCATCATGGGCGGCTAAAGCTTCAAATTTATTTTCGGCGGTGACGAAAGGTAAGCCTGTTACTTCGGCTACGGTTTTGGCAAATTCTTCGGCAAAACCGGGTTTGGTGTTAAGGCCCGTGCCAACGGCTGTGCCGCCTTGTGCCAATGGGTACATGCGCGGCATTGCGGCTTTAACGCGCTCGATGGCAAATTCCATTTGTTTGGCATAGCCAGAGAATTCTTGGCCCAAAGTGAGCGGTGTGGCATCTTGCAAATGGGTGCGACCAATTTTAATGATTTTGGTCCATTGCTTGGCTTTTTTATCTAGGGCTTTGTGGATATACTCTAATGCTGGCAAGAGGCTGTGGTGAATTTCCTCAACCGCGCCAATGTGCATGGCGGTGGGAAAAGTGTCGTTAGAGCTTTGGCTGCGGTTGCAATGATCGTTGGGGTGAACGGGGGTTTTTGAGCCCAAAATGCCGCCCATAATTTCGATTGCGCGGTTAGAGATAACCTCGTTTGAATTCATATTACTTTGGGTGCCAGAACCTGTTTGCCACACAACAAGTGGGAAATGATCGTTTAATTTTCCGTCAATCACTTCTTCGGCGGCTTTGATGATGGCGGCGCCAATGTCGGCCTCTAAATTATCGAATGCCATGTTGGAGATGGCGGCAGATTTTTTAATGATGCCCAAAGCGCGAATGAGTGGCACGGGCATGGTTTCGCCACCAATTTTAAAATTGATCAATGAACGGGCGGTTTGCGCACCATAATATTTATCATTTGGCACTTCTAAAGGGCCGAAGCTATCGGTTTCTGTCCGCGTATTGGTCATTTTTATCTTTCGCGTTGGGTTGATTTGTATTGGCTATATAATGAGAGGTGATCGGTTGGATGCTAGTCGGTTTTTTTCCTAAACGCATCAAGACTAACAACTTGGCCGCTTTTATCGGTTTTGTCATCAGCATCGGTTGTTTCGCCTTCGTCGTCAGCTTTTGCCTCATCGGTTTTGGCTTCAGTGTCTTCTTCAGCGCCTTGGGTTTCAAGCTCCTCAATGGCTTCCAAAATTTCTTCGGGAATTTCGAATTGAATGCCGAATTGTACGTGCGGGTCAAAAAAGCCAATGATGGACATAAGCGGAATTTCTAATTTTTCGGGTACATTGTTAAAGCTTAGCTCGATACGTAACATACCGTCTTTAACCTCTAAACCCCAAAATTGATGTTGGATGACTATGGTCATTTCATCGGGATATTGTTCATAGATCGATTCTGAGATCACCACACCAGGAAAATTGGTATCAAATGACACATAGAAATGATGATCGCCAGGTAGGCCATGCTCTACCACATGCTCTAAAGCGCGTTTTACCACGCTGCGCATGGCATCTTGGGTTAATTGGTCGTAATTCATTAAATCAATAGTCATGATATGCCCTGCATTATAATTTCGTCCCTTATAATTAAACACAACTAGGGGGTGTAGGTAAATAGCTTCATTGGGTTTTTATTGTTTAACATTATGTTTGGTGTTTGTGTGCCGCGCTTCGGTGGATAACATATTGGACTATATGTATATTGTCTATGTTAATTGAAAGATAATCATTGTGCTCATGGTGTTTTGAGCCGTGGGTAATGCATAATGTTGTGAAATGTCGCGGGTTGGGATGTTGGGTTGCGATAGCCGTGGGGTTGATCGGCGGCAAATCTGAGTGTATCGCCGGTTTGTAAATACACCCATTTTTCTTCGGCTAGAATCTCAACTTCGCCAGTTAGCACCACAATATCCTCGACCACACCGTTGTCATGTGCGGCGGATAATTGGCTTTGATGTGGCTCTAGGCAATGGGCAAACATTTCGGTTTTTAATATGGGGTCAAAGGCGAATAGGGTTTTAAATCTGATGCCATTTTTAAATTGCATGAATTCATCAGATGAAGGGGCTTCAATAAAGGCGGTGAGCGGTAAGTGAAAGCCTGTGGCAATTTTCCACAAAGTGGCAATGGTTGGGCTGGATTCGCCGCGTTCAATTTGCCCTAACATGGCTTTGCTCACCCCGGTTTCTGCAGCTGCTTTGGTTAAGCTCCAGCTTGAATTTGTGCGGTGGGTTTTAAGGTTTTTAGCAATTTCTGGCTGGGGCATGTTATTTAAAAAATTACTTGTGCGTTATAACGTACAGTGTTAGAGTTTCGTTTGTGCGTTATAACATACACGCAATGGCGGCCTGTTTCAACTTGTTTTAGGATATATTATGACTAAATCGCTCTATAATGACGATGCTTATCTAAAATCCTGCACGGCTAAAATTGTACGTGTCGATGATATGACCGTGCAATTAGATCAAACGGTGTTCTACCCTTTGGGCGGCGGGCAACTGGGTGACACCGGCATTTTATCGGTTGACGGTGAGGACTATAATATCATCGATACGATATGGGGCGAGGGCACTAAAATCTCGCATATATTGGATCGGCCGCTTGCAGCTGATGCCATTTCGGCTGATGTATTATTAAGTTTAGATTGGCAAAGGCGGTTTCGCTTGATGCAGATACACACTTGTCTTCATCTTATATGTTCGATGTTTGATTATCCGATTGTGGGTGCGCGGGTTGGGCCAGATAAAGGCCATTTGGATTATCTGACTGAGGGAGCGGCGATTGATAAGATTGCATCGAATGAAATATTGCAGGATCTCATTGCGCAGAATTTTGCCATTGAGACTGAAAAAGTGGCTGAAGATGAGTTTGATGAATTTATGCAAGGGCGGCATTTGATTGGTGGTATGCCGCCAGTTAAAAATGGGGTGGTGCGGTTTGTGCGCATTGGCGATGTGGCCGCGCCGCTAGATTACCAGCCTTGCGGCGGTACGCATGTTTTGAATACATCGGAGATTACGCCATTACAGGTGCAGTCTATTAAGAGTAAAGGCAAGGGCATCAGACGCCTTGCGGTTCAATTTAGCGGGTGATGGTAAATGTTTGGGTTTAAATTATCACATTTGACGGCAGGGTTTATTTCGGTTTTGGTGGGTTATTCGGCAGGCGGGGCGATTGTGTTTCAGGCGGCGGAAGCTGCGGGCGCGAGCCAAGCTGAGATTAATTCTTGGATGTTGGCGCTCGGCCTCGGTATGGGCATAACTGGCTTGATATTGTCGATATATTATAAAATTCCGATTCTCACCGCATGGTCAACCCCTGGTGCGGCTTTGTTGGCGGTTAGTTTGGTGGGGGTGCCGATGAGTCAAGCCATTGGGGCATTTTTGCTTTGTGGTTTGTTGTTGACCATAACCGGCTTAACGGGCTGGTTTGAAAAGATTGCCAAATTTGTGCCGTTGCCGTTGGCCAGTGCCATGTTGGCGGGGGTGTTGTTTCAATTTGGGGTGGGGATATTTCAATCGTTGCAGCAAGAGGTGGCTTTGGTTGCCAGTATGGGCATTGCCTATTTGCTGGGTAAAATATTTTTAGGCCGTTATGCAGTGCCAATGGTTTTGCTGGTTGGCATTATAATGAGCGGTGTATTGGGGCTTTATCAGCCGCAACAGATTGAGCTGGCAATCGCGGTGCCCGTATTCATCATGCCTGAATTCAATATTTCGACCTTACTGAGCGTGGGGGTGCCGTTATATATTGTCACCATGACCTCGCAAAATATGCCTGGTGTTGCCACGTTGCGGGCAGGTGGGTATGAGCCACCGATCTCGGCCAGCGTAACGGTGACAGGCATTATGACTTTATTATTCGCACCATTTGGTGGCTATACATTTAACCTAGCGGCGATCACCGCGGCGATATGTTTAGGCGATGATGCCGATGAAAATAAACAAACGCGCTATAAAGCGGCGGTGGTGGCAGGGGTGTTTTATATGATTGTTGGTTTGATGGGCGCGACGGTGGTGAGTTTGTTTTTTATTGCCCCCAAAGCCTTGATATTGGCGATTGCGGGCATGGCTTTGTTGGGCACAATTGGCAATGCGTTGGTTGGGGCTTTGTCGGATGCAAAACAAAGAGAGCCCGCGTTGATAACCTTTTTGGTGACGGTGTCAGGGCTTAGTTTTTTTGGTATCGGTGCGGCTTTTTGGGGCTTGTTAATTGGTGTTTTGGCAAATTTATTGGTGAAGAGACTACCAGCTAAAAATCAACGGTAAATCGGGCCGAAAGTCGTGAGTTTTACCTTGCGCTCCTGCATCAAATTCTAGATGAAAAATATGGGTATCATTGGCGATATATTCGAGCAGATTATGTTCTGAAATATAGGTTTTTATATCTGAATCCAAGTGATGGTGGGGGGTGTGATATTTGATATTGGTTACATTTTTGAAACCTGTTTTATGTTTGAATTTTTTATGTTTTTTTCGACTGTCGCTGGAAATAAAGTCGAGGAAAAAATACATAGGCTCGCTGATTGGGGCTTCTAAAATGTCTATTTTTAACGGCGAGGGTAAATATTTAGGCTTATAACTCCAGTTTTTGAATTTATTAATATCAAATTTATCATTGTTTTTTATCTGGTTATCGGCATAAAAACACACTGCAAATGGGGAAATATTGGTGGTTTTGGGCAAGAAGCGTTGGAAAATTTTTATTGGCTTTGTGAGGGGCGATTGGGCGGCTTCGGGGTCGTCTAAATAAAGTAATTCTAGGTAAATATTGTTAAAATAGAAGCGTCGGTTAGATGTACCTTGGCCAAAATGTGAATTGGATTCTCCTTCAATTAAGCCAAAATCGGTTAAGATTTTAGCCATTTTTTCGGGCGCATCAATGCAAATAAGCAAATGATCAATTTTCAACACTCAACTCACCTTAAATATTTATGCGACTATTTGGCATATCGAAAGTAAAATTTAATTGTTTATATTGTGTGCAATATATATTGTCAACGCCATGTAAGGCGTATATTTACCACTTGAAAATGATGGGTAATTGCGGTCTAAAATCATGGATTTTATTTTGTTTTGCATCATCAAAGGTGAATTCTAATGTGTGGGTCTCATCGTGTTTAAATTTTATAAGCCCTGATTTATTTAAATCTTTTTTTAGTTTTGAATCTAAACCTGCATAGGGACTTAATATACGTAATAAAGTAATGTCTTTAAAACCAATTTGATGATGTTGTGTGATGCGTTTTTTAAAACTTTCATCTGAAACAAAGCCCATATAACAAAGTATTGGATCACTAAGCTTGTGGCCATATATATCCATTTTAAATGGGTGTGGTAAAAATTTAGGCCGATAGCTCCAACTTTTATAATTTGAAAAATCTAGACTATTGCCACCGGGTCGAAAGCAAATTCCAAAAGGTGAGGTTTGGTTGTCATTGGCCGTGATGCGTTCATAATATTGAGCAGGCCTGGTGGTCGGTGATTTTATGTCGTTGAGATTTGAAATGTATAAAAATTCAAAATAAGAATTTTCGAAGAAAAACCTTCTTACGGCAGTGCCTTGCTGAGGGTGAGAATTTGGCTCTCCTTCAGTTAGGCCAAAATCTACTAAGATTTTAACATGCTCGTCGGGTGATTCAGAGCCCATAAAAATATGATCAATTTTCAAGTGATTTTTCCAATAGTTCCCCTAAAACTGTATGAGTACACTAAACTTTAGTGGAGGGAAAGATAAAGTGAAGAATTATGAGAATATATTTATGTATTGGCGATGATTAAATGAGTAAAGGCAAGTTAACGCTAAATCAGCAACTTAGATGGAGAGCTTAATGAGCGAATGTAGTTTCAAATATAGCTAATAAGCTGCGAGTGATGAATTTCAGCATGGCATTAAAACTCGGTATATCGGCATATTCAAGGTGACTGGAGTTAATGAAGTGAAAGTAAGGCGTTCTGTTGCCAGATGCTATAAAAAAGGTAGGGCGTTCTGTTGCCAGGTGCCCAAAGCCCCGCCGACCGGTTGAAGGGTCGGAGTTAAGTCGAAAAAGGTCGAGCGTGCATTAAGCAGCTAAACGTACTTCTTCTGCATAATTGTCATTTGCAATTATAATAGTAGACCGATAACGGTGGTACATCACCGAATGAAAAACAAGTTTTTACGCCCTCGTCGATCCTATTTCGCCCCCATAAATGAATTTGGTGGAGGCGCCGGGTACCGCCCCCGGGTCCGAATGGTTTATTGTACAGGCAGTTTATCATCATAGTCAGAACAAGTCTAACAAAGCTAATATAGCAAATAATTGTGACTTTTTAAAGGGCTGATGTTAATAATCTACATAATTTTAGTTTTTGTACGCGATTCGAGGCTCGATATGCAACAATATTTGGATTTATTAGCACATGTGAGTGATAATGGCACGGTGAAAACTGACCGTACAGGTACGGGCACAAAAAGTGTGTTTGGTTATCAGTCGCGTTATGATTTATCGGCTGGGTTTCCTGTGTTGACCACCAAGAAATTGCACTTAAAATCAATCATTCACGAGTTATTGTGGTTTATCGCGGGTGATACAAATATTAAATATTTGCAAGATAATGGCGTGCGGATATGGGATGATTGGGCTGATGATAATGGTGATTTAGGGCCTGTATATGGCTATCAATGGCGTAATTGGCCTAATGGTAGTGGCGGCACGATTGATCAGATTGAAAAATTGGTGAATGGCCTTAAAAATAGCCCTGATAGCCGTCGGCATATTGTGACGGCGTGGAACCCCGCTGATGTGGATGATATGGCTTTGCCGCCTTGTCATACCTTGTTTCAGTTTTATGTGGCGGATGGTAAATTGTCGTGTCAGCTTTATCAGCGTAGTGCGGATATATTTTTGGGGGTGCCTTTTAACATTGCGTCTTATGCGTTGTTTACGATGATGTTGGCACAGGTTTGTGATTTGGAATTAGGTGATTTTGTGCATACGTTGGGTGATGCACATATATATAGCAATCATTTTGAGCAGGCGGCGTTGCAGCTTAGCCGTAAGCCGACGAAATTGCCGATTATGAAGATTAATTCTGAGGTTAAGAGTATATTTGATTTTAAATTCGAAGATTTTGAGCTGGTTGGGTATGAGGCCGCGGCGAGCATCAAAGCGCCGATTGCAGTGTGAGGCATTATGAAAATTTCTATGATAGCGGCTGTGGCTAAAAATGGTGTGATTGGGCTTGAGAATAAAATGCCTTGGCATATAAGTGGTGATTTGAAGTATTTCAAAGCTCAGACTATGGGTAAGCCGATGATTATGGGGCGTAATACGTTTGAGAGCATGGGCAAGTTGCCAGGCCGTACGAGCATTGTGATTAGCCGTAATGTTGATTATGTGGCGGGTGAGGGCGTTATTGTGGTGACGTCGTTAGATGAGGCTGTTATTTCTGCCACTGAGATTGCGGTGCGTGATGGCGAAGATGAAGTGATGGTTGTCGGTGGGGCACAGATTTATGCGTTGGCGTTGGAAAAAGCCGATCGGCTTTATTTGACTGAGGTTGATATTGAACCTAAGGGCGATGCGTATTTTCCTGAATTTGATCGCACGGGTTGGGTAGAAGTTTCGAGGGAACGTATCACAGCCTCAGCCAAGGACGAAGCCGACTACGCCTTTGTGGTACTGGATAGGCTGTAATCTACATCCATTTCAGTGAGCGCGAGTGCGGCCATTCGAAGCCGCTGCCGACGGACGCGCGGTCGGCTAGCAAGCCCAACTTGTTTGGGATTGCGCACGCAAGTGTCAACAGAGAGCGCAAGCGAACGTGAAAATGCAGACTTCCAGAGTGTTGGCAGGATGCTGCCCAGTGATGGCTGAAAAGTTGTGAGCTAGAAATTTTGCACAGGATTCGCAACGGATGAACCTGCCTTTACCCTTGTTTAGACATAAGAAAGTTGGCTGTACTGCCTGTACTCGGGTGCTTCATTTTTACGTTCGGCTTGAGCCTCTCTGTTGACACTTGCGTGCGTTCGCTGCGCTCTCTAGCTGACCGCGCGTTAGACGGCAGCGGCTTCGAACGGCTGCTGTCGCACTCACTGGATGGCACGTTGCTTGGAAACGAGGGGTAGATAGAAACTCTGAGTTTGCTGTTAGTCGCTAGGTGTGTTGAGCTTTGCGGCTACCTTCTGAGCAAGTTGTTTGTAGTAAGCTGCGGCTTTACCTTCTGGTTCAGCATGCACTATTGGTTCGCCCATGTCGGATTGTTGGCCGATGATGGGGAGTAGGGGGATTTCGGCTAGGAGGTCGACTTTGATTTTTTCGGCTATCATGCGGGCACCGCCTTTGCCGAATACGTAGTTTTTGACGCCGTCATCGCTTTCAAAATAGGCCATGTTTTCGACAATGCCTAATATGGGTATGTCGGTTTGTTCGAACATTTGTATGCCGCGGCGTACATCGTCTAATGCCAATATTTGGGGGGTGGAGACGATGACTGCGCCGGCGATTTTAAATTTTTGCACCAAGGTTAGTTGAATGTCGCCTGTGCCGGGTGGTAGGTCAATCACTAAGTGGTCTAGTTCACCCCATGCGCATTCATTGAGCATTTGAAGTAATGCACCTTGAATCATCGGGCCGCGCCAAATCATGGCTTTGTTGGTGTCGGCGATGAAGCCGATTGACATGAGTTTAATGCCGTATTTTTCTAGTGGCATCATTTGTTTGTCTTCGTTCAGCAGTGGCTTGGCGTGCAGGGCGAACATGGTGGGTAGGCTGGGGCCATAAATGTCGGCATCTAGTAGGCCGACTTTTGCGCCGGTTGCCGATAAGGCCATGGCCAGGTTGGCCGCCACTGTGGATTTGCCGACGCCGCCTTTGCCTGATGCGACAAGAATGAGGTTTTTAACCTGGGCCAAGGCGTTATTAATTGGTTTGCTGCCCAATGCGCCGAGTGGACGATGGCCGCCACCTGCTGCGGGTTTTGGGGTATTGTTGACGATTAAATTATGTTTTTTGCCTGTATTGCTGGCAATGACGGGGGCGCCGCCCATAATTTGGATGTTGCTTATGCCGGTTTTATCGCTCAGGGTCTTTATAATTTGGGCTTCTAGTTTTTTATCGGCATCATTGTTGGCTTTAGTGTCTAAAATTAAACCAATTTGCGGCGCATTGTCTATTAAACGCGATAAAGGGGCGGTGATGAAACCAGCATCGACAATAGATTCGGCAAAATCTTTAGAAAACGGATTGCGGATTTCTTGCAATATTTCTAGTATTTGGGCGCGGCTCGGAAGGGACTTATCTGCTGATGACATGGGTGACTCGATTGTTAACGATAAAATTTATTTGTGCTTAGCTCTTGATATAAAGCATGCCATAATTATTTACTAGATGACAAATTGTCCAGTTTTATGTGTGTTTTTCGTGATAAATGTACGAAATTTGCCATTAAGCTTGCTCTTCAATAGAGGCTTGCTTATAAAGTTGGCAAGGAAAACGGATTTAAAGCGGTAAAAAAGCTTAGTTGAAAGGAATCTAAATGTCTAATGACGGAAAAGACCCTTGGGGCATGGGTGGTAATTCATCTAATGGTTCAGGTTCTAAAAATAACGGACCTAAAAACCAAGGACCATGGGGGCAACCTCCACGTGGCGGCAATAATAATACGCCACCAGAGCTGGATGAATTGTTGCGCAAAAGCCAACAAAAATTGAAACAAGTGCTGCCCGGTGGTTTTGGGCCTTTGGGCTTTGTGATCGTGGTGGCTTTGTTATTCATTGGTTGGTTAGCCACAGGCATTTATGTGGTGCAACCTGCTGAGCAAGGCGTTGTGTTGCGTTTTGGTAAAGCTGTATCAACTTCGTTGCCAGGCATTAATTATCATTTGCCATACCCAATTGAAACTGTGTTGACACCTAATGTGTTGACTGTGCGCCAAACCAGCGTGGGTACAAATGCCCGTACTGGGCAAGCTGAAAGCCATATGTTGACAGGCGATGAAAACATCGTTGATGTGAACTTTACGGTATTTTGGCGGATTAAAGCTGATGGCGCGGCAGATTATCTGTTTAATGTGCAACAACCATCTGTGACTGTTAAAATGATTGCCGAAAGTGCCATTCGCGAGATTGTTGGCCGCTCTAACTTGCAGCCAATTCTTACCCAAGCGCGGCAAGAAACTGAAGAAAATGTGAAGCTTTTAATGCAAAGCTCATTAGATGGCTATGTATCTGGTATCGAAATTACGCAAGTGCAATTGCAAAAAGTTGAGCCACCTGCTGAAGTTATTGATTCGTTTAACGACGTGCAAGCAGCGGTTATCGACCAAGAAAGAATGGTCAACGAAGCTCAAGCTTATAGCAACCAAGTGATTCCACAAGCCGAAGGTAATGCGCAACAAATTGTGCAACGTGCCGAAGCTTATAAGCAATCAGTTGTCGCCGAAGCGACGGGTCAAGCCGCGCGTTTCATCAGTGTTTATAATGAATATGCCAAAGCGCCAGAAGTGACGCGGGATCGTATTTATCTTGAAACAATGGAAAAAGTTTATGGCCGTACCAATAAAATCATTTTAGACAGTGATGGTAATGGTGTTGTGCCATATCTTCCGCTGAATGAATTGAATAAATCTAACAAAGGAGCAAATTAATGATACGCAATCTTAGTTTTGTTATTGCCGCCATTGTGGCGCTTGCTGCTTATACGTCAGCTTTTACCGTGCATCAAACTCAGCAAGTGCTGATTTTCCAAGTCGGTAAATTTGACCGTGCCATCACTGAACCTGGGCTTTATTTCAAAATCCCATTTTATGAAGATACACGTTTTATCGACAAACGCTTACTTTCACTTGATAGCCCTGTGCAAGAAGTGATTACCGCTAACCAAAAACGTTTGGTTGTGGATGCGTTTGCGCGTTACCGTATTGTTGACCCGCTTAAATTTGTGCAATCTGCTGGTGGCAGCATTGCCAATGCCAATGCGCGGTTGGCGACTGTGCTTAACTCATCTGTA
>NVUH01000035.1 GCA_002401855.1 Hyphomicrobiales bacterium
AATAGTGAAATTATCTAAATTAATACCCGTCGCCATCGCCACCGCGCTGATGGCCACAAGCGCATTTGCTGAAGATTACAAACTTCGCATGCAAACTCATTATGCACCTGAAACCGTATCCGGCAAACTTGCCCAAGGCTTTATTGACGACGTAAATGTTATGTCTAGTGGCCGCATTCAGATCGAAATGTTCTGGTCATCTTCATTGGTTGCAACAGTCGAAGGCTTCACTGCCGCTGCAACAGGCATTCTAGATGGCGAAATGCATGGCGGTTCATACCAAACTGGTAAAAACCCAGCATTCCAATTTGTATCTGACCCAATGGGCGCATATGATAACCCTTGGCAAATGTATTCATTCTTCCAAGATGGTGGCGGCGAAGAAGCTGCTAACGAACTATATCACGCGTTTAATATGCATCTCGTAGGTTGGTGGGCTGGTGGCCATGAAGCTATGGTTTCAAGCAAACCACTTAGAGGTCCAGAAGATCTAAAAGGTTGGAAATTCCGTTCACCTCCAGGCTTAGAAACAGAAATTTTCCAAGAATTAGGTGCATCGCCAATTGTTATGGATTTCACTGACATCTTTACCGCACTTGAAACAGGTGTGATTGATGGCGCTGATGCATCTTCACTTGCTAACAATGTTGGCCTTGGTCTTTATGACATTGTAAAACACACTACATTCCCAGGCTTCCATTCTATGCCTATGGATCATGTGACGTTTAACCTTGATGTTTGGAATGCATTCCCAGACGACATCAAACGCATACTTGAAGTGGCAACACAAAAACTAGCACTACAAACAACATTGACGTTTGAAATTGCTAACCTTGAAGCCGCCAAAGATCTAAAAGCCGCTGGTGTTGAATTCTACGATTGGTCACCTGAAGATCGCCGTGTATTCCGCGACGCTGCACAACGTGCTTGGGATGACTGGTCTACAAGAACACCTGAAGCTGGTGCATTGGTAAAATCACATCGTGATTTCTTACGCCGCATTGGCCGTATTGATTAATTTCAATCGCACAACACTTAATGTAACGACAAGCTATAACTGGCTTGTCGTTATTTAAATAATCCTTTGTCTGAGGTGGACGGATGAACCAACAAGATAGCATTTGGCTTGGAGAAATCGGCCGAAATATTGTGCGCAAAGTAATGTGGCCAAGTCTATATATTACCATTGCGCTCGTTATATGGGTTACAATTGGTGATATGATTTTTGATCTTGGTGTTGAGCTTAGATCGCCGTTAAACCCCTCGCAAAATATACATGTAATGCTCACCCTAATAGCAGGTTTAATTTCACTGTTTTCGGCCAGCATTTATTTTTCAGATTTTCAAGGCACCATCGAAATTAAGCCGACTGGCTTCATCGATGTATTTAGCCTTATATGGTCACGCGTCACTATGTTTGGTGTGGCGGCTATTGTTGTGGTTATGTTTTACGAAGTTATATCACGCTATTTATTTGACGCCCCAACCCTATGGGCAAACGAGCTGTCATTGTGGATTGCAGGCTTTGTATTCCTACTTTCGGGGCTGTACACAATGCAGCAGCGCAGCCACATCCGCATTTATATTATATATGATATGTTTCCAATTTGGCTGCAAAAAGCCTCGGATATTTTCACCGTCATACTTCTTTGGATATTCACAATTTCAGTTTTTTGGGGCTCTTATGGCGAAGCATTAGACAAATTCGAACGAATGGAAACATTTGGCACCGCGTGGGATCCGCCACTGCCTGCCACACTTAAAACAGGCATTCTCATCATCATATTTATGGTGGCGGTTCAGGCATTGTCTAATCTGATTGCAGATTGGCACAAAGTCCCCGAAGTTCATACCCCAATGGACGATATAGACCAGACTGAGATAGATCACATTCGCGAAAGCATTAAAGATTAAGAATATCAAGGATTAGGCGCATGGTAGACATTAGCACACTTTCAATATTGCTCCTTTTAGGAATGTTTTTATTGTTAGCAATTGGCATGCCGCTGGGGTTTGCTTCGGCAACCTTGGCCGTTGGCGTATTGGTGTTAAAATTTGGCCCCAATGTGCTATATGGCAATGTGGTTGGCGGTTTTGAAATGATGATAGACGGCGAGTTAGCCGCTGGCGTTGACACCGCATTCGCCAAATTCGGTCGAGGGCCGCTCGGGGTCATCAGCCAAGCCGTCTACCGACAGATGACCAATTATATTCTAATCTCAGTGCCTCTATTTATTTTTATGGCCGCGATATTAGAGCGCTCTGGCATTGCCAAAGACATGTATTCATCTATCAATGTTTGGCTATCTCGCACCCGTGGCGGCATCGCCATTGTGACATCTATCATGGCGGTGGTTATGGCCGCAATGTCAGGCATTATTGGCGGCGAAGTGGTGCTTTTAGGCCTCATCGCCCTGCCCCAAATGTTGCGTTTGGGCTACAATCAAAATCTAGCCATTGGTACAATTTGCGCCAGTGGCTCATTAGGCACGATGATTCCGCCTTCCATTGTTCTCATTTTCTACGGTTTAATCACCGAAACCTCAATTAAAGCCTTATTTACCGCAGCCTTTTTACCCGGCTTTATTTTGGCTTCATCTTTCATTCTTTACATCATCATCCGTACCCGCTTGCGCCCTGAAGATGCCCCATTGCCCGAACCAGTCGAAGGCGACCCAGAAGTTGGTGAAAAACGCATTCTATTTTTAACATTTCTAACCATTTTAGTGACTGGCTTTTTTACCCTTATGTTAGGGCGGGCATTATTCTTAACTGTCATTGGTTCAAACACCATCACCGAAGATGTCGCCCCCATTTCTTGGGGCATGGTTGCCGACCTTCCTATGCTGTTTGGGATGACAATTGCTGGCCTTGGTTTGCTGTGGTTTGTATTCAAAAAACACCGCGTATTGCAAGCGTGGGATATGGGCAAAGGCCTTGTCGCGCCGATTATCGTCATTGGCGTTGTGCTTGGCTCTATTTATGGCGGCATCACGGGCATTACCGAAGCGGCTGGTATGGGCGTGGTTGCTGTATTCCTGCTATCAGTACTGCGTGGTGAAATGACTTTTAATGTGGTTTGGGATTCGCTGATGCGCACCATGAAATCCACAGGCACAATCATCTGGGTAACCATTGGCGCAGCCTCTTTAGCAGCGGCTTACACCCTAGTTGGCGGGCCGACTTATATTGCCAACTTAATCGTCGGGCAAAATCTTCCGACAATGGGTATTATATTGGCCATGATGTTTGTATTCCTCATCATGGGCATGTTTATGGATTGGGTCGGCATCGTATTGTTAATCATGCCTGTTTTTTTACCCATCGTGTTACGCCTACCTGTCGCAGAACTCGGGTTTTGGGGGCATATCGAACCCAAATATGTTGGCATTTGGTTTGGCGTGGTATTCTGTATGAATATGCAAGTGAGTTTTTTATCACCGCCCTTTGGGCCTGCGGCCTTCTACCTCAAATCTGTCGCCCCAGCACACATTTCGCTGACCGATATTTTTAAAGGTTTCATGCCGTTCATTGCTTTGCAATTATTCTCTCTGGCAATTTTGCTGACTTGGCCAAATTTAGTGACTGTATTTCTATAATCGATCCAAGCTCCCAAACGTCATAAAACAATTATAATGTTTTGCTATGCAGAAGGTGTTTTTACTCACCTAAACATCTTCATGGAGACATTATGAAAAAGCTCACAATACTCATCGCCGCCCTCATGTTAAGCAACACTGCCCTTGCAGCAGATGCATTTACCAGCACCTTAAGAGGCCATTTAATCATCAACCCTCACACCTATGTGGCACCGCCAAAAGATGCCCCATATGCATTTAATAAATCTGGCCGCTTCACTGGCAAAGGCAATATACGTGTTGAAAAAATCGGCACAATTATAAACAAAACGGGCGTACCAACACCGTTTGCGGGACAGCCTTTGCAAGGTTTTTCGGGCATTAAAACCCTCCGCAATGATAAGTTTTTATTATTAACCGACAATGGTTTTGGTTCAAAACGCAATTCTGCCGATGCTATGTTAATGTTTCACATCGCAACATTAGATTTTGCCAATGACATTGCCAATATTGACCAAACTATATTTGTCAAAGATCCCAATCGCATCATCCCCTTCCCTATTCTGACTGAATTTTCAGAAACCCGCTATTTAACTGGTGGTGATTTTGACCTCGAATCAATTCAACCGATTAAAGATGGATATATGGTTGGCGAAGAATTTGGCCCTTATCTAATCAAGCTTGATACCAATGGTGTGGTGACTGATTTTTATGAAACTATTGTCAATGGCAAGATATATACAGGCCGCGACAACCCAACTATAGATTTCACCAAAGAAGATGCCAGCTATAATGTACCGCGCTCAGGTGGTTATGAAGGCATGGCAGCCAGCCCAGATGGTACAAAATTATACCCTCTACTCGAAAAACCAACGCTTGAAGATGGCAGACCCGCAACCATTAACGGCCAACGTTATTTAAACATTTTTGAATTTGACGTTGCCAAAGGTGAGTTCACCGATAAAGTCGTAAAATATCCACTTGAAGATGGCGCAACCGCCATTGGCGATTTCAACTTGATTGATGAGACCCGTGGCCTGATCATTGAGCGTGATAATCACCAAGGTGATGCAGATCTATCTTGTGAAAAACAACCAGAACCTTGTTTTCAAAAACCAGCTAAATTCAAACGCATCTATTTAATTGATATGGCACAAACTGATGAAAATGGTTTGGTCAAAAAACTCGGCTATATTGACTTGCTCAACATTCAAGACCCCAATGGTTTGGCAAAAGTTGGCAAACGCGATGATAACGTGTTTAAACTGCCTTATTTCACCATCGAAGATGTTGATATAATTGATGATGAAAACATCATTGTCGGCAATGACAATAATTTCCCCTTCACTCAAGGTCGTGATTTAAATGGTCCTGATTTGAACGAATTTATCTTGCTGCATGTTGGCGATTTCTTAAAGCAAAAATAACCTGACAATCATATATTGCCACCATTGAAAATTATATCAATGGTGGCATATTTATGAGTTCTGCGCCAAACGTGCCAAGGCACGATAACGCTGCGCCCCATCATTTAAATGCATCTTCATCGCCAACCGTGCGGCTTCGCTGTCCTTATTAAAAATAGCTTCCATAATCACCCGATGCTGCTCCAATATAAGCCTTTCAACATCGCCATCCAGCTTCATATCCGCTTCAATACGCAATTGCGAGCGTGGAATGATGTTGCGGCCAATCAAAGTTAAAAACTCTACAAATTTAGGATTATTTGAGGCTTCAGCAATCGCCACATGAAATGCAAAATCTTGCTTTTCTGAAATCTCGCCAGCTTCGACTGTCCGCCGAAAATCATTAAATACTGAATAAATATTGGCTTCTTGCGCTGGCAAACATCGTTGCGCGGCCAATTCCACCGCCCCCATTTCCACCGATGCGCGCAGCTCCAGCGCCTCAATAACACTAGCAATGGTTTTGGGGTTACCACTCAGGAATGCGATGGTTTTTTTGACATCCGATGGCGCCGCCACATAAAAGCCCGAGCCTTGCCGTGAAGCCAACAGGCCATCTGCTTTAAGACCCGATATTGCCTCCCTAATCACCGTGCGGCTTACCCCAAACTCATCCATAAGCTTTTGTTCTGTGGGCAATTTATCGCCAGGTAACAATTTTTCTTGCTCGACTTTCAAACGCAACTCAGCCACAACTTTTTGGGTTAAATTCTGCCGTGGTTTTGCATCTATATTCATACGGTTCGAGACCCACTATTATTGTAATCAAAATGACCATCAGCATTATAAACCCCGCCATGCAAACGCACAGCAATTTCGGTTTCTTCTTCAATCAAACTCGGGTCATCAGCATATTTATCGACACTATCTTTAGGTTGCCAACCTAACCCCTGCGCCAAACTATTATCCCACCAATTTTTAGCATTATCCGACACCGCGAATATGGTTTGAAAACCCAAATGCTCAATCTCCTGCACCCGTTTCACCAAACTAACAAAATCATCAAAGCTCAGCCATGTGGCCAGCATTCGTTTTTCGGTCGGCGGCTCAAAACACGAGCCAATGCGCACACAGGCCGATTCTATGCCATATTTATCAAAATAATAACGCGCTAAAACTTCACCAAACCCCTTGGACACACCATAAAAACTATCAGGCCGAAACGGCATTTCTGTATTAACAATATCGCCGACTTCATAAGCGCCCATGGCATGGTTGGATGAGGCAAAGAATATACGTTTTACCCCTGCCTGCCGCGCCGCCTCATATATATTATAAGTGCCAACTATATTGCCATTTAAAATTTTCTCAAAACTATTCTCTTTAGCGATCCCACCAAGATGGACAATGAAATCACAATCTTTAACCAACTCTAAAACCGCGCTCATATCCCCTAAATCGCACTGCACCAGATCTTCGTTTTCATCCGCCTCGCCTAATTCTGCCACATCAGACAGACGCAACGTCACTTGCTCACCCTTCATGCGATCTCGTAAAAGGCCACCAAGCCCACCGGCAGCGCCAGTAATTAAAATTCGAACCATTTCACACCTCTTCTCGTTAACATCAGTTTAATGTGAAAAATTGATACTATCAATATATTTTTATATAACCTAAATAATGTTATATATAGCTATTAGTAAAATATTTGTCATATTAATATTGACAATTCCAGCCTATTGTCATTATAAATTAACATCAAACAATAATAAGGTAGAGAAATTATGCAACCCAATGAACTCAAAAAAATCATCAGCTCTGGCTTACTCTCCTTTCCCATCACACATTTTGATGACGAGTTAGAATTTGATAAAAAATCCTACCAAAATCACATCGTTTGGCTTTCACAATATGATGCCGCCGCTCTATTTGCTGCGGGCGGCACAGGCGAGTTATTTTCACTCACCCCAGATGAAATTGTCACCATAGTCAAAGCCGCCAAAGATGTGGCTGGCAACACACCAATCATTGCCGGCTGTGGTTATGGCACCAAAATGGCCATCGACATTGCCCAAAGAACCGAAGCCGAAGGCGCTGATGGCATATTATTACTGCCTAATTACCTAATCGCGGGCACTCAAGACGGCATGTATAATCACATCAAAGCCGTGTGCGACAGCGTCGATTTTGGCGTGATTGTCTATAACCGCGCCAATACAATCATTAAAACCGACACGTTATTGCGGTTAGTTGAAAATTGCCCCAACCTAATCGGTTTTAAAGATGGCACAGGCGATATAAATTTAGTTCGCGAAATCATCATGAAATGCGGCGACCGTTTATCCTACGTCGGCGGCATGCCCACTCACGAAATGTTCGCCGAAGCCTATGATGCAATGGGTGTCAGCACTTATTCATCAGCAGTGTTTAACTTTGTGCCAGAAATGGCGCTAGAATTTTACGCCGCCGTACGCGCCCGCGACAAAGCCACTATGGATAGATTGTTAAAAGATTTTTTCTACCCATTTATGAAAATCAGAGACCGTGCGCCAGGCTATGCTGTATCAATCATCAAAGCGGGTGTCACCGCTGTGGGCAAAAATGGCGGTAAAGTCCGCCCGCCGCTTTCGGATTTAACGGCAGAAGAAATGCGAGGACTTAAAGAAATTGTGAAGAGGTTTAGTTGATGATCATCAGTGAAATCAATACTCATATATTATATCATGAATTAGAAACACCGTTTCAATCATCATTTTCGACCTTTGCAGCTCGGCATCATTGCTTAGTTGAGGTTATTTGCGACGATGGCATAATTGGTTGGGGTGAATGTTTAGGCCCTGCCGATATCAATGCTGCCACCGTTAAATCTATGGCCGCGATACTTATTGGCCGCAACCCACTCGACATTGAGCCTATATGGCTCGAGACTTACAATCAATTTCGCGATCAAGGCCAACGTGGCCCAATACACACCGCGCTTAGCGGTATCGACATTGCACTATGGGACATAGCGGGCAAACATTATAACGCACCCATTTATCAGCTAATGGGCGGCGCATACCGCACCGAAATCCCCGCTTATGCCACAGGTGGTTTTAAACCCGTCGGCGCTGACCATGCCCAAGCCTGTGTGGAAGAAATGACCGCTTGCGTAAAAGATGGCTTTAAAGCCGTGAAAATAAAAATCGGTTTTGGGGTCGAAGCCGACATTGCCACCATTAAAGCCGTGCGAAACGCCATCGGTACTAACATCACCCTGATGATTGACGCCAACCACGGTTATGACGCGATAGATGCAGCAACACTTGGCCGCCGCGCCGCAGAATTTAACATTGAATGGTTTGAAGAGCCTGTCATTCCAGAAGCGCTCACCTCTTATACCGATTTACGCCACAACCAACCGATACCCATTGCTGGGGGCGAAACATGGCACGGCAGATATGCCAACGAAGAAGCGCTTAAACAAAATTGTGTCGATATATTACAGCCCGATGTCTGCGGCGTTGGCGGCTTGAGCGAAGCCCGCAAGCTCATCACATTATGTGAAGTGCATCATGTTCGGCTCGTGCCACATGTGTGGGGCACGGCAGTGGCGTTAGCAGCTGGCCTGCATTTCCACGCCATCCTACCACCCTCACCGCCAAGCCATAATCAACGCTCGCCATTGTTAGAATTTGACCGCACATACAATCCGTTCAGGCAAGCCATCATCAAAACGCCTATTGAGCATAAAAATGGCATAGTCAGCGTGCCCAATGGGCCGGGTTTAGGCATAGAGATTAATCGTGATGCATTGAAACAGTTTGCACCAGTTTAGAGGAAGAAAAAGTGACATTCAGAAAATTAACTGGCACACCGCCCAAAATTGCATTGCCCAAAGGCGCGATCGACACTCATATTCATTTTTTTGACAACTCACGCTTTGGCGCCGAAGAAGGTGGCCCGGGCCTCGTAGCCGATGCGTTAATTGAGCATTATGAACAAGTGCAAAAATGGCTAGGCCTTGAACTCGTGGTCATCACCCAAGGCAATGGCTACCAATTTAACAACCGCTGCACATTAGATGCACTCTATCATTTTGGCAAAAATGCCCGCGCCATTGTCGCCATAAAACCAGATGAAATTACCGATGCAGAAATAGACTCAATGACCGAACAAGGCGTACGCGGCGCCCGCATTATGGACATTTGGCAAGGCGCCATCGGCCTAGAAGGCCTGCTTGCCGTCAACGCCCGTGTCAAACCTTTTGGCTGGAATCTCATCGTGCAATTTGATGGCAATGAAATGGTCGAACATGCACCATTATTATCCCAAATTGAAGGCGAATATGTGCTCGATCATACAGCAAAATTTCTTGAACCCGTCACAGTCGATGACCCCGCTTTCATCGCTCTACTCAAACTAATCGATCGCGGCAATTGTTATGTGAAACTATCAGGTTATTATGAAACCTCAAAAGTAGGCGCACCTGGTTATGATGATGTCGCCGCGATGGCCAAAGCTTTAATTGCCCATGCACCCGAACGTATTCTTTGGGCAACAAATTGGCCACATAACATGGCAACAAATGCCGACATTTACCCCAATGACGCGCATATGATTGATCTTGTAAATGAATGGGCAGATACAGACAAAGTCAGACAGCAGATTTTTGTCGACAACCCATCAAAACTTTACGGATTTTAAATAAAAAATCATTCAACTTAAATTTATGAGCCGAGCATTCGTAGGTTAACCACAAATTATACATGGTCTAAAACCCGCAGAAAACCTGATTTCCATGTGAATTTTTTCACCAAAAACAATGCCACATAAACCTCAAAAATAAAATTTCCCTTGTCATATTAGTTTCACAATAATAAGCTAAATTTGATAATGCACACGTGTGCAACATTCTTTGTGTAACTTCCTTACTTATCATCAAAGGGGAAAAATGATGACAATCTCTATACTGAAAAAAGCGCTTTTAGCTTCGGCTATGGTGCTATCAACCACGGCAGCATTTGCCGAAGACATCACGATCACTGTTTGGGCGGGAGGCTCAAACGCATCGGATTCTTACCGCATGGACGCCATTGAAATGGCCGCAGACATTCTGTCAAAAGAACAAGCCATTCTGGGTAAGGAATTAAACATCACCGTTGAGAAAAAACGCGATTTTGGTGGCTGGTCTGAATTTAAACAAGCCGTAACATTAGCTGCTGAAGCAGGCACAGCGCCCAACATTGTGGTCACCAGCCATTTGGACATCGCGCCATGGTCAGAAGCTGGTTACATTGTACCTGTCGAAGATTATCTAGATCTAGACGCATGGCCTATCAACAATATTTACGACAACCTGTTAAAAATCGCTTCATTTGATGGCGTTCAATGGGGCATTCCGCAAGATGCAGAAAGCCGCCCTTTCTTCTTCTGGAAAGAAACCATGAGCAAAATCGGCTATAGCGATGCTGACATTGAAGCTCTACCTGCCAAAGTACAAGCGGGTGAATATACATTAGCCAATGTTTTGGAAGACGCCAAAAAAGCCGTAGACATGGGCTTGGTCGAAAAAGGCTATGGCTTCTATCCACGTGCCTCTAATGGCCCAGATTTTGCACAATTCTACCTATCATTCGGTGGTGAACTGCAAGACCCTGCAACTGGCAAGCTTGTGTTAGATAAAACTGCCATGCAGGCTATGTATCAATTCTTTGTTGATGCTGTCGATGCAGGCATCACTCGCAAAAACCACATCGGCACCGACGGTTCACAATGGTATGCCGATGTTGCCAACGGCAAAGTGGCAATGTGGCATGGTGGCACATGGCATTACGGCCGTTACACTGGCAAAGAAGGCAATAATGATTTCTTTGGCACCATTCAATTCTCGCTCATCCCAGCGGGTAATGACGCTGGCAAAGCCAATACGATCACTCATCCATTGGTATATTTAATCACCAATCAGGAATCTGACCGTGCTGAAGAAATTGCTGCCCAGTTGATTAACATTGCGTCTGAACCACGCATCAACACGTTGCATGCCATTAAATCTTCACATCTTGGCATCACTAAACAACAAGCCAATATTGAGCTTTATTCAAGCAACCGTTGGGCGGCTGAAGCCACTGAACGCTTATTGCCATATGCTTCATCGCAACCGAACCATTTACAATATGGCGCTTTTTCTGAGGCGTTGTGGAAGGGTCTTGAAGCGTCTTGGACAGGTGTGCAAACACCAGCAGACGCGATCAAAGAAGTTGAAGCTGAATTAATAGCTATATTAGGTGATGAGCTTATTATACGCTGATTAAGTGGCTATAACTAATTGGGGGCGAAGTACGCTTCGCTCCTTAATTTATGCCTTACAGGCCAGCTACAACAGCCCTTTGGCATTACTGGAGACAATTGTGAAAAATTTTAATTGGCTTGCTTTGGGCTTTTTAGCTCCTGCACTCATCGTGATCACGGTATTTTTTCTTGCCCCCGTTATCCTCACGGGCATCTTTTCTTTCACCAGCATGAGCACCTCAACGGGCGTCACTGGTGGTGAATATTTGTTAAACCAAAGTGGTCTGCGGGCACTGGCCGACAAAGGCTTGAACCAAGTAACATTAGATCAACTGAACAATGCAGGCTATGTTGTCGATGAACAAGGCCTTGCCGCCTTAGCTGAAAAACATGGCACAGCAACTGCCGATGAAATGCGCAAATTGCATGACAACGGACAATTTAGCGCCCGCCGCGATATGGAACGCGCACTTAAAGATTTGAAAGCCAATAAAATCCGCTCAACTAAAGACCGCAAAGCCGCGGCCGAATTATTCAAACATTCTTTATTAAACGAGCGTTTTGAAGCAGAAGCTAATTTCCGCGTGGCCTTGGTCGAGGGCGACATCCCAATAGAAGATCACGAAATCATCGTCACTCAAGCCTACACAGGCTGGGTTTGGACAGTTGACAATGTGAAACTATTATTCTCCCTGCCCTCAACCTTGCGTTATGCGGGCAACACCCTCATCTATGTCACATTGACGCTCATATTCAACATTGGATTTGGTTTGTTTCTTGCCATAACCACCTTTTATTTACCCGCAAAATCCGCATCAACGTTTCGCGCCATATGGTTTTTGCCGCGCATTTTACCACCCGTTATGTATGTCTTGTTGTGGAAATGGCTGACATGGGATACAGGCTTTATCGCCACCACATTAAGCTGGGTTGGTGTTGCGCCCAAAAACTGGATGCTCGACACATCCACCCATGCATGGGTGGTCGTGGTGCTCATCAATGGCTCATTCGGTGCGTCATTGGGCATGATTTTATTCTCATCAGCCATCAAAGCCATCCCCTCATCCATTCTTTACTCTTCTGAAGTCGATGGCGCCAACCGTTGGCAACAAGTGAGATATATCATCTTACCACATTTACGTTGGCCAATCCTATTTGTGACATCCTATCAAACCCTGTCACTGCTGACTTCGTTCGAGCATATCTTACTCAGCACCGAAGGCGGCCCAGGCCGCGCTACCGAAGTATGGTCACTCGCCGCCTATCACATCGCGTTAGACAATTATGGCGGCAATTTACAATATGGCTTGGGCGCAACCTTTGCGGTCGCTTTAGTCATCATTGGCATCATTGCCAGCTTATTCTATCTGCGTTTCTTTAATTTCAACGAAATGGTTGCCAAGCCAAAGATTGAGGGTTAATTCATGAGCCATAATTTCCGCCACTGGCCGATCATCGTTATATTGAGCATTGTATCCTTGCCGCTCATCATCATGTTTGCGTTTCAGATCATTGACACTTTCACCACCCATCCGATTGATTCAATGATACCTGATAGAATCACCTTTGAACAATTTAGCTTTTTATGGGATGAAGCTGAAACAGGTCGTGCCAACATTTGGAAAGTGACCTTAAATACTTTCATTTTCGCCACCACAACCGCGGTGGTTGTATGTTCTGTGTCGATGACCACTGCCTATGCATTGTCTCGACTTAATTTCCCTTTTCGTCGGTTTTTCTTAGGCGGGTTGATCATTTTACATGCTTTTCCAACCGTCACACTAATCATTGCTATTTTTCTCATCCTGCAAATCATCGGCCTGTATGACACTCTGCTAGGTGTGATTATGGTCAAAGCCGCACTCGAATTGCCGTTTGGCATTTGGATCATGAAAGGTTTTTACGACAATGTACCGTGGGAAATCGAAATGGCAGGCGTGCAAGATGGCGCCAGCCGCTTCACCGTATGGTGGAAATTGGTTCTGCCGCAAGTGCAACCTGGCATTTTTGCCTTAATGATTTTTTCATTCCTCTCTGGTTGGTCAGAATTCCTATTGCCGCAAGTGTTAGCACCGGGCAATGATGCCCAAGTTTTATCAACTTATCTAACCGCACTTATCGCTGATGATACCAAAATAGACTTTGCTTTATTCAAGGCTGTTGGCATGTTTTATGCAATTCCTGTCATCGCCATCTATCTTATTTTCCAAAACAAATTAATGAACATTTACGGTGGAGGCACCAAAGGCTAATGCAAATCACACTTCAAAATTTTACCAAAACATTTGATGATGTCACCGTCATTGAGGATATGAATTTAACCGTTAAGGACGGCGAAATGCTGGCTCTGCTTGGTCCATCTGGTTGCGGTAAATCAACCACATTATTTGCCATATGCGGCATTCACCGCGTCAATGGCGGCAAAATATTATTTGGCGACAGAGATGTTTCAGACCTGCCCAGCCAAAAACGCAATGTCGGCGTGGTGTTTCAATCCTATGCGCTCTACCCGCATATGAATGCCTATGAAAACATCGCTTTTCCGCTTAAAGTTCGCAAAGATAAGCCTGCGGATATAAAACGACAAGTCCATGAAATCGCTAAACTAACTCATATCGAAGAATTACTCGAACGCAAACCCGGCCAACTTTCGGGCGGTCAACAACAGCGTGTTGCCTTAGCGCGCGCCTTAGTTCGCAAGCCAGATATTTTATTGCTCGATGAGCCACTGGCCAATTTAGATGCCAAATTGCGTTTAGAAATGCGCGCCGAAATTCGCCGCATTCAACTAGAAACAGGCATCACCGCCATTTTAGTCACTCATGATCAAGTCGAAGCCATGTCAATGTGTGACCGCATTGCTTTGATGCATGACGGCAAAATTGTTCAGCTCGACAAACCTTCCGAAATGTATAACAATCCTGCCAATAAATTTGTCGCCGATTTCTTGGGCAACCCACCAATTACATTCTTAGATGCAAAACATCAAGGCGATCTGCTGGTTCTGCCCAATGGTCATGAAATCAAAAACCCTAAATTAGCTGCTTCCATTCAATCCCTGCAAGTCGGCATACGCCCCGAATGCTTTGGCCCACAGTTTGGTACGGGCATAAAAGGCGTGGTAAAATTCATCGAGAAACAAGGCCGTGAAGAGTTATTCGACATTGAGCTTACCGATGGCTCACAACTCCGCTCTATCCAACCTTCTGGAGCTGATCTTTCGATCGGTGATGACGTTGACTGGGGCTTATCACTTGATGACTTACTGTTATTTGACTTACAAGGGGAGCGCCTATAATGCAAGATTGGACTCAGCCTCAACTCCCCTATTCGATCGCCCATCGCGGCGCGAGCGCTTATGCTGAGCCCAACAGCTTGCAAGCTTTTATAGTCGCAGCACAACTAAACGCCGATTTCTGGGAAGTCGACATTCACCTTACCAGTGACCAGAAACTAGTGGTTTTTCACGATGCAAAACTACCTGATGGCCGCGCCTTAAAAGACTTAACTTTCAAACAAATCAACGCCCCATCATTAGAAGAAATACTCGCGTTCGCGCAAAAACACGACACGGGCATTTATGCCGATGTGAAAGATGTAGCCGCCACCCTGCCCGTTTATGAGGCATTAAAACGGGTAGGAATTGAAAAGGCCATCATCGGCGCATTTGACCCCAAAGCCGCTATATTACTCAAAGATGCGGGTTGCACCTATCCAAGTTCTGCCTTAGTGCCCGTCGGTGCCGACCCATTTGAACACGCCAAACATGCCGATGTCATTCACCTATGTTGGGAGAGTTTAGACCGCCCACAAGACTTATTGGATGATGCGTTTTTTGCCCGTGTTAAAGCTGAAAATAAACTAGTAGTTTTATGGCATGAAGAAGACCCAAAACGCATGGCAGAATTACGCCATCTACCCATTTTAGGCATTTGCTCCGATCGTCCAGAATTGGTGCATCCATTTACCCCACCGGCCGAATGGTCTGTCGAGATTGTTTGCCATCGCGGAGCCAACAAAATAGCCCCCGAGAATACGCTCGAAGCTGCCCACTGCGCATTTGCCGCTGGTTTTCAATATGTAGAAATTGATGTCCATTCCACCCTTGATGACGAGCTAATTGTCATTCATGATCATATGCTAGAACGCACTACCAATGGCACAGGGTTGATTGCTTATAAAAATTACGCAGACATAAAAAATCTTGATGCAGGCAGTTGGTTTTCAGCCCATTATAAACATCAAAAAATTCCAACATTTGACGAAATTCTACATGTGACGAATCAATATGGCGGCAAGCTTTATGTCGAGCTTAAAACTGCCAATGCTCAGCAAGTGTTCGACACAGTGGTCAAACATAACATGTTGGAAAAATGCTTTTTTTGGGGCTTTAACGCCGCCCTGCTTAAGGATATACGTGAAATTTCCTCAAAAGCCAACATCATGATCAGGCGGCAGGATTCTACTTCTTTAGACGAAACGCTTGCATTCCTTTCACCATCAATTATAGAATATACCATGGCAGAAGATTGGTCAGAGTTCGAGGCTTGCCGCGCGCATGGCGCAAAAGTCATGACTGCCTATATGGGGGAAGATAAAACCGAAATGCAGCGCATCATCTCTGCCCGCCCCGACATTGTTAATCTAAATCATCCATTTTTATTCCGCGATCTAATTCAACAAAACTTTAAAGGCTGAGCGTTCATGGCGAACATTCCGAGAAAAAAACCGACATCTTATGATGTGGCCAAACTGGCGGGTGTTCACCGCAGCGCGGTTTCGCGGGCTTTTTCTGATGGCGGTAGCATTTCTGCCAAAACCAAAGAAAAGGTTATGAAAGCCGCCGAAGTTTTGGAATATAGGGTTAACTTTTTTGCCCGTGGTTTGCAAAAACAAAATTCTGGTCTGGTCGGCATTGTCGCCTCACGGCTCGACACGCCCTACCGTGCCAAACAAGTCAAGCTCGCCAGTCATGAACTCATCAGAAATGGCTATACACCGATATTATTGACGGTCGATAAGTCAGACGATGTCAGCGGTCACATGTCAAACCTGCTCAACTACAATATAACGGGAATGATCGTCACATCCGACACGCCGCCCGCTAAAATTATTGAAGAATGCATTCAATATAACGTGCCCATCGTGCTGATTAACCGCGACCCATCCATCACTGGCACTGACCGCATACAACTTGATATAGAACATGCAGGGCAAATGGCATTTGACATGCTGCGCCGCGGCGGAGCAAAAAAATTTGGCGTGTTGATGCCGCAGAGCCAAACCTATACTGTGGTTGGCCGTGCTGAAGTTTTCGCCCAAAAATGTCGCGACGCTGGCCTGCCCATCAGCATCATTAAAACTTCTGGCCAAAGCTATACAGCGGGCATAGAATCCACACAAATAGTATACGAAAACTTGGCCAATATTGATGCCATATTCTGCACCACTGACCTTATGGCGTTCGGTCTGCTAGATGGATTACGCACCCGATATAATATTGCCGTGCCAGAGCGGCTAGAAATGCTTGGCTTTGACGACATCGAACAAGCAAGTTGGGCAGGTTACAACCTCTCCACCATCAATCAAGACATACAAGAAAGTGCAGTTGCAGCGGTTAGTTTAATGATGAAAAGATTAGAACAACCTGAAAAACCGCTTGAAACCATAAGCATTTTGCTGAAACCCATGCACCGTAGCACCACCTTAATTAACGTTTAAACTAGACTCGAATGGAATAAAATGGCCACCACTGATTTAAGATTAAATTTCTGCCAGACAATCGCGAAGCAGGCTGGCGCGCTTGCGGTTAAAATGCGTCAGCAATCTGGCACTAATTTCATCGCCAACAAAGGTCATCAAGATTTTGTAACCGAAGCTGACCATGCCGTCGAGCGGTTCATACGCGAGCGGATAGAGGCCGAATTCCCCAATGAGGCCATTGTGGGCGAAGAAGAAGGCGTAACAGGCCAAAGCGACACATGCTGGGTGATTGACCCGATTGATGGCACCGCGAATTATATGCGCGGCCTGCCTGAATGGGCAATATCTATAGCCTGCGTGCAAAATGACCGCATCACCCATGCCGTGCTTGATATGCCAGACATAAGCAAAACCGCCAGCGCCCAAATAGGCTGCGGCGCCTTTGTTAACGGCGAAAGATTAAAGGTATCAGAGACACAAAGCCCCGCCAATTCGCTCATCATATTGGGGCATTCGGATCGCTTGCCGCTTGAAACCCACATTTCGGCCATTAATGACCTGCTCAGCGCTGGGTATGAGTATCGCCGCCAAGGCTCTGCATGCTTTGGCCTATTCAGTGTGTCGGCTGGTTGGGCAGAGGCCTATCACGAGCTACATTTAAACCCGTGGGATGCCTTTGCAGGCATGTTGCTCATCACTGAAGCAGGTGGCACAGTCACCTGCAAACCCTTGGCAGAATTCTTAAAATCCGGCAGTGCTTTTACCGCCACAAATGGTCAAATCAAGTTGCCAATGTTAGACTTTTAAATCATGATGTCATTAACTGATCACTGATTCTGAAAGCAAAATATGTCAATCTGGAAAACTGAAATCTCACTTGAGCTGGCCAATAAACGAGCGCAAAATACTGCTGTCGGCCATATGGGCATAGAATTAACTGAAGTGGGCGATGATTATTTTAAAGGCCGCATGCCAGTTGACAAACGCACTCATCAGCCAACGGGCATATTACACGGTGGCGCATCCATTCTATTCGCCGAGACTTTAGGCTCTTTTGCCGCTCAATATGCAGCAGGAGAAGATTTTTATTGTGTTGGCCAAGAAGTCAATGGCAACCATTTGCGCGGCGTGTCCGAAGGTTGGGTTTATGGCATTGCCAAGCCCCATCATATTGGCCGTAAATCACAAGTCTGGGGCATTGAGATTACCAACGAGCAAGGCAAAATGGTGTGTATTGCCCGCTTAACCATGGCGGTTTTGCCCAAACTCAAAAAATAAACCCCAGAACAACCAAGCCATTCTGGGGTCATTTATATTATAGAGTGAGTGGATTAATCATTCACCACAACCCAGCCACCATCTTTAACCACTGATAGCACCACGTCATCAGCACCTTGATGGTCGCCAGTGCCATAGGTGATTTGCGCACTCATCAGATCATCCATATAATCGACAGTTTCCATGCCAGCAATAAAGCTGTCCGTGGTCAAATCTTTACCCGCAGCTTCCAAAGCCATAATGGTTTGGTTGGCAGCAGAATAACCCAGCATCGCAAAGCCGCCCGGTGCAGAGCCATATTGGGCGGTATAATCGGCAATAAATTTAGCGGGTGCAGCATCAGAAGCACGAGCGGCCAAATCCACCCAACCTGATGAGGCATAAAGCCCTTCAGTCACACCACCTGGCACGGCCGCAACCACGCCCAAAAAGCCTGCTGATGTGTTGAGAAATTGCATGTCGGTTAAGCCCATTTTTTTGGCTGTGCCGACCACTGTGATGCTTTGGCGCACGCCCAAAGCCATAATTACAACTTCGCATTCAGCAGCTTTTAATTTACTCAATGAGCCAACAAAATCAGCTTCATCGCCTTTATGTGTGGTTTCAGCAGCAAAATTCAGGCTCAATTTTTCAATCGCGCTTTTGGCACCATCAACCACTTCATTGCCATATTCAGATGGCAAATACATGGCGCAGATATTTTTGGCGTCATATTTGTCGGCAAGGAAGGTAATGCCCGCTGCAGCTTGGTCAAAATAACTAGAGAAGCCAGAAAATTTGTTATGCATCGGTTCACCTAGCATTTTAAGCGATGCAGACAATGGTGAAATATTCGGTATACCCTTAGGGTCAAGCAATCTAAAGCCCGCAATATTCATTGGCGTGCCTAAAGACAATAACATGGCAAAAACTTTATCGCGGTTAAGCAATTTATTATAGCCCTGCATTGCGCGGGGTAGCTGATAGCCATTGTCTTCGACAATAAACTTAACCATACGGCCATGCACGCCGCCAGCGGCATTGGCTTCATCAAAGCGCAAATTCGCGCCATTAACCGCAGGCACACCCACCGCAGCAAATATGCCCGATAAATCACTCACTGAACCAAATGTCACTTCGGTATCAGACACACCTTGGGTTTCAGCAAGCGCTGTTGACGTCATCATTAAAGCGGCAACACCCGCAATGGCTAATTTTAATTTCTGTTTCATATTTCCCTCCCTGGAAATGGTTACATTATACTTTTTTCGTTTGGTTCTACCTTTATTCATTCATACATCTGGTCGATGAGAGCTTTATATTTCTTCTCAACCAAACCTCGTTTTAATTTCATTGTGGCGGTTAGTTCATCATCCTCGGCAGTCAACAATATGTCAATCAGTTTGAATTTTTTAATCTGCTCAACCCGCGCGAATGACTTATTGACCCGCTCGACCTCGTCACCAATCAGCTTGGTCACCTCGCTAGCGGCGCATAGTGATGCAAAATCACTAAATGGCACTTTTTGTTCTTGGGCAAATTTTTCAACATTTTCTTGGTCAATCATAATCAACACTGTCAAATATTTTCTACGGTCGCCAATCACCACGGCATCAGAAATAAAACTCGAAAACTTAAGCTCACTTTCAATCTCCGCGGGTGTGATATTTTTGCCGCCTGCGGTGATGATGATGTCTTTAATTCTGCCCGTCACTTTAACAAAACCCGCTTCATCTATCTCGCCCAAATCACCCGTCATCAACCAGCCATCTTCGGTAAATGTTTCGGCAGTTTTTTCAGGGTTATTCCAATATCCAGGAAATGTATTCAAACCATTAGTCTGTATCTCACCGGTTGCCGAAATACGCACTTGCGTGCCACTTATTGGCCGCCCAACACTACCCAAATGACGCGGCGCCGCCGTATTGAGCGTACAAACAGCAGTATTCTCGGTCATGCCATAACCTTCAAAAATCGGCACCCCAATGGCATAAAACCATTTCAGCAATTCTGGTGATACAGGCGCTGCGCCCGATATCGCGCGGCGCACTCTATCTAGCCCCAACATCACCCGCAAATTGCGAAAAACCAAAAAATCCCAAAACCTATAACGGAGTTTTAACAGCAAGCCAATTGGCTTGCCTTGCTGCGCTAATTCGGCTTTTTGCATACCCGTTTTTATGGCTTGGCCAAATGACCAACGGCCAAGGCTAGTGGCATCTTTAACCAAAATCAACACGCCCGAATATATCTTCTCCCACACCCGCGGCACAGCCGAAAATACATGCGGCGAAACCTCGCGCAAATTATCAAACACCGTTTCAGGGCTTTCAGCAAAATTAACAATAGACGACGCTAAAATTGAGCCAAAAATACTGGTTCCACGCTCAAAAACATGGCTCAGTGGCAAAAAGCACAATTGCTCATCCGTATCATAACTCGGGCAATAAGAGCACAGGCTCGCTGTGCCCGCAACAATATTCTCATGGCTCAACATCGCGCCTTTCGGCTTGCCTGTGGTGCCCGAAGTATAAATTAGCAAAGCCACATCCGCAGGTTGGCCAGCTTCTACAGCATCAGTAAATAGCGCAGGCTCGTCGGCTAAAGCCGCCGCACCTAACGCATAAAAATCATCCAAAAATATAATCTGTTCATCATCAAGCGCATGCAGACCCTCTGGGTCCAATACAATCACCTTTTTCACCAATCGCACTTGATCACGTATTTTTAAAAACTTATCCAGCTGTTCGTCATTTTCAACCACCAAAAACGGGCTTTGGCTATCTTGTAACAAAAACGCCAATTGCGATGAACTATCCGTGGTATAAACGCCGCTACATATGCCGCCAATACCCTGAATACCCATATCCAGATAACACCATTCTTTATTATCTTCTGACAATACCGAGACCACCTGCCCGCGCTTAAGCCCCAATGCATGAAACGCCGCGCCCATGCGTGATGCGCCCGCCCAATATTCATCCCAACTATATGACTTCCAAATGCCGAGGTCTTTTTCGCGATGTGCGGTGCGTTTTCCGTTGGTTTTACAACGCAAGGCAAATAACTTGGCCATCGTGTCACAACCATCTATCAAAGCTGGCCGCACGCTAAGATCGACGTTCAACCTCACCTTGTTCACAATATGAGTTTCGGGCAATGTTATATGTTTATTCATGCAGCTCCTCCCATAATCATCTCCAAGTTTTCTTGCGTTTCCAGCGGCGTTCTTCACGCTCGCCTTCTTCCTGCACACCCAAATAAAAATTCTGAATGTCTTCGGACTGCATCAATTCATCAGCGCTGCCGTGCATCACAATGCGCCCGACTTCCATCACATAACCCACATCGGCAAGCTCCAAAGCAATCGCCGCATTTTGTTCGACAAGCATCATGGTTACCTTCTGCTCCTCATTCAAACGCTTTAAAATTTCGAATATTTCTTGCACCAATATCGGACTGAGGCCAAGGCTAGGCTCATCCAGCAGCATAATTTTTGGCCGTGCCATCAAGCCGCGGCCAATGGCTAACATTTGCTGCTCACCACCCGAGAGAAAACCCGCTTCTTGGTTGCGCCTCTCTCTTAAAATTGGAAAGTAGGAAAAAACCATTTCGCGGTCTTGCTCAATATCAGCTTTATCATTGCGCGTAAAAGCCCCAAGGCTAAGATTATCATTGACCGACATAAGCGGAAACACCTCCCGCCCTTCAGGAACATGCACCACTCCCTGCGCCACCACTTTATGCGGCTCCATGCCCTGTATCTGCACACCATCAAAGGTAATCTGGCCTTTTTCAGGATCCATAACCCCAGATATAGTTTTCATAAGAGTGGTCTTGCCCGCACCATTCGCCCCTAACACGGTGACAATCTGCCCGCGCTCAACTTCAAGGCTCACGCCTCTAATGGCCATTATCGGTCCATAATAGCTTTCGATATTTTGGATATTTAATAAAACATCACTCATTAGGCTGCACCTCCTAGATAAGCTTCAACCACAGCTGGGTTGGTCTGCACCTGCTCAGGCGTGCCTTCGGCCAATTTTGCGCCATTAGCCAACGCCAACACACGGTCACAAACTGATGAAACCAAGCCCATATCATGCTCAACCATCAAAACCGTAATGCCCATTTGCCGTCTAATGTCATCTATCCACCAACGCATATCGGCGGTTTCTTCGACCGACAGGCCAGAGGCTGGCTCATCCAACATCAATATTTTCGGCCCTGTCGCCAATGCCCGCGCCAACTCAACCACTTTGCGCACGCCGTAAGGCAATCCAGCAATCATCTTATCCCGATAGGGTTGCAAATCTAAAAAATCAATAATTTCCTCGACCATATGGCGGTTCTGCAACTCTTGTTTGCGCACATTAGGACTAAAAAATATTTCGGCCAGAAAATTAGTTTGCCGATGCCGATGCCGACCGATTAACAAGTTTTGCAACACGGTTGAATGATCGAATAATTCATTATTCTGAAAGGTGCGCGCCACACCCAATGCAGCCACTTCCGATGGTTTATGTGCCAACAAGTCATGCCCATCAAACTGTATACGACCAGCAGAAGGTTCGTAAAAACGCGAGATCAAGTTAAACGCTGTCGATTTACCCGCGCCATTTGGCCCAACAAGCGCAAACACTTCGCCTTCTTCCACATTAAATGACAGGTCATTAACCGCAATCACCCCACCAAACTTAAGCGTTACATTTTCAAACTCTAACAAACTCATTGCAACCGCTCCGTTTTCAGGAAAGATTTTTGGCGTTTAAACATCCCCTTACGATAAAATGGAAACAACTCAAGCCAAGTTCGAATTTTAATCCAGCGGCCATATATGCCCGCAGGCTCAAATAAGATAAAAGCAATCAATATCATGCCAAACACTCCAAATTCTAGCCCTGGAATGGCCACGGCGCTACCGCCAATCATATCACCCACCCAGCCTTTGGAAATGGACAAGAATTGCGGCAAAAAGCCAATCACAATCGCTCCGAAAAACGCCCCATGAATAGAGCCTAAGCCACCAATCACAATCATCATCAACAATTGCACTGAGATCACCACCGAAAATGTCTCATTGTTAAACACACCGCTAAACATGCCCATCAACGCGCCTGCTAAGCCAGTCACGCCGCACGACAAAGCAAAAGATAGCATTTTGGTTCTGGCAATATCCACCCCCATCGCCTGTGCCGAAACTTCACTATCACGCACCGCCACAAATGAACGGCCAGTTGGTGAGCGCAAGATGTTGGCATAGCCAATTGTCACCAATACAATCACAATTAACACCACATAATAAAACGCAACGGGTGTACCCCAACGATCAATCTGTATCCAATAAAGATTTAACGGGTCAGAAAACATACCAGACACACCACCGCTCCACGGCGCGGTTAGCACAATAATATCATCGACCAAAATAGACATCGCCATGGTGGCAATAGCCAAATATATACCGCGCAACCTAAGCGCAGGTATAGCGATAATCATACCCAACCCGCCTGTGATAATGCCCGCCAACGGAAAGGCAATAATGAAGGTAACCCCGTATTTCACCAAGATATGATAAGCATAACATCCCATCGCCAAGAATGCTGCGTGACCTAAACTAGCCTGACCTGTATGGCCTGTGAGTAACATCAGCCCAAGACCAGCAACTGCCCATATAAGAACATTGGTCATTTCGCCCAAATAAAAATCATCGATTAAATAAGGCAAAGCAAACGCCAAAATCACCAAGCTGGCATAAAGGAACAAAGTCCATCTATCTTCGAAAAACCGAATGTCTTGCTCATAGCTAGTTTTAAAATGCACACGCATAAATCAAACTTTCTTATTACGAAGTTGAGAGAATAATCCGCTCGGGCGGAACACCAGCACAATCAGCAACAAGGCATAAGGCGCTATTTGGCTATAACCCGCAGGCATATAACGTGATGCGAATGGCTCAATAATGCCAATCACCAAACCACCCAGCAACGCCCCTGGCAGGCTACCAAAGCCGCCGATTACCGCCGCTGCAAAAGCTTTAATGCCAATCAAACCCGTTGTTGGGTCGACCGAACCTTTGGTGGCAAATAATATGCCCGCAATGCCCGCCACAACGCCGCTCAGCGCCCAAATAAACCCTTGCACTCGCTTAACGGGAATGCCCATGTAATAGGCCGCAAGTTGGTTTTGCGATGCCGCTTGCATCGCCAAACCCAATTTGGTACGCCCAAAGAAAAAGAACAAAGCGACAGTCAACGCCACCGTCACCAAAATTACCGCCACATCTTCCATGCCCAGCGCAATGCCGCCTAAATGCAGCTCTTGCCCAGCAAGAGGGTTTTCGAGCGATTGCGGGCTATGCCCCCATATAAGACCTGCGAAAAACCGCATCACAAAGCCCAAAGCGATGGTTAAAATAATAATTGCAGTCTGGCTTTCACCCGCCACACGGCGCAGCAATAACCGGTCGATCAAATAACCAACCGCACCCATAACCACCAATGTCAGGACAATCGCCACCCCAAATGGCAGCCCCATATAATCTGTATTGCCAAAGCCAATCATCACAAAGGCGCCCAGCATCATAAGATCGCCTTGCGCGAAATTAACCGCCTCGGTGGCTTTGTAAATCATCACAAAACCCAATGCAATCAGGCCATATACGCAGCCATTTGCAATCCCGCTAACCAGTAGCTGAAAAAAGTCCAAATTATTCTCCCTCTTTAGATGCCAATCGGTCTTGTTGCCAATTCAGGATCTATGCAAACATACTATGCAGTATGTTTGTCATTTGTCAATTGCTAAAACACACAATATTTATGTTCATTAATTCATATAAAACTGCGTATTTCTGCCGCTATTTTTTGCGATTGTTGATGGTGCAACCAATGATCTGCCGCCTCAAGTTCCACAATCCTCACATCATCGGCCAAATCAAATATACCGTTACGGCTTTCTACCAATAGAGCGGTATCATTCTCACCCCAAATGATCAAATGCGGCATGGCAACACGCATTTTTTGGGCATCAATCACCACCATATCTTCATCACTTAAAACCTGACCCAAAGACGGCACTTTAAGCGGGCTCGCCTTATACCAATTAATCATGGCCTCCAAACAATATTCCCGCTCCCATTCGGTTTTATAAAGCGCGGCTTTTCGGTCATCAAACCATGCGCTATCCATATCTTGGCGCAATAAATTAATTAGTTTTTCAAAATCATCGGCAGCCAATAAATCTGCACTATCCTCGCGCCGCAACCAATTTATATATTGGCTGGCTTTGGCCTGTGCCTCCCCCTTAGCAAGCTCAGCTTGGAACGGAATCGGATGCACGCCATTTAAAATAATCAATTTCGAAATCATATTTGGCACCGCGGAGGCCACAACATAGGCCGCCGCCGCCCCCCAATCATGCGCCAAAAGATGGATTGGTTCATCTGGCGAATAATGCGCCATCAAACCAATGACATCTTGCACCACCAATGACATGCGATAATTTTCCACACCCCGTGGTTTGTAGGATTGCCCAAAACCCCGTAAATCTGGTGCAATGCAATAAAAGTCATCACACAAATAAGCCGCTAACTCTTCCCACGCGCCGCCATATTCTGGAAAACCATGCAACAACATAAGCTTTGGTTTGCTGGCATCACCCCATAACCGCACAAAAAACTCATTGCCATTTATGCTTACAAATTCACTTTCCATATTAATATTTCATGTCAGGCAAATTTAGTGAGGCGCTGTTACCGCCATCCACCGCCAAAGTCTGACCCGTTATATAACTAGCGTCATCACTAGCCAAAAACGCCACAACCGAGGCAATCTCCGACGCATGCCCAAAACGTCGCAATTCGCACCGCGCACCAAGCCGATCTTCCTTGCCCTTGCTACGGGCATAATCAAACACTGGCTTGGTCATATTAGATTCAACCAACCCGGGGCATATGGCGTTGACCCTGATGCCGTGGCTGCCAAAATCACAAGCAGCAGTTTTGGTCATATTAATCACCGCAGCTTTCGAGGCCGAATAAGCATTGCCACCCGCCCCTGCCCTAATGCCCGCCACCGATGCCGTGTTGACAATCGCGCCACATTTAGCCGCAATCATATAGGGCGCAACGGCATCCATAAACATCATGCCGCCATAAACATTGACCTCCATCACCCGCTTCCAATTATCAAGGCTTTGTGCGCCCATCGGCTTGGCTTCGCACACCATGCCCGCATTGTTAAACAGCACATCAATCTGCCCAAAAACCTCTACCACATGTTTAACGCATTGCTTCACCTCGGCTTCGCTGGCGATATCCACCTTATATAGCTCACTTTTTACATCATCAGACAAAGCAGCCTGTGTGGCCTTAAGACCATCCGCGTCAATATCCACCAATGCCAAACTCGCGCCTTCCTCGGCCAACCTAATAGCGGTAGCGCGGCCTATCGCCCCACCCGCGCCTGTTACAATCGCAATTTTCCCATCAAATCTCTGCATATTAAATCGTCTCGCCACCATCGGCCACAATCACTTGGCCCGTTACAAATGATGCCGCTTTGCTGGCAAGGAAATGCGCCACACCAGCAATTTCATCAGGCATGCCAATCCGCCCCATTGGAGTGTCTTTCTCTTGCCTTGCCATGATTTTAGGATTCTCCCATAATGCACGGGCAAACTCAGTTTTAATCAAACCTGGCGCGATGGCATTCACCCGTATGTTATGCCGCCCCAATTCATGGGCTAAATTACGCGCAAGCTGCGCCTCGGCAGCTTTAGACATGCCATAAGCCCCAATCACTGTATTGCCCTTAAGCGCGGTGATTGATGACATAAGAATTATAGACCCACCGCCATTTTCAATCATCACAGGCTGCACCAAATTGCTCAGCCATATAGTGCTTTGCACATTAACGCACATCACTTTTTCGAACGCACTGTCTTCAAGGCTCGACATTGGACCAAATGATGGGTTGGTGGCCGCATTACATACCAATATATCCACCTTGCCCCATTTACTCATCGTCTCGTTGAAGAGGTTTTGCACCTGTGCTTTATCACCCACATTACACGCCACGGCAATCGCTTGCCCCCCTGCATCGCGTATGCCAGCCGCAACCTCTTCACAAGGCTCCAAATTGCGGCTCGAAATCACCACTTTTGCGCCGGCTTTGGCATATTGTTCGGCGATCGCTTGGCCAATGCCACGTGATGAGCCTGTGATAATTGCCACTTTATCAGTTAAATCAAACATTATTTTCTCCATTCTGCAGGTGTAGGAACACCTTCTGGCAAATGACTACCTTTGCCCCATTTAAAAGTGCCAGTTGCGGTGGCAATCAAATCACCATTATCGTTTTTTATGGTGCCATTGCTGGTATAAAGCGATCGACCGCCACTAATCTGATGTGCTTCTAACCAAATGACTTTGCTTGTGGCTCGGCCAACAAAATTTGTGGTCAAAGACACCGTTAGCATGGTGCGTATATTGCCTTTAACGGTGCAATAATTACCCGCCAGGCCACAAATCATATCTAAACCAGAGGCAATCACCCCCCCATGCAAAATGCCAACGGGGTTTAAATGCCGTTCGGTCAGCTCAATCCGCGCTTTGGCATATTCTAGCGACCATTCAACAATATCAATGCCAACCAGCTTGCTAAATCCATCACCAAAAGCGTAATTTATTTGCTCTAATTCATTCATCCGCATCTCCTGTTGTCAGCACTATTTTGCCAATGGCACGGCGCTGCTTTAAATCATTCAATGCCAAAGCCGCATCTTTAAGCGCATAAGCTTTGCTGATATGCGGGTTTAATTTACCCTGCGCATACCATTCAAACATTTGTGCAAAATTTTCATTATCCAAAGCCAATTCCTTGCCTCTAAATGCCCCCCAAAACACCCCCACCACAGAGCAACCCTTGAGCAGCATTAAGTTGACAGGAACTTTGGGTATATCGCCCGAGGCAAAACCAACCACCAACACCCGTCCACGCCAAGCGGTCGAGCGCAATGCCAATTCAAACATGTCTCCTCCAACGGGATCGTAGACCACATCAACACCCTTGCCTTGGGTCAATGCTTTAATGGCATCACGTAGTGGCGTGTCGGTATAATTAATCAGCTCATCAGCACCCGCCGCTTTGGCAGCAGCCAATTTTGCATCGCTACTGGCAGCAGCAATCACCCGTGCCCCCATAAGCTTGCCCAATTCAACAGCAGCAAGGCCAACCCCGCCGCCTGCGCCGAGCACCAGCAAAGTCTCGCCCGCTTTAAGTTCTGCCCGTTGTTTTAACGCATGCATGCTTGTCCCGTAAGTCATCGCAAAGCCTGCAGCAGTTTTGCCATCCATGCCTTTAGGCCGTGGCAATAATTTCTCTTGCTCAATCACCATTTGCTCGGCAAAGCCGCCATAAGGCACCATAGCAATCACCGATTCGCCAATGCAATCAGCCGACACGCCGTCGCCCACCGCATCAATAACCCCTGCCACCTCACCGCCGGGTGAGAATGGAAATTCTGGCTTAAATTGATACTTGCCTTCAATGATCAAAGTGTCAGGAAAGTTACAGCCACAGGCCTCTATAGCAATGCGCACCTGCCCTGCAGCAGGAGTTAAATCATCAACTTCTTTTAGAGATAGCTTTTCTGGCGGCCCAACCTCGGTGCATAAAACAGCTTTCATTATGAATATCCTCCCAAATATGAAATCATTAAACATGACGGTTGACGGCTTGTCAATAAAACAACATACTAAGTAGTATGTAAAAAAAATTAAGAAAGAAAACGCATGACGAATCCAGTGACATTATTGGTAAAAGACCATATTGGCATCATCACCATTGACAACCCACCGATCAACGCCTTGGGCATAGATGTGCGCAAGGGTTTAATAAATTGCATAGATGAAGCCGAAGCAAATACCGATGTAAAAGCCGTGATTATCCATGCCAATGGCCGCACATTCCCCCCGGGAGCAGACATTAAAGAATTTGGCAAACCACCGTTGGAGCCACATTTAGTGATCACTTGCAGTCATGTAGAAAATTGCAGCAAACCAGTGATTGCAGCTTTGCACGGCACGGCATTGGGCGGCGGCTTCGAGATTGCTTTGAGCGCACATTTTCGCATCGCCATGCCCAAAACCAAATTCGGCCTACCCGAAGTTGGGTTAGGCATATTACCTGGCGCCAGTGGCACCCAACGCGTACCACGCATCACAGGTGCCGCAGCAGCTCTAGATATGATGATTTCGGGCAAACCATTCAACGCCAAAAAAGCCCTAGATTTAGGCCTAATCGACAGAATTACCGACAATGACGATATATTAAGCGCCGCGATTGAATATGCCACAGACATCATCGCCAATAACACGCCCATCAGCCGCGTTTGTGACCGCACGGATGGTTTTGCCGATGCCGATAAATACGCCGCAGAGATTGCCGCCACCCGCGCCCAATTGGATAAAAAAGGCGGACTATTTTGCCAATATGCCATTGTAGATTGCGTTGAGACCGCCGCTAAATTGCCATTTAATGAGGGGTTGATATACGAACGCGAAAAAATCACCGCCTGCATGCAAACTGATGAACACACAGCTTTAGTACATGTGTTTTTTGCCGAACGCAAAAGCCCCAAACCACCTGAAGCCCTACGTGCTAAACCGCTAAACATTCAGCAATTGGGCATTGTCGGTGGCGGCACCATGGGCGCTGGCATTGCCGTTGCCGCTTTAAATGGCGGCTTAAATGTCACCTTGATTGAACGAGACGCAGACAGCATTAAACGCGGCATTCAAAATGTCGAAAAAGTCTATTTACGCAACATCGAAAAAGGCCGCATGAATGAACAGCAAATGGCTGCGGTCATGGCGCGTTTCACGCCTTCTACTGATTATAGTGATTTATCAGGCGTCGATATGGTGATCGAAGCGGTGTTTGAGCAAATGGATGTTAAGAAAGCAGTGTTTGCAGAATTAGACAAAGTGCTAAAACCCAACGCCATTCTAGCCAGCAACACATCATATTTAGATGTCAATGAACTAGCTGCCACCACCAAACGACCTGAGAATGTGATAGGTTTGCATTTCTTCTCACCAGCCAACATCATGCGCCTACTCGAAATTGTCGTACCCGATAATGTATCCGATCAAACCGTATCGACCGCTTTCTCTTTCGCCAAACAACTTGGCAAAGTGGCGGTACGTGCGGGTGTCTGCGATGGCTTTATCGGCAACCGCATCCTCGGCAAATATGCCCAAGCCGCCACCAATATGATGGAAGATGGCGCCTCGCCATATCACATGGATAAAGTCATTCGTGGTTTCGGCTACCCAATAGGCGTTTATCAAATGTTTGATTTAGCAGGTGGTGACATTGGCTGGGACACACGCAAACGCCTTGCCGAAACACGCGACCCCGCCGAGCGTTATGTACATGTTGATGACCGAATTTGTGAAAATGGCTGGTTTGGCCAAAAGACAGGACGTGGCTATTATATCTACGAAAATGGCGCCCGCATTGGCAAAGAAGACCCCGAAATTTTAGCCATTATCGACAAAGAGCGCAAAATTGCAGGCATCACACCCCATGATTTTAGCGAAGAAGAAATCATCGAAACCTATATGGCAGCAATGATTAACGAAGCCGCCAATGTGTTGCACGAAGGCATCGCGCTGCGGCCATCTGACATAGATGTCACCGCAATTTATGGCTATGGCTTCCCTCGCCATAAGGGCGGCCCCATGCAATATGCAGACAGCATTGGCTTGAATAAAATACTTGCCACCGTTGTGCGTTTAAGCGAAACTGATGCCAATTTTTGGGTGGTATCACCCCTGCTAAGACAGCTAGTGGCCGATGGTGAAAATTTTGCCAGTTTAAATAACGTTTAATGGGAGTCTAATATGAAAGATTACGCCGATAGTGAGCGCCAAGGCAACTGCATTGTGGTGACCATTAACCGCCCCAAAGAGCGTAATCCCATCTCGGCCGAATTATTCGCCGAGATGAAAAAAGCACTCAAAACGGCGCAAGATGACCCAACTATCGGCGCGGTTATTCTCACTGGCGCATCGCTCGAAAACGGCCAAGGCTTTTTTTGCGCAGGCGGCAACTTAAATGATTTGGCAGCTTCCGCCGACCGCACGCCCGATGAACGGCGTGAATTATTAGAAAAATTACATAATTTCACCCGCATGGTGCGTGACGGCGATGTACCTGTCATTGCCGCGGTCGAAGGCGAGGCAGCCGGCGCAGGTTGCTCTATTGCCCTCACCTGCGATTTTGTGGTCAGCGCCGAAGATGCCAAATTTTCTGTCGCCTATGTCAATGTCGGCCTCACCCCTGACGGCGGAGTCACCTCATTTTTAGCCGATATCCTACCGCGTCAATTGGCCAATGAAATGTGTCTACTCGGCAAACAAGTCAGCGCCCAAAGATTTTACGATTTGGGCGTGGTAAACGTGGTAACAGAAAATGGCAACGCCCTACAAGCCGCGCTAAAACTAGGCGAACGACTAGCCCAAGGCCCGCGCAACACCATTGCCACCATTAAACATTTATGCAGCGCAGCAATTTCCAATGATCTTGACGCACAATTAGAATTAGAAGCAGTCAAAATGGTCGAAGCCCAAGGCCTGCCCGAGGCCAAAGAAGGCATCGCAGCCTTCTTCGCCAAACGCAAACCAGATTATGTGAAATTACGCTGATATTACAATATTATGACCTTGGTTTTTCAAGCTGCCATGTCAAATTAGCTTTTATGGCTGGCCATTCAGAAGCGATGACCGAATAAACCGCTGTGTCCCGAACGGTGCCATTGGCCATCACCATATGCGAGCGAAGAACGCCATCAAGCTTAGCCCCAAGCCGTTCAATTGCCCGCCGGCTCTGAACATTCATAAAATGTGTTCTGAATTCCACGCAATTGCAATCTAACGTCTCAAAAGCATGTTGCAACAATAGTAATTTACACTCGGTATTCAGTGGCGTTTTTTGAACCGATTGGCGGCACCATGTCGCCCCAATTTCAAGCCTTTTATGTTCGGCCTCAATATTCATATAGGTGGTCATCCCAACCGCCTTACCGCTTGCTGCCTCCACAATGGCAAAAGCAAATATAGTGCCCGCTTTATGAAGACCAATGCGCCGTTCAATTTCAGCCACAACATTTTCAGGTTTAGGCACGGCAGTATACCACAGACGGTGTAATTCACCATCCGCAGCGGCTTCAACCAAATCATCACAATGCTGCACTGAAAGTGGCACCACCGACACAGAATTACCTTTAACCGTAAAATCTTCTATCCAGACTGACATTTGAATAACTCCGAAATGTAATTTACAAACCCAAAGCTACGCCAAGATTGTTCCGATTACAATTAAGATTTAGACAATTCTATATAACGCGCCAAATGATAATCCTCATCACCAAATTGATGATCAATCATCACCAAACGTTTCGCATAGTGACTAACAGGCATTTCCCATGTCATGCCGATCCCACCATGCAATTGTATGGCCTCTTCGGCAACTTTATGCCCCGTTTCACCAATGGTCAGCTTAGCAGCCGATAGGTTTTTACCACGAACAACCGCGTCATCAGACAAAGTTGCCGCATTGATCACTGCCGATCTGGCTTGCTCAATTTCTAGCACCAAATCAACCATACGATGCTGCAACACTTGAAATTTGCCAATCGGCACACCAAATTGAGTGCGTAATTTTAAAAACTCCAGAGTTTGCAATTTCATCACTTCCATAATGCCCAAGCCTTCGGCTGACAAAGCCAAATGCGCATAACCCGCCAATGTTTCAAGCAGATCAAATGCCGCCTCACCTCCAGCGATCAGCGCATTTGCGGCAAGCTTAACCTTGGATAAAACCACTTCTCCTGAGCGGCCACCATCAACATTGTTATAATCGCGAATTGACAAGCCATCGACACCTGCAGGCACAGCAAATAATGCCAAACCAGTCGCGTCATCCACACCCCCGCTTAACCGCGCCGAAATAATAATCACATCAGCAATCTGCGCATGTGTAACCACTGATTTCACACCATCTAGCTCATAACCACCAGCGGTTTTAGTCGCCTTGGTTACCACATGAGCCAGTTCATAATGGCTGGCCTCCTCTTCAAATCCCACCGCACCAATTTTTGCACCTGTCACAATGTCTTCAAGCATTGCAGCATGCTCTGCACCACCCGCTGCCAAAGCTTTACCAGCTAACAATGCCCCTAAAAATGGTTCTGGGCACAGAGCCTTACCTAAGGCTTCAAACACCAAAGCAATGTCAAATCCTTCACCACTAAACCCGCCTTCATCTTCAGTAAACAACGCACCAATAATGCCCAATTCAACAATTTCTTGCCAAATTTTAGCATCATGTCCAGCTTCAGAATAAGCAATCTCATTACGTTTAGTAATTTCATATTTATCAGCCAAAAACCGTGTCAGGGTTTCGTCCAACATACGCCTATCTTCATTCAATTTAAAATCCATAATCGCCTCCTTCCCTATAGCCCAAGCATCATTTTAGATACAATATTGCGTTGAATCTCATTCGATCCGCCGAAAATAGACAATTTACGATGGTTGAAATAATCTTCCGCCGCATGCAAAGCCTCATCTGGCCCCACTTGTCCATTAAAACCTTCATCTGCTGCCTCAGGAAAATAGGGCGCAGCATAAGCCCCCATCGCACGGCGCATCAGGCTGGTTAATTCTTGATAAATAACCGTGCCCTTAATTTTAAGCAAACTACTCTCAGCCCCAGGCGCACCGCCTGCTGCCACGTCGGCCAATACACGCAAATTAGTGGTTTTCATATTCTCTAACGCAATCTCCACCCGCGCCACCCGCGCCGCAAAATATGGCTCATCAAGCAAAGGCTTGCCATGTTTTTTGCGCTTTCGAGCCGCTTGTTTTAAATGCCCTAGCAAAGCAATAGACCCGCCAATACCCGCAATATTCGTACGTTCATAAGTCAGCAGATATTTAGCATATGTCCAACCTTTATTCTCTTCACCAACCAAATTCTCAATTGGCACTTTTACATCGGTGAAAAACACTTCATTCACCTCATGCCCACCTTCAATTGTAATCACAGGCTTCACATCAATGCCTGCTGTTTTCATATCAATCAGTAAAAACGAAATGCCTTCTTGGCGTTTGCCTTCTTTTGACGTGCGCACAAGGCAAAAAATCATGTCAGCATGTTGCGCCATGGTCGTCCACGCCTTTTGCCCGTTGACAATGTAATGATCGCCCTCACGCACCGCAGATGTTTTCAGTGATGCAAGGTCAGAACCCGCACCAGGTTCAGAATACCCTTGGCACCACCAATCAGAACCATCCAAAATACGCGGCAACCAATGTTTCTTCTGCGCATCCGAGCCATATTTTATCAGCACAGGCGCCAACATGCTCACCCCAAACGGCACAATACGCGGCGCAAAAGCCAATTCACTTTCCAATTCAAATATAAACTTTTTAACTGGCGTCCAACCCGCGCCGCCATATTCTTTTGGCCAATGATTGGCCAACCAACCACGCTCATTCAATAAAGCGTGCCACTCTTCCATTTCAGCTTTACTCGGCGCGCCGCCCAACTTCATTTTAGCCGACAATTCAGGCCGCAATTTTTCTTTTAAAAACGCTTGCACTTCACCGCGGAACGCCTCTTCTTCAGCACTAAAACTTAAATCCATATTAAATTCTCCTATATCTTTTGCTCACGCAATAACCATTCAATATGGCAAGCCGCATCGCCCAAAAACTCGGTCAAAACCCGATCACGTTTCATAAACAAACCTAAATCCAATTCATCCGTCATGCCAATACCACCATGCATTTGCACCGCCTCTTCAGTTGCCAATTTGCCCAATTTTGCAACCTTAGCTTTGGCAGCACGTGATAATTTCTCACACTCTTCGGCATTTTCATCAATAGCATTTAACGCCTGTGCCACCAAAGATGACGTCTGCTCAATCTCGCAATATAAATGTGCCATACGGTGCTGCAATGTCTGAAACACCCCAATCAGCACACCAAATTGCTTACGCGTGTTTAAATATTCCACCGTGCGTGCCGCGCATTCCTTTGCCATACCCAATTGCTCAGCCGCCACCACCGCGCGCCCTGCACACAATGCTTTGGCCAAAGCCTTTTCAGCCACCTCGCCTTTGGCGATCAGTGTATTTTCGTTCAAGCGACAATTCTTTATGTAGAAACTTGCATAATTACGATGATCCAACAGTTTTTGCGGCGCAATGTCACAACAAGATGTACCAAAACAAGCTTCTAATGGATCCAACCAAAACAATGTCAATTCACCTTCAAGCATAGCGCTCACGATCAGCCTGTCCGCACCCATACCGTCAGCAATAAAACTCTTATCTCCACTCAGCAAATAACCATCGCCATCACGCACCGCTTGGGTTTTAATTTGCCCAGGCCTATGTTTCGCGCCCTCGTCTATCGCCAACGCCACCACACATTCACCCATGGCAATTTTCATGCCCCATTCGGTCAACATATCGCCGCCTATTTCGCGCAATATGGTCGCTGACAATATGGCAGTCGAAACAAACGGCATAGCGGTTAAATTTCGCCCCATCTGTTCGGCAATCAAACCTGCCGCTCGATAACCAAAATCGCTACCACCGTATTCTTCAGGCAACACCAAACCCATCCAGCCCAAATCAGCCATCTGCCTATATGCGGTAGCATCATAACCGAGTGGTTCGTCACCATCTCGCAATGCCCGAAACGCCGCCACACTTTGTTTTTTAGCCAAATAGCCTGTGGCGCTATTCAATAACATTTGATGATCTTCTATTAAAATTTCCATAATCAACTCGGTATTTTTAAAATTGCTTTAGATAATATTGACAACATAATTTCAGACGTACCGCCCTCAATTGAATTGCCTTTAGAGCGCAGCCATGAGCGCGGAGCTTGCGGCGCTAAATTGCCTACATCCTCCCACGTTAAAGCATCTACCCCACCGCTAGCCATTAGTAAATTTTGGCGGGTTTTGTTCAGCTCTGTGCCCAAATATTTTAGCTCGGCCGAACGCGCCCCCAACTGATTGCCCGCTCGCATATAGGCCTTGGTCATATCCATATGAGCATCAAATGCCATCTCATCAACAATAAAACCGCCAATTTCAGCACGCAATATTGGATCATCCAATTGTCCGTCGTCATCAAGACCAATGGCATCCCGAGCCGTGCCGCACACATCATCACCGCCAAATAACAGGTCAGAACTGCCAATCATTTCGCGTTCATGCGTCAACAGATATTTGGCAATCGTCCACCCCTCGCCGCGACCACCAATAATATTGGTTTTAGGCACCCGCACCTCATCAAAAAACGTTTCGCAAAATGGTGAAGAACCTGAAATAAGTTTGATTGGTTTGGTGCTGACACCCTTGCTTTTCATATCAAATAATAAAAACGAAATGCCTTTATGTTTGGGTTCATCTGGCTCAGTGCGCACCAAACAGAAAATCCAATCGGCTTGGTCAGCATAAGATGTCCAAACCTTTTGACCTGAGACAATAAAATCATCACCGTCATCCACACCTTTGGTTTTTACCGAAGCCAAATCAGACCCTGCATCTGGCTCAGAATAACCTTGGCACCATCTAATCTCACCACGCGCAATTTGTGGCAAATATAGAAGTTTTTGTTGCTCACTGCCATATTCCAACAATGCAGGCCCCAACATGCTGATACCAAAACTTTGCAATGGCGAACGGGCATTTATGTTTGTCAATTCTTCGGCCAATATCTTTTGCTTATCACCGTTTAAACCGCCACCACCATAGGATTTCGGCCATGCGGGTACAGTCCAACCTCTTGCCGCCATATCATTCAACCAACTATGCTGTGCATTATTGATAAACACAAAATCACGCCCGCCCCAACAAATCTCGTCATCGGTGATCGGCATACGCATTTCAGGCGGGCAATGATCGGCCAGCCATGTTTTCACTTCACTTCTAAATATTTCAACTTCGTTCATAATGTCTTTCAATTAAGTCTCTCAATAAGTAATGATAATTTTACCATCAGTCTTTTTTGTCGCCGCAGCTAAACCTGTCACAATGTCTTTCAACGGCAACTTAGTCGCCACATCGGTAGTCCATTTTTTCGTTGCAAATCGCGTTTGCACTTGGGTAAATACTTTTACCTTTTCCTCATAGGGCGTATCGTGCATCCAATTGACCAACCAAAACCCTTCAATCTTTTTATTCATAAATATCATCTGCCCCATTTGTTCTATCTTCGGCGCTTCTGGGCTTAATTTGCCATAACCAACCCAACGGGTAAAGGCAGGCATGGCAGTAAAAATATCGGCCGAGATTTGGTCACAAACTGCATCCAACATCATCCGCGGTTTAAGTGATTTCATCACCACTTGCGTTTTATCTGCAAAATCAGCATCAGCTGTCACCAACACTCCTTCTGCACCCAAGCTTTTAAGATTATCCGCAACGTCAGCCCGCCTAACCACCGCAATTGGCTTTAACCCCAAATCACGCCCCAAACCAATCATCAATTTGCCCAATTGGCTAGACGCCGCCGTGATGACAAACGCATCACCTTTTTGCTGTTCATAATGCTGCACCACCAAATCAACCATCGCCACCGCGGTTAGCGGGTTAACAATCAATGCCGCACCATCAACATCACTCACCTCTGGCGCCAGTGGCACACATGTATTGCCATTGGTCAAAGCATATTCAGCCCATGTGCCGCTGCCATCGAGCGAAACCGCAAATGCCACCCGCTGGCCAAGCAAGCTTTTCGGCGCTTCATCACCCAAAGCCACAACAGTGCCGCAGCCTTCAAACCCAGCAGGCAAACCCTTGCGCCGTGGCTGACCATATTCACCTTTAATAAAATGTAAATCAGATGGGTTGACTGACGAAGCAATCATCTGAATCAACACTTGTTTGCCTTCTGGTTTCGGCACAGCAATGGTCGCGTCTTTAACATAATCTCCGGCATCATCAATAATCGGCCCTTCGGCTGTGCCTGAATATCCATCTTCAAGCTGTATCACTGCATGCATTTCTTCTGCTATATTTGTCATATTTCTACCTCTACCACTTTTCTTGCGAATGTTTTCTAAGTTCAGCCCGCGCCACTTGCATACGATGCACCGCATCTGGGCCATCAGCAAGGCGTAAAGTGCGCAAATGAGTCCATTGCAGCGCCAACATCGTGTCTTGCGAAACGCCCTGCCCGCCAAACATTTGAATCGCTTCATCTGTTACTTTAAGTGCCACCCGAGGCGCCACAACTTTAATCTGGCTAATCCACGGTGCAGCGGCGCGGGCATTGCCTTGGTCCATCATCCATGCAGCTTTCAGGCACAACAACCGCGCTTGCTCAATTTCCATGCGGCATTCGGCAATAATATCATAATTCGCACCCAGTTTAATGACAGGTTTGCCAAATGCCTCACGCGCCATGCCGCGCTTGCACATCAGCTCCAACGCCATTTCTGCTTGCCCAATCGCCCGCATACAATGGTGAATCCTCCCAGGGCCTAAACGACCTTGGCTAATCTCAAACCCGCGTCCTTCGCCCAATAATAAATTTTCAGCAGGCACGCGTACATTTTCAAATTTTATATGCAAATGCCCGTGCGGCGCGTCATCATGGCCAAACACTTGCATCGGGCGCAGCTTCATAATGCCCGCCGTTTCCGCATCCACCACAATCATCGAATGGCGCTGATGCTTGGGCGCATCGTCATCACCCGTTTTAACCATCACAATATAAACCTTACAACGAGGGTCACCCGCACCTGATGACCACCATTTTTCACCATTCAGAATATATTCATCACCATCTCGCACACATGTCATGGCGATATTGGTCGCGTCAGATGACGCCACATCAGGCTCAGTCATCAAATAAGCCGATCTGATCTCGCCATTCAATAAGGGTTGCAACCATTGTTTTTTATGCGTCTCGTTGCCATAACGCTCCAACACTTCCATATTACCCGTGTCAGGCGCGCTGCAATTAAATATCTCGGCCGCCAACATGCATTTACCCATTTCTTCGGCCAAATACGCATATTCGACAGTCGATAAACCATAACCACGTTCAGAATCAGTCAGCCAAAAATTCCACAACCCTGCTTTTTTGGCTTTGGTTTTGAGTGTCTGCAATATCTCTGTCTGCCGCGCGGTATGCGTCCACCTATCGCCAACATTTGTTTCGGCGTAAAATTCATCATTCAACGGCGCTATGTCGTCCCGCACCATATTGGCCACTTGCTCAACCAAATCTTGCGCCCGCTCCGTCATACCCAGAGCCATTACATTACCATTCATAATAAATTCCTTCAGCTACTAATTCTTTGCTTATTCATAAAATTTCGAAATTGCTTTACACAGCATGGCTTAATCAAGCATACTACGGAGTATGTTGTCAACCAGATCTATCAAGGAATTTATCGGTGAATAAAAGCATTTCACTACCCCAATTAGAGAATCAAAACGGCCAACATGTCGGCACGTCCGATTGGATTGATGTCAACCAAACTATGATTGATGAATTTGCCGAAGTGACGCAAGACAAACAATATATTCACATCGACCCAGTTCGCGCTGCACAAACCCCATTTGGCGGCACCATAGCACACGGGTTTTTAACCTTGTCATTATCATCCAAAATGTCAAAATGCCTGCCAAAAGTTGAGAACAGCATTATGACGGTTAATTATGGCCTCGAAAAACTGCGCTTCATTGCAGCTGTGCCATCAGGCTCAAAAATACGCGGTCATTTTAAACAGCTAAAACTAGAACAAAAATCAGCCAATCAACGCCTCATTCATTATGAGCTGACAATCGAGATCGAAAACCACCCAAAACCCGCCCTCATTGCAGAATTAATCACCATGATCGCACTAGCATAATCCCTCTACCACTAAGGAAATAACCCATGAGCCAAGACATCGTAATCGTCTCCACCGCCCGCACCCCCATTGGCAAAGCCTATCGCGGTGCATTTAACGACACCGCTGCCCAAACTTTGGCAGGCCACGCAATCGAACATGCGGTTGCCCGTGCAGGTGTTGATGGTGCAGAAATTGAAGATGTGATTATGGGCGCTGCCCTACAACAAGGCGCAACAGGCGGCAACATCGCCCGCCAAGCCGCCTTACGTGCTGGCTTGCCAACCTCAGTTTCTGGCATGTCGCTCGATCGCCAATGCGCATCTGGCCTGATGGCCATTGCGGTCGCCGCAGGGCGTATATCAGCAGGCGAAGTAGACATCGTCATTGGCGGCGGTGTAGAATCAGTATCCTTGGTACAAAATGATAAAATGAACATGTTCAGAGCTGCCGACCCGTGGCTCAAGCAAAACAAACCCGCCATCTATATGAGCATGCTAGAAACCGCCGAGATTGTCGCCGAACGTTATGGCATCAGCCGTGATGCGCAGGATGAATATGCCTACCAATCACAAATGCGCACAGCAAAAGCTCAAGCCGATGGCCGTTTAGATGCCGAAATCATACCCATCAGCACCAGCATGAAAGTGCAAGACCGCGAGACCAAAGAAATCAGCGATCACAAAATCACTCTCAGCAAAGATGAGGGCAATCGAGCTTCAACCACAGTCGAAAACCTCAATGGCCTAAAGCTAGTTTTCAATGACGGCCTACAAGTCAAACAAGGCAAATATATCACCGCGGGCAACGCCTCACAATTATCCGATGGCGCATCAGCTTGTGTATTGATGACCGCCAAAATGGCCGAACAACGCGGCTTAAAACCCCTAGGCTATTTCCGCGGTATATCAGTTGCAGGTTGTGAGCCAGACGAAATGGGCATTGGGCCAATTTTAGCCGTGCCAAAATTACTCGCCAAACACGGCCTAACCATTGATGACATCGGCATCTGGGAGCTAAACGAAGCCTTCGCCTCTCAAGCCCTTTATTGCCGCAATAAGCTGGGCATTGACCCCGCTAAATTTAACGTCAATGGCGGCGCAATATCCATCGGCCACCCATACGGCATGTCAGGCGCACGCATGGCTGGCCACGTAATGATTGAAGGCAAACGCCAAGGTGTAAAATATGGCGTCGTCACCATGTGTGTCGGCGGTGGCATGGGCGCGGCTGGCCTGTTTGAAATGGCGTAAACGAGGGCATTGATGCAAGAAATATTATTGGTCAGGCATGGTCAGGCATCATATGGTGCACATGATTATGACAATTTATCAGAATTGGGACACCAACAAAGCTTTTGGCTGGGCGCGCACTTGCAGCAACTCGGCTTTGTGCCTTCGCTCGCTGTAGATGGCACACTCAAACGCCATGTGCAAACTCTCGACCAAGTCGCAAAATCTCTGCACATCAGCAACCAAGCCAGCGACAAAGCCTTCAGCGAAATAAATATAAAAGCCATATTCACCGCATACCGCAATAAATATGATAACTTACCTGCTTTTGAGCAAGACACAAAATTACTGAATGCAGCTCTGCGCATGGTGCTAACCGCATGGTTTGAAGCGCGGATTAGTACAGGCGGCGAGACATGGCAAGGTTATATAATGCGCATCAACCAAGGCTTAGAGCGGTTCAAAAACCAAGGTGACAACATTTTGCTCATCACCTCAGGCGGGGCAATCGCCGCTGCTGTTGGCGCCACGCTCAACCTAGATGCCGCGACACAAGTGGCTATCTTCACCAAATTGCACAATAGCTCAGTCACCAAATTAATCCGCACCAAATCTGGCCTTGAGCTGCACAGCCTTAACAATGTCGCGCATTTAGAAACCGCAGATCGCAAAGGAGCCTTAACCTATGTCTAGCAATCTTTATGATTTTGATTTGGCCGAATTAGAAACCTACCTAAATGACAACATCACTGGTTTTGGCACATTAACTAGCATGGATAAATTCTCCGACGGCCAATCTAACCCAACCTATAAGCTGCAAACGGCAAACAAAGCCTATGTATTACGTGCCAAACCGCCCGGCAAATTATTAGGCTCCGCCCATCAAGTCGACCGCGAATATCGCGTGATGAACGCCCTCGCCGCATCAAATGTGCCCGTGCCACAAATGCATCATTTATCAACTAACGACAACCCGTTAGGGGTCATGTTCCTTGTTATGGAATTTATCGATGGCCGTATATTTTGGGATCCCGCCCTGCCCAATGCCACAAATGCCGACCGCACCGCAATTTTCAACCAGATGAATAACACCCTCGCCGCGTTGCACAGTGTCAATATAGAAGCCGCAGGCTTGGCTGATTACGGAAAGCCTGGCAATTATTTTGTCCGCCAAACAGGCCGTTGGATCAAACAATATCACGCGTCTGAGCTGGTCGCCAATCCCCAAATTGACCGCATCATCGATTGGCTCAATGACCATATGGTCGAAGATGATGGCCAAATCTCACTGGTACATGGCGATTTTCGCATCGACAACATGGTATTTAACACCGATCACCCCCAATTATTAGCCGTGCTAGATTGGGAATTATCCACTCTCGGCCATGGCCTTGCCGATTTATCTTACCAATGCATGCAATGGCGCTTGCCCGCATCCGCAGCTTTGGGCGGTTTAGGCGGGTTAGACCGTGCAGAGTTGGGCATACCTAGCGAACAAGATTATATCGGCCAATATCTCGACAAGTGCAGTCTGCCGCCGATAGACAATTGGGATTTCTATTTAATCTTTAGTATATTCAGGCTCATTGCCATTGTCCAAGGCGTCATAAAACGCAGCCAAGATGGCAATGCATCTGACCCGAAAAGCACCAACCGCATGCAAAAAGTCAGCACCCACCTTACCGAAATGGCAATTGGCTTGATAAAATAGCAACCATCTGCTATGTCAAGCAACAGCCAAGAATAGAGAAAAAATGTTAGATAGAAAAACTTCATCAAAAACCGAGATTTTAGACGCCGCCGCCAATTGCTTTATGGAACTTGGCTCTGACGTCGCGTCAATTGATGACATTGCCCGCACATTAGGTGCCACCAAAGGTCGTATCTATCATCATTTTTCATCCAAAGGTGCGTTATTAAGCGCCGTGCGCATGCGGGCGATTATGTTTATATTGGATGAAGTAACCCCGATTGTTAATAACAGTGAAGCTCCCATCAACACTTTGCATGACATGGCTTACACTCATGTATTAAAAATACTAGAAACCTTACCTTATCATCGGGTTGTATTGCAGCATTATCGTAAAAACGCCGCCAAATCGACCACCGATTATGAACGCAAACTCATCTCGGAAATTGAAGCCAAGCGTCAATTATATGAAAACCTATATCGCGATATTTTAGAGCAAGGCATGAAAACTGGAGATTTCATCAAACGCGATATATCGGTGGCTTTGCATTCAGTTTTGCTAATGCTCAACTCGCCCGTTTTTTGGTTCACCCCGCTAAAAAAGAATGAACGCAAAAACCGCGAAGAAATAGCCAAACAATTGGCCGATATGGCTGTCGCCTGCTTACGCTAAACAGCAGACCTCATTTCATCAAAACCATATTAAGATAGAGCTGCCAAAGCCGCTGCATAATCAGGCTCATCAGTCACTTCACCAACCAATTCGGCATATTGCACAATGCCAGCTTTATCCAAAACAACCACCGCGCGGGCGCTGATATTTCTCAATGCACCTTCAGTAATTTTCACCCCATAATCTTCAAGCACTTCTTGGTTGCGAAAGGTCGAGCCAGTTTTAACCGCTTCAATGCCTTCTGCACCACAAAACCGCCCCGCCGCAAATGGTAAATCTTGCGAAATAGCCAATATCACTGTATCGGTAAGATTTGCAGCTTCTTCATTAAATTTACGCATGCCTGCCGCACACACACCTGTATCAACACTCGGAAAAAAACTTAAAACAATATTTTGTCCTTTAAGCGATGCCAAAGTGATGTCAGCCAAATCGGCTCCCGTCACCGTAAAATCTGGAGCTTGATTGCCTTTTTGTGGAAATTCACCCGCCAAAGCGGTTTTTTCGCCATTCAATGTAACTGATGCCATTAGTCTTCCTTTTTCAATGCACACGAAAGTGCAAATTTAACAGATTAATGGCTAGACTATATCAACACACTGATTCTTGCACTCACTATTCCCCTTAAATCACTTCCTATTCACCATACGCATAAAGGCGCCGGCATACAGAAAACAAAACACACCCCACGGAATGAGCGATAAAAAAGCCATGCTCATGCCAACAATGCCAAAACTTGCTGGCACCGTCATCAACAAGCCGGCCATCATGCCACTATGGGCATTCATACGGCTAAAATGAGCGCTTCCATACATCGCAAAAGCAAATAACAACAGTGCAATTGCATTCAACATATAATAGACAACATAAGCCGTGCCCGTAAATATTGCCATCGCCCCATGCCCCGCAGCCAACAATTGATTTCGAACATCAATGTCACTAGTTGCAGCATATTGCCCGCTCAAATTCAGCATTTCAAAACTAGGATTAGATGCAAAATACAGGGCCAAGCCCATAAACCCAGAAACCATTGCCAGCAATATCAAAGCTTTATTTTCCAGCCATAAAACCACCGCCAAGCCCAAATAAATCAAAGCCACAAAAATAATCTGCAACATAAATAATAAATCAAGGCTAATCATCCCGCGTATCGGGTTTTGCGCAAAGACCTCAAACCAAGCCTCTACATCTGTCGGCAACGGCCAAATGATAAAAAATACCGTCTGAATGGGCATAAAAGCAATAGAGCCAAAGGCCGCAATCACCGCCATCACATATATCAACCGCCAATCCGTATTTTCATCATTCCCCTCTGAGTTTTGCATCATCACCTCCAGTTAAACCAGCTTATCAATAACATGTGCAAGCAACTATCTAGTTGACTTAAATCAACATATAATTCTCTGTTCCTTTTAAAATTATTAACCTATAATTTAAGAAAATAAATGGGGAATCATATGAAATTTTCGGCTTGCATTGAAATGTTATTTGTCAATGAAACAGACAGCCATGCCGAGCGCATTAAGCTAGCCCGTGAAGCGGGGCTAGATGCCGTAGAGTTTTGGAGGTGGGTGAATAAAGACATCGATATTATTGAGCAAGCGCTTAAAGATAATAATATAAAACTAGCCGCCATGATTGCCGAGCCAATGCTCGACTTAACAAAGCAAGAAAATATTGAGCCATATTTAAATGCCATAGATGCCAGCGTTAAAACAGCGCAAAGACTTGGCGCAAATATCCTAATTGCCCAATCAGGCAATCGCGATATATCCCGCTCGTTTCACGATCAACGCAGCTGCCTTGTGCAAACACTCCAAGCCGTGGGCAAACAGCTTGAAGGCACAGGAGTAAAATTAGCGCTCGAACCACTCAACACCCGTTATGATCACCCAGGTTATTTCCTCAACTCAACAGTTGAAGCGTTGGACATTATTGACGAGGTGAACAGCGCTAATATTGGCTTGCTATATGATGTCTATCATTCGATGGTTATGGATGAACATCCCGCCACAGTCATTGGCAATCGAGTGGATAGAATATTGCACATTCACATCGCCGATCACCCAGGCCGTAATGAACCAGGCAGTGGCATATTAGATTTAAAAACATCTTTAAATTGGCTAGCAGACAATGGTTATAATGGCCTAATCGGGCTGGAATATAGACCAACCAAAGCCACAACTAAAACACTAGATAAAATATATAACATATTGAAGTGATTCAAAATATATAATAATTAAAATCACGTCATCATGCAACCCCGCCTTAAACATCTACCTGTTTGACTAAGCAAAAACAAAGACCATATATGCAACCCAAATTAGTGATATTCGATCTAGATGGCACGTTAATTGATGGCGCTCGTGCTGCCATACCCGCCATGCAACATGCTTTTGATATGGTCGGCTTACCACAACCAAATGACGCGCAAGTGATGGATATGATTGGTCTTTCGATTACCCCCGCAATCAAGCATATCATAAATAATTTCAACGAGATACGCGAAGTAAGCGATTCAGAAATTGAACAAATTGGCGATATATATAAAAACTACTTCTACCACGCGCGTATTGCCGAAAAACACCCCATGCCTTTATATGATGGCACACTTAAAGCTCTGCTAGAACTACAGACCAAAGATGAAATATTGTTAGCCATTGCAACAGGCAATAGTCGCCGCGGCGTCAACGCGTTTTTAGACAAACATAATTTGCACGACACTTTCTTCACCACCCAATGCGCCTCAGAATGCCCATCAAAACCCCACCCCGAAATGATCTTACAAGCCATGCGTGATACAGGCGTTGAAGCCGCACAAACCATCATGATAGGCGATACAAGTTTCGACATGCAAATGGCCAAAGCCGCCAATGTGTATGCCATTGGCGTGAATTGGGGATATCATAGCCATGATGTCATGCAACAGGCAGGAGCAGATATAATTGTCGGTAATTTCGAGCAATTAACCGGCCATATTCTTAAGCATTTAAAAGTTGGTGATAATAAGCCTTGATATCTTCCCATTTAATTTCCATTTTCACCTCCTCAGTTGAATATGTACAAGCTAAGGGTTGGCCTAAGATCTAGGTCAAGTTGAAAATTAAAGCTTATCAACGCAGCGATTAAATGCTATCAGAAGGTAACCAAATTGGATATAAAATGACTGACGACAAAACCCCAAACCCTTCTACAATTTTTGATTATCTGCCAATGGGCGATATTGATACCGATACAATTCAACAAGATGTTAAACAACAGTTCAAACGTAAATTCCCCAAAAAATTCTTTAAGTTAGCGGCATATGAGGAATCAGAATCACAAGACGGTTACATCATCAATCTCGACGGCCGCCCCCTAAAAACTCCGATGAAAAACCTACTCACTTTGCCAACCGAAAACCTCGCCAAAGCTGTTGCTGATGAATGGAATGCACTGGGTAAATTAATCAATCCCGACCATTTACCGCTCACCAAAACCGCCAATTCCGCAATCGAAAAAACCGCGCCCAATATGTTACATGTACTGGCCGAAATGGTACGTTTTGGCGAAACCGATCTGCTCTTTTACCAACAAAATGATCCAGATGGCCTGTTTAAAATGCAAGAACTACACTGGAACCCCATCATTCTTTGGGCCGAAAATCTATGGAATGTTAAATATAAAATCACCTATGGCATCAGCCATGTGTCGCAAGATATTAAAATCCTCACCCAATATGAAGCCGATATAAGCGCTTTAAATGAACATCAATTATCAGCCCTTTACCTGCTCACCACATCATGCGGCTCACTACTCATTGCACTGGCTTATCAAGCCAATATTTTAAGCAAAGACGGTGTCGCAAAAGCCGCCTTTGTCGATGAAGACTGGCAAATCAGCCAATGGGGCGAAGATGAGGAAGCCAAAGAAATCCGTCAATTCAAATTGGCCGAGATAAACAGTTTCTGCACCTATCTCGACCTATTGAAAAGCTAACCAGTTTGGTAAATTCTCCAATGGAATAAATATCAGTCATAATCTCACTACCTTTTTAACAATAAACCCGTTGTAAATGCTGACCTAAGGCATGGGTCAAGCCAATTTATTAAATTTCTATTCCCTTTAACCATACGGTATGGTATGGTACTTGCAGAATCAAATTATAATATAGGCAAAACATGCAAAATATATTAGATCAATTGGAACAACGCCGCAAGATAGCCCGCTTAGGCGGCGGCCAACAACGCATCGACACGCAACATAAAAAAGGCAAGCTCACCGCCCGCGAGCGCGTCGATTTGCTGTTAGATGAAGGCAGTTTCGAAGAATTTGATATGTTTGTTGATCATAAATGCACCGATTTTGGCATGGCTGACAAAAAAATACCCGGCGATGGCGTGGTCACAGGCTGGGGCAAGGTCAACGGCCGCATCATCTATCTATTCGCTAAAGATTTTACCGTTTTTGGCGGATCTTTATCCGAAACCCATGCCAAAAAAATCCAAAAAGTCCAAGACATGGCCTTGCGCAACCGCGCCCCCATCATCGGCCTGTTTGATGCAGGCGGCGCGCGCATTCAAGAAGGCGTGGCAGCTTTAGGCGGCTATGGCGAAGTGTTTAAACGCAATGTCGAAGCCTCAGGCATCATCCCGCAAATATCACTCATCATGGGGCCATGTGCAGGTGGCGATGTTTACAGCCCCGCCATGACTGATTTTATTTTCATGGTCAAAGACACTTCATACATGTTTGTCACCGGTCCAGATGTAGTCAAAACCGTAACCAACGAGACCGTAACCGCCGAAGAACTAGGCGGTGCATCAGTCCACGCCGTTAAATCATCAGTGGTGGATGGCGCATTTGAGAACGATGTCGAGGCTCTATTGCAACTCCGCAGGTTCATCGACTTCCTACCCGCCAGCAATCTAGTCCCTGCACCGCAATTTCCAGCAACCGACAGCATCACGCGGCTCGATAATGCAATGGACACGCTAATACCCGATAATGCCAACCAACCCTATGATATGAAAGAGCTGATTTACAGTGTGATTGATGACGAAGATTTCTTTGAAATTCAAGAGAAACACGCCCCCAACATCATCACAGGTTTTGGCCGCATAGAAGGCAAAACCGTCGGCTTTGTCGCCAACCAACCAATGGCTTTGGCAGGCGTATTGGACAGCAATGCCAGCCGCAAGGCAGCACGTTTCATCCGTTTTTGCGATTGCTTCTCCATCCCAATAGTCACTTTCATCGATGTACCAGGCTTCCTGCCAGGCACCGACCAAGAATATGGCGGCCTCATCAAACATGGCGCAAAACTACTTTTTGCTTATGCCGAAGCCACCGTGCCATTAATCAGCGTCATCACCCGCAAATCCTACGGCGGCGCATATGATGTGATGAGCAGCAAGCATATTGGCGGCGATATTAATTATGCATGGCCAAGCGCCGAGATTGCCGTTATGGGCGCCAAAGGCGCGGTCGAAATTATCTTCCGTCAAGACATCGGCAATGACGAGAAAATCGCCGAACATGTTGCCGATTATGAACAACGTTTTTGCTCACCTTTTGTGGCTGCCGAACGTGGCTATATTGATGATGTCATCATGCCGCATTCAACCCGGCGCCGCATTGCCAACGCGCTCAACTTACTGGCCAATAAAAAGGTAGAAACACCTTGGCGTAAACATGACAACATTCCTTTATGAAAACATTGACAATTAAAACTCCTCCGAACCCGTAGGGTGAGGCAAGGCCGTCGCCGTTAGGCGTAGCAAGCCGACGGAGGTCGGCGCCCGCAGGGGCTAAATTAAAGAGAAAAAAATGATCAAGAAAATACTGATAGCCAATAGAGGCGAAATTGCTTGCCGCGTCATTAAATCTGCCAAGCGAATGGGCATAAAAACCGTGGCGGTTTATAGCGATGCCGATAAGAATGCCTTACATGTCTCTATGGCCGATGAAGCCGTACATATTGGCGCTTCGCCTGCGAGCGAGAGCTACTTGATTATCAACAAAATCCTCGATGCTTGCAAGCAAACAAATGCCGATGCGGTGCATCCAGGCTATGGCTTCCTATCCGAGAACGCCCAATTTGCGAGCACCTTAGCTGATAATGACATTGCTTTCATCGGCCCCAACATAAAAGCCATAAAAGTGATGGGCGATAAAATCGCTAGCAAGCTATTTGCCGAAAAAGCCGGTGTTAATATCGTACCGGGCAATACCGACCTCATAGAGAGCCCCGAACAAGCAGTAAAAACCTCCAATCAAGTCGGCTATCCCGTGATGATTAAAGCATCTGCTGGCGGCGGTGGCAAAGGCATGCGTGTGGCCTATAATGATGCCGAAGCCGCACAAGGTTACACCCTCGCCAAAAGCGAAGCCATGTCAAGCTTTGGTGATGACCGTATTTTCATCGAAAAATTCATCGAAGACCCCCGCCATATCGAAATTCAAGTGTTGGCGGATAAGCATGGCACATGCCTTTATTTGGTCGAGCGTGAATGCTCCATCCAACGCAGAAATCAAAAAGTGGTCGAAGAAGCCCCAAGCTCCTTCCTCACGCCTGAAACCCGCAAAAAAATGGGTGAGCAATCCGTGGCTTTAGCCAAAGCGGTAGATTATGAAAGCGCAGGCACGGTCGAATTCATCGTCGACAAAGAACAAAATTTCTATTTCCTAGAAATGAACACAAGATTGCAAGTTGAGCATCCTGTTACCGAACTCATCACAGGCATTGATCTGGTTAAGCAAATGATAAAAATCGCAGCAGGTGAAAAGCTCACCATCAAACAAAGCGATATTAAAATCAACGGCTGGGCGATTGAAAGCCGCATTTATGCCGAAGACCCATTCCGCAATTTCTTGCCTTCAACAGGCCGTTTAACCAAATATTTTCCACCAGCGGAACAAATAAAAGACGGCCTAACAATACGTAACGACACTGGCGTTTATCACGGCGGCGAGATCGCCATCTATTATGACCCAATGATTGCCAAATTATGCACTCATGCCCCAACTCGGGCCGAAGCCATCAGCCATATGGCCGATGCGCTCGATCAATTTGTCATCAAAGGCATCTCGCACAACATCCCGTTTGTCGCGGCGCTTATGCAACATCCTGATTGGCAATCTGGTGACATTTCGACCAGTTTCATTGCCAAAACCTATCCAGATGGGTTTGAACGCACAGAAATTCCCGCAGAAATTAAAGCAGAAATTTGCGCCATTGCTGTTTATTTAGATCACAAACAAAACATCAAAAAAGCCGCCATTTCTAAACAGAATTCACATCAGGTCTCGCAACATAGAGTGGTTAAAATTGATGACGAATATATCAATTTAACACTGGGTTCATCAGAGGAGAAAATTACGATAAAGCGCGGAAATGATTCTTATATTTTAAATTCTGATTGGGTTTTAGGCACACCACTATGGAGCGGCCAAATCAATGGTTGCAATAAACATTTCAAAATTGACACCATCCTAAACGGTTTTGAGATTGAGCATAAAGCTTATAAAGCCGTGGTAAAAGTATTCTCAAAACGCGAAGCTGAATTAGACGAAAAAATGCCAATTAAAATCGCGCCGGATACATCCAATTTGTTACTCTGCCCCATGCCCGGCATGCTCAATTCTATTAATGTTAAGGTTGGAGATATAGTCGAAATTGGCCAAGCCCTCTGCGTGGTCGAAGCCATGAAAATGGAAAATGTCTTAACTGCTGAGAAAAATGCTACCGTCAAAGCGGTAAATTTTACCGCAGGCCAAAGCCTCAAAGTAGACGATGTAATTGTTGAGTTCGAGCGAAACGATTGACACATAACACTGAACCAATTATAGAGAGAGGCAAGGGAATTGACCCCTGCCGCTCGCTGGCACTTGCCATGGTGAAGTTCAATTTTAGGCATAATGTCTAAGACAATCAGACCACTTTGTTTAGCGGTTGTTGGTAATGCGAGCCCCGACTTTATATACCGCATCTAAACGAAAGAGGTTTATGATGTCCACTCGGCTATCTCTCGACACACTCAAAAAACAAGCCAAAATATTGCGCCAAAATATGGCCGATATCAACCAGCCTATTAGCCATAGCCAATCGCTCGAAATATTAGCCAAGCAAAAAGGCTTTAAAGATTGGAACACGCTGCACGCCCATATCGGCAATCAACCCACACCGTCTTTTGAAGTCGGCCAGCGGGTCAGTGGCACATATTTGGGGCAAAAATTTACTGGTAAGCTGCTAAATGTCAGCTCTATCGTCAATACAAAGCGCTATGGCATCTCAGTTAAATTCGATGAACCTGTCGATGTTATCACCTTTAAAAGCATGTCCAATTGGCGTACGCAAGTAAAATTAATTGTTGATGAAGATGGCAAAACCAAAGAAAAAACCTCGAATGGTTTGCCGCACATGCTGATCGCACCCGCTTAAAACCATCAGTCAATCATATTCAACTCACCGCCAAATATTTCGGTAAATTTAAGTTTTAGCACAATATCAAGTTCGGTCATGGTCACTGGCAGGCCAAGATCGACCAAGCTTGTCACCCCATGCCCGCTAATGCCACAAGGCACAATGCCGCTAAAATGCTCAAGCTCTGGCTCAACATTAATGCTAATGCCATGAAAACTCACCCATTTGCGCAAGCGAATGCCCAAGGCGGCAATCTTATCTTCTTTGCCCAAACTCAACGGCTCACGCTTCACCCACACGCCAACTCTATCTTCGCGCCGCTCACCCTCAACATTAAACGCCGCCAATGTCTCGATAATCCAAGCCTCAAGCGCAGCTACAAAAGCTCTCACGTCTTTGCCGCGTTTATTGAGGTTTAACATCACATAAACCACCCGCTGCCCAGGCCCATGATAGGTATATTCGCCGCCCCTGCCCGTTTGATACACAGGAAACCGCTCTGGCATTAGCAGGTCTTGGCTCTCAGCACTCGTACCTGCAGTGTATAAAGGTTCATGCTCAACAAACCAAATTAGCTCATTCGAATCACCCGCCGCAATTTGCGCCGCCCGCTGCGCCATATAGCTTTCAGCATATGTATAATCAACAAAATTTTGGGATATTTGGCAATCAACGGTCAAATTAGCAAGTATTTTACTCATTTTTCGCGTTTTGCTGATTTCATCTCTTGAATTAACCATCTGTTTACCATATTTAATGCATTAATAATTAGGTCAAATTTAATAGCAACTTATATCGACAGCATATGACATTTTTAAATGATATCCAAGTAGATCTATCAGTGGTTTTAGGCCGTTCAGAAATGCAAGTGCATCAACTATTACGCCTTGGCCGTGGTGCAATCATCGAACTGGACACTGGCGAAAACGGCGAAGTTGATATTTTAGCCAATGATCAAGTCGTAGCGCGTGGTGAAATTCAGGTCACGGATGATCACATTTCAATTAAAGTGACCGAGAAAATCGAAAAGAATTTCTAAACCATACCTAACTTATCGATTTTCAAATCTCTCCATCACCAAATCACCCGCCTCTTCATCAAAACCCAATGAATGAAATGTATTCTTCATATGGCTTTCAATTGGTGCGGTAATCTCGAATATTTCACCGGTTGAAGGATGCGGAATTTTAATGTGCCGCGCGTGCAAATGTAATTTACGCGAAATCTCACCACCAATATGCGCGTCTGTGCCTCCATATTTACCATCGCCAATAATCACATTGCCCATTTCGGCCATATGTACCCGCAGCTGATGCGTACGACCAGTGATCGGCCGCAACACCATAAAACTAGCCAAAGCTGGCACGCTCGAAACGGTCGCAAATAAAGTAATGGCCGATTTAGCATCCTCAGAAGCATTCTCACCAGTTGGCGCAGCAATAACCTTCTCATGCCCTTTTCTACCCTGCTTAAGCAAAGGCATATTAATTTTGCCTTCACGTAATTTAGGCACACTCTTCACCACAGCCCAATAATATTTCTCAGTAGTTTTGGTCTGAAACGCTTTGGTCAACTTTTGTGCCGCCACCCGCGTACGGGCAATAATCAATATACCAGACGTGTCTTTATCCAACCGATGCACCAATTTTGGCTTTTCAGTCAAGTCATATTTAAGCGCGCTCAACATGCCATCAATATGGCGGTTAGTGTTCGAGCCGCCCTGCACGGCCAAGCCAGATGGCTTATTCAGCACTATTATATCATCATCAATATGCATAACCATATTTTGCATATAATAAATATCGTCTTGACTCAGTTCACCCTCAGGCTTTTTCGCGTAAATGCGGGTTTCCAAGTTAAGCGGCGGCACGCGAACGATCTGATCCGTCGCAATGCGCGTATTGCTTTTGGCGCGTTTGCCATCCAAACGAATGTGGCCTTTGCGCAATAATTTTTGCAACATGCCAAAGGTTACATCTGGATAATGCTCTTTAAACCAGCGGTCTAACCGCATGTCATTTTCATCGGCAATCACAGCTATTTTAGCCACACCGCCAGTATTTTGTGTTTCGGTCATTAGCTGACACTCCGTGTAATATAAATCGCCAATATCAGCGCACCAATTGACAATAAAAAGCTCAAAGCGATATAAGATAAGGCACTTATATAGGCTTGGCGTTCAATCAATTGCCATGCATCTAACGAAAAGGCACTAAATGTTGTAAAGCCGCCCAAAACGCCTGTCATCAATAAAACTTTCCACGCGTCTGATGAGAGGTTTAACTTTTCGGCAAACAATACAAATAATATTCCCATGATGAATGACCCGATGACATTAACCGCCATCGTACCGTATGGAAATAAATTACCCCATACCGAAGCCACATATGTGGTGGTCATATAGCGCAGCGAGGCACCAATGGCACCGCCCAAAGCGGCATATAATATATATCCAAACATGATTGCATCATTTCGGTTAGCGATTATTTCTTGTCTGACGCAGCTTATGCCACCAATTGAGCCGTTTGGCAATGTCTCTCTCAAATCCACGTTCAACAGGTTGATAAAACTGCACCCGTTCAATCTCATCGGGGAAAAATTCCTGCCCCGAAAACGCGTCAGGGCAATCATGGTCATATTGATAGCCATCATTATAACCTTGATCTTTCATCATCTGAGTTGGAGCGTTGAGAATATGTTTCGGTGGCATATAATTACCATTCGCCTTCACAAAACTACGTGAAGCTTTATAGGCAGTATAAACCGCGTTAGATTTTGGTGCGGTAGTTACATAAACCAGAGCTTGCGCCAAAGCCAATTCACCTTCAGGGCTGCCCAAAAACTCATAAGCTTCCATCGCCGCCAATGTTTGCGGCAACGCTTGCGGGTCAGCCATGCCCACCTCTTCTGATGCCATGCGCACAATGCGCCGCGCCAAAAAGCGTGGGTCCTCGCCCGCATCTAACATCCGCCCAAACCAATAAAGCGCCCCATCAACATCCGAACCGCGTACCGATTTATGCAACGCGCTGATCAGATTATAATGCCCGTCTTTATTCTTATCATAATTCGCCGCACGTTTTTGAGTGATGATTTGCAACTGCTCAGCCGTAATTGCCTTATCGGCATCATTAACCGCAAACAATTGCTCCACCATATTGAGCAAAAACCGCCCATCACCATCAGCCATATTCAGCAACATGTCCAACGCGCCATCTTCTATATTCAGCACCACGTCTTCAAGCTCTTCTGCCCGCATCACCAATTGCTCTAAATCGGCATTCTCCAATCGGTTCAGCACCATAATTTGACAACGTGAAAGCAAAGCAGCATTTAAATCAAAGCTCGGATTCTCGGTCGTTGCGCCAAACAGGATGATCGTTCCGTCCTCAATATAAGGCAAAAACGTATCTTGCTGCGCGCGGTTAAAGCGGTGAATCTCATCAACAAATAACAAGGTCGATTTACCTTCTTGATGGCGCATCTTGGCCGCCGCAAATATCTTCTTAAGGTCAGCCACACCCGCTTGAATGGCACTCAATTGCTCAAAATAAAGTTCAGATTTTTGCGCGACAATACGCGCCAACGTGGTTTTACCCGTGCCGGGCGGCCCCCAAAACACCATAGATGGCGTGCGGCCCTGTGCCAAAAGCTGAGTGAGACTACCTTCAGGCCCAACCAAGCCCTCCTGCCCAACAATTTCATCTAATTCTTGCGGGCGGATACGGTCAGCCAACGGGCGCTTAAGGTCTTCCTTAGGCACATCTTTTAAAAATAAATCGCTCAAATTCTACACCCGTTTAAAATCTTTATCCATTGACAATAGAATTAATAATGCGGCCACCTCTATTGATTGACAAACGCCAAGTCTGCCTATTGGTTGCTGAGGCCTGTAGCAAATCAGCCACCTCTTTAATCTCAACTTCACCAACATATAAGATTATATCGCCAATTTCAAAGCCATATGCCTGCGCATTACTATTTATATTTATGTCGCTAATGATAACGCCAACACTACCCAATGGCAAAGACATTTCTTCAATAACCGCGGGGGAAATATTCATAATCTCAGCCCCTGTAAATGGCGCATTGCCATCAATAATAGCGGTACGTCTTGGTGGCTCTTCAGGCGCGCCAAGCATCGCCACATCATATTCCATTCTCTGCTCATCACGCAAAATCGACAGCGTGATACTATCGCCAATTTGTTTATTGCCCCATAAATATCTGAAATGCTTCTCATTCTTAACCGATATGCCATCCATAGCGCTAATCACATCACCGCGTTTAATGCCCGCAGCATAAAGCGGGCTATCGCGATGTGCCGCCCGCACCAATATCCCGTCAGGCCGCTCTAAGCCTAAGCTCAATGCAATTTCAACATTCAACGATTGTATCTGCGCCCCAATCCACGGCCGCAAAACGCGGTTGCCTATTTTGGCGCTACTCACCACTCGTTTGACCATATTAGCGGGTATGGCAAACCCAATACCGTTAGAGCCACCAGAGCGCGTAAAAATAGCGGTATTCACCCCAATCAATCGCCCTAAACTATCCACCAACGCCCCACCACTATTGCCGGGGTTAATGGCCGCATCAGTCTGAATAAAAAATTGAAAATCAGATATACCCACATTGGTGCGCGCAACGGCCGATACAATGCCCGAGGTGACGGTTTGCCCTACACCAAATGGGTTGCCAATCGCCAATGCCAAATCACCCACTTCAACTTTATCACTATCGGCAAATTCTATATGAGTGAATGTTTCGCCTTTGGTAACGAGCTTAAGCACCGCAAGGTCAGAGCGTTCATCTTCCAAAATAATCTCAGCTTCATATTCTTGGCTGTCAGCCATCACCACCCGCACGCTGTCAGCATCTTTAATCACATGATGATTGGTCACCACAATGCCCGATGCATCAACAATCACCCCACTACCCAGCGAGTTTTGCTCCCGCGGCTGGCTGCGGCCAAATCTATTGCCAAAAAACTGCTTAAAAAACGGATCATTATCAAACACAGACTTCCGCGCCGCCACCAATTTACGCGAATAAACATTGACCACGGCAGGCGCCGCCTTTTTTACCGTTGTCGCAAAAGATAGCTGAATCTCTTGTGCCGATTCTGGCAGCTTTTTCGATGCCGCATAAACAAATGAAATGTTAAATATCAACATCAAGATAACAAAAAAACGCATATCGACTCCTAAGTTGAGTCTAATATAAGCTTAAATTGGGCAAAAATAAGAACAAAAGTCCAAAAAAAAGATGACCGAAGCCATCTTTTTTTAATCTGTATAAACGCATCAATTATGCTGCATCTTGTCCGTCTTCAATATCTTGAGTTGGACCAGAATCTTTACCCTTAGCCGTTACATCACGGTCTACAAGTTCAATCACTGCCATTGGTGCATTATCACCATAACGGAAACCAGCTTTAAGCACACGTGTATAGCCACCATTACGTTCTTTATAACGTGGGCCCAATACATCAAAAAGCTTTTTAGCTTGCTCTTTATCACGCATTTTAGCAATCGCATGACGACGAGCGTGTAGGTCACCTTTTTTACCCAAAGTGATCAGACGATCAACAATAGCGCGAAGCTCTTTGGCTTTTGGCAAAGTGGTGGTGATTTGTTCATGTTTAATAAGCGCAGCAGCCATATTCGCAAATAATGCTTTACGGTGACTAGCGGTTCTATTTAATTTACGGCCTTTATTGCGATGACGCATTGTAGGTCTCCTATAATTTATATTAGGCTTTTATCTGGCCTAAAAACGTTCTTCAAATTTCTTCGCAAGATCTTCGATATTCTCAGGCGGCCAATTCGGCACATCCATACCAAGATGGAGACCCATCTGAGCCAGAACTTCTTTAATCTCATTTAATGATTTACGACCAAAGTTTGGTGTACGTAGCATTTCTGCTTCTGTTTTCAGGATAAGATCACCAATATAGACAATGTTATCATTTTTCAGGCAGTTTGCAGAACGGACGCTCAACTCTAATTCGTCGACCTTTTTAAGCAATGCTGGGTTAAAGGCAAGATCTGGGCTTGGCTCTTCAACTTCTTTCACTTCAGGTTCTTCGAAATTCACAAACACTTGTAGTTGATCTTGGATGATGCGAGCAGAAAATGCCACAGCATCTTCAGGATTGATCACACCATTGGTTTCAACTTCAAGAGTCAATTTGTCATAATCAAGCACTTGGCCTTCGCGAGTGTCTTCAACTTTATAAGACACTTTACGCACTGGGCTAAACAGACTATCGACAGGTATAAAACCAACAGGGCTATCTTCAGCACGGTTTTCAACCGCCGTCACATAACCTTTACCAGTTTCAACTGTAAACTCCATATGAAGGTGTCCACCTTCATCGACATTACAGATGAAATGTTCAGGGTTTAAAATTTCAATATCAGAACCCGCTTCAATATCACCAGCCGTGACCACACAAGGGCCTTGCTTATCGATAATCATGCGCTTGACGCTATCACTATGCTGCGCAACAGCAATTTCTTTAATGTTAAGCACAATGTTAGCCACATCTTCGCGAACACCCGCGATAGATGAAAATTCATGCAAAACACTATCAATTTGTACGCCCGTAACAGCCGCACCTTGAAGAGATGAC
>NVUH01000036.1 GCA_002401855.1 Hyphomicrobiales bacterium
AACGCTGCTGTAGAGGGGATTGATCTTACTAAATTTGCGCCTCCGTTACAAAAACCAATTGATGCAAAATCGGTTCATTTCTAGGGCTTAATAGCTTTTGCAATTAGATAAAAGGGGTGCCCAAGTGGGCACCCTTTCGTTAAAGTGTAAGTCAGATCACATGCTGCTTAATGCGCTCCAGATAGCATTTAAGATTTCTGTACTTGATTTGCGGCGAGCATCTAGATTTTTTGTCCGCTTCTGTAGATGCATCAGTCGCCGCGCAGCCGTTAAGAGTGGTCGCAGCACCAGCTTTGGTCAACGCTTTCTGAACGTCTTCGGATAAAGGTTCAAACTTGTCCAAATTATATTCTTGTTTTAGGATTACCAGTTTTGACACACATGGAAGTCATTAGAAGCGATCGTTGTAGAGGCTTTTAATGGAAATAACTCATTCTCAAGAGTTGAAATTGAAGAGATTTCGAACCTTATGATTAATTTCTATATTGAACTAATTCATTTGGAAAATTATTAACATGTTATAGGGAAAGTTTTACTTTTTTAACCATTAATGCTTGTGTGAATGACTAGGTAAATTTGGTATGTGACAGGTCATGTTTAGCTTTCGTGCCGCTCCATATAGTAATTTAAGCAGTGGTTTGTTCAAAAAATAAGGGGTTTTTCTGACTTAATGCAGAATGATGGTGCCTATTCATCATAAACTGGATTCTATTCATTCTATCTTTGGCATTGTACGAACTAATTAAATTATGTTTTGTTACATTGGTTAGAAAATTGTTGACTATGATGTGCAAGTTATGGAGGTTGTGAGCCCCGCAACCAAAACAGTATAAGCCTCACATAGTGGTTTTTTTGTAGCTGGTTGAAAGGAGGGGGGAAGCTGAATAGTGAGTTTAGGGCTTAATAAGTTGCCTCGAAGTTATGCTGTTAAATATGTGAAGATAATGCTAGTTCCGACTAACAAATCATTTATTTTCATGGCTTCTTGGGGGTTGTGGGAGCCATTTTGATTGCGGATGAAGATCATGCCTGTTGGTATGTTTTTGCCTGCAAAAACTGCGCTATCATGGCCGCCGCCAGAGGCGAATGTTATTGGTTTTAACTGATTGGCTTTCATGGCTTTTGAAAGGCCGGTTACAATTTTTTTATTCATTTTAACTGGTGGGTTGGAATTGACTTGATTCAATGTAAATTTGACCTTGCGAGTGATTTCTAGTTTTTTTATTTGGGTTTTGAGAAATTGATGCATTTCGGATAGTATTTTTGGGTTTTGGCTTCGTATGTCGAGACTGAAATTCACTTCATCGGGTATACGGGATAAAGCATGTTTTTCGGGGTTGGTTGTCAGAACGCCAGAAGTGAGTACCAAATCATCGTCATTGTCTAATATCTGTTGCCATTTTTTATCGAGATTTGATAGGAGGTCGGCGAGCGCCATAACGGGGTCTTTTCTATATTCTTTGGGCACCGCGCCCGAATGACCTGCTTCGCCTTGACAGCGTATGTTTTTATAGCGAAAGTTGCCTCTTATTGCTGAAACTATGGCGGCTGGTAGGTTTTGTTCTTCGAGTAGAGGGCCTTGTTCTATATGTAGTTCGATAAATTCGATGATTGAGCTGGTGTTGATTAATGGTTGATGGTTTCTTATGGGTGTCATGTCTATGCCGATGTTGGACATATGGGTATCTAAGGTTTGTCCATCGTCTTTATGTTTGGAGGCAAGCTCTTCATCGGAAATGACACCTAAAAGGCATTTTGAGCCAATATAGCAGGGGCCAAACCACGCGCTTTCTTCGCCGCGTAATGCGATTACTTTTACGGGGTGGGTGAAGGGTATGTTTTTTTGTTTGGCCTGAATTAGACAAAGTATGCCAGCGACTACACCTGCCAAACCATCGAAGTTTCCGCCCATGGGTACGCTATCGACATGGGAGCCGATGAGCGAGAAATTTGTTGCATCTGCGTGTTGTGGCAATGAGATGGTTGCGTTTTTCCCTGCGTCATATTTTACGGTTAAGCCAAATTCTTGGCATAATGATTGTAAATATTCTAGGGTTTGGGTTTCAATTTTGGAGAATGCGGGGCGGCTGATGCCATCGGTATCTTGGCTAAAAGCGGCAACATCTTTGAAAATTTTGGTGGCGATAGATGACAAGCTAGGCGAATTATTTGTTTCGATTAGGTTTTTCATGGTGGTCATATGTCATCCGAGGTTTGCGCGAGTAAAACAATCAATTTAAATGGATTATTCGCAATGTCAATATTATTCTCATAATTGAGAATAATGAAGTTAAATTGTAGAATGCTAGATATGTATTGCGATGGTTGTTGCGAATTTCTGGTATTTTTGTATGATTGTAGAAATTATTTTGAGGTTGAATCTATGGATTCTCAATATCAGGCGATTCAAGAGGTGGGTGAAAGACTACGTGCCTTTAGAATTGGCGCCGGCTTAAGCCCAGAGGAAATTGCCAACCAAACGGGTATTTCTAGAGCTGCAATATATCGGTATGAATCTGGACAGCCCATTCGCGTGGATACGTTGGCAAAAATTGCGCATTTATTGAATGTTTCATTGACTTCTTTATTGGGGGTTGGCTCTGAAAATATTGCGAGTGCATTGGTTTTTTTTGAGCGTATGCGCCAGCTTGAGGCAGAGGTTGATCATATTAGTGTGCTGTTTGGGCCGATTTCATATCTATTAACCAGTGATGAGTTTGATGAATATTTGCCGCGGGTGTTATATGAAAGTGTGCCTGAACATGTGCAAGACCGAAAAGCTGCGTTAAATGACATTGATAAAATAATTGAAGTTTTGAAAGAACGAAAGCTTAACTATTCGCAACGTAAGCCAAATATTGTGAGTTTGGTTTCTGCTAGTGAATTGGAACAATATGTTCGGTCTGGATTTATTGGTTGTGTGAACCCCAAGAATGTTGATGTTGAAGCGCGAAAAGACGTGGCGCGGCGTGAGGTTGAGAATATAATAAATTTGCTGACCGACCCGCCGATCGGCATTCAAATTGGGATTGTGGTGGATTCTAGCCCTGGTAGTAGTTTTCAGATATTTACCCAATCGTCTCGGGCGCAATTGGCGGTGAGCCCGTTTAGGCTGGGTGCATTTGCGAATGTTAGAATTGGTGTGGCCAATATTACTTCGGTACACGAGACGGTTAAGCTGCATCAAGATGTGACGCAGCGGCTATGGAAGCGTAGTTTAAAAGGTGAGGCAGCAGTTAAGTGTTTGCAGCAGATTTTGGTGTCGCAGACTTAAGGCTATCAATGCCAGTGCTGTGAGAGACTATAGGGCGGCCTCCATAAATACGACTGCGTCTGCGGCGTCTTCATCTAAGACAGCGCCAACTAATTCTGAGACATTATTGATCTTTTCGGCCACTAGATATTGCTCGAGTTGGGCTATGAGGGTTTGCATGATGGTGGGGTTGATGAATGTGGCGGTGCCGATTTGTACGGCGGTTGCACCTGCTAAAAGATATTCGATTATGTCTTCGACGGTTGAAATTCCGCCGCAGCCGATGATGGGAATTTTGACTGATTTTGCGCATTGATAAGTCATGCGTAATGCAATGGGTTTTAATGACGGGCCAGACAGGCCGCCCATTAAATTGCCCAATTTTGGTTTGCGGGTTTTAATGTCAATCGCCATGGAAAGCAGGGTGTTGGACACGACTAAGGCATCTGCGCCGCCTTGTTCGGCGGCGATGGCAACCTCTGTGGTTTCGCCTGTATTGGGGGTTAATTTTGCCCATAAAGGTAGGTCGGTGGCTTGTCTAAGCTTTGACATGACTTTGAAGGTGGATGAGGGGCGCATGGCAAACGCCTTGCCGCCTTCTTCTATATTGGGGCAGGAAATATTGACTTCGATGGCAGCGACGCCTGGGACGGAAATCTTTTCGCATATTTTGGCGAAATCATCGGCATTATGGGCTGAGATGCTGACCACCAGTGGGGCATTGTATTTTTTGTAAATGGGGATGGTGTTTTTGATGAAATGATCAATGCCTTTGCTGGGTATGCCGATTGAATTTAGCATTGAACCGCGCACTTCGCACACTCTGGGTGTGGCATTGCCGCCGCGTTTTTCTGTGGTTATGGTTTTGGTGACATGGGCGCCTAGACAGTCTAGATCAAAAACATCTGCCAAATCTTCTGAAAATGTACCTGAAGCGGGCATGATGGGGTTTTTTAAGATTATATCGCCAATTTTTGTGACTAAATTTACCATGCCATTGCCTCGCTTATTTTAAATACTGGGCCTTCGCGGCATACGCGCTCGTGGGTGATGCCGTGTTTTTTATTGAACGATCTGACGCAACATTGGCACATGCCAACACCGCATGCCATTTGTTGCTCTAGTGCTATTTCACCAGATATATTATGTTGTTGGCCAATGTCTTGCAGTAGTTTTAAGAAGCGGTTTGAGCCACATGTGTACATGGCGTCGACTTTTCCATCGGCAATTAATTGTTCGATGATTAGTTTTATATTTTCAATGTTTGAGGTGTTTTGACTATCGGTAACGGTGATGACTTGGGCGCCGAGGTTGCGGAAATAATCGACTGACATTAAGACATCTTCAGACCGAGCGCTGCAAATGGCGGTTAAATTGCGGCCTAAGCGTTTGGCTTCAAGCGCCAACGGCGCTAGGGTGGCTAAGCCAACACCTCTTGCTAGCAATAGTAAGTTTTGGCAGTTATTTTCTATGTGAAAACCAACTCCTAGGGGGCCTAGGACATTTAATTTATCATTGGGGTTTAGCCCTGCCAAGGTTCTGGTGCCTTCACCTGTGACTTTATATAAAAAATGCAGCTCGCGTTTTTGTGGGTAATAGCCGTAAATGCTCATGGGGCGGCGTAGATAGGGTTGATCGATGGTTTCAAGCGGGCAGAGCAGGTGAAAAAACTGACCTGGTTGGCAATTTAGAATCTCTGTTGGGGCATCCAAAATGAGTTTGCGGTATTCGCCATTGATTGACTGGTTGCTTTTGACAACAGTCACTGCTTCTTGGATCGGGTAAGATGTTTGAAGATCTTGCCCGTTTGCCTGTGATTTACATTTTGACATTTTAGTTACCTTTTAACCAAATATGAGGTTAGGAATAAACAGGGATATTGCGGGTATATAAGTGATGATGAACAGGACAATCAGGTTTACGCCGACAAATGGCCATACGCCCTTTATGATGTTTAAAACGGGTTTGTTGAGGGTTGAAGCTGCGACGAATATATCCAATCCAAATGGCGGGGTTATCATGCCTAGGCCGATATTTAATGTGACGATCATGCCGAAATGGACGGGGTCTACACCGAGTGCCATGGCGACGGGAAATAACGGCGGAACGAGGATAAGCAATGCGGAATTTGGATCTATAAACATGCCTGCAATTAAGAAACATATATTGACGACTAATAAGAATTCTAATGGTCCTGCTTCAATTAGAGTTAGGAACTCGGTTATCTGGGTTGGGACTTGAGCGAGGGTGATGTAGAATGAAATGAGGCCGCCCATGGCCAATAGAATAAAGATGATGGATGTTGATATGGCGCTTCGCTCGGTGATTTCTACCAAATCTTTGAAACCGAAATTTCTGTATATGACCATTTCGACAAATATGGCATAGACAACACTGGCAGCGGCGGCTTCTGTTGGGGTCATGAAACCCGAATAAATGCCGCCGAGAATAATGACTGGCATGCCCAGTGCCCAGATGGCTTCGCGGGCGGCGATTAGGCGTTGCTTCCATGTGGTTTTTTGGCCTGCTTCGATGCCTGCCCTGCGTGCCTCGAACCAAACCATAACTGCGAATGCGAAGCCGAGAAGGATGCCGACAGCCAAGCCGCCAGCAAATAATTTGGCAATTGATGTGCCTGTCATCCAACCATATATAATGAAGGTGATTGAAGGGGGGATGAGCAATGCGGTTTCGGCACTTGCGACCAATAGGCCTAGGCTGAATTTTTCGGAAAAACCAGATTTGCGCATTTCCGGATAGACCATATTGCCCATGGCGGCGACCGTGGCGGGCGCGGAGCCTGATACGGAACCGAATGCCATTGAGCCGCCAATTGCGGTATGCCCCATGCCGCCTTTGGTGTGGCCGATGAGGGTGCGGATGAAGCCGGTTAATTGCTTGGCAATTTGACCAGACCCCATAAGGTGGGCTGCGAATATAAAAAACGGTATGGCTAATAATGTCGTGTGGTCGATGCCACCGAATATTTTTTGGATTATGGCGGCATCTGGAAGTGTGGAATAGTAGGCTTCTTTGGTGAGAAGGGATGGGACGCCAAGGACTAAAAACATTTCAAAGCCGAGGATTAATAAAGCTATGGCTAGCAAAATAATGATGAGTAACATTAGCTTTCTCCTTGGTTAGAAAATCGGTTGATGATTCCGAAGAAACTGAGTGCATATCGAAGGGCTAATAATGAAAAGCCTATCACGGGGGCGGTATAAATCCAGCCCATTGGTAGATCTAATGTTGGGCTTGTTTGGCCTGTCATTAATACGAATTTGACTAGGCTATAGCTTTGCCAAACTAAATAGAGCGAGAATAAGCAACCGGTTGCGTCAATTATTTTATATAAAAACCAAGCTATTTTGGTTGGTAGAATTGAATGGATGGTATTGATGCTGACATGGCGGCCTTTTTCTAGCGCTAAGCCCAAGCCTAGAAAAACCAAGAAACCGTTCATAATGCGGACGGCTTCTTCTATCCATGCAAAATCACTGGCTATTGTGCCTGCAAATTCTCTGATCAAGATGTTAATAAAGAATAGAGCGACCATGGTAAGAAATATTCCAACCAGTGAATAGCGCTCGATATTTCTTATAAACCCTAATGCGACCGACATTATGTCTCCTAAGCTTATTTATAAAATAAACCCATACAGACATTTATTTCGAAACATCTGTATGGATTATAGGGGTTTTATATTATTTTAGTTTGGAATATTCTTCTTCATAAAGGTCGATTAGAGCTTGTCCTTTATCACCATAGCGTTCCAAAAATGCGTTGATAGTGGGTTCGTACATTTTGGCTCTGAATTCTTGTTTTTCTTGTTCAGAGACGACGCGTATGTTGATGTCGCTATTGCCGATCACCTCAAGTGCGGTTTTTATAGATGCGGCTTTGTGAGCGCGTAATTCAGGCACAACTTCGGCAAAAGCCTCAATGATGATGGTTTTGTAGTCATCTGGCAAAGCTGCCCACCACGCTGAATTGAATAAAATCACATCTTCCATGGCACCATGTTCAGAAATTGTTAGATATTTCTGCACTTCAAAAAACTTCATGCGTTGAATTGTATCTAGTGGGTTCTCTTGGCCATCAATCACACCTGTTTGCAATGACGTATATAATTCACTGAACGGCAAGGCAATTGCAGATGCGCCTAAGGCATCAAATTGTTTAATTAGGATTTTGGAATCCATAACGCGGAATTTTTGGCCTTCGAATGCGGATATATCGTCAAGTGGTTTGCTTGAGGTGAAGTTTTTTAAGCCATTGGGCCATAATGCAACGCCAACTAGGCCTTTGCTTTCGAAAGTTTTGAGCAATGCTTGCCCAAATGGTCCTGTTCTTAATTGATGCGCGTGATCTGGGTTGGTGGGAAGTAAGAACGGGATGTCTAGAATTGATATGGCTGGATTAAACCCGCCTAAAAATGCGGCTGGCGCTACGGTTGCTTGTATCGTGCCAAGCTGTGTGCCTTCGTTTAATTGACGTTGGTTGCCGAGCTGAGATTGTGGGAATAGTTTAAACGTAACTTCGCCATTGGTACGTTCATTGACAAGTTTGGCAACTTTTTCTAAATGTACGTGTCGGCTTTGTTGGGCAGATTCTAGATGGCCAATATTTGCAAGATATTCTGCTGCAAAAGTTTGGCTCGCAGAAATTATCAGCGAACTTGCAACAATTGTTGCTGCTGTATAAAATCTAAATGATTTATAATTGAACTTCATTCTATTCCCCTTTTTGGATGGTGATTCTTTTTGAATCGTTTTTTATCATTATAGCAGTAAAAGAATAATCAGCGAATGTCAATATTATTCTCATTTTTGAGAATAATATCAATTATGAAATATTTTTTCTACTCATTCTCTAATTTTTCAATGATGGATTGTAATTCTCGCATATCGTTAAATATATGGTGTGCGCCAGCTTTTTGTAAATCGGCTTCATGAACTTGGTTGTTTAGGCAATGTGATGCGCCTGTATATCCTAATACAGTCATATTGGCGCTTTTTGCTGCGTGGACGCCAATGACGCTGTCTTCGATCACTAAACATTTATTTGCTTGAATTTTATGAGCCGATGCGGCGTGTAAAAACAGGTCGGGTGCTGGCTTTGGGTTTTTTACCATTGAGCCATGAAAAATCTTTTCTTGAGAGAAAAAATCATCCATTTTTGTGATGTTGATTTTATGTTGCAGGATTTCTGCCGGGCTATTTGTGGCGATGCAGGTTTGTTGTTGTATTTTTTTTAAGGTTGGCTTTATGTGATCGGTGGCGCGTAATTTTTGTTGGTGTGCATCTATTGTTAGATTTTCAGTTTCTTTGAGAAAATCTGTCGCGGAGTGGGAGCCAATTTCATCTGATACCCATTGGTGGAGCCGTGAGTAGCTTATGCCAACATATCTATTAAGTGTGGTGGGTAACGAAATATCAACACCATATTTGGTGAATTGTTGGGCTAATATTTGAGCGGCTATATATTCACTGTCGACCAGCACGCCGTCAAAATCAAAAATTATTAGCTCTATTTCCATATTTTACTCCTTATATAAATTGCCATATTTATATTGAATATAGATGTGTTATATGGAGTTTGTTGAGGGTGGTTTCAGTTTAAATTATTATGACTCAATGGACTCCAAAAAAGAGATATTAGGGTAATATTTCTATAAGTCAATAAAATTATCATAATTGAGAATTTTATTCAATTGGGGTTTTCGTTTTTTAAATATTCTGAGATAGCCACGCAATTTGATAGTGTGGTGGCTAAAATATCTATTGCGCCGGTTTTTAAGGCACCGATTATTGCGGTGATTTTACTGGTTTCGGAGGCGATGGCGATGGTGTTTTTTATTTGTCTTAGGTCGTTAATGGTCAGGCCAATCACTCGTTCGCCAAGTTCGTTGTTACAGGTTTTGCCATCTCTATTGAAAAAATCATAGCCCATAAGATCACCGACAACGCCTTGGGCTTGGGCTTGTTTAAATTCTTCGTGACTGAACCATCCCATACGCGCCATATGGCTATCTGGGCCTAGATCGCCAATGCCGATGAGTGCAAAATTGGCACTGCGGGCGAGGTTTAAAGTGCGCCTTATTGTGTCATTTTCCATTAAGGATTTGTGGAGTTTTGCATCTGCGACAAAGGCCGGGGCGTATAGGGTTTCGGAGGTGCCGCCAAATTGAATGGCTAAATTACGGGCGATGTGATCTGCGTTGCCGCCTTCGGTTGCTTCGGTCGCGCCGCCGCTGCCTGCAACGAAGGTTAGGGAGTCGAATTTGCGATTTGTATTGACCTTTGATACTCGTGCAACATTGCGCCCCATGCCGACCGTGACGACTGAATTTTCGCGTAAATTAACCTCTAGGAAATTGCTCACGACAACGGCAACATTGGTTCTTTGTTGTTCTTGTGACTGGCCATCTGGGGCAATGAGTAGGTTTTTTAATCCAAAATGTTTTCGAAATAGGTTTTCTAATTCGCTGGTTTCGGCGCTGTGAAAACGAACGCGAATCTCGACAATGCCTTCATCTTGCGCTTGTTTTAGCAGTCTGTTGATTTTCATTCTTGGTAAGTTTAAGGTCTTGCCTATGGAGTCTTGAGTTTCTTTATCGATATAATATCTGCGTGCAATTTCTGTTAGCAATCCGATATTTACTGAATTCTCTTCAATTTTCTTATGACTTGCCATAGTTCTCAATTATCCTAATATTGGTGAATAATATAAAGCATAGAAAGCCCTGTAAGTCTAATTTCTAAACAGTAATTAAATTTTATTGGCTAAAATCTATTTGCTGCTTGGGTTGTTGGCTTCATAATTTATAATTCGGGCTATTTTATCGGCAGAGCCACCACCTTGAAAATTTGAATTGATGTAAGAAGTGATGATGGATTTGGCCAGCTCGTTGCCTGTGACTCGGGCGCCGAGGCATAATATTTGCGCATTATTGCTTTTTTGGGCGCGCTCTGCTGAATAGGTATCGGCGGCTTGTGCTGCCCTTATGCCTTTTACTTTATTGGCGCTGATTGCCATGCCGATGCCTGTGCCGCATATTAATATGCCGCGTTGATAGCTTCCATCGGCAATGGATTGCGCAACCTTAAATGCTACATCTGGATATAGGACGGTTTCATCTTTTTGACTGCCAAAATCATCGGCATCGAAACCAAGCTCATTCAAATGTGCAATCAAAATTTCTTTTAGGGGGTATCCTGCTTCATCACAACCAATTGCTAATTTCATACCTGTCCCTAAAAATTATTATTACTGACAGTGAATCCATAGATAGTAATTGATCATATGTCAACTTATTGTTCTTTTGATTTTACATATCTAAGTAGAATAGCTAAATTTGGCACTTTAATTTAAATTGCCGCTTGACTTAATGGATCATATGATCTTATTTAGTTCAAATGATGAGTTATGAATTCGGAGGGCTTCATGAATGTTCCACTATTAGAAGCACAAGGACTTAAAAAATCTTTTGGCGGTGTTGCCGCTCTTAAGAGTGTTGATTTTTGCCTGATGGCTGGCTCTGTTCATGCGCTTTGTGGTGGCAATGGAGCTGGGAAATCGACATTTCTATCTATCATTATGGGCATTATATCGCGTGACGCGGGGCAGTTGAAATGCAAAGGCGAGTTGGTTGATTTTCAAAACCCAGCGCAAGCTTTGCAGGCGGGTATATCGATAATTGAACAAGAACTTAGCCCTGTGCCAGCAATGAGTGTTGCGGAGAATATGTTTTTGGGCCGCGAGCCGGTGAATAAATGGGGTGTGGTTAGTTTTAAAAAAATGAATGCGGCGGCGCAAAAAATATTGGATGATTTGGGTTTTCCGCTGTCTGCAAAACAAGTGATGATGAATTTGACTGTGGCTCAGTTGCAACTGGTCGAAATTGCCAAAGCGTTAAGCTATGATTCTGACATTATCATTATGGATGAGCCGACATCTGCACTTGGTGAAAAAGAGGTTGAGCAGTTATTTGCGGCTATCGCCGTGTTGAAATCTCGCGGTAAGGGTGTGATTTATGTTTCGCATCGGCTTGGCGAAATTATGGATATATCGGATCATTATACCATTTTTAGAGATGGTCAATATATCGAAACGGGTGACATTGAAGATGTTGACCGCAATAAGTTAATTGAGCTGATTGTGGGGAGGCCACTTGAAGAAGAATTTATTAAACAAAATACGCCTAAAGATAAAATTGTGTTGGAGCTTGAAAAGTTAACCAATGGCGAGTTGATTCAGGACATTTCTTTAAAGGTGCATGAAGGTGAAATATTGGCACTTTATGGTCTTATGGGTGCAGGCCGTACGGAAATATTTGAAAATATATTTGGCCTTTCTCGTGAGGGGTGCAAGCTAAAAATCATGGGTGAGCAGGTTCATATAAAATCTGCTCAAGATGCGATAGATAATGGGTTGGCATTTGTAACCAAAGACCGCAAAGGCAGTGGGTTGGTGATGAGTGAGGATGTTCGGGCCAATATATGCCTTGCTGATCTTAAAAATTTGGGTAACGCGGTTAAAATGAATGGCAAAAAAGAAGCCTCAGCAGCAAAGCGTATGATTGAGCTTTTTTCGATTAAAACCGCGAGTGATAAATTGAAAGTATCTGGCCTATCTGGCGGTAACCAACAAAAGGTTGTGCTGGGGAAATGGTTTTTGACCAACCCTGATATTTTATTGCTGGATGAGCCAACGCGGGGGGTTGATGTGGGTGCAAAACGTGAAATTTACCGTGTGATGTCTGAATTTGCTGAAAATGGGGGGACGGTTATTATGTCTAGTTCGGAAATTGACGAAGTGCTTGGAATGGCCGACCAGATATTGGTGGTTAGAGACGGTTTGATTTCGGGTGAGATTAGCCGCGCTGATGCGACTCCACAACAGCTTATGCATTTGTCGGTATAAAAGCAGGAAAAATTTAATTTTAAGATGAATATTTGATGGGAAGTTTATGAAAATAGTTACGCCAGCGGAAGGTAAGGAAAATCTATCTGTAAAAGTTAGGATGATACAGTTTACGCAGCAATATGGCATATTTTTAGCGCTCGTAGCTTGTTGTGTTTTTTTAACCTTTGCCAATGAATATTTTTTAACCACGCGCAATGTTTTGAACATATTACGCCAAACATCGATTAACGGCATTTTAGCTATTGGGATGACATTTGTAATTTTGACGCGTGGTATTGATTTATCGGTGGGTTCGATTGTAGCTTTTACAGGTGTTGTGGCGGCCTCATTGGCGACGACATCTAGCAGTGCAATGGTGGCTGGTGGCCCGTATCCTGCGATCATAGCCATAATGGCTGGCATATCTGTTGGCATGATATGTGGTGGTATTTCTGGTTTGGCGGTATCGCGTTTTCATGTGCCAGCTTTTGTGGCGACGCTGGGTATGTTATCGGCCGCACGCGGGTTAACGCTTATATATGCGGGTGGTAAGCCTGTTCCTGCGCTGACACCTGAATTTAGGTGGATTGGTACGGGCAATATATTGGGCATTCCGATGCCTGTGGTGATTTTGGTGATTGTGTTTGCAATTGCATGGTGGGTGCTGAATTTTAGCCGTTTTGGTCGTTATGTTTATGCGGCGGGTGGCAACCCTCATGCCGCTAAAGTTTCTGGAATTAATGTTGGTAAAATTCAGTTTATTGTCTATGCGATCAGTGGTGGTTTGGCGGCTGTGGGCGGTATGGTGTTGGCCGCACGTACGGGCTCTGGCCTGACCCAAGCGGGCATTGCTTATGAGTTGGATGCGATTGCTGCGGTGGTGATTGGCGGCACGAGCCTATCTGGCGGCGTGGGGCGGATTACGGGCACATTAATTGGTGCATTGCTTATTGGCGTTATGAATAATGGTTTGGATTTAATGGGTGTTGAATCTTATTACCAGCAGGTGATTAAAGGCATGTTGATTGTTGCTGCGGTTATGCTCGATCAATCCAAAAACAAGCATTAATGCTTGAAAGAATAGCAGTTAATTCTGTTTTAAGAATGCAGTGAAGTTGAGAAGCTCATTGCTTAGTTGAAAATACGCAAATATGGAGGAAAGCGTGATGAAGAAAACATTAAAATCTTGGACAATGAAAGCCATTTTGGCCAGCACAATTGTTGCTGGGACTATGCTGACAGGGCAAGCTGCGTTTGCCGCAGATAACCCTAAAATCGGCGCGGCTGTTTATGGCCTTAACGCCGAATTTATGCAAATTTGGGCTGAATCATTAAAGCAACATCCTGCTGTATTAAAGGGTGAAGTTGATTTGACTATTTTTGATGGTCGTTATGATGCATTGGTGCAACAAGAACAGTTTGAAACCATGATTACCCAAGAATATGACGCGATTATTTTTGTGCCGATTGACATTGAAGCGGGTGCAACTGCTGTGCAAGCCGCATCTGATGCGGGCATTCCGGTTATTGGTTCTAACACCAGAGTTAATTCCGACCTATTGACTGCTTATGTGGGGTCTGACGATGTGCAATCTGGTTATATGGAAGCCAAATATATTCTTGATAAAATAGGCTGCAAGGGTAATGTGGTTATTTTAGAAGGCCCGATTGGGCAATCGGCCCAAATTTCTCGGCTTGAAGGCAATAAAAAAGCCTTGGCAGAATGCCCAGACGTTAAAGTGCTTGAGCAGCAAACGGCCAATTGGTCACGTGCTGAATCTCAAACACTTATGGAAAACTGGTTGACTGCGCATCCGAATGAAATTGATGGTGTGATTGGCCAAAATGATGAAATGGCATTGGGTGCTATTGAAGCGATTAAAGCTGCTGGCCTTGAAGTTAGTGACTTTGCCATCGCGGGTATTGACGGCATTACTGATGCTCTGCACGCTGTGAAGCGCAATGATATGGCATCTATTTTGCAAGATGCATTTGCGCAGGCACAAGGTGCGTTGGATATTGCCATTTCAAAATCTTTGGATGGTGATTATGAGCCTATGTCAAGCATTTGGGCAAGTTATAAAGACATGCCTTGGAATGGTGGTAAGGATGCAGAATATAATGTTCCGTGGACACCAGTGACATTGGACAATGTAGATGCTTTACTTGAGTCACGTAAATAATGACTGAATTTTTGCGGGTTGGTATGATTGTCAACCCGCAGATAAACCAAGAGATTGAATTATGACGAATATTTTTGATTTTTGTTTGGATGGCAAAACCGCACTTATTACTGGCGGCGCATCAGGCATTGGCGAGGCGATTGCTGAAGCGTTTGATCAAAAGGGTGTGAAGATTGCAATTGTTGATTTGAATTTAGATGCTGCGACAGATAAAGCTAAAAGCCTAAATAATGCGCAGGCCTATGCTTGCAATGTAGCTGATACTGAAAATGTTGGTATAATGACGCAGCAGGTGATGCAGGATTTTGGGCATATTGATATTCTGGTGAATTGTGCGGGCATTGTTGATCTTGCCCCTGCTGAGACGTTAAGTTTAAATGCTTGGCAGCGTACAATAGATATAAATTTAACTGGTAGTTTTTTGGTTTGCCAAGCGATTGGCAGGCATATGATTGAAGCTAAGTCTGGTAAAATTATTAATCTGGCTTCGCAAGCTGGGCGGGTGGCGATTGAGGAGCATATTGCTTATTGTGCCTCGAAATTTGCCATTATTGGTATGACCAAAACATTGGCGCTTGAATGGGGTAAATATGGCATTACCGCCAATAGCATATCGCCAACTGTGGTGATGACTGAGCTTGGGAAAAAAGCTTGGGATGGTGAAAAGGCCGCGAATATGAAGGCGCTTATTCCTGTTGGGCGGTTTGCTGAACCTGATGAAATTGCAGCTGCGGCGGTGTTTTTAGCGTCATCCAGTGCTGACATGATTAATGGCACAGATTTACTAATTGACGGTGGTTTTACCACAAAATAACAGCTTGGCTGTGAGGAAAAATATGCAACGATTTATAAATGATCCTGATGATATTGTTGATGAAACTGTCATTGGTTTTGTGAGAGCCCACCCTGAACGGGTGAGACAAGATGAGAATAACCCGCGGGTGGTGATCTCGAAACATGCGCCAGTTAAAGGCAAAGTTGGCATTGTAACGGGGGGTGGTGCGGGGCATGAGCCGGCTTTTATGGGCTATGTTGGCAAGAATATGGTTGATGCTGTTGCGGTGGGTGAGCTTTTTTCATCGCCAACCGCAAAAAGTTTTAAAGATGCGATTTTGGCGGCAGATGGCGGGGCGGGTGTTGCGGTATTATATGGCAATTATGCTGGCGACAATATGAATGTGAAAATGGCCAAAAAGATGGCTAAAAAAGACGGCGTGGTGATTCAAACTGTGGTGGCTAATGACGATGTTTGTTCGGCCCCGATTGAAGAAAAAGAAAAACGCCGCGGTGTTGCGGGTGAAATTTTTATGTGGAAGATTGGCAGTGCTAAAGCTGCGCAGGGTGCGTCGCTTGATGAAGTTTGCCAAAGCGCTCAGAAAGCCATAGACAATTGCCGTTCGGTTGGGGTTGGGCTTGGCCCTTGTACTTTGCCTGCGGTTGGACATCCAAATTTTGAAATTAAACCTGGCACTATGGAAGTTGGCATTGGGCATCATGGCGAGCCTGGCATACTGGTGGCTGAATTGGGCAGTGCAAATGAGATTGCTGATCAAATGGTTAAAATTGTGCTTGATGATCATAATTTAGCGCAAGGTAGTGAAGTGGTTGTTTTGGTTTCTGGGCTTGGCGCAACGGCGGTGAATGAGCAATATGTCTTATATGCGCGTATGCAAGAGCAAATTACGGTGCGTGGCTTAAAAATTCATAAGGCGTTTGTTGGCAATTATTTTACATCTTTAGAAATGGTCGGGGTGACTTTGACTATTTTGGCGGTGGATGATGAGCTTAAGCAATTGTTGGATATGCCAACAGATTGCCCCGGTTTTTGAAGGAATTGAAATGACAAGTTTTAAGAATGCGGGCGGCGGCGACATTATCATTGATGTGGCAAAAATTATCGTTGAAAATAAGGCCTATTTAAGTGAGATTGACGGCAAAATTGGCGATGGCGACCATGGTGTGAATATGGCCAAGGGCTTTGGACGTGCTGCAGATAGACTGGCTGATAGTGACGGCAGCCTAGATGAAGCGATGAGTGTTTTGTCGGATATTTTAATGTCAGAAATTGGCGGTTCGATGGGGCCTTTATACGGCATGATGTTTGCCGATATGGCGGAATGTATTGAGGGGCAGGATGACATTGATGCTGCGCTGTTTTTGAAAATGCTGACGGCAGGTGTTGACGGTGTTCAGGAAATTGGAGGGGCTAAATTGGGTGATAAAACTCTGTTAGATTGCCTTATTCCTGCAAAAGAGGCGTTTAAAGCATCGGTTGAAAATGGAGACGTGTTTGACGTTTCGTTGAAAATTTTGAAAAAATCGGCGGTTATTGGGCGTGACGGCACCATTGATATGATTGCAAAAATTGGCCGTGCGGCGCGTTTGGGTGAGCGTTCACGCGGTGCTGTAGATGCGGGTGCGACATCCTGCTGCCTGATATTGAATACACTGTCAGATGGTGTGTTGAAACGTCTTTAAAGTTTATACTGTTCTCCCCGCTGAAGGCTCGTTTCGATGATGAAACGGGCCTTTTCCCCCCTTATCATAGAATTGGAGTGCATTTTGGCGATTAAATTGATTATTTTTGATTTTGATGGTGTGTTGGTCGACAGCGAATTTATTGCGGGTCAAGTGATGACAAAGCAGTTAAATGAGCTTGGAATAAAAACCAATTTGGCGACTATTTTACAGTTATTTGTTGGGCTTGATGATATAGCAAAGCGGCTTTTATTGGTTGATATTATAGGAACCAGTGAGGTTGAAGTGTTTATTTTGGAGACAAAACGTTTGTCGCGCATGGCTTATATGAAACGGTTAAAGCCTTTGCCATTTGTTGAATCTATGCTTGAAAATTTGTCGATTGCCAAATGTATTGCCTCAAATAGCCATCCAGATAGTCTTAAGGTAAAGGTTAAGGCATCTAAATTGGATCGGTTTTTTCGGAAGATAAGCTTTATTTTGGCGCAATGGTTGCCAAGCCAAAACCTGCGCCTGACCTTTATTTATACGCCGCAGAAATGCACAGAGTTAATGCAGATGAATGTTTGGTTATTGAGGATAGTGTGCATGGTATTCGTGCTGCGGTGACTGCAAATATGCCGGTTATTGGTTATTATGGTGCCTCTCATTGTCTTAACGGGTATGAGGTTAATCTTGAGAAGGCGGGCGCAAAGATACTGTTTAATGATATGAGGGAATTATCAACTATTATAGGTAAAATGTGATCATTTTAGATTATTGGCATTTTTATATAACCTGGTGATTTAACAGATGGTTCAAATATAATTAGGCTGGCATTGTATTGGGTTTTCTAGACTTTCATCTCGATTAGCTGTAATAATTCGGCGGTTTTTTGTTCCATTAACTTTACATCTGCGCGGGTTTCTAAATTTAAGCGGATAAGCGGTTCGGTGTTGGATTTGCGCAAATTAAACCGCCATTGCCCCATATCTAGGCTTATGCCATCGGTAAAATCTACATCTAAGGCATCAGCTTGATAAATAGACAGTATTTTATCCATCACGGCATCCGCATCATCGACCGTGCGGTTAATTTCGCCCGGTGAGGGGTAGGCTTGCATGGCATTTTTAACCATGGATGATAGCGTTGCGGATCTGACGCAAAGAAGCTCAGCAACCAATAACCAAGGTATCATGCCTGAATCGCAATAGAAAAAATCTTTAAAATAATGATGGGCGCTCATTTCGCCACCATAAACGGCATCTTGTTTGCGCATAAGCTGTTTGATGAATGCATGGCCTGTTTTGCTTTGAACTGCAACGCCGCCCGCGTCATTGATGATTTTAATGGTGTTCCAACTTAAGCGGGGGTCATGAATGATTTTTGCACCTTTATTCTTTTGTAGGAAAGCATCGGCCAATAGGCCGACAATATAATAGCCTTCAATGAATTCACCATTTTCATCGAATAAAAAGCAACGGTCAAAATCACCATCCCATGCAATGCCCATATCGGCATTATGTTGTTTAACCGCATCAATGGTGTCTTGTCTATTTTCGTGCAATAAGGGGTTGGGAATGCCGTTCGGAAAATTACCATCGGCTTGATGGTGAATTTTAATGAATTCTATGGGTATATTTAGCTGTTTAAATTTAGCTTCTAACGCATCAACAACAGGGCCAGATGTGCCATTGCCACTATTGACCACCAATTTTAGCGGTTTGATATTATTGGCATTGATATAAGTTAGCAAATGGTTGGTGTATTCGTCCATAAGCGATTTTTTTGTCAATTTACCACGGTTTACTGGTTTAAACTGGCCGCTTTCGGCCAAGGCTTGGATTTCGCTTAATCCATTATCATTACTTATTGGTTTTGAGTCTTTGCCGACCATTTTCATGCCATTGTAATCCATCGGATTATGGCTTGCGGTGACTTCGATGCCACCATCAACTTTTAAATGTGAAGTGGCAAAATAAATCTCTTCAGTGCCTGTCTGTCCTAAGTCAATTACATCAACGCCCGCATCGAGCAGGCCATTTGCTGCCGCATCTTTAAGCTCGGCTGATGTTAGACGTACGTCGCCGCCAACTACAACTTGTTTGGGTTGGAGGTGTTGGCCAAAAGCCCGACCAATGCGGTAGGCAATTTCGACATTAAGTTGAGTGCCTAATTTGCCTCTTATGTCGTAAGCTTTGAAACAGGTTATTTTTATTGGGGTAAATTCAGTCATATTTAAGAGCGTCCGTATTTATCTTTAAACCGCACTATATCATCTTCGCCAAAATATGTGCCAGTTTGCACTTCTATCAACTCAAGAGGTACTTTGCCAGGGTTTTCTAATGCATGAATGGTGCCTATAGGGATATAGGTTGATTGATTCTCGGTGAGTAGTAAAGTTTTTTTGCCATTGGAGACTTTAGCTGTGCCTGTTACCACAATCCAATGTTCAGCCCGATGATAATGCATTTGAATAGATAGTTTTGCACCTGGGTTAACGGTGATGCGTTTGACCTGAAAGCGAGAGCCGTTGTCGATCGAGTCATATTTCCCCCATGGGCGGTATACTTCGCGGTTTAATTTTACTTCGGTACGATCATCGGACTTTAACTGATTTACAATCGATTTTACATCTTGTGTATGGTCTTTATGGACGATTAATAATGAATCTTTGGTGTCGATGATGATTAAATCCTTAACGCCAACAGTAGCAATTAAACGCCCATCAGACCGAACTAGTGTGTTTTTGGTGTTAACTGTTTTTACATCGCCTTGGAAATTATTGCCGTCTTTGTCTTGGGATGAGACCTCCCACAAAGCTGTGAAGCTGCCGAGGTCGCTCCAGCCCGCATCTAACGGTACGACCACAGCATCGCCATTGCCAGAGGCACATGCAGGTTCCATAACTGCATAATCGACTGATTCGGCAGGGCAGGCTAAAAACGCGCCTTCTTCAATTCGGATGAAATCTAAGTCTGGGATTTCTATATTGATGGCTTTTTCACAAGCGGTATATATAGCTGGGCGGTAGAGTTTTAATATCTCCAAATAACGGCTAGCTTTATACATAAACATGCCGCTATTCCAATAATATTCGCCGCTATTTACATAATTTTGAGCGGTTTCTGAATCTGGCTTTTCGACAAAGCCATCGACGATGAAGGCTTTGCCTGCAGCGGCGCCACGTTTTACATAGCCATAACCCGTTTTGGCAGATGTAGGCACGATGCCAAATGTAACCAATTTATTATTTTTAGCATGCTGTTCTGCAATGGCAATGGCGGAATGAAATGCGGTTTTATCTTCGATCACATGATCGGCAGCTAAAACCAATAATATGGCATCAGGATTTTCTTTAAGTATATGGAAAGCGGCTAAAGTTATTGCAGGTGCGGTGTTGCGGCCAGAAGGCTCTAATAAAATTCCACCATGTTTAACATTGATTTGTCTTAATTGCTCGGCAGTTAAAAACCGATGTTGTTCATTACAAATAAATATACAGGGTTCATGAGCGATGCCATCAAGTCGTGTAATGGTTTGTTGAAGCATCGTTAACTCACCCTTTAAGGCCAGAAATTGTTTTGGATAGCCACTGCGAGAAAGTGGCCATAATCGGGTCCCATTGCCGCCTGCCATTATAAGTGGTGTGATCATTAACCCGCTCCATACATCCATTAAATTTGGCGGCTTTTGGCAAGAATCTCTACTTGCAAAGTCCAACTCAATAAAAATAGATTCGCTAATGTTTATAATTAACAACAAGTTAATAAGTGTATTAATCATGTTAAGTATTAGTTATTAAGTATATCAACAATTAGTTTAACACAAGCTTACATTTAGTATAGGATGCGAAAATATAGTAACTTTCGTAACTTTGAGTGTATACATGCTAATTTCTGTGCTAAATCGAGTAAAAAATCTTGATCAACTTAAAAGAAAATATGTTACAGCGTTGTTTGATTTTATGCTGTCTCTAGTGGCATTTTGTGTCGCGTTTATTATGATTGAGAAGCAACTACCCGATTTTTACAACTATTCTTATATGTTGTCGATAGCGATTGGCGCTTCTGTTTTTGTGGTTTTTATCTTTTATCTGCTGGGACTTTATAAAGATATACTTAGATATATTGGTATGAAGTCAATTGCGAAGCTAATGCTTGGCTCGTTGATTGGTGCGCTTGCTATGCTGGTCGCGATTAATTTGCTGCTAGGCTACAGCCCCAGAAGGCTGGTTGCCATTTATATGATGACATTGGGGGTTTCTACTATAGCCATGCGAATTTTTGCACGGGTGAATATTGTCAATATTTTAAAAAATGGTGAGAAGACTCAGCGAGTGTTGATTTATGGCGTAGGTGATGCTGGGCATCAAATAATGCGTATGATGAAGCAATCTGATGAATATGAAGCTGTCGGCTTTTTAGATGATGACATTAGCAAACATGGTTTGAAAATTGACAATATAAAAATATATCCAAGTATTAATGCACCTATTTTGACTGATGAGTTAGAGGTGGATTTGATTCTTTTGGCCATGCCAAGCTTATCGAAGCAAAAGCGCCGAGACATTATATTCGCGCTTGAAGATTGCAATGCAAAAATAAAAACACTGCCACATATTTCGGAATTGGTAGATGGTTCACGAACAATTTCTGATATACAGGATATTGATGTAACAGAATTATTAGGCCGTGAGCCAGTTGCACCTATTGAAGAATTGTTTTCTTTATATATTGAAAACCAAACCATTTTGGTAACTGGTGGTGCTGGGTCCATTGGGTCTGAGTTATGTCGTCAAATTATTAAGAATGCGCCTAAGCAATTGATCATTTTGGATAGCTCGGAATATTCCTTATATACAATAGAACAAGAATTAAGCGCGATAATTAAAAACGAAGGTCTGAATGTTGAACTCATCCCAATATTGGGCAGCGTGCAGTCGATGCTTAGATTAAGGTCTATTTTTACTAAATATAAGGTGGACACCATATATCATGCAGCGGCCTATAAACATGTGCCACTTGTGGAATTAAATATTGTGGAGGGCATTTCAAATAATGTGTTTGGAACATTAAATGTTGCCAATGCAGCGATTGCTGCGAATGTGAAGAATTTTACTTTGATTTCGACTGATAAAGCGGTGCGACCCACCAATGTGATGGGTGCATCTAAACGGATGGCGGAGCTTGTTTTGCAGGCCTTGGCAAAGGAAAGTCATAATACTTGTTTTTCTATGGTACGGTTTGGTAATGTGCTTGGTTCGTCTGGTTCAGTGGTGCCATTGTTTAAAAAACAAATTGAAGCTGGTGGGCCTGTTACGGTAACTGACCCGAAGATTAGCCGCTATTTTATGACCATACCAGAAGCTGCGCAATTGGTTATACAAGCTGGTGCCATGGCTAAAGGCGGCGAGGTTTATGTTTTAGACATGGGTGTGCCTGTGAAAATTTATGATTTGGCCCGCCAAATGATTCATTTGGCAAATTTAACGGTTTGTGATGCAAGTGAACCAGATGGTGATATTGAAATTAAGTTTTCTGGTTTACGACCTGGTGAAAAATTATACGAAGAATTGCTGATTGGGGAAGATGTTATTGAAACCAAGCATGAACGTATTATGTCTGCCAATGAAGTATGCCTAAGCTGGCGCAGCTTTGAGGAAGTATTGGGGCGCATTAAAACCGCATGTGATCAATATGATATTGAAGATTTACATAACCTATTTACCGACGCGCCGGTTGGCTATAACCATAATGGTCATTATGTTGATTTAGTTAAAAGCTACTAATTTACTAAATTTGATATAAATTGAATGCGGAAGCATTTGTGAATTTATGGGATTTAAAATTACGTACGCGGAAATAAAAACTTGCCATAAATTCCTAGATGTTAATAAGACATATTACATGGATTTTATAGTTGCTGGTTTGGACCAAGCGCCAGAAGTGGTACTGGGCAAAGCCATTGGCAAAATGTGAAGCAACATGAACCTATTTTCAGATGATTATACGACAGTTTTGGCACCAATTGGTGGATGATGGAAATGCAGGCGGTTATTGCTCGCATTTAATTAAAAAGCATGCCAGCATGGAATCAATCGCGAAATGAGAACCCTTTTAATTGATATTGTGTACCGAACGATCGGTCTTTATGATGATTTTTAGCATTTGATTGTTTGGGTGTTGAAGTTGAATTGTTTGATGTTGGGAAATGATATGGAAGAAGATTTATATACGGATCCATTATTGGCGCAATTTTATGATAGTGCGAGCCAGAATAGAGTGGATTTTGAATGTTGTTTGGGCTTGGCTAAGCCTGATATGTCTATTTTAGACCTTGGTTGTGGTACCGGTGAGTTGGCGGTGGGCTTGGCGAAGATTGGTGCTGAAGTGACTGGGGTTGAGCCTGCGGGTGCTATGTTAGATATTGCGCGCGGGCGTGATGTTGATGATTTGGTGACGTGGGTGCAGGATGATGCACGAAATGTGCGGCTTGGGCGAAAATTTGATTTGGTGATTTTGACTGGGCATAGTTTTCAGGGGTTTTTAATTGAGGCTGACCAGATGAAGCTGTTGGCAACCATTGCGGCTCATTTAACGCCGAAGGGGCGGTTTGTTTTTGACAGCCGAAACCCAGATTTTATGGAGCTAAAAGGCCGTAAGGTGGATGATAATATACGACTGCTTGAGCATGAATTGCATGGGCAGATTGAAATGTGGAATGTGTCTGATTATGACGAGGATAAGGGCATACTGACTTATGAAAATGGGTTTCGTATTGTGGCGACTGGTGAGGAACATGTTGCGGGGGCTAAAATTCATTATACGAAGCAACAAGATATTGCGGATATGTTGGTGGAATCAGGGCTTTTTGTCGATAGATGGTTGGGCGATTGGTTGGGTGGTGAATATCATGCCAAAGCGCGGGAGATTATTCCGTTTGGTGGTTTGGCATGACGGGTGTTTTAGGTTGCTGGGATGTCAAAGCCTGGTTCTGCTAGCACAAAATTTTCGAATTGAAATGCGGGCGAGACCGTGCAGCCGACAAGCGTATAATCGCCTGTTGAGCGGGTGGATTGCCAGAAATGGGGGGGGACGATGATTTGTGGGGATTGTTGGTTGAATAGATCTGGGCCTAAAATTTTGTCTTCGCGTGGGCCTTGGTCGGTTTTTGAAACTGAGACGATGGCGGGGGCGCCTGCATAATGGTGCCAAATTTCGGTGGCATCGACATGATGCCAGTGGCTAACTTCGCCTTTTTTTAATAGGAAATAGATGCAGGTGCCTGCGGGGCGATTTGGGCCTTGTGCTATCCATGTTTGGCGATAATGGCCGCCTTCTGGGTGGGGTTGTAGCTTCAGTTTGGTGATGATTTGGTCGGCGGTCATTGTCATTAATTTTTGCTTTATTTGATTGGTTGTCGGCTATTGTTATGAGGTATAACATGGGTGAGATTATGAATAAACAGCTTTTGAATTTGGGATGGGCGAATGAATATGAGATTTGATGGACAGGTGGCGATTGTGACGGGTGCTGGGAATGGTTTGGGGCGGTCGCATGCTTTGGAACTTGCGCGGCGGGGGGCGAAAATTGTGGTCAATGATTTGGGCGGCTCGGTTGGGGGTGAGGGTGGTTCTGCGAATGTGGCTGAGCTGGTGGTGCAGGAGATTGTTGCGGCTGGGGGTGAGGCGATTGCTGATGGGGCGAATGTGACGGATGAAGCGCAAGTGGCGGCTATGGTTGCGGCGGCGATGGACAAGTGGGGGCGGGTTGATATTTTGGTCAATAATGCGGGAATTTTGCGGGATAAAAGCTTTGCGAAGATGGCGCTTGATGATTTTAATTTGGTGTTGGATGTGCATTTGAGGGGTTCTGTTAATTGTAGCAAGGCGGTTTGGAATGTGATGCGGGAGCAGGGGTATGGGCGGATTGTTATGACGACTTCGACATCTGGGCTTTATGGGAATTTTGGGCAATCTAATTATGGCACGGCTAAGATGGGGTTGGTGGGGTTGATGAATACGCTGCATTTGGAAGGTGCGAAATATGACATTCGGGTGAATGCGTTGGCGCCTGTGGCGGCGACGCGTATGACCGAGCATTTGGGCAGTTCGGCCTCCAACGATTTGATGACGGTGGAGAGTGTGACGGCGGGGCTGGTTTATTTGGCGCACGAGGATGCGCCATCGCGGCTGGTATTATGTGCGGGGGCGGGGGTTTATTCGGCTGTGCGGATTTATGAGACTGAGGGGGTTTATTTACCGCCTGAGGAGCAGCGGCCTGAGAATATTGCGGCTCATATTGATGAGATATTGAATGTTGAGGGGCAGAGGATGTTGGGTGAGGGCAATGAGCAGGTGGCTAAGTTTATTGGTAAGGCTGAGGCGAGTGGATGATGCAGTTAACTTATAAATAATATCTATTAGTTGCGTTTTTCTTCGGTTTGGGGGTGATCCATAAGCCAATTATTGTCTGCATTGGCTTCGATAAGTTCTTTCACTTCGACCTGCTTGTAATAGCCCTGCTGAATGAACGGATCTTCATTTACTAGATCGTTGGCCTCGTTAATATTTTTGGCATTTAATATTTGAAGGGCTGATTTATCGTCTGTAAACGGACCGCATAAGAAGAGTTTGCCTTGTTTGTTAAGGCGCTTTAAGTGTGCAACATGCTTGAGTAATAATTGTTCACTGAATTGATGTTTGTTTTTATTTGAAAGAAATGCAATGAATTTAGGCAATTTTTGTCCTTTGTTTGGCAGATTGGGTTATTCTTTTGAATTATGACTGAAATTTTATCACAAATTTATTATACATTTATGCCGAGCCCTGTGGGAGAATTTTTGGTGGCAGGGACGGATGGGGTTTTGTGGCGGACTGCGTTTGGGGAGAGTGAGCAGTTTTTGGTTGAGAATGAATGGGTTGAGGATGCGGAGGCGCTTGGATATGCGGTTGAGCAGTTGGAAGCTTATTTTGCGGGGGAGTTGAGGGAGTTTGATATTCCGTTGGCGATGCGGGGGAGTGAGTTTCAGGTGGCTGTCTGGGAGGCGCTAATGGATGTGCCGTATGGTAAGACGGCGTCTTATGGGGATATTGCGCATGCGCTTGGGAAACCTGGGGCTAGTCGGGCTGTAGGTGGGGCGAATCATGCTAATCATCTGCCGATTATTATTCCGTGTCATCGGATTATTGGAGCGGATGGGTCTATGACTGGGTTTGGTGGGGGGATGGAGAATAAGCGGATATTGTTGGAGCTCGAGGGAATTTTACTTCCCTCGGAGCAGCTTGATTTGTTTTAGGCTTATTTTTTGCCGTCTGGGTATGTGTATGCCACATAGGCAAAACGGACGTTGTCTGGGGACCATGAATTTACGTTTACTGTGCCTTGGCCGCCGTTGAATTGGTCTATGGTTTTGATGTTTTTGCCATCTAAATCCATCGTGTTGATTTTTACTTCTTTATCGGCGGGGTGGCCGATTGTGTCGGAAGGAAAACTTATGTACATGATCATGTGGCCATCGCGGGGGAAATGCGGGAACCAGTTGACGCGGTCATCGAAGGTTAGTTGTTCTTGCTCGCTGCCATCGGGGCGCATGCGGAAGATTTGGGCGTGGCCTTCGCGTTTGGCGACTTGTTCTGAATTGTAATAAATCCATTCGCCGTCTGGGGTGTATTCGCAGCCGTCTACATAGTGGTTGCCATCGGTAAGTTTTACGTCTGGGCCACCTTGGGTGGGGATGGCGTAGATGGCGGAGATTTGTTTGTTGTTGGCGTCGCGTTCGATGCCGATGTAGATTAGGGTTTTGTTATCTGGTGACACGCCGTGCAGGTAATAACGGAATTTGCCTACTGGGCCGTGATCGTTGGAGATTTTGCGGGGGGTGCCGCCTTGGATGCTGACCTCGTATAAATGACCATCGTTGGCTGAAATGTAGATGTTTTCGCCATCTGGGGAGAGGACGTGGTCGTTATTTAGGTTTTCGACCGGATAAGTGTTGATGCGGTGGGGGCCATCTTTGCCATCTGGGGAGATTTTGAAGAGGCGCCCGTCGCCGTTATAGATGAGCCATTTGCCATCATGTGTCCAGTTTGGGGCTTCGATTAGGTCGCCTGTTTCATAGATACAGGAGCGGTTTTGACCGTCTTTATCGATGACTATGATTTCAGAAACTTGGCCCTTGAGGGTTTGACGACGCGGTTGGCCTGGGCGCATTAGGGGGCGCATGGGTGATGATTGGGTCATATTTTACTCTTATTAAATAAATCTATATTATCGTTAACACGATAGATGAGGCTTGGGGAAATAGCAAGGGAAGAAAAAAAGGCCACCTGTTTTGAGCAGGTGGCCTTTTTTAATATTATATGATTTTATTGCTTATTCGGCGGCGGCGGTTTCTGGTTCGCCGATTGAGATGGAAGGCTTTTTATTCTTCTCATCATTGTCTTGATCTGCAACAGCGTCAGAATTTTCGTCTTCGGCGTCGTCTTGAGCTTTTTGCCTTTTGCGCAATAGGTTCATTAGCCAATCGCGCTTTTCGATAAAGCCGGCTTTAATCACTGACGGGGCGGTGATCATAACGGGCACCATAATCAGCGTTAGCAAGGTTGAGAAAAGCAAGCCAGACACCAAGGCGGCTGACAGATGGATGAAGATTGTGCCAGCGAGGCCACCTAGTACAACTTCGCGTCTGATGAAATCGAACTCGATGTTGAAGGCCATTGGCAACACGCCCAAAGCGGTTACGATGGCGGTTAGCAATACGGGACGAATACGCTGGGCTGCGGTGATGAGCATGGCTTTTACTGGCTCAACGCCTTGCTTGCGATTATATTCGTTATAAGTATCAATGAGCACGATGCCATTTTTAACCACGATGCCTGTCAGCGCCACGATGCCGAGGCCGGTCATGATGGCGGAGAAGGTCATGCCTGTGATGAGCATGCCGATGAGCACGCCAGAGATGGACATGATGACTGTGGTGAGGGTGACAAACACTTGATAGAAGCTGTTATATTCGAGCAACAAGATCAAGAAAATGAGGAACATGGCGCCACCAAAAGCTTTGATGATGAAGGCGTTGGTTTCGTCGGTTTGCTCGGCTGCACCGCCGTAGATGATTTTAAGATCACCCGGCCACTCTTGTTCGGCATCCCATTTTTGGACTTGTTTGATTTTTTGGTCAGACGCCACGCCATCGGTTAAGTTGGCTGCGACATTCATGGCATATATGCCATTGCGTCTGGTGATGTTACCAACTTTCGGTACGGCTTTGCGGGTGATGAAGTTAGATACGGGGATCAGGCCTTTGGCGGTGATGATGCGGATGCCATCTAATGCTTCGAAATTGCGATCTGCTTTGGGCAGGCGCACCACAATGTCTAGCTCATCGACAGCATCTGTTGGGCGGTAAGACCCGATGGTGACGCCGCCTGTGACAAGTTGGATATAGGGGCCAATATCTCGGATGCCAACATCAAATTTTGAGGCTTCGGCGCGGTCGAAAGTGAGTTTCCAATCAATGCCTGGGGCGGGGCGGCCATCTTCGAGATCGAGCGTATCGCCGAGGTCGTGTTCGACGTAATTTCTGAGTTTGGCAACTGATGCGACTAACTCGTCATAATTGCTAGTTTCAACCCGCAGGTTGATGTCTTTACCTGCTGGAGGGCCATCTTCTTGGACTGAAAGCTGCACTTCTAGGCCTGAAATGTCGGCCACACGGGCGCGGATATCGGTGAAGATTTCTTCGGCTGGGATGCGTTTTTCCCATGGTTGCAATTGTAGCTGTAGATTGCCGATGGTATCAGGGGGAGAACCGTTGCCACCGCCGAATGATAGGATGACGTCTTGAATGCCTGGCACTTGCAGCACTTGATCTTGCACTTCGAGCAGCATATCGCGAATTTCGATCGGTGAATAGTTACCACGGGTGACGATGGACACTGTGCCATATTCTGGCTCTGATGCCGGGAAGGCTTCGGTGCCGGTTGGGTTTTGGATGTAAGCCACAAAACCTGCGCCAACAACTGCAAAACCGATGGTTAGGGTGATGATGGGATGGCGTAATAATACGGCCATGGTGCGGACATAGACGCCGATGGCACCACGCACTTTACTGGGGTGGAATTTTTCGGGATACATGACGATGTCAGCGGCTTCTTTTTCTTCATCTGTCACATCGTTTTTAGCGATGAAGGCGCCGATGACGGGCATGAAGATAAGTGCTGAAATGAGTGAGGCACTCATCACTACGATTACCACGATGGGTAGGTAGGACATGAATTTACCGATGATGCCCGGCCAGAATAGGAGTGGCACGAAAGCGCCCAATGTGGTGGCGGTGGCGAACACGACGGGGATGAACATTTTGCGGGCGGCCATGATGAAGGCTTGTTTTTTGGACACGCCTTCCATGAGTTTTCGCTCGGCATATTCGACGACCACAATCGGGTCATCGACCAGCACGCCAACGGCGATTACCAGACCGAACATGACCATGATGTTGATGGACATGCCCAAGAAATCGAGCACCATAAAGGCCATCATAAATGAGATGGGGATGGACATGCCGATGAGAATGGCGGGGCGCACGCCTAAGAAGGCAATACACATGATGATGACCAAAACAACCGCAGTTAGCACCGTGGCTTCGAGTGATCTGAACAGGCTTTTGGTGCTGGTTGATTGATCGAGCAGGTAAGAATATGAAATGCCTTTTGGCCAATCTTTGACCACTTGTTCAGTGGCGGCGCGAATTTCATCGGCGACTTCTATGAGATTGGTGTTGAGTTTTTTGGACACGCCAATGGTGATGGCGGGTTGGCCATTTACATAGGCATATTGGGTGGCATCTTTAAAGGTACGGGTGACGCTGGCGACATCGCCAAAAGTGACAACGGTATCGCCGACGGTTTTGAGCGGCATGTTAAATACATCTTGGGCATTTTCGATCAGGCCGGGGACTTCGACATTGAATGAGCCTTGGCCACTGTCTAATGTGCCGCCCGCTATCATGGCATTGTTGGTGGCCAGTGCGTTGAGTAGTTGTGCGGCGGTTAAATCGTAAGCTTCGAGGCGTAGTTGATCGATGCGCACTTCGAGCACTTCTTCGCGGTCGCCAGAAATGGTGACGGTTTGGGCATTGGCAAGACCTTCGAGTACTTCTTTTAGCTCGTTGGCATGTTTAATTAATGTGCGTTCTGGCACATCGCCATAAATGGCAACGGATAGTACAGGGCGGTCGGTGAATGAGATTTCGGTGATTTTTACATCATCGGCATCGGTTGGTAATTCGTTGTTAATGCCATCTAGTTCATCGCGGATGTCGGTTAATGCTTCGTCTTTATCGGCATTGACATCAAATTCTAGAAATACTGATACATGGCCAGTGGTTGATGTGGAGCTGATGTTTTTAAGGCCATCAATGGCATCTAGGCGGTCTTCAATGGGTTTGGCCAGTAGGCGCTCGGCGTCTTTTGGCGAAATGCCTTTTTGGGCCACGGATACATAGAAATACGGGATGTCAATTGAGGGAAAACTTTCTTTGGGCAGAGACACGTAAGCCGCGCCGCCTGCGACCAAAAGCAACATCATTACGGTCATGACCACTTTGGGCATGCGCAGAATATTTTCGATGGCGTTAATCATGACTGTACCTCTTCTTGTGCGGCATCAACTTCTTGACCTGCCGTGACATATTCTTGACCGAGTATAATGATGTCTATCGAATTTTCCAGCCCGGTGACCCAGACGCCTGTATTGGTGTCTTTTAAAATGGTGATGGGGTGGAAGGAGACGATGTTATCTTTTACCGCGCGTATACCCAGATTGCCATCTTGATCCAATGTCATAATGGATTGTGGAATGAAATGAGCCGGTATGTTGCCTAAATTAACTTCGGCTTCGGCGGTGAGGCCATCTAGAATGATGCCATTTGGATTGGGAAATTCGATTTCGATGGCGAATGAACGAGTTGCGGAGTCGGCACTGACAGAAATGAAGCTAACCTTGCCGATGGCGGTTTTGTCATTGATGGTTTTGATTGTGGCATCGAGGCCTATGCGGGCTAAATCGATACGCGATTGGGGCACGGCGCCGACAAATACCATTGGGTCCAATTGCACGATGGTGGCACATGAGCCGCCTTTATTCATTTGGTCGCCAACTTCGGCTAACGGACGTTGGATGATGCCGGGTACGGTGGCTTTGATTTTGGTGTTTTCAAGCTCAACTTCGCGGTTGCGCAAGGCCACATCGGCAGCTTGTACGTTGGCTTCGGCGCTACGCAATTGGGCGATTATGCCTTCGGCGCTGTTTTGTGAAACCAATTTTTGTTTGAGTAGGGCTTGGTTGGATTTAAAGCTGATTTGGGCTTGTTTTAATGCTGCATTGGCTTGTGACACTGAGGCTTTTGCTTGCTCGACTGAGGCTAAGCGGGTGCCATTGTCTAGGCTACAGATTAAATCGCCGGTGTTTACTTTTTGGCCTTCTTTGACATCGACGGTGAGAATTGTATCGCTGGTCTGAGCGGTGGCTTTTACCGCGGCACGGGCTGCGGTGTGGCCGCGCAAAGTGACCTCGAGCGGCATGGGCTCTAGGTTAAAGGTGCGGGTTCTGACTGATTGTTTGGTGCCTTGTTCGGCTTGGATAAATTCTGCGCGGGCGGCGATGGATAGAGCTGGGTCATCTGCGCCATGTTCATGATGGACGGTTTTGGCAATGCCTGTTGCGTTGACCACGCTGGTTAATGCACCACCATCTTTGCCTTCTAAGGCTGAGACAACGGTTTTTTCGCCATCTATTGGGCCGTTGCCACCATTTACAAATAATCCTGTGCCGAGCCAAAAGGCACCGATGAGGACGAGAAGGGCAGCAATGCCGTAAGATTTGAATGCGCGCATAGAATTTGTTGCTTTCTGAATTTACATTTATCCTGATATGGGGAGCTTTTTAGCATAATCAAGTTAATAAATTATTTTATTGCAGGAATTGCAATATTTGCATATACTGCATATATAATTTAAGGATTGAAATGTGTCAAGCTTAAGAGAACGCCGCCGCAAAAGAACCGCGGATACTATACGATTTGCTGCTGTTGACTTGGCTTATGAACTTGGCTTAGACAATGTTACAACTGAGATGATTAGTAAAGCCGCTGGCATTAGCCCGCGGACTTTTTTTAATTATTTTGCTTATAAAGAACTGGTTTTTGTACCACCTGCTTTGGATTTTGATCAAAAAGCGGTGGATGAATTTGTTACAAAATCTACCAGCCTCATTGATGATATCGTGAGCATGTTTCATATGGAGCTTTGTGACATTGATCAGGATCGTGATTTTATGTTGAAAATGCAAAAAATTGCTTTGGAAAACCCCAAATTATTGATGCTAAGAATGAGCGCCTTTCATGAATATGAGGTGAAATTGTCTGCACTGATTTGCAAACGGCTGAATTGTGGTAATGATAATGCTGAAGCGCAACAAATTGCGGCAATGATAATGGCGTCAATTCGCATTGGAATTGAGCATTGGATGGAATATGGCGGTGGTAGTTTGGTGGATAGCGTGGAAGCTAGAATTAGGGCCATTCCGACAGTGTTTAACAATTGTTAATCATTAGGTTTCTAACTGAGTTAAAATAAAATTAATTAAAGCTTTGATTTTAAACGGCGGGTAGCGTTTGTCGGGATAGACTGCCCAAATGCCTTCATCGGCCTCTTGAAATTTTTCGAGTATGGGGATGAGGTGGCCAGAGCGAATGTGAGACTTTACATAATAGTTGGGTAATTGCACGAGGCCGATGCCTTTTAGGGCGGCATCGACGAGGCCGTAGCCGCTATTGCACCTTAAATTGCCATTGATTTTGATTTGTGTAACCTTGCCTTTGACTTGTAGATGCCAGCGATCGGCGGTGCCGATGAGGCAGTTATGTTGGCTTAGCTCGTTGGGCAAATTGGGCATGCCCTGGCGCTCGATATAGGCGGGGGAGGCGCAGATGAATAATTGTCTAGAGGCTAATTTGCGGGCGATGAAGCGGGAATCTTTTAATTGGCCTAAGCGGATGGCTAGGTCGTAGCCATCATCGAGAAGATCGGCGCGTTGGTTGCTGAGGTCGAGGGTGATTTCAATTTCTGGATATTTGACTAGAAAGTCGTTTATGATGGGAGTGATTATTTCTTCGCCATAGGTGACGGGGGCGGTGATGCGGATTTTGCCGTGTAATTTATCGTGTAGGTTGGTGATGATTTGTTCGGCCTCGGACAGGCCATCTAGGATGTGGCGGCAATGTTCGTAATAGACTGCGCCGCTTTCAGTGAGGGAAACTTTGCGGGTGGTGCGGTAGAGTAGTTTTATTTTGAGCCGCTCTTCTAGCGCGCTGATTTGGCGGCTGACTTGGGCGGTGGAGATGCCCAATTGTTTGGCGGCACGGGTGAAACTTTCGGTTTCTGATACTGCGACAAATTCGCTGATGCCATCCCATATCTGCATTGTTTTTCTCGGCCAATTGTTACTGTGTGGTAAAAATTAATTACCGATAGGGGATATTAACACATATATGGAAATAAACTAGGATAGAGCTAACTTATTTAAAGAGGAAATATTATGACGACTGGATTTATAAAATCAAAAGCTGCGGTGGCGTGGAAAGCTGGTGCGCCGCTGAGTATTGAAACTGTTGATGTTATGTTGCCCAAAGCGGGTGAGGTGTTGATTAAAGTGATGGCATCTGGGGTTTGCCATACTGATGCCTTTACATTATCTGGCGATGATCCTGAGGGTATTTTTCCGGTGATTTTAGGCCATGAGGGTGGCGGCATTGTGGAGCAAATTGGTGAAGGTGTGACCAGTGTGAGTGTGGGTGACCATGTGATACCGCTTTATACGCCTGAATGCGGCGAGTGTAAATTTTGTACATCTGGCAAGACTAACCTGTGCCAGAAAATTCGTGAAACGCAGGGTAAGGGTTTGATGCCTGATGGGACTTCGAGGTTTTATATCGATGGGAAGCCAATTTTTCATTATATGGGATGTTCGACGTTTAGTGAATATACGGTGATGCCTGAGATTTCGCTGGCTAAGATTAACCCGACTGCGCCTTTGGAAGAAGTTTGTTTGCTGGGTTGTGGTGTGACGACTGGTATTGGTGCGGTGATGAACACTGCCAAAGTTGAAAAAGGTGCGACCGTGGCGATATTTGGGCTTGGTGGCATTGGTTTGAGCGCGGTGATTGGCGCGACTATGGCGGGGGCATCTGAGATTTTGGTGATTGATATTAATGAGCGTAAATTTGATTTGGCTAAGAAGCTGGGTGCGACGCGGTGTATTAACCCTAAGAAATATGACAAGCCTATACAGGACGTGATTGTGGAGCTGACTGATGGAGGGGTTGATTATAGTTTTGAGTGTATTGGTAATGTGAATACGATGCGTTCGGCTTTGGAATGCTGCCATAAGGGTTGGGGTGAATCGATCATTATTGGGGTTGCAGGTGCGGGGCAGGAGATTTCTACTCGGCCATTCCAGCTTGTGACTGGGCGTGTGTGGCGCGGGACGGCGTTTGGCGGCGTGAAAGGCCGCAGTGAATTGCCTGATTATGTGGAACGTTATTTGGCGGGTGAGTTTAAGCTTGATGATTTTATCACCCACACTATGGGGCTTGAAGACATAAATAAGGCGTTTGATCTGATGCATAGTGGCGAAAGCATTCGCAGTGTTGTGCATTTTAAGCATGATGCATAGGGTTCTTTAATTATGGAAAATATTAGTAATAATAAATGTTTTGGCGGGTGGTTGAAGCGGTATAAGCATCGGTCTGACGTGTTGAATTGTGAGATGAGTTTTTCTATATTCTTGCCGCCGCAGGTGAATGATGGTGGTAAGGTGCCTGTGCTTTATTGGCTGTCTGGGCTGACTTGCACGGATGAGAATTTTATGCAGAAAGCCAGTGCGCACCGTGTTGCGGCAGAGCTTGGCATGGCGTTGGTGGTTTGTGATACTTCGCCGCGCGGTGATGATGTGGCTGATGATGATGGTTATGACATGGGCAAGGGCGCGGGGTTTTATTTGAATGCCACGCAGGAGCCTTGGGCGCAGCATTTTCAGATGTATGATTATGTGGTGAGTGAATTGCCGGCTTTGATTGCTGAGAATTTTCCGATTACTGATAAATGCTCGATTGCTGGCCATTCTATGGGCGGGCATGGGGCGTTGACATTGGGGCTTAGTAACCCTGACGCTTATATGAGTATTTCGGCGTTTTCGCCGATTGTGAACCCGTCTGATTGCCCATGGGGCAAAAAAGCGTTTAGTGGTTATTTGGGCAAAAACCGTGAAATGTGGAAGCAATATGATGCGACTGAGTTGATGGCCAAAGCTGGTGCTCGTGTGCCGATTATGATTGAGCAAGGGCTGGATGACGAGTTTTTGGTTGAGCAGCTTAAGCCGCAGAATTTTTTAACTGCGGCTAAAGCGGTTGGCTATGATGTTGAATATGCCGAGCATGAAGGTTATGATCATGGCTTTTATTTCTTGAGCACATTTATGGAAAAGCATTTGCGCTGGCATTATAAGCATTTGACCGCTTAGTGGGTTTTTAGACTTTGGCTTTGGCTAGGCCTGCGGCTAATTTGTCTAAGGCATTGGACAGAATTTCGGGCGGTTGGGCGTAGCAGATGCGAAGATAACCTTGGCCTGATGGGCCGAAGGCTGCGCCTGGGGCGGTGCCTACTTTGGTGATGTGTAACAGGTTTTTGGCGGTGGTTAGGCTGTTGGTCATGCCATCTACTTTGAAAAAGCAGTAGAAAGCGCCGTCTGGCTCGATGAAATCTACGCCTTGCATGGCTTTTAATTTGGTTTCGGCAATGGCGTAGCCTGCGTTTAGGCGTGAGGTGAGTTTTGCGATTTCTGGTTCGCCTTGAGCTAGCATTGTGGCGCCAGCTTGTTGGATAAAGCCCGCGGGGCCTGCAATGTTAAATTCGGATAGCATGGCTAGGGTTTGCTCTAGTTGTTTGGGGGCGCAAATCCATCCTAGGCGCCAGCCGGTCATTGACCAGGCTTTTGAAAAACTGTTGATGGAGATGACGCGGTCTTGGTCGGTTGCCCATTTTAGGAATGAGGGGGCGGTGTTGGCGTGTTTGTAGAGGCGGGCGTAGACGTCGTCGGCGACGATCCAGATGCCTAGTTTTTGGCAATGATCGAAGATGGCTTTCATGTCTAGCTCGGGCATTGTCCAGCCTGTGGGGTTGTGGGGGGAATTGATGACCACGGCTTTGATATCGGGGGTGAGGGCGGCTAGGAAGCGGTCTAGGTTTAGCGACCATTTGCCGTTTTTAACCTCTAGGTTTTGGGTGGTGACTTCGGCACCTGAAATGCGGAAGGCTTCGATTACGTTTGGCCATGTTGGTTCTATGGCGAGGACTTTATCGCCCGTTGTGATGAGGGCTTGGGCGACTAAGGCCAAGCCTTGCATGCCTGATGCGGTGACGGTGATGCGGTTGGGGGAGAAGGTTTTGTTTAGTAATGTGGTTTGGTAATCGCAAATGGCTTGGCGGAAGGTGGCTTTGCCGCTGTTGGGTTGGTAAAAATGATCGGCATTGTTGAGGGCGTTTATGGCGGCATCGACGCCTAATTGGGGCGTTGGCCACGCGCTCTCGCCGAACCATAGAGGGATAATGCCGTCTATGTTCATGCCCGCCTCGGCCACCTCGCGGATTTGGCTGGGTTTTAGGGTGAGGGTGCGTTGTGCCAAGCCTAAATTTTTCATTTTATTGCTGCCTTTATTACATGTCTATGCCTGCGTAATTTTGTGCGGCGAAAAGCATGGCGCGGGGTTCTTCATCACCTATTTTGCCCAACATGGCAGGTAATAATGCGCCTGGCAATACCGACTTTACGTCATTAAACGCATCGGGGCCGCCGAGATCGGTGCGGCACCAGCCTGGATCGAATAGGTTGGCTAAAACGCCAGAACCTGCGAGTTGGAAGGCTAGATCGTGAGTGTATTTATCTAATGCGGCTTTGCTGATGCTGTAGGCATCTAAGCTGGGTAATTCTTTAATGCCTGATGTGGTGTTGATGATGCGGCCAAAACCGCGTTTGAGCATTTTGGGGGCGAAAAAATTGCAGATTTGGATGATGGCGAAGACGTTGACTTGGAAGCTTTGGTGGTAATCTTCTATGGGGGCTTCGAAAATGTCGATGAATTGGGTCATAACTGCGGCGTTATTATAGAGGATGTCGATGCCGCCGCTTAGGTTTTCGGCTTGCTCTATGCTGGCTTGGATGCTTTTGGGGTTGGCTAGATCGCCCGCGACACTGTGGATTTTTATGTCATAATCTTTGAGCAGATTTTTGGTGGTTTGTTGGTTGTCGACATTTGATGAATGCAGCACTAGGTTGACGCCTTTTTGGGCGAGGCCTAATGCGATTTGCTGCCCAACACCGCGGCTTGAACCTGTGACGAGTGCCCATTTATTTTTTATGATTAAAGTCATTTTCTTCCCCTTGAATTGATAATTTTTTTCTGACCTAGATTAACATTAAAATGGGGTTTTTAAACTTAATAATAATGATTTTTTTTCGGGTAAATTGGCTATGCGATGATTATTTGGGGTTGGTGAGACAATCTGTACATTTGTTGACGGCGCGGATGTTGCCATATTAATCCTGCGGGTTTCCTAAAAATATCTCGCCCTGCGAGGGCATATGCTGTAAACATTCTAGTCTATATCCGAATCAGGTTAACGTTTAGACGATAGGTCAGCTTATGACGCAGAATGCGATTGAAATTAAAAATCTGAAAAAAACTTATAATCCTGGCAAAGAGGGCGCCGTTGAGGCGCTGAAATCGATCAGCCTTGATGTGAAAATGGGTAGTATTTTTGGGCTTTTGGGGCCGAATGGGGCGGGTAAATCGACCTTGATTAATATATTGGCGGGCTTGGTGGTAAAAAGTGCGGGTGATGTATCGATTTGGGGATTTGATATGGATAAAAACCCCCGCCAAGCGCGCGCATCTATTGGTGTTGTGCCGCAGGAGATTAATTTTGATCCGTTTTTTCCGCCGATTAAAACTTTGGAGCAGCAAGCGGGGCTTTATGGCGTGCCGAAAGCTGAACGGCGCAGTATGGAGATTTTGGAAGCCATTGGTTTGGCTGACAAAGCTTATGCCTATACGCGGGATTTATCGGGCGGGATGAAACGGCGTTTATTGTTGGCCAAAGCTTTGGTGCATAACCCGCCAGTGTTGATTTTGGACGAACCAACTGCGGGTGTGGATGTGCAATTGCGCCGCCAAATGTGGGATTATGTACGTGAGTTGAATGAGCGGGGCACAACCATTGTGCTGACCACGCATTATTTGGAAGAAGCGCAAGAATTATGCGACCAAATAGCGATTATCAACCACGGGAAATTAATTGCCAATGAACCAACCCAGCAATTGTTAAAACGCATTGATGCCAAGCGGGTGATTATCACCCCTAAAGTGTTGGTGACAGAAGTGCCTGATTTGGGCAAGAATATTAAAGTTGGGCTGAGTGAATTTGGTAATTTGTTGATTGATTATGCGCCTAAGCAAGTCGAGATTATGGAGATTATTAGCAAATTGCAGAATAAAGGCATTGAAATTAAAGACGTTAGCACCGAAGAGGCTGGCCTTGAAGATGTGTTTTTGCAATTGACTGAAACGGGCTGATATGGTGGTTCTGGACAGAGTTTTAAAATTTGTTCAGATTTTAAATGATCAGAAAATAGTGGATGAGATTGTCCGTGCGGAGTATTTAACCTCTGGGGTTGATGCCGATATATTCATATTGCACAGTGCGTGCGGCGTGCGATATGCGCTTAAAAAATCACGTGATAATTTTTTTGATAATGCTAATGATATCAACCAAGATGATGCACAATTGTTTCGCCAAGAGGCGGAGTTTTCGAAGCTGATGAAAAGGCTTGATAATGGGCTTAAGAGCCCCGACAATTATATATTGTCACACTGAATTTTTGGTGATGGAATATATTGAAGATGACGGCAGGGCCATTGCGATTGCTGATTATATGAATTTATTGAGCGGACTTGCTTGATGTCGCCATTATGATGAATTTAGTGTTTTTATCCAGTGCGCCAAATGCCGGAATGGCAGAAAAGCATGAAAGTGGATTTCGCAAAATAATGCAAGATTTTTTGTAGAAAGTTAGATAATAGATTGCGACACAGTATAGATTGAGCTATTTTCGCTAAATTATGCACCCGTAGCTCAGCTGGATAGAGCGCTGCCCTCCGAAGGCAGAGGTCACAGATTCGAATTCTGTCGGGTGCACCAATAAAATCAGTATGTTATACTTATAGACATTTTGCTAAATTAGGCTTGGGCATCACCTGGGTATCACGGTAAAGGAGTTTTCTGCTGGCTAATCGTCCTTTTGGCATATTTAATCATCACTATTTTGGGCGCCCCATCTAATCTCAATCACTTCGGCAATTATTCCAGCGCGATCTTCTATACTCTTCTCATTCCAATTGTCGACCTTAGCAACTTCGCGATTTAATACGAGCAATGACCCAGCAAGCTTCTCCTTCTTTTTTATCCATCCAGCGTTTCCCAAACTTGGATTTAATGACCCAGTAATAAGTGTTAAATTACCTAAGGTGTCGATTGCAAGAGAACGGGTATCGACAAGAGCCTTTGTTGCATCTTCCATCGGGGCGCCGTCCAATATCGCCCTAACGCTTGATTCGTGTGTAGCTGTTTCACCATTATCGAGTGGCCAATTTTCTGCCCAGTGCTGGGGCATAATATGTTCAATCGTTAGATTTGAAGTTGAAACGGTTATCTCGTCAAATTTATCACGAATAGCATATTCAATATTTTGTAGAATAAACCGCAGGCGAGGAGTTGGAATCGTCCCATATACTTTTCGACGTAGGATTGCTTCTTTAACTTCAGCTTCCATGGGCATTTTTGAAACGTCACCCGTTGCTGCAGACATATACTCGTATAGTGCGTTATAGGGGTCCTCAGATTTTTTTGCAGCGCGAATAAAACTAGTTGCAACCTTATTATAGTTTTTGGTTGTTAGCCCACAAATTTCACGACGGACCAAATAACTTTCTAATAAATCAAAAATTTTCTTTTGTATGTCTTCGTCACCCACATAGCTAAGAACCCAAAGAACGAACGGATGAAATGTCGATAAATCCCACGTTCTTAAAATGTGTGCAATTCGGCCGATTGTTGAACCTTCTTCTTCCTCTTCAAGCAAACGATAGTTCCGAGCATGTGTAAGAAGAACGTCTAGTTCATCAGCAACTGTCTCAAACGCCCTATCTCGTGCGTAATGTTGATACTCGGTGGCGATTTTTGCAATGTTCGCATCGCGTGCAGTTTCAGCAACGACCGCATGGGCAATCAAATGATCAGCTCTCGCACGCTTCAACCTTCCTTGTCTAACCTCGAATGTCCAAAACGGTTCTTCGAAATATTTCCAGCGGCTATCAAACAATGTTTCATCATCTTCGCCAAGCTTTCTGGCACGGTGAAACACATCATTTCGTATCAGGTCGAACGGTGCCAATGGCTTGCCAAGACCATTAAGGGAGGCGAAAATTTCCTGAGCGTCGTCGTTTTCATCAAGCTGAATTACAACCACCTGGAAGCCGGATAAGAAACCTTCGAGTAACGCGTTAATTACAATTTCTGCTTCGTTTCCCAATTCGACACGTTCTTTGACAAATTCCTCGATACTTAAGCAAAGGCTATGATATGCTAAAAGAAGCTTTGGGGTTCCACCTTTAATAATACGACCGGTTTTGTAAAAATATTGCGGGGTATTGTTATTACGAACCGTCTGGAAATTATCCAATGCAATTGATTGGAAAAGGGAGCGGTCGAATGCGGATGGCCAAAGCTTAAACCGCTCTTTGGAAACATCTTTCATACCCTTGTTCTCGTCGTTAAATAGGTATGTATTTGTAATCTCAACTAGATGGCTAAGTTTGTAGTCTCTAGCTTCTTCTCGTATAGCTGTCAGAACAATTTGGAATGTGGTGATGCGCTGTTGACCATCCACAAGAAACCGCTGCGGTACAGCACCAAAAGGCTGTGTACTCGGTTCTGAATAAATAATAGCGCCGAAATAATGTGGAAATGGTGTGCGGTCCTTTTCCAATCGTTCTATTGCGTTGTCTCGCAAGTCATCCCACATTTTTGCAACCTGTTTGTCTGCACCAGTTTCCCATTCATAATGACGTTGATAAACTGGTACAACCCACTGCTGGCGTTGCCCTAATACAAAATTCAAATCATGTGCTTTTGCATCCATGTTTAATTCTCCGTTGTTCTACACCGCAATTCCTCGTTCGTTTATATCTGCCTATTGGCCATTAGCTCAGCCTGCTTGATTACCAATTGGGTTGCCGTTTCCTGTGCATCTGGTGGGTAGCCATATTTGGCTAATAATCTACGTACCGTTCTTCGCATATCCGCCCGGACAGTTTCGCGTTGGGTCCAGTCGAGTGTGGCTTTTTTCTTTATGCTTTCCGCAAGTTTGCGTGCGATGGTTTTGAGAATATCATCTTGTAACATTTCACGGGCAGAAGTGTTGTCTGCCAAGGCTTGATAGAAGGCAATTTCTTCTTCGGATAAGCCAGATTCCTTGCCGTGTTCGATGGCTTGGGTGATTGTTTTTGCAAGACCGATAAGCTCTTCGATGACTTGAGCTGTGGTAATTGCACGATTGGAATAGCGCATTAGTACAGCTTCCAATGATTCCCGGAAACTACGTGATTGAATGATGTTAACTTGTTCACGGCTTCGAATTTGATCCGCCAGCAGTTTCTTGAGAGTTTCCAGCGCTAAATTTTTTTGCGGCAACGCAGCTAAGCTGTTCAGAAATTCATCGGAAAGGATACCTACATTGGGGTCTGGAAGCCCTGCTGCTTCGAATAAGTCAATCACACCATCAGCTGATATCGCGCCTGAAATGACCTGCCGCACAGCAGCGGAATCGTTACTCCGTGGTTTGTCGTTTTCATCAGTCAAGCGTTTGTGAATTGCAGCACGTATCGATTGATAAAATGCAAGATGATCGCGAACATCATCTGTTTCCTGTCTAGGGACAGATAGCGCAAAGGCTTTGGACAATCCGGCCACCATGTCCATAAAGCGCTTCTTACCGTTTTCTTTCTCGAATACATGATCGGCACCGCCGGTAATGGCTTTAAGTTGGTCGGCCTCAACGCCAACCATAAAGCCCTGATAGTCAAAACCATCGAAGAAGTCGCGCAGCTCTTCAAAGTGCCGCATCATTTCTGGAATAGCTTGATCTTGAATGCTTTCAATCGGGCTACCTTCGCCCCCTGCTTGCGTATAGGTTTGAACCGCGTCACGAAGTTGATCAGCAATTCCTAAAAAGTCAACTACAACACCGCCGGGCTTGTCACCAAACACGCGGTTTACACGGGCTATTGCCTGCATGAGGTTGTGCCCCGAAAGTGGCTTGTCGAGATACATTGTGTGAAGAGATGGGCAATCAAAGCCAGTCAACCACATGTCGCAAACAATCACCAATCGAAGCGGATCGCTGTTGTCCTTTAGACGTTTGGCAAGTGCCTCTCTACGCGTCTTGGTGCGGCCATGGTATTTGATCCGTTCTGCGTCATCTGCGCGGTTCTTGGGAACGTTTGCGTCCATGACGACTTTAATCGTGCCCATGGCATCCTCATCGTCGTGCCAATCCGGACGTAACGACGTAATTTCATCATACAGGTTCATACAGATTTCGCGACTCATACAGACGATCATACCTTTGCCATCGAGAACTTTTGAGCGTTCTTCAAAATGTGTAATAATCTCATTAGCCAAAGCTGATAGCCGTTCTTTGGTTCCTGCTAATTGTTCAAGTGGCACGGTTATGTCGGCTGGTGGTTCCACCCCATCCTTGTCGGCATCAAATGCTTCTCGCAATTGCGCTTCTGCTTCGGCAATCCCCTCATCATTGGGCAAGAGTTTGATCAACCGCATTTCATAATAGATTTTGACCGTAGCATTGTCTTCAATGGCTTGTTTTATATCGTAAATATCAACATATTCGCCAAATACACCTCGGGTAATCCGGTCGGTGCTTTCGATTGGTGTTCCAGTAAAGCCAATGAACGTTGCGTTTGGCAGAGCTTCGCGCATCCACCTTGCCCCACCTTTGACAAAGCCATATTGGCTTCGGTGGGCTTCGTCGGCCATAACCACTATATTCGTGCGTTCACTAACCGCGCCGGATCGTTCCTCGAACTTTTGAATAGTTGTAAATACAACGCCGCCGGATGCGCGATTGAGCTTTGCCGCCAAATCCTCGCGATCTTCTGCCTGCACGGGGTCTTGCCGGAGTAAGGCACGGCCATCGGCGAAAGTATCAAAGAGCTGGCCGTCAAGGTCATTACGGTCGGTCACTACAACAATGGTAGGATTTTGCAATTGTTCATCTTGAACCAGCGCACCGGATAACATCAGCATGGTGAGGCTTTTGCCAGACCCTTGAGTGTGCCAGATAACGCCACCACGCCCGTCACCTTGCGGGCGAAGTGCACGTTTGCAATTTTCTACTGCGGATCGTACTGCGCGGAATTGGTGATAACCGGCAATTTTTTTTATGATATCGCCAGTTCTCTTATCTTCTTCAAACACGATACAGTGGTTGAGATAGCCTAGAAGTACATCTTGGCGGAATAATCCGTTAATTACGGTTTCTAACGTTGGGCGACCAGGTTCCCGATCATCTTTGATGGAGCGCCAAGGGGCAAAGCGGTCGGTGCCAGCGGTGAGTGAGCCAACACGCGTTGTATCTCCATCACTGATAATCAGGGCTTCATTATAGACAAACAGCGCCGGAATTTTGATCTTATATTCGGCAAGTTGGTCGTAGGCAGACCAAAGTGTCGCCTCCTCATTTGTCGGGTCCTTCAGCTCGATAACAACAATCGGCAACCCATTGAGATAGACAATCAGATCCGGGCGGCGCGTTGCCTCATCGCTCTTGATAGTGAGCTGCGATACTACACAAAAATCATTGGCGCGTAAGTTGTCAGGGTCGAACAGTTTTGCCTTGTCGCCGCGCGTTTCACTTTCGTTGGTTCGGTATTCAACATCTACACCGTCACTCAGGAGCATATGAAACCAGCGATTGTTTTGTTCCAGCGTCGGTTCAGGTGGCCGGGAAACTATTGTTGCGGCCTGTACAATAGCATCTTCGGGCATATCTGGGTTTAGGCGGCGCAGGGCAGCTTTCAGGCGGGGAAGCAGCACAACGTCTTCGTAGGTTTCGCGCAACGGTTTTTCAGCACCTGGCGAAATATCTGCGCCACGTAATACATCATACCCCAAGGCTTCAAACCATCCTTGTGCGGCCTGTTCTACTATTTCTTCATTCATGACGCCCCCCCAGCACCTTGTGCTTCTTCGACCGCTTCGTCTTGTTGATCTTGTCGGAATTGAACTAATGCCGCACGATAAGCATTCATATCGGTTTTGAACAAAGCTTCGCTGGCAATCAGCGGTGTGTCAAGCACCACATAAGGGTCGATTTCTCCATCAATCCATTCGTCAAAATTCTTGTAGTCCCCGTAGCGGAAGCGCTTTAAAAGGTCTTTGTTTGCACCACCCATATGCGTCTTGAACATCAAACCAACGACCGCATCAGTGGCACGCGCCACAATTTCAGCATAACGCGCATCTAACATAGGGGCATAGGCATCTGCGCCATGGGCGGCTGATCCGTGATCATTGCGGATCGTCATTATGCCATCAATGATTGAATTGACGCCGCGAACAAGTTTCTCAGTGCCATCTTTCAAACGCGCATCAACAGTACCGTCTTCGTGTCGACCAAGATGTAAATATTTTGTTGTCTCTGATATCAGCTTCGGGGCTTCCCAACCGGGCTCAGGGGTTATACCTCGGTCTGTCAGGATAGTTTTGCAGGTAGTTTCAATAATGGTTCGGCAGAAGGAAACGACGACTCCTGGTTTGTCCGGCATAGCATCTTCCAGTGCTTCAACCTGTTCACGGATACGCAGTGATTCTGGGTGATTGGCCATCAATTCCCGGCAGGCGGTCAGCTCAAATTGGACGTAAGTTTCATCAGCCATCGGTTAACGCCTCAAAGTGGGGCGCTTTAATTTCACCGGAAATTAGCTTAGGGAGGAGGGTATCGCGGAGACTGGAAAGTGTATGGGCCTCCAATTCGTTGGTTATTTGTTTTGCAATAAATGGTTCCATAAGAACAGTCATTTGTTTAAGTATTTTGCTGCTGGGCCTCACAATCATAGCATCGGAAAGATGTTTTCTTTGAATGTGTCCCATGGTCGTTGCTTTTGATGCTGCAATGTCTTGAAAGTTTTGAAGATGAACCCAAATCCATGACGCAACAAACCAAATCGGGTGATCTCTCCCAGTAACCTTGAATAAATGTTGGTTGAGCGCACCGTCACCTTCCGTCCAAAACTTAGCTAGCAGGCTACCAGACCAAGAAAAAATGAAATCACCATCACTAATAATATATTTTTCTGGAATAGAAATTGAAGCTTTGTCTGTTCTTCCAGAGATACCTTTGCGCAGCTCTGCTATCTTGATTACAGGGAGACTATCCTCGCCACTTTTGGGGCGGTGCTTTTGCATCGCTAGGCCATTAAGAAAGTCTGCGATACTGTCCAAGGGCTTAATTTTCCACCCCGTCGGTATTTCCCCAATTTCGGAGTCCTCAAAGCTATTTGGCAGAGCATCAAACAATTCCTGAGGCATACCGCGAAAACTGGTTGCACCAGCGGCCTTGGCTCGGACTGGTTTGAAATCCACAAACCATGCGCGAAATATGGATTGAGAAATGTCTTCCAGCGTCGCATTCATTCCTCGCAAAAGGTTGATTTTGTCGTCAAGGTCGCCTAAGATTTTGGCGATTGTAGTTTGAGATTCAGGTACTGGAACATCAACTTCGCGAATATAAACTGCTGCGCGGGTGGTAGAGGGTATTGGCGAACCATCATCAATAAACCCAAGACGATGGTGGATCATCGCATAATATAACCATCGCATATTAAGGTCAGTTTTCGGTTTTACATAGTAGGCTGTGTCGATAACGAAGAACGGGTCTTTTGAGTAATTGATCCCCCTGTAAGCCCCTTTTCGTCCAAGGATTATGCCCGGCCCTAGTGCAAGCGCTTTATCTGTCCATCCAACTTGACCATTTGTACCAAAGACCGGGATAGGCCCTTCCGCACCTTTGTACCCACGAAGCCCCTTTCCGTATTCAAGTGATATTTCATCGCCCCAAGTTGAGGCTCGATACTCAGAGTTCATAGCCAAGCGCTCCAAGGTTCTTTTTGATTGCATTTTTTAAATCATCAGAGGCTTTAAGCTGATCGGAATATTGGCTAACAAGACGTTCCATCTTCTCTTCAAATGGTTCACTATCGGCCACTTGAGTGGCGTTACCAACATAGTTTCCGGGCGTAAGAATATGGTTTTTATGAGCAATATCTTCAACCGTCGCCGCCTTGCAAAATCCTTTCACATCTTCATAGTCGCCCGCTTTAGCCTCGCCTCGCCACGCGTGATAAGTGCCGACGATTTTCCCAATATCGGTATCCATTGGTGGTGGCGAAACTTCATTATCACGCCCTGTCAGGTAGCGTAGTGCGCGGGTTTCCATTGTGCCCATATTGCGAGCATCAATGAACAGGGTTTCGCCTTGGCGGTTGCGCCCGCCCTTGCCTTTGGACAAATGCTTGCCGGATTTGTCCCGGGTCACGAACCATAGACAAACCGGTATACCGGTGGTTAAAAACAATTGTGCGGGCATGGCGATGATGCAATCGACCAAATCGGCCTTAATAATGCTTTTGCGAATGTCTCCTTCGCCGCCACTGGTGGAAGACAATGATCCATTGGCCATGACAAAGGCCGCTATGCCACCGCCGCGCCCATTTGCTGGCGAAAGGTGATGAATGAAGTGCTGTATCCACGCATAGTTGGCATTGCCAACTGGCGGCACCCCATGCTTCCAACGCACATCTTTGCGCAACAGTTTGCCCGACCAATCCGATATGTTGAACGGCGGATTGGCCAGAATATAATCGGCCTTCAAATCCGGGTGTAAATCTCGGGTAAAGCTATCGGCGGGCTGGTCGCCTAAATTGGCTTCAATGCTGCGAATGGCCAAATTCATATGCGCCAGCCGCCAGGTGGTGGGGTTGGATTCCTGCCCAAAAACGGAAAGATCACGTTTTGACCCGCCATGGGCTTCAGCAAATTTTTCTGATTGTACAAACATACCGCCTGAACCGCATGCCGGGTCATAGACACGCCCCTCATAGGGTTCGATCATTTCAACCATCAGACGGACAATTGAACTCGGGGTGAAAAATTCACCCCCAAGCTTTCCTTCGGCGGCAGCAAATTTGCCCAAGAAGTATTCGTAAACGCGCCCCAGAACATCCTTTGCCTGCGCCTCTTTGGTACCAATTGCAATAGATGCGATTTGGTCGATCAATCCGCCTAGCCGTTCAGGTGGAATTCCGCGCCGGGCGTAATCTCGTGGTAGCTTACCTTTAAGCTTTGGGTTGTCTTGCTCAATTGAATACATTGCATCGTCAATGAGTTTGCCGATATTGGGAGTTTTACCTTTTGCCTGTATTTCTTGCCAGCGGGCATTCTGAGGCACCCAGAAGACGTTTTCAGCGGTATATTCGTCACGACTTTCCAGTAACCCTTCGGCTTCCGTCCCTTCGATACCATCAGCCTTTAATTCTTCTTTCAAGGCGGCCCTGCGTGTTTCAAAGGCATCAGAGATATATTTGAGGAAAATTAATCCAAGAACTACATGCTTGTATTCCGCTGCGTCAATGGAGCCGCGAAGCTTATCAGCCGTTTGCCACAGCGCTTCCGGGTCAATGCCAAGTTCTTTTGTATTTGCGCCATTTGTTTGCTTATTATTGTTGGCCATTTTTACTTCCCGCTTATTTTCGTATTTTTCGATGCCACAATTGCTTCGGCCTGAATGATACAAATTTCTAGCTCTTCAAGTGACATTACCCGTGCTGTATTCACGAAGCGTTCAATCAACGCAGTTTTATTTGGTTGTTCTTCTAACTGATCCTCCACTCCAAGAAGCCAGTTTGGAGTAGTGTTAAGTATTTTTGCTATATTCGTCAATGTAGCCAAATCAGGTTCCCGTCGACTAGACGCATAATGTGCGTAACGTCTCTCTTCTAATCCAACGCGTCTCGCAGCTTCAGCATTTGAGATGCCTAGTTGTTTTGCGCGTTCACATAGTCTTTTTGCGAATATATCCATAGGAACATATTGTTACCTTTGAACACAAACATTGCTATGAACAATATGTAGTAGTATAAGAACATAATGTAGTCAATTTATTTGTAAGCGGTGTAAATGGATAACAAAGATATAATTCTAACCATTGTATGGGTTGTCGGCCTGTCACCAATATGGGGGGCACTATTATTTAGTGTTTGGACTGGGGACATACAACCACGCCTTATTCCATCCAAAGAAATAGAGGATGTAGCTTTGGAATATATAGAAAAATATGGGAATGAAGCAGCTAAACGGGCGTTCACTAATGAATATCGTGCATGGCGTTACAGCAAATCCTGCGAACAAGGTAGGTGGAAACGTATTAGGCGCGAAATTTATAGGCAAACAGAAAGTTAGGATTGGCTCTATTTTTGTGTTTTAGCCTCTTCGACTAACTTTGTTTGTTGCGCTAACGCTTTGGCTTCCCATTCTTCATCGGTGCCGTGATCTACGACAATCATAACTTTGCGATTAGCAATTAAGGAGCCATCGGGTTCATTTTTTTCTATTGGTAATTTTCCAATTAGTACTGTGATGATTTGCAAATAAGCTTTTGGATCAGTTTTTCGAACTTCTTTAATTGCAGATTTCCCATGTTCTTCAAAATCTTCAGCAAGCGCAGAGAGATAGAACTCTGATAACTTGTTTCGAGACCCTTTTGGACGGCCAGATGGGTTCCCACTTTGTCCTTGTTGAAATGGTTTTCCACGCTGTATTCTCTCTGTATTATCAGTGGACATTTTGTTGCTCCAAATATAAATCTTACTAAGATGGCCATCCATCATTAAAGGTGCCCATGTTTTTGGGAGGGGTATCTTTGTTTTTCGTGTCCATCTTTAATGGGGCGGGAGCTTCAGGTTTTTTGAATAAACTTTTAGCGTCAAATGGAAAGCTCCAAATCCATTGCCCCTGATAGCCATCTTTTGTGGCAGTAATACCCATTTCTTTTTGGGCTCTTCTTAATGTTTTTTCTGTAATGCCTTGTTCTTCGGCTTTTTTGAGCAATTCTTTAGATAAAACTGAACCTTCGGAGAGCTCTACGCGAAGAAAATGTTCTGCTATATTTAGTTGGGTTGGTTTTCGTGAGTTATTGTTGGGTGCAAGGGCTTCATCAGCCGTAATATCTAGCTCTCCGTCTTCGAATTCAAGATATGGTGCGTCAATGTTGCTGGGTAAAACTCGATGCTTAATTCTAAATGACAATCCTTTTGCTTTAGCTAAATTGTTCTTCCCTTCAAGGAATAGCCTTAAGCCATCATCTTTACTCTCTCCTTTAGTCACAATAAATGCTGCTCTGGATGCCGCCACAAATGCGCCCGATCCAGTAACTGCGTTAATCGCCTTCCCCCCACCGCTTCCTTTGTTGAAATGAGATATAAGAACCACTGCAATTCCGTATTTAGAGGCTAAACTTTGGAGGGGTGCGAGTGCACTTCTTACGTCGCTAGTTTTATGACTATCAATTTTATCTAAGTAGGCTGTAATTGGGTCTATCACTATAAGGCGAATGTCGGGATCTTCTACAGCTAATTGTTCAATTTCTTGCATATGAGAATTCAGAGAAATGCTGGTTAATGCTCCATTTTCATTCAAACGTTCGTTAACAACATACACTTTATTCATATTAGCGCCTGCGGCTTCTAACCGTGGTCTAATTGTGTCTGCAATGTCGTCCTCACAAGAAAACATTACAACACTTCCCAATGGAGCTTTCCCATCATTATTCGGCCATGAGGTGGCAGTTGAAACACGAGCAGCTAGATAGGTGGTTAATTGGGATTTTCCCAACCCAGGATCACCTGCAATAATTGTGACTTTCCCAAGTGCTATACGATTTTGCCAAAGCCAAGATATGTGTTCTGGGGTAACATCTGACACTCGAGTTTTAATTAAGCCAAATTTTTTATTAATGCCCGATGTAACGATCAAACCGTTGACTAAGTTAATACGTTGTGAAATTGATGGGCGTGGTCTTCCTTTGCCAGTTTCCATTCCTGATTTTATTGTATTCCTAATTTCAGGTTCTGGTAAACCGCTCTGAATTGCGGCACTACTTAGGGTGTTTTCAATTTCTACTTCAGTAATTCCATTGCTGCTTAACAATGTACCTAAACTGAATGCAGCTTTGTTTAAAGTGTTGTTACGTTCGCCTTCGGAGGCATTGGTAACGTTATAAGCTTCGTTTTTAAGCGCTTTTTGAGCGTATTTCCGTTCTGAAAGATTAATTTCAATACCCGTTGGTTTTGTTGTGATATTAGGCTGGTCTATAGATAGTTTTGGTTTTTTTAAGAAAGAGTTTAGGGCGAATGGTATATCGGGCAGCATTTCAAGGCTGCCATAAACAATTTGGTATGACTTACCATCTATAAGCGTAGCTCCTGGAGCGATTACATATCCACCATTTCCTCTTGTATCTATGGCTGCAGCAATTTTACCAGCAGTATTTCCCAATAATTCAATGTCGGTTTGCTTATAGTAAAAATGACGTCCTCCAGATGGAGTATTTACGATAACGGCTTCTTGATGGAGAATGTCCAGGCCATTGCAATAATTGTCCCAAGCTAAGTTTCCATTGGTACCGTTTTTAACATCGCAATCAACGACTAGTATCTTGTTAATGCCGCATGGAATTGCTGGCATTGCATTGGGATATTGTTGCCACCAACTTTGAATTTCTGCTTCGTTCAAGCTACCGTTTTTCCAACCCTTTATGAAAGGCACTTTATTAGGTTTTGCGGGAAATATTGATATTCCTATTCGAATAAGATTTAAAGCAGCGTTTAAGTTGATTTGTGTGAGTTCTGTTTGAGAAGGCATTTTTATTCCCTCTCTAAAGTTAATTCAGATGTACTTTTAACTGACTTTGACATTCGGGACTCTGCCCAAGTGGTTAAATCTTCTTTAGTATAGAGTGGGAAGCGCCCTAGTTTGCGAAATGATGGCCCACCACCAATGGTTGCAAGTTTGGCTAGGGTTTCAGTTGTGTAAGCTCCATAACGCTCTTGGAGGTAAGTCGCAGCCTGTTTGCGTCTTAGATAGGTTGGTTGTAACATGATAATTCCTTTCAGTTCCATCCAAATGAGTAAAGGCATCTGGATTAACATACTAGGGCAATCAAAATACGTTGGTTAGCTACGCTTGTTTTCTATAATCTTCATGCGTTTAATTATTCTTTCTGTATCTTTTTCTTCGTTCTCCGCGTTAGTGTCGTTTAATCTACTACGAATAATATTTGTAACTGCCGCGTTACGCGAAATGTTTGGGTGTTTTTTCTGCTCTGTATGAACTTCCTTTATGATATTTATATCATCAGGAAACTTAAGTCGGCGTGTTTTTTTAGGAATTGGAACATCACTACTAATTTTAAATTGGGATGGCTTCTTATTAGTCATTTTAATCTCCCATTGCAGAGGCAATTTTATTGTCAATTTCATCAGAAGCACGACGCAAAGGATCGTCAGCAAAATGTGAGTATCTTTGTGTAGTTGAAGGTGAGGCGTGCCCGAGTAGTTTACCAACCATGCTTAGCCCCATCCCTGAAGCAGCACCAATTGAAGCATAGGTATGCCTTAGATCATGGAGGCGAAGGTCATTAAGATCTGCATATTCAATAATTCGTTTCCACGGCCGTTTTAAATCTGACCTTGGTCTTTGCGGATTGGCACCAGCAATTACAAAAATTCCTGTTTGAGGTAGATTTGATAAAATTTCTAGGGAAGATTTGCCCAATATGATCCGCTTTGCACCAGTTTTTGAGTCTGGTAGATTTAACCAAGCATTTTCAAAATCTACCTCTGACCAACGAAGTTTAAGTATTTCACTTACACGACAGCCTGTCAGCATTAACAATTTAATGGCAGCTATTACAGAGGGCGACATGATTTCTCTTCTATTATCTTCATTGGTTGGCAAGTGTTTGGATTTCTCTCTATCTTTTAGTTTCCATGGCAAGCCAATGGTTTCTGCCGTGCGGAGCGCGTCACCTAAATTTTCTAATTCAGACGTAGAAAGAAAGCGTTCGTTCTTTTTGTCGGCATATAGCTTTACTCCTGTGCGTGGGTTCGTTTTTAAATAACTATTGTTTACTGCATAGCTAAATATTCCACCCAATAAGCGTACTGTTCTAGTGGCTGTGCCTTTTCCACCTTTCACAATCACTCTTCCGTGTTTCTTTGTTTTTTCGTCGATTGCAGTTTTTCCATTTGCAACGTCTCGTAGGAATTTTTCTATGTGGGTGCGTTTTACGTCTCCAATTAGCTTATTTCTGTCAATGAGCATTTAAAATTGAGCCACTATTGGCACTTAAAATTGAGCCACCTAATTTGCATAATAATGCCTATTATGCACTAGCTAGAATCAGCGG